>JBAYVU010000052.1:0-21428 GCA_041674385.1 Sterolibacterium sp.
CATCATGAACTCGATCGGCAGCTGGTCCTTGTCGGTCGCATTTTGTTCCTGTACGAAATCACCTCGGGCGGCAGCGGCCAGATAGTCGTGCGGATGCCTGCGGCGAGCTTCGCGGACGATGACAGCCGGGGACGAAATCTTGCTGTGGGCGCCGGCGCCGATGCCGAGATAGTCGCCGAAATGCCAGTAGTTGAGGTTGTGCAGGCAGCGCTGTCCGGGCAGGGCGAAGGCCGACGTTTCATAGTGCTGATAGCCGGCGCCGGTGAGCTTGGCTTCAACCATCTCCTGCATGTCCGCGGCGAGCTCGTCGTCGGGCAGCGGCGGCGGCGAATGGTGGAAGGGCGTATTCGGTTCCAGCGTCAGGTGGTAAGCGGATAGATGGGTGACGCCGTGGGCGGTGGCCGTCGCGATGTCGTGCTGCGCTTCCGCCAGGGTCTGTTGCGGCAGGGCGTAGATCAGGTCGAGGTTAACCCGGTCGAAATGCCTCTGGGCCAGATCGATCGAGCGACGCGCCTCCAATGCCGAATGAATGCGGCCCAGCGCGGTGAGATGGCGATCGTCGAAGCTCTGGACGCCGAGTGAAATCCGGTTGATGCCTATGTCATGATAGGCGGCGAACTTGGCGGCTTCGACGGTGCCGGGGTTGGCTTCGATGGTGATTTCCGCATCCGGCAGCAGCGGCAAGCGCGCGCGGATGTCTGCCAGCAGCTTGTCCAGTCCATTGGCCGAGAGCAGGCTGGGCGTGCCGCCACCGAAGAATATGCTGACGATACGGCGGCCCCAGATCTGCGGCAGCGCCGCTTCGAGGTCTTGGATCAGCGCGGCGAGATAGTCGCCCTCGGGGATGTTGCCGACCCCGCCCTTGGCTTCATGCGAATTGAAATCGCAGTAGGGACACTTGCGCACGCACCAGGGGTAATGGAGGTAGAGCGCCAGCGGCGGCAAGTTGGTCAATAACGGTGCTGCGCCGGCGCTTGTGCGGGCATCGGGCATCCGGGCGATCGGGATGGTGCGTTTCTCAGACACCGCGGCGCAGTCTCTCGATCAAGAGCTGCAGCGCCTTGCCGCGGTGGCTGAGGACGTTCTTCTGCGCCGGCTCGAGTTCGGCCGCCGTGCGGCCGAGTCCGGGCACCAGGAACAGCGGATCGTAGCCGAAGCCGCCCGCGCCGCGCGGCGCGGGAATGATTTCGCCGTGCCACTCGCCTTCCGCGATGACGGGTTGCGGATCGTCGGCATGACGCACCAGCACCAGCACGCAGGCATAGTGGGCGCGACGGTTCTGCTGGTTGGCCAGTTCCGCCAGCAGCTTCTGGTTATTGCGTTGATCCGATTTCGGCTCACCGCTGTAGCGCGCCGATTGCACACCCGGCGCACCGCCGAGGGCCTCGACGCACAGCCCGGAATCGTCGGCCAGTGCCGGCAAGCCCGACAGGCGCGAGGCATGGCGTGCCTTCTCGAGCGCATTTTCGACGAAGGTGTGATGCGGTTCTTCGGCTTCGGGGATGTCGAAATCCGCCTGCGGCAGCACCTCGAAATCGAGCGGGGCGAGCAGCTGGGCAAATTCGCGCAGCTTGCCGGGATTGCCGCTGGCGAGCACCAGTTTTTTCATGTCGGCTTCAACGCCGATTGTTGCGCGGCGACCAGGCGGGCGATGCCGCCCTGCGCCAGCGACAGCAGCGCGTCGAGTTCGGCGCGCGAGAACGGCGCGCCTTCCGCCGTGCCTTGCACTTCGACGATGCCGCCGCTGCCGGTCATCACCACGTTCATGTCGGTGTCGCAACTGGAGTCTTCCGCATAATCGAGATCGAGCACCGGCACACCGCCAACGATGCCGACCGATACCGCGGCGACAAAATCGCGCAGCGGGTTTTGCACCAGCTTGCCGCTGGTCAGCAGATGCCGGATGGCATCGTGCAGTGCCACGCAGGCGCCGGTGATGGCGGCCGTGCGGGTGCCGCCGTCGGCTTGCAGCACATCGCAGTCGAGGGTGATCTGGCGTTCGCCCAGCGCCGTCAGGTCGGTGATCGCGCGCAAGCTGCGGCCGATCAGGCGCTGGATCTCCTGGGTACGCCCGCTCTGCTTGCCCTTGGCTGCTTCGCGGTCCGAGCGCGTATGGGTGGCGCGTGGCAGCATGCCGTATTCGGCCGTTACCCAACCCCGTCCCTTGCCGCGCAGAAAGCCGGGTACGTTCTCTTCGACGCTGGCAGTGCAAAGCACGCGGGTATCGCCGAATTCGACCAGCACGCTGCCTTCGGCATGGCGGGTGAACTGGCGGGTGATGCGTACGGCGCGCAACTGGTCTGGTCTGCGTCCGGAGGGACGAACTGGCGGCTGGTTCATGCGGGTACCTGATGGATATGGGTTTGCGGGACGCTATTATCTTACGATTGTCTGCCGATCGGCAGCGCAGGCGCCGGCACAACGAAAACTTCAGCGCGGATTCCCGGGTTTGGCCATGGCTGACGCTTCGAACCAAGCCGGGTCGACCAGGTCGAGCAATTCGCCGTTGAGCACTTTCTGCAATGCGAACACGCTTTGCGGGCGCGCAGCGACGGGCAGCCGTAGGCACCAATCGATCAGTTCCAGCAGTTGGGGCGAATAAAGCTTGCGCCAGCGTTGCAGGGCGGGCTCCAGTTCGTCTTTTTGCATGCGCAGGTCGGCGGACAAGGGTGTGCCTTTGGCCAGGCAGGCATACAGCGAGGCGCCGACGGCGTAGATATCGGTCCAGGGACCTTGCGCCTCGCCCGAACCCATTTGCTCCGGCGCTGCGTAACCGCGGGTATACACGTCTTTCAGGGCAAACTCGCTGGTGCCCAGGCCTTGCCGGGTGGCGCCGAAATCCAACAGCACGGGCTGGTTGTGGCTGCGCAGATAAATGTTCGCCGGTTTGATATCCAGGTGCAGCAGCTTGCGCATATGGACTTCGCGCAGCCCGTTCAACAGGCAGACGAAGACATTGCGGATGAAACTTTCGCCGAGTTCGCCACGGTGTTTCTGGATGTGCTCCTGGAGCGTGCGACCGCGTTCATAGCGCATCACCAGATAGGCCGTCTGGTTGGCGCGGAAGAAGTTGAGCACCCTGACGACATTGGGATGGTCGAGGTGAGCGAGCAATTTGCCCTCCGCGAAGAAACTCGCCAGGCCCTGGTTGAAGGCGGCTTGATGCTCTGCGCTGACCACAGGTACCGGACTTTCTCCGGAACGCTGCGAGAGACCGGCGGGCAGGTACTCTTTGATGGCCACCGGCATCTCCTGCGTGTCATAGGCCAGATAGACCAGGGAGAACCCGCCTTGCGACAGCTGCTTGTCGATGCGGTAGCCGTTGAGAAGAAACCCCGGCGCCAGCGGTTGATTGATGGGTTGTTGCGGCATGATGCGGAGGTTACACTATCCTTCAAGCTTTCACGGTCATACGCAGCCCGCGTTTGGCCGTAGCGGAGCTGTCATTATGGACTTTTTCTCATGATTTACAGTATGACTGGCTATGCCGCAGTACAGCGCGACCTGGGACTGGCCATCCTTCACCTCGAACTGAAAAGCGTCAATTCGCGCTATCTCGACATCACTTTTCGCATCGGTGAGGAATTGCGCTTTCTGGAAATGCCATTGCGCGACTTGATCGCTTCACGTATCGGTCGCGGCAAGTTCGAATGCCGTGGCGGCCTGATGCCCTCGTCGGTCACGGCAAGCGCGCGCGAACTGGCAGCTAACGCGGAGTTGCTGGGGCAACTGGCCAGCTTGCAAAACCAGGTGCGCAGCGTAATGCCGGAAGCGACGGGACTCTCTGTGGCGGAGGTATTGCGCTGGCCGGGCATGCTCGGGGATCAGTCGTTGCCCCAGGACATCCTGCAGACCGAGTGCCTGGCTTTGGCGGCCAAGGCGCTGGATGAGTTCATCGCCACCCGTGAGCGCGAAGGCGCGAAAATGGCGGCGATGATCCTGGAACGTGTTGTTCGCATGCGCGAACTGGTGCGTCAGGCGGAACCTCTTCTGCCGCGTGCGCTGGCCGATTATCAGGAGCGGCTGGCGAACAAGCTGCGGGAAGCGGTGGCCAACCTTGACGAAGAACGTATTCGTCAGGAAATCGGCGTATATGCCGCGCGGATTGACGTGGCCGAAGAGCTTTCGCGCCTCGCCACCCACTTGAGCGAACTCGAACGCGTGCTCAAGAAAGGGGGGGCCGTCGGCAAACGTCTCGACTTCCTGATGCAGGAACTCAACCGCGAAGCCAACACGCTGTCGTCGAAATCCGTCTCTGCCGAAATTACCGCGATTGGCCTGGAAATGAAACTCATGATTGAACAGATGCGGGAGCAGATTCAGAACCTGGAGTGAAATAGGCGCTTAACCGCTGAATGCCGACAGCAGCTGAAGGATAGGGTTTTTTCCGCTGGCGCTGTAGGCTCTTAATAATCCTCCTTGGGGAGCGTGACCGGTCTCGAATTGATCGAGCATCAGTCGCACCACGACCTCGGGACCGATGACGACGTCGAGCTTCGCCAGGATCTCGGCGGCACGGGCGATGACCTCCGGTCTGACGTGACGCTCGTCGTTTGGCCCCTTTGGGCTCACAAAACCCGTGAAGCGGACAACGCCGATCCTGGCGAGCTGCGGATCTTTGGCGAAGGCCCCGTCAATAGCCTCAAAGTCGGCGGTCTGGGTGATGCCGGCGCCAAGGAGTCCTTTCAGGATCGTTGCAGGTGTCGCACCCTCCTGCACCCCGGCGAGCCTGAGCACCTCGGCATGAAGGGGATGGCTTGAGTCTCCACCAAAGATCCTGGCGGCACCCAGCATCATCATCCCGAAGATCGCTTCATGCCGTGTCATCGGCGTGTCGATGGCGCCCGGTGCGAGAGCGAACCCTTCGACGCCGAGTTTGCGTGCCTCATCGGTGGCGATTCTTCCGGCCTCGGCCTTGGTTGCCTTGTATTCTTCGTCTCCCTTGACGGCAATGCCTTCCGCTGCGACGATCGAACTGAGACCGACAAAAAGCCCGTGTCCGACTGGAATGTCGTTTGCAAAGGCCGACAGGAGGTTGAATGTCCCCCCTTCATTGATGTCCTGCATCAGCTTGACCTGAACTGGGTCTTCGCGCCGGCTGATTCCGGCGCAGGCGACAACACCGAGCCGATCCGGGGTCAGGTTTCTCTCTCGAAAAAATCCGACCGTCGTGTCGCGGAATCCTCTGATTTGTTCGCGGTCCCTGACATCGGCCTGGACGTAGAGGGTTTTCTCCGTCAGGAGAGAGGGATTGATCGTTTCCTTCGGTTGCACGTCACAAAATGCAACAGGCCAACCTCTGGCGAGGGCGGCTTGAACAGAGGCTGCGCCGATCCCACTGGCTCCGCCAGTGATTACAAGTCCGTTTGGAAAAGCACCCACACCTATCCTCCTTGTTTGATTTGGTTAATTGCCATGCGGCAAAACGGTACAAGAACGTCAATGAAAAAGCGGCCCAAATCGCAGCAGGCCGCTTTAATTCCGGTTCCCCGAGCCGGGTTCGAACCGGAGACCTACAAATTGACGGCAATAATCACATCCAGATTCTGCGCCGGAGTCTACCAGTAATTACTAAATTTGACGGTTTTCATACCGGCGCTGAGGTGGCCGACTGACATATGTAGTCAAACTAGGCAGCAGCCAGACTAGCACCAGTGGGATCAACGGCATCATCAGGGCAAGAGTCACCCAACAGAAGACCGAGCGCCCCTTGCTCTTTGCCACACGCCACGTCGAAATGGCCGCTGTCGCTATGAGCGCCACGAAAAAGATCAACCCTGATGTCGTCCCATCCAAGAAACTTGCCAGGAATCCAGCCTGGATCAGGTGGGCAACCGTGCTATGTTCTAACATGGCTTGCTTCCGTGCCGTTCTTCAATGATTGGTGCCGCGATCGGCAGTTTGGCCGGATTTCGTAATGGCCTGTGCATAAACGCTGCGGAAGCGGAATGGCTCGCCGGCTTAGGCGGAGTAAGCCATTCAGGCAATATCCTGGCACCGGCGCTGATTCCGTCGTCAAGGTTGCCGTAGCGGCTGATCAAGAATAAGGTTGCTTGAGTCAAGCCGCCGCGCATTTGCTCGACATCGTTGATTGTGACGATAAATTTAAAAGACATGATGTACATTCCCGGATACGTTCATGCCTGTGGTACAGCATCAAGTGTGCCTGGTTCGATGGACAGGGCGCTAAAGCCCTGGCAACGCCGTATGTACGGGGAAGAAGGGGTGATGGTGGTGGGCGGCAAACCCGGGTTTGCATTTGCCGGTGGGCTAAAAGCGGTAAATACTGCCGGTTTACCCCTGTGTTTCAGGGATCGATTTGCCGTGAAATATGTCACGGACAAATGGCTTGCAAAGGTTAAATTCCAGTGCTCTCTATGTGGCGCAATATGAGAAATATGTTACCTGCTTGGTTGTTGGCACTTGGTGTCGTGGTTTCTCACTGGGCCTGCGCACAGCCCCATGACATTGCCGCCGAGAAACCGATTTCGCTGGATTCGTTGGATTCGCTGGGAAAGGCCCGTCTGCTGCAAGACCGTGCGAGCGCCATGAAGGCTCAGGCGGAGCGGCAGTTTGCCAGTGAGCAAAGTGAATGCTACAAAAAGATATTGCCCAACAGCTGCCTGGAATCTGCAGGGCAGAAAAAACGAGAATTGCTTAAGGAAGCAAATAATCTGGCCAAGAGAGGCCGGGAAGAAGAACGCGAGTTTCGCCGGCGCGAGCGAGAGGCCAAGGAAGCGCAACGGGCTGCCGATGCGCCGCACATCGAGGCCGAAGAAAACGCACGAACACAAAAGAATCGTCAGGAACAGGCGACGCAGGATGCGCAACGCGAGACCAAGCTTGCCCAAGAGGCAATGGATGCGGAGAAGCGTCGTGCCAAAGTCCAGGCCGAGGCGGCGGCACGAGACAAGAAACGCCAGGAGCAGGCGCGGAAGGATAGTGAAAATGAGCGACTGAGGCCGGCACGCATCAAAGCATGGGAGGAACGACAAAGGGAAATTGCAGAACACGCTGCCAAGGTGGATGAGAGGATAAAAAGCAAGGCGGAAGACCGGAAAAGACGTGAGGCAGACGAGGCAGCTCGGCGCGTTGCCAAGGAAGAAGCAAAAAGAGATGTCGCCAGGAACGGTTTTCTTTGCCAGTTGTGGCCGGCGCGCTATTGCGGCCCGGAGAGTGGCAGCAAATAGTCCAGCATCGTTATCCACGTAGCGCTTGACTAAATTCGCCAGGATTGTCTGGGAGATTTCCGATATGATGGCCACAACTGGGCGGCGACGCAGCATCGATCGAGGCGGATCAGGTACGCATGAAAGCCGCGCGGCGCATGCTGGCCGCACAGAAATACACGCTGCATGACATCCAAACGTCCACCGGGACAGCGGTTCGCGAATATCTTTTTCTTGAGCGATGAATCGCCAAATGTCCGTGGTTCCACCTTGAGGCAAGATTGAAACCGATTTATTTCGTATTGTCGCTGGCGTTTCTGTACTTTACCTCTCTGCTCGGTGGCCGCTTACTCCTCACGCTGTATGCGCTTCAGCTAGGCGCGCAAGCGTTTGCGATTGGCAGCCTTGCCGCAACTTTTTCCGCCTTCCCGATGCTGCTTGCCTGGCTGGCTGGCAGGCTGACGGACCGCTTTGGCGCACGCTGGCCGCTCATCTTCGGCGCTGCCTGCTGTGCCTGCGCGATGCTGATCCCGTATCTGGTGCCGCGATTGTCGACGCTGTATCTGGCGGCGGCGCTGCTTGGCCTGTCGTTCAGCTTTTACACCGTCGCCGTGCAGAATCTGGTGGGTGTCCTGGGCAAGGAGCAGGAGCACGCGCACAACTTCAGCAACTTGGCCATGGTGGTGGCTATCGCCAATTTCCTGGGTCCCATGATCTCGGGATTTTCCATTGACCACATGGGCGTCGGTTCGGCTTGCCTCAATTTCACGCTGTTGTCGCTGATCGCCGTCCTGATGCTTGTCCTCCGCGGCGGCATCCTCCCTGGGGGCAAGCCCCATTCCGGGCAGGCTGGCGGCTTCAAGGAAATACTGGCCGATCCAAACGTGCGCCGCATACTCGTCACCAGCAGTCTGGTGCAGCTGGGCATAGACCTGTTCCAGTTCTATCTGCCGGTCTATGGACACGAGATCGGCCTGTCGGCTTCCAGTATCGGCGTCGCCCTGGCAATGTTCGCTGCGGCCTCATTCGCCGTGCGCGCCGCCATTCCGCGCCTGGTAGCCCGCCTGCCCGAGGAAGCGGTGCTCTCCTATGCGTTCTGCATCGCGGCCGCGAGTTTCGTTCTGATCCCGTTTTGCAGCAATGCCGTCGTGCTTTCCCTGGTCGCCTTTCTGCTCGGGCTCGGTATTGGCTGCGGTCCACCCATCACCATGATGCAGATGTACAGCCAGTCGCTGGCGGGCCATTCGGGAGAAGCGCTGGGACTGCGTTTTACCGTCAATCATATTGTGCGCGTGATCGGTCCACTGGTGTTCGGCTTGGTCGGTTCGGCGTTCGGCTTGTCTCCAGTGTTCTTGGGGAACGCGTTGATGATGGCCGGCGGCGGCCTGATCTCCCGTCGCGGCACCCGCAGTCGGCAATGAGGGTTTCGGCTGTCGGACGTTCGGAAGCGAGAGTCTGTTTGGTAGGCTAATGGCGTGTTCTCGATTAATCGAGAACACGCCCTAATGCGTAAGCGGCCATGGCGCTGATTACCTCCGGCGCTTCGCCGACCGGCTCCGCCAGCGCGATGCTCAGTCCCGCATGCCGGTTCATTGCCGCGGCAGCCAGCAACGGCAGGTCTTTCTTGATATGCCGTCCGGCAGACATGAAGATCGGCACGATGACGATGTGGCGGACTCCTTGGGCCACCAACGCATCGATGCTTTCCTCCAGGCTGGGCGACATCAGTTCGAGAAAACCCATGGCGACGGGGATGTCGGGCTGGCGCTGCAGGATGGCGTCGCGGGTGCGATGAAACGTCGCCGCCCAGTCCGGATTGCGTGCGCCGTGGCCGAGCAGCAAGATGCCTTTCATGGTTTTTTCCAGATATTGCGGCAACCGGTCTCGCGGATCAGCAGTGTGGACAAACAACCGAAAGCCGCGGCGCCGGCCATCAGCCACAGGCCGGTACGATAGTCGGCGGCGGCGTAAATCCGCGCGCCTTCCTGCAACGTGCCATGCGATGCCTGCCAGCTGCGATCGATCGCCCAGCCGACCAACGGCTGCAATATGGCCGGACCGAGGAACACGCCGACATTCACCACGCTGGTCGCCATGCCAGACAGCAAGGGCGGATTGACTTCCTTGGCGCAGGCCCAGGAGAGCGTCAGGCTGGCCGTGAGCACCCCCATCAGTATGCAGAACGGATAACTTGCCGCGGGCGGCAGGGCGATGCCCGACAGCCATACCAGCCAGCACAGCGCATGCAGCAGGCTGCCGCCGACCATGAGGCGCTTGCGGCGTCCGATGCGGTCCGACACCCGTCCCCACAGCGCCGCACCCAGCGCGAAGCCGACGAAATACAGGCTGATGTGATTGGCCGCGACGGCGTGCGGCATGCCCAACACCTGGGTCAGGTAAGGCACGGCCCACAGGCCCGCGAAAGCGAAAAAGCTGCCGCCTATGCCGAGATTGACGAAGAACCCCGGCCAGGTATCGCGATTCCTCAGTACCGTCAGCAACCCGGTCAGCCACGCCGTACGGTCGATGCGCAGCCCCGAATGCGATGTGCCCGGTGCGTCCTTGATCAGAAACAGGCTGGCAATGCCGATCGCCAAGGACAGGACGCCAACGCTGACGAAGACTTCGCGCCACGAGGCGAACTGGACCAGCCAGGCCAGCGGTGCGCCGGCGAGTATCGAGCCGAGGTTGCCGATCAGCATGCACACGCCGTTGACGGTGGCAAAGCGATGCTCTTCGTACCACACCGCGATCAGCTTCAGCATTGCGATGAAAGTGACCGACACGCCCAGTCCCACCAGCGCGCGGCCGGCGAAGGCCGACTCGAAGCTCGGGGCCAGCCCGAACAGCAGCGAACCGATGCCGGCCACCAGCCCGCCGAGGAAAAGAATCCTGCGCGGCCCCAGGGTGTCGGCGAGGATGCCCGCGGGCACTTGCATCAAGGTGTAGATGTAAAAGTAGGTGGCGGCCAGTGAGCCGAGCGCCGCCGCACTGATCTGGAAAGCCGCCGCCAGATCTTGGGCGATCGCCGCCGGTGCGACGCGATGGAAGAAGGACAGCAGGTACGCCGCGACCGCCAGTCCGAGGAACAGGTTGCGCCGCTTCATCGCGTCACCGAAGCTGTGCCGGGGGCAAGATGCAGCGTCTTGTGAAGCGGCTCGGGATGCCAGCCGAGCGTGAAATAAAGCACGCCGAAACCCACCACATAGGCCAGCGCCACATGCCAGCCGTGCCTCAGCCAGTTGCCTACCGACCTGGCTTCGGGATACATGGTGGCCAGCGCCACGCCGGCCGAGGAACCGAACCAGATCATCGAACCGCCGAAGCCAACGGCATACGCCAGGATACCCCAGTCGTAGCCGCCCTGCTTCAAGGCCAGCGCAGTCAGCGGAATGTTGTCGAAAACAGCGGAGACGAACCCCAGACCGAAGGTAACCCATGCCGAAGCCGGCGGGAGCTTCTCGACCGGCATCAGTGAGGCGCAGGAGACCAGCGACAGCAGGAACACGCTGCCCTTGAAGGTCTCCGGCAACACTTCCCAATCGGGGCGGCGCAATGGCAGGCTGACCAGGATCGCCAGCCACACCGCGACGCCGATGAAGGGGAAGCGATCGGCAAGATCGCTGAAATGCACATTGACTGTCACGTTGGCGATCACGGCCGCCGCCAGGATCAGCGCCACGATGCTGAGCCGGACCCAGTCGACATGCGTATGCTGGTGGGCATGCTTGATGATCGGCGAGTAGGCATGCTGCTGCCGGGCGGCAAAATAAGCGCTGATCACCAGCGCCACGCCCGCTGCGACGTAGGCATCCAGCACATTCAGGGGACTCACGCCATCGATCCACATCATGGTGGTGGTGGTATCGCCGACCACGCTGCCCGAACCGCCGGCATTGGATGCCGCGACGATGGCGGCGAGATAGCCGACATGCACCTTGGCCCTGAACAGCTGGTGCGCCATCGCCCCGCCGATCAGTGCGGCGGCGATGTTGTCGAGAAAGCTGGAAAGCGCGAACACCATCACCAGCAAGACGAAGCCACCCATCCAGTCGTCCGGCAGATACTTCGGCAGCGCCACCGGCACATGGCTTTTCTCGAAATGGCGCGACAACAGCGCGAATCCCATCAACAGGCAAAAGAGATTGGCCAAGACCACCCATTCGTGGCCGAAATGCAACGCTAGGCCGGACAGTCCGGTGCCGGTCTTGAAGCCGGTGAATATCAGCTTATACCCGGTGATCGATGCCAGACCGCTCAATGCGACAGGCAGCGTGTGGTTGTGGAAGAGCGCGACACCGAGCAGGGTCGCCGCAAACAATATGAAATCGACCGGAATGTTTCCCACCGCAGGGCCGTCGACTGCCAGGGCGGCGGGAGCATACACCAGCGTGCCGAACAACAGGACCAGCAGACGAACGGCTGCAAAAAGCTTCATGGCAACTCCGGCAAATTCGCCCCAAGGATTCTAGCATCGCCGTTGCCCGCTCCCGCATATGGCCAAACAGGCCCTTATCGCTATGGCAGAAACCGCACCAGCACCGGCAGACCGATGCGCAGCTTGTCGGTGTCGAGTCGCAGGAGGCACTCCACCGAACGCGAGTCGACGGTTTCGTTGGGGACCTCGGCGAGTCGCGTGGCGGCGAACATTTCGCCGATGCGCAGCACTTGTGCGGGGTACACAGTTGTCTCGTCATTGACGGACACCACTTCCGCACGCATGCCCACTTTCACGCGATCCACCACAGCCTCGTTGAGTTCGGCGCGCACCACCAGGGGTCGGGCGGGACGCAGGGTGAACAGGGGAGTGTGCGCCGACAGGTTCTCGCCGGTCCGCACCAGGCGTTCCAGAACCCGCCCGCCGACCGGCGCGAGTACCGTGCTCGCTTGCACCGCCTCAAGCGCCTGAGCAAGCTTGCGTTGCGCCGTGCCGACGCTGGCTGCGCTGACCAGCAGATCGGCCTTCAACTCGGCAACGGCCAGTTCCGCGTCGTCGGCTGTCTGGCCGCTTGCCGCACCGGCGGCAACGGCCTGCTTCAGGCGCTCGGCACGCGCTGTCAGTGCGGGTAGCCGCACCTGCTGCGCGCCGGCTTGCGCTTGCGCCTGAGCTGCCTCCGCTTGCGCCAGGGCCAGCGCCAGTTCGGCCTGCCGCGTCTCCAGGAGCGCGAGCGCTTGGCCGGCCCGGACGTTGTCGCCGACGTCTACGTTGAGCTTTGCCAGCACCCCGTCGCGGGGTGCCGCGATGCGTTGCACGCCGCCTTCCACGTCGATCCGGCCGCGCGCCATGGCGACGTAGGCGGGGTTGGTCGCCGTTGTCGGCGCGGTTTCCGGCGGACGGGAGCAAGCGCCCAGCAAGACGGCACTTGCGCCGAACAGCGCGACGCAGAGCCGGCAGGTCAGCCTGGTCTGCCTGAAAATCCGATGCGGGCTGCGGGCGATATGTTGGCTCAGGTGGCTCAGGTGGTTCATGCGGCGGATTCCTTGTACTCGGGTTGGCGTCGGTCGGTCAGGATGCGGCCGTCTTCCATTTGCAGGATGCGGTCGCTCTGATCGAACAGGCGCGGGTCATGGCTGACGCACAGCACCGCGCAGCCGTGATGCCGCGCGATGCGGTGCAGAATTTCGATGACGCGATGGCCGTTGGCGGCATCCAGGGCGCTGGTGGGTTCGTCGGCAAACAACAGCTGCGGCTGTTTGGCCAGCGCGCGCGCGATCGCGACGCGCTGTTTCTCGCCGCCCGACAACGCAGACGGACGCAAATGCGCGCGCTCCGTCATGTCGACCTCCGCCAAGGCCTCCTGGGCGCGCACCCGTGCCGTAGCGCGATCGAGTCCGAGATAGCCCAGCGGCAGCATGACCTGTTCGAGCGCGGTCAGCGCGCCGAACAGGTTGAAGCCCTGGAACACGAAGCCGGTATGTTCGAGCCGGAAGCGCTCCAGGTCTTTATCGGCCAAGGACCACAGGCTGACGCCCAGGGCTTGCACCTGGCCGGCATCGGGATGTTGCAGGCCGCCCAGCAACGAGAGCAGGGTGCTTTTGCCGCAGCCCGAGGGGCCGGACACCAGGGTCAGTTCTCCCAGGCCGATCTCCAGCGACAGTCCGCGCAACACCACCGTGTCCACACGGCCGGTGCGGTAGGATTTTTCCAGCGCAGTGGCGCGAATCGCCACTGCCGCCGGGGGACGCGCCAACGGAGATGCGGTCATCGCAGCAAAGTGGCCGCGTCGGCGTGCCGCAATACGCGCACCGCGGCCACGCCGGAAAACAGGGAAATCGCCATCACCAGGACGGCGCATGCCAGGCCGGGCAGCAGTCCCAGGGCCACCGGAACGTCGTGCTGGCGTGCCAACAGCAGCGCGCCGGCGCTGCCCAGGGCGCCGAGCAGCAGGCCGCCGGCGCCCACCCAGGCCGCTTGTTCCAACACCACCCGGCGCAGCTCGCGCAAGCCCACGCCAAGTGCATGCAAAGTGGCGTATTCGCTCACCGAGCCGGCCACCGCCGCCATCAGGGTCTGGCTGGTGATGACCACACCGACCACGCATACCACCGCGGACATGAACAGCACACCCAGGCCGGCACCGGTCTCAAGCATCCAGAAGCTCACGGCGCGACGCGAAAACTCGCTGCGCGACCACGCTTGAAAACCGTGTCGGGCTCCCGCGACGTTCAAGCGCGCGGCGACTGCCTCGGCCTGTGCCGGGTCATGCAGTTTGACCACGTAGTAGGTCATGCGGGAATCGTTGTCGGCAGCGTCGCGCAGATGCCGGGCGGTATCCAGCGATGCCAGCAGATTCACGCCGCCCAGCGCGCGCAGTTGTTGTGCGACGCCGACCACCTGCACCTGGCGGCCGTTGATGCGCGCCCGTCCGCCGACCGTCGCGCCGAGCTTGGACAAGTCGGCGCGGTCGATGATGACGCTGTCGGGCTGGTTCAGCCGTTCGCGCAATTCCGCCGGGAGGGCGTACGCGAACAATAGCCCATCGGTGCGCGGCGCTATGCCCGAGACCGAGACCGATACGGCGCCCTGCCCGGCGTGGCTACGCCAGTCGCCGTCTGTCCAGAGAAAAGCTTCGACCCGCGCCACGGCGGGATCCAGCCGCAGCCAGAGCTCGGTATCCAGCGGCAACGCCCGGCCCAGTTCGACGCTCTGGGTGCCGGGATAACCGATCCACAGATCCCCCTGCGATTTGTCGATGAATACCGCCGCACTGCCGAAAACGCCCAGCACCAACGCCGTCTGCACCAGCAGCAGCAGACCGGAAAACGCCACGGCCATCACCGCAGGCAGAAACCGGCGCCATTCATGCACCAGGGTTTTGCGCGCCAGCGCTACGATCATGGCGCTGTTCCTTGGGGGGCAGACTGGGCGGCAGCCATGCCGGCCGGATTGGCGCCACCGAGCGACTTGTACAGCGCCACAAAGGCGAGCCGCTGCGCCAGTTGCGCCTGACCCAAGGCCAGGTCGGCGTGCAGGCGCGCACTGCGTGCGGCGCCGGTCTCGAAGTTGTCGGCCAGACCCAGTCGCAGCCGGGTGGCCGCCGCCGCTTCGAATTCGGCGAGCGCTTCACGGGCGCGCCGGGCGGTACCGACCCGCTCGCGCTGCGAGGCCAGCGCCGCAAATGCCGTTTGTACCTCCGCCAGTCCTTCCAGCACACTCTGCCGGTAGTCCAGCAAGGCTGCGGCCAGCGCTGCGTCGCGGGCGTCAACGACGGCGCGGCGGGCGCCCCAATCGAACAGGGGGATGTCGAGCGTCGGACCAAGCGCCAGCGTGCTATGGACGGAAGATCCCGATCCGGCACTGTGCAGCGGCCAGGCGCTGCTGAGCATGCCGCCCAGCGCCAGCCGGGGATAAAGGTTCGCGCGCGCCTCGCCCGCAGCGCTGGCAGCCCGCAGCGCCAGCTGTTCTGCGCGGCGGATTTCCGGCCGGGTACGCAGCATATCGGCGGGCGTCTGTTCAACCCGCACCTCATCCAGTCCGGAACTGGCAAGCTGTTTGACCTCGGGCAGGACGGCATGTCGATCGCCGAGCAGGACCGTGAGCTGCCGGCGGCTGCGCTGCACCGCGTCGAGCGGTTCCAGACGGGCCGCCTCGGCCTGCGCCAAGGCCGCACGCGCACGCGCCACCTCAGCGTCCGCCGCAAGGTGCGTACGCACTCTGGTTTGCAGCAACTGAACGTTCTGCCGTTGTATGACAATGTCTTCGTCGAGCAGCGCAACGCGCCGGACGGCTTCGCCCAATTCCAGCCAGGTGCGTACCACCTCGGCTTCCAGTGCGACTCGCGCGGCACGCAGGTTGACCTGCGCCAATCCCGCATCGGCGGCAGCGGCGCTCGCTATGTTGTCGGAACGGCCGAACAGACCGAGTTCCCATTGGGCGTCGAATCCGGCCTGGAAGTAACTGCTACGGCTGTCCGGGCTGGGCGCTGCGGTCGTCGCGAAGCGCAAGTTGGGACGCAGCGAGGCTTCGGCAGGGATCAACAGCGTTCGCGCCGCGCGCAGGCGCTCGCCGGCAGCGGCAAGGCTCAGGTTGCCTTGCAGCGCGCGGCCAACCAATTCGTCAAGAGCCGGGTCGCCCAGGGCACGCCACCAACCCGCGAGGTCCGGCTGCGGCGCAGAGGGCGCCAGGGGATCGGCCGCCGCGACTTCCCAGCGTGCCGGCACATCCGCCTGCGGCATCGGTACAGTCTGCTGTGAGGCGCACCCGGCCAACAGGCAAAGGGCCAAGGGAATAAGTAACTTGTGCACCGGCCAAGTATCCCGGCTTTTCCCAGCGAGATCAAGACTGCCTCGGCAACGGGCGTGGTCGGCATCGCCTAGCGTCGGGCGGCAACCGCCTTCTCGTACAGCGGAAGCACTTCCGGCAAGTGCTGCTCGATTTCCCGGATGCGATTCGGGCCGGATGGATGGGTGGACAGCCACTCGGGCGGCGCGCCACGGTTTGCCGAGGTCATTTTTTCCCACAGCGTCACGCCGGCACGGGGATCGTAACCGGCGCGGGAAGCCAGATCCAGGCCGACCAGATCGGCTTCGCTTTCATCTTCGCGCGAGAAATTCAGCTTCAGCAGATTGCCGCCGGTCTGGAAGGCGCCGGTGTATTTGCCACCGCCGATCAACTGGCCCAGCAGACTGGCGCCCAGGTCGGTCAACTCGCTCTTGGCCATGCGTTCGCGGGCGTGCTCGCGCAAGGCGTGGGCGATCTCGTGGCCCATGACGATGGCGGCCTCGTCGTCGCTGAGCTTGAGGCCTTGAATCAATCCGGTGAAGAACATGATTTTCCCCCCGGGCATGCAAAAGGCATTGACCTGACGCGATCCGATCAGGTTGACCTCCCATTGCCATTGTGCGGCGCGTGGATTGAAACGTTCGGTGAAAGGAATGATGTGCTTGGCGATGGCGCGCAGACGCTGCAGGTCGGGATAATCGTCCGGCGCCAGCGCGTGTTTGGCGCTCGCGTTGCGTTTCAGGCCGAGGTATTCGGTATTTGCCCGCCGCTCCAACTGGCTCGCAGGCACCAACTGGCTCAATGCCGAAGGCTTGCCGACATCGATCCCGGCACTTTCGGCGGCCGGCGCGCCGGCCGAGAACAGCAAGGCGATGGCGATGGCAAACCCGTCGCGAAGCGGGGAAACGCGCAACATAAAATAATCCGGAAGCGTCAGTGAGGTTGGCAGCCACATATTCGGCGAGCTCGATAAATCGGGGGGAAGAATAGGAATTTCAAGGCCAGGTCGGAAAGTATCGGGTAGCTTTCACTCGCAGTCAATCCGGGGAGTTGACTGCCGCTTCGTTGTTGCGTCGCGCGCAGGACGAAAGATCGCAACCAGGAGCTTGCGCACCTCCTCCAAAAACAGGACGCTGGCAGCGATCGCTGCCGAACAGGACCAGTCCAGGAGGCTGAGATCCCTCGTATCGAAAAGCGCTTGCGCCGGCCCCCAATGCACGACCACGACCTGTATCAGTATGACCGCCAGCAGCATCAGCCACAGCCTGGCATTGCCGAAGAAACGGCGATTGAACGCGCTGCCGCGTTCGGTGCGGGCGTTGAAGATATTGAAGAACTGGAACAGCACGAAGGTGGTGAATGCCAGCGTCATGGCATGTCCCTGACCGCCGCTGCGCATGCCCCAAGCATAGGCGGCCAGGGTGCCGACAGCCATGATGAGACCATACAGGCCCAGCAGCGCCAGTCGGCGCCAGGTCAGGATGGCCTCGTCAGGAGAACGCGGTTTTTCCGCCATGATGCCGTGGCGTGCCGGCTCCAGGCCCAGGGTCATGGCTGGCGGGCCGTCCATGATGATATTCACCCAGAGTATCTGGATGGCGGAAAAGGGCGTCGGAAAACCGAACAGCGGCGCGCCGAGCACGGTGAGGATGGCGCCGATATTGGTGGACAACTGGAATCGCACGAACTTGACGATGTTGTCGTAGATGGTGCGGCCCTCCTTCACCGCGCCGACGATGCTGGCGAAGTTGTCGTCGGCCAGCACCATGGCGGCGGCTTGCTTGGTAACCTCGGTGCCGGTGATCCCCATGGCGATGCCGATATCGGCGCACTTCAGCGCCGGCGCGTCGTTCACGCCGTCGCCGGTCATGGCCACGACATGGCCGCGCGCCTGCAATGCCTGGACGATATGCAGCTTGTGCTCCGGCGCGACGCGGGCAAACACCGCCGTGCGCTCGACCAGTGCGGACAGTGCCGCCGCGTCCAGATCCGTCAGTTCGCGTCCTTCATGCACTTCGCCGGTCAGCCCCAGTTCGGCGGCGATGGCCGCGGCCGTGCTGCGGTGATCCCCGGTGATCATCTTGACCGCGATGCCGGCCCGCCGGCAGACGCCGATCGCCGCGCGTGCCTCGGGCCGAGGCGGGTCGCTGATGCCGACCAGTCCGATCAGCGTCAGATCGCCGGCCCAGGCCATCAAGTCGCCGTCCGCATCGAAATCCTGCGCGGCAACGATGCGCTCCGCCACCGCCAGGACACGCATGGCATGATCCGCAAACGCCGCATTCGCGGCCTCGAAAGCGGTGCGGGCGGCGTCATCCAGCGGCATTTCTCCGTTTGCGCCGAGACGCCGCGAGGCGCGCGCCAGCAATACGTCGGGCGCACCCTTGAGCCACATGCGCACGACCGCGCCGTCGCGATGGAAAGTGGCCATGAACTTGTGCGCCGAATCGAAGGGAATCTCGGCAATGCGGGGCTGGCGCCCGGCCAGCGCTTCCGGATTCTGGCCGCATTTGACGGCCAGTGCCAGCAACGCCCCTTCGGTGGGATCGCCGATCAATTGCCCGTCGCGGATGCGGGAATCGGCGCACAGCGAAACAGGCTGGAGCAGGGGCAGGAAATCCGGCAGCGGTATGCCGTCTTCCGCCGTAATCTCTCCCGTCCCGAGGTAGCCTTCCCCGCTGACGGCGAAACGCCGGTCGCGATACATCAGGCTGCGCACGCTCATCTGGTTGAGCGTCAGGGTGCCGGTCTTGTCGGCGCAGATCACCGTGGTGCAGCCCAGGGTTTCGACCGCCGCCAGCTTCTTGACAATGGCATGGCGCCGGGCCATGCGGTGCATGCCCAGGGCCAGGGTCACCGTGACTACCGCCGGCAGACCTTCCGGAATCGCCGCGACGGCCAGGGCGATGGCCGTCATGGCGGTTTGCAGCAGGGCGTCGCCGCGCATCAGGCCGATGGCGAACATCAGGCCGACGACAATGCCGGCGATGGCGGCCAGCCTCTTACCCAGATGATCGAGCTGGATTTGCAGCGGCGTCGCCGTTTCCGCGGCTTCGGCCAACAGGCCGGCGAGATGCCCCATTTCGGTGTTCATGCCAGTGGCAACCACCAGCGCCTCGATGCGGCCGCGTGTCACCACGGTATTCATGAACACCATATCGCTGCGTTCGGCCAGGATCGTCTGCGCCGCCACGGGTGTCCGGGACTTGGACACAGCCTGGGATTCGCCGGTCAGCGCGGCTTCCTTCACTTCGGCGGAACGCGCGACGAACGCGCGGGCATCGGCCGGAACGCGGTCGCCGGCCTCGAGCAGCAGGACGTCGCCGGGTACCAGCGCGGCGGCCTCGACGATCAACGCCTGTCCATCGCGGCGTACCCGCGCCGTCGGCGCCAGCATGTTCTTCAGCGCCGCCAGCGCGGCTTCGGCCCGGTGTTCCTGGAAAAAACTCAGCAGCGCGTTGATGAAAACGACAACGGCGATGAACGCGGCGTCCTTGAGATCGCCGACCGCCCCGGCCAGCATGGCCGCACCGAGCAGGACGAGGATCAGCAGGCTGCGGAACTGATCGAGGAATTTCAGCCAGGCGGGACGCGGCGGCTTCTCGGCGAGAGCGTTGGGGCCGTAGTGCGCCAGCCGCATTTCCGCCTCGGTCGCCGACAAGCCCTCGGCCGGGGCGACATGCAGTGCCGCGGCAACGGCCTCGGGAGTTTCGGCATGCCATACAGGCTTCGAAGTTTCACCCGCAAGAGACATGTTCAAGGTGATTCCAGCGCGAAAAACGCATGTTACCGCACACGAAGCGGGGATACCCGCAGCGGTTGAATCGCGGTGTTGGGCGCGCCGAAGCCGAAAGCATTTCGTGTATTAATCGGGCATATCAGTAGATGCCAGATGCATCTATGCGCAATATATTGCTACAATGACCAAGCGATGCCACAAAGCATAAAAAGCACGCTCAATCCTAGGAGGAGCACCTCATGGCCATGACGATCAAGATGAAGCTGGGAATCCTGCTGGCGACAGCCATCGGGTTTCTGCTGTTGCTGACCTTCCTGCTGTGGAACACCGCGCGAACCCTGAGCGATCTCCAGCATATTTCGGCGTTGTCCAGCGAAGTTGAAATTTACGTGCTGAAATTGCGCAAGAGTGAAAAAGACTTTTTGATGCGCAGCGACCTCAAGTACGAGGCGGAGTATTTCAAAACCTTCGATGCTCTGGCGAAGAACAATGACGATCTTGAGAAATCCATGGCCGGCATGGGCATGAGCACCGACAAGATTTCGGGTCTGCGCCAAGAACTGGCCTCCTACGGCAAGGCCTTCAGGGAGGTCGTGAACATTTCCAAAACGGTCGGCTTGACTCCCAACGATGGACTGCAGGGTGGTCTGCGCCAAGCGGTCCATGAGGCGGAAAAGACGATGGAAGCCGGCAAGAACGGCGTGTTGCTCAAGGACATGCTCATGCTGCGGCGCCATGAAAAAGATTTCCTGCTGCGGCTCGACCTGAAATATGTCGAGCAGTTCAACGGACACCTGAAGTCCTTCATGGCCAGCGTGCAGGGCACCGACATCGCGCCGAAGATGGAGCAATACGGCAAGAATTTCCTCGCACTGGTCGAAGGCCACAAAAAATGGGACTGACCCCGTCCGAAGGCGCGCAGGGGGTCATGCGCAAGTCGATCCACGGTACCGAGCAGGTCATCGATGAGTTGCAAAAATCGGCGCTGCAAAACATCGACGAGAAAACCACCACCGCCATCCGTCTCGCCCTGACCGTCGCCTTCGTTGCCACCATAATCCTTGTCGTCATCGGCCTTTACATCATTCGCGGCATTTTCAAACAACTGGGCGGCGAGCCGAACTATGTATCCGAAATCGTGACGCAGGTATCCGCAGGCAATCTCGCGGTGCGCATCGACACCGCGGCGGGCGACTCGACCAGCATGCTGGCCAGCATCAAGACCATGGTCGGCAAGCTCTCGCACATCATCAGCGAGGTCAACACCGCCTCGGAAGCCTTGAACAACGCCGCCGGCCAGGTTTCGCAAACCGCCCAATCGTTGTCGCAATCCTCCAGCGAGCAAGCCGCCAGCGTCGAGGAGACCACGGCCAGCATCGAGCAGATGACCGCATCGATCAACCAGAACACCGAGAACGCCAAGGTCACCGACGGCATGGCCAGCAAGTCCGCCACCGAAGCCGCCGAGGGCGGTGCGGCCGTCAAGGAAACCGTCGAAGCCATGAAGTCTATTGCCGGCAAGATCGGCATCATCGACGACATCGCCTACCAGACCAACCTGTTGGCGCTCAATGCCGCGATCGAAGCGGCGCGTGCCGGCGAGCATGGCAAGGGATTCGCGGTAGTCGCGGCGGAAGTCAGGAAACTTGCCGAGCGCAGCCAGGTGGCGGCGCAAGAAATCGGCGAACTGGCGGGATCAAGCGTCAAGATGGCCGAGAAGGCCGGGACCTTGCTCGACGAGATGGTGCCCTCGATCAGGAAGACCTCCGATCTGGTGCAGGAGATCGCCGCCGCCAGC
>JBAYVU010000053.1:0-21047 GCA_041674385.1 Sterolibacterium sp.
AATGAAACAGCCTGAAACAGCGGCGTAGCCTTATGGGGTGCAAGGGGTCGAGTGTTCGAATCACTCCGTCCCGACCAATAACAGCAAAGCCGTTGGTGAGAATATTCACTAACGGCTTTTTCACTTTCTGGCGCCGTTCCTTCGATGAAATTGCCTGGAAGCAGCTGACTGGCAATCTGATAAGATCGAACGGGTTTTCAGACAGACTAAGGAGCATACTGTGAACGAAGAATCTTGCAAGAACTGCAATTTTTGGTTTGCCTTTAAGAACACTGATGACGGTTTTTGTCGGCGATATCCGCCTTTATTAGCGGTGCAACCAGAAGGCGTTCTTACTCTGACCAAAAAGAATTTTGCATATCCTGAAACATCATCGGTAGCTTGGTGCGGAGAATGGAAAGCAAGGGCCGACTGAACTACGGCCTATTAAGTCGTTGGGGTACCGCACACGCTTGGTCGAGTTATGGGCGCAAACTTGCCGAAGCCACCTGGCCGATTTATCGCTGCGTTAGGCTTTTTACTTATATAATGAATTCGGCCATTGTTTCCTCATTAACTTGCAGTATTGCAAGACATTGATTAATAAAGTTCAACAAATTATGGAAAGGGATGGGGAGCAACGGGCCGAGTATTCGAATCACTCCGTATTTCAACAAGACAAGTGAAGCCGCTTTGTGCGGCTTTTTCGTTTATTGGGTTTTCTACTCGATTATTTTTGGCAATTGAAAGGAACGAAAACATGTTACCCAAATCACATATTTTGTTGGCTACTGCAGCCTCCGTCCTGTTTGTGAGCGCATGCAATTTCACCGATGCCACAAGCGGCGCCGGAGCCAACAAGTCTGCCGTTGCGGCTACTGTAAACGGCAACCCCATCAGTACGCACAGCGTCGACATGCTCGCCCAGCAACGCTCTGCTCAGGGGCAACCAGACAGCCCCGAGTCGCGCAAGGCAATTATCGACCATCTGTCAATGCAGCTCCTCATCTCCCAGGAAGCAGTGAAAAAGGGGCTGGACAAGACGCCTGAGGTGGTGGACCAGATCGATTTGACCAGACAATCCATTCTGGCCAATGCATTCATTCAGGACTACATCAAGAACAATCCGGTCAATGACGACATGCTCAAGGCGGAGTACGAGAAAGTCAAGGTCCAGATGTCCGGTAGCGAATACAAAGCAAGCCATATTCTGGTCGAAAAAGAAGCGGAAGCTAAGGAAATCATCGCCAAGTTGAAAAAGAACCCGAAGGTGTTTGAATCCTTGGCCAAAGCAGAATCCAAAGATCCCGGTTCCAAAGGAAACGGTGGCGATCTGGGGTGGTTCGACCCTCGCGGTATGGTGCCGGAATTCGGCGCGGCCATTGCCAAGCTGACCAAAGGCAAATTCACTGAAGAACCGGTCAAGTCCCAATTTGGCTATCACGTGATCTTGCTGCAAGACTCCCGTCCGAAGCAAATTCCGCCTTTGGAGCAAGTCAAACCCATGTTGCAGCAGCAGGTACAGCAGCAGAGCCTGAGAAAACTGTTCGACGACCTGAAGGCGAAAGCCAAGATCGACATCGTTGAAGCCAAGGCACCCGTGGCGGCTCCTACGAAAGACGCAAAACCCGCCGAACCGGACAAAAAACCCTAATCGGGCGGAATCTTCCACACTTCAACCCCACTGAGCAGTCGCGAGCTTTCCGTATCCTTCGCTGATGGATACCCATAAGTAAGCAGAAGACTGCTCAGTGCAAGGTTCTCTCGCCCGGCACTAAGCGCAAGCCGATATTGATGACCAAGATTCGATACCCGAGAATCACAACACTGCCTTTGCGCCTGTTGTTGCCTGTATCGCTATATTCAAACTCGTAGACTCGCCTCAGTTTCAGCCCTCCTTCTGCATCGCGGTCAGGTTTCAGGCTAACGATAACCACCGTATCATCAAGCAGCAATAAACCTTCTGTTTCGCAAGCCCTGCGGGTTGCCGCAATGGCTGCGTCTCGCGTTTTCAGACTGTCAAACCAGAACCAAGCGAAACCGCCAAGCAGCATTAGACTGACAAACTCGAAACCGGGCATAGGGCGGTCTTCTGAAACGACAAGCAGTTGTCAACTTCGTCCTGGAACTCCGACCGGTCAATGCAGACTCACCGGTTGGTCCAGGATGGCTTCATAGGCATCGATGAAGTCCTCGAATTCCTCCTGATTGTGCTCTTTGCTGAGAAAGCTTCCAAATTCGCTACGCACCCGATCGGCAATTGCTCCGCGGACCAAACACATCCGCCCGCTGCGCTTATTCAAAATCTCAAGCGCGTCATAACCCGGATAATCGATCAGGTAAAGCAGCGGGTTGTTGAACAGAACATTCATGCGGAGTCTCCGTGTACTGTGTAGCCTGCATTCTTTAAATGTGGGCTATGCGGCCAAGTTCAAGTCCTGTCATGTTTTCATGGGTGAGGCAACACGAACCGCATTGCCAGGTCGGGATAGAAATCCTTCGAGTGCGAAAATCAATAAGGCAAGCCAGACCATACCGAATCCGATGAACTTGTCCGACGTGAATGGCTCGCCATAAATCAGCACACCGATCAGGAATTGCAGTGTCGGGCCAATGTATTGCAGCAGGCCCAGCAGCGCCAGCGGAATGCCTTGCGCCGCAGAAGCAAACAGCAGCAGTGGAATGGCTGTCACCAGCCCGCAACCGATCAATAGAACATCAACAAACATGCCGATATGCAGGAAGGCACCTTGTGAACCGATCTCTGAATAAACAAGGTATGCCAAGCCCGGCAGCAGCAGGATGCCAGTCTCCAGCGTCAAGCCATGGAGCGCGCCGAGTTGTGAGGTCTTCTTGATCAAGCCGTAGAGAGCGAAGGTAATGGCCAGCGCCAGAGCTATCCATGGCAGGGAGCCATGGATGAAGGTCAGGAAAAGCACACCGCCCGCCGCGAGTCCTACGGCCACCCACTGCCAGCGGCGCAATTTTTCACGCAACAGCACTACGCCGAACAGCACACTGATCAGCGGGTTGATGAAATACCCCAGGCTGGCTTCGACGATGAAATTCGAGTTGACTGCCCAGACATAGATCAGCCAATTGACACCGAGCAGGATAGCCGCCGCCAAGTAAGCGAAAACCACCCTCAGTTGCAGTGCCTTTGCCCGAAAATCCAGCCACTGCCGCGTCACCAGAAGAAAGACACAGAGCATCAGGCAGGACCAAACGATCCGATGGCCGACGATTTCGAGCGCCGGCACTTGGCTGAGCCACTTCAGGTATATCGGGAGAAACCCCCAGATCGTATAAGCGCCAAGAGCGTGCCATATCCCTCGGTTCATCGGTCTGCCTTGATGAATAGCCCCTTCAGTTTAAGGCTTCAAGCTGCTGGCCACTGGAAGACGCTGAAATCCTGCCGCAACAGGGTTTTCATCCATTTTCAGCAGAATCGCCGAGGAAATCGGCCATCATTCCCGAAGTCCTGCGCAAACGTCTGGACAAAATCTGCGCCAAACAGAACATGAAGCGATAGGCCAGCAAGGGATATTCAGCTGCCAAGCGCCTGAGTCCATCCTGGTTGAACGACAAATATTCGCAATCGCTATCGACAACGCAGGTGGCGGATCTTCTCTCGCGGTCAAGCAATGCCATTTCACCCACGATGCGACCTCTCCCCTCACAAGACAGCAATTGCTGACCATTCTCCCCGCCTTTGAGTATGGATATGCTCCCCCGCGTCAGGATGAGCATGAAGTTCCCCGGATCTCCCTCGTGAAAGATGATTTCCCCCTTCTTGGCTGACTGAGGCATCATGTAGCGGCCGACAACGCCAAGCTCAGGATAGGAAAAATCCACAAAAAGATTCAAGCCATCAAGAAGATCGGCAATACTATTCGCCATCGTTACATTCACCCTTTCAACAATGCGACATCAGCGCGCGTTTAGTCATGAATAACCCAAATATCGCGCCCCAACTCATAGGAAGCTTCAGATGTTACCAATTTATTTTCGTCAGAGCTTGAATTTATGAAATTAATTCCAGGTCAATTGCACCTGTTAAAATGCACAATTGATTAAAGTCCACGCCGCCATGAAACGTTCTCGCATCGCTCGTCGCGTGAAACAAACCCCTGACACCGAGCAATTGATACGCCTCGCAGCAGGACTCGGCCTATCCGGAAGCCGTATCGAAGATGCCTTCTGGGAAGTCCGCCTCGGTACATTGATCGACCGCCTGCTGGAAGATGGCGATGAAGCCGCGCTGAATACCGCGCTGGACCAATTGTATGAGGACAAGGATCGCGCCTACGACGCATTGTCCTATCTAATCGAGGCACGTTGTGAAAGCCGCAATTACCCGACCAAGCCCGGAGAGGGCAGCGAAAACAATGCCAACAAAGAAATTGACTTGCTTCTGTTCGTTGCGCCAATTCTGGCCTGGTCGCGCTTCAGCATTCCTGCAGGCACCATTCCCGAACCCCAACTAGCCAATGCCCGGGTCCAGCTGCAGGCACATGTCTTCGCCGAAGATGTGCGCATCGGCCTGGCCGATTTTCTGTTCAGTCCGGATCAGCTTCCGCAAAGTTATTGCGACACCGCAGCGCTTACCGAGCGACTCACCAAGTCCGCGTTGCATAGCCGTGACGCGCATCTCGACCCGGGGCAGATGCCGGAAACGATCAGTTTCCTCTCGGACACACGTTATCTGCTAGGTGTCGCAGCCGTGCCGCGTGGCGCAGCGCTGTTTCGCTGGCAGAAGGAAGACAGCGGACGCAGCGAAGTGCTCAAACAATGGCGCAGCCAAGGTGGCGAAGCACTTCGCCCGCTGCTGCCCGGTTGTGCCAGTGAACTGCTGCTGCCGCAAGCCTACCACGCAGGCTGCCGCGATGCCGACCGCCTTTCGCGTCCCTACTCGTTGCGTGCCTCGGTAGCCTATCTCAGTACCACACTCAACCTCACTGCCGCCGGACTACGTGCCGTGATCGCCCCCTTCTATGATCAGCGCATGGAAGAATACCGGATCGGCTTCACCCTCCGGAACGCCAATGAAGTAATACATGGGGTGGTCTGGCCGCTACTCGATGCCGAGGACGATGTCGCCGACATGGCCGCACAGATCGAGTCGGTTCTGCGCGATATCGATGTCGGTGAGGTCGCTGTCCTGGATCATCGCCTGACGATGGAATATTGTGACGACTGCGGCGCCCCGCTCTACCCCAATCCGGAAGGCGAACCGGTACACGCCGAACTGCCCGAGGAACAAGCCGACGCAGTACCTCGACACTTGCACTAGTGCCCTAAACCCGGATTCGGGCACCTGTGCCCGCCTTTGATTCCCGCATTAACCACAAGGAACATATTCCGCTGCACCGATCTCAGGCTCTCTTCCTGAAACCAGATCGGCAAGCAAACGCCCCGAGCCGCAAGCCATGGTCCAGCCGAGCGTACCGTGACCGGTATTCAGATACAGATTGGCGAAACGTGTGGCACCGATCAAAGGCACATTGTTTGGCGTCACCGGACGCAGGCCGGCCCAGAACTCAACTTGATCGCTTTCTCCGGCATTCGGAAACAAACTCAAGGCACGCTTTAGCAAAGCCTGGCAGCGCACAGAATTAAGCGAGGTGTCGTATCCGGCGAATTCCGCCGTGCCAGCCACGCGCAGGCGATTTCCGAGTCGCGAGAACACCAGTTTGTGTTGGTCGTCGATCAGGCTGACTGTCGGCGCTATGCTTTTGGCATCAAGCGGCAACGTCGCCGAATAGCCTTTTCCCGGCAACAACGCCAGGCTGATACCGAGCGGACGCAACAGCAACGGCGTGTAGCTACCCAGCGCCACGACGTAGGCATCAGCCCTCAAGACTTCGCCACCATGAAGACGCACGCCGTCGATCCGGCCGTGTTTCTGCAGCAATCCCTCGATCGGCAGGTTATAACGAAAGCTCACCCCGCGTTGTGCACAGAGCAAGGCCAGCGCCTGGGTAAACTTGCAGGCGTCGCCGGATTCATCGCCGGCAGTGAAGGTCCCACCGACCAACTCGAGCGTGCATTGCGCCAATGCCGGCTCAAGCTGACGGCATTCCGCAGCGCTTCTGACCAAGCGTTCGCAGCCATGTTCACGCATCAGCGCCGCCTGCCGAATGGCATGATCGAATTCCCGCTCATCAAAATAGAGATGCAGGATGCCGCGCTCCAGGTGATCGTAGGCTATCCCGCTAGCCTGCCGCAGCGACTGCAAACTGGCACGGCTATACAAGGCGAGACGCAGGATGGCGGCGATGTTGGCACGGGTTTTAGCCGGAGTGCATTCGCGCAGAAAACGCAGCCCCCATAGCCACTGCCGCAGGTCGGCGCGCCAACGCCAAAGCAGTGGCGCATCTTCGCGGCCGAGCCATTCGAGTACTTTCAACGGCGCAGCGGGATTGGCCCAAGGCTCGGCATGGCTCACGGAAATCTGGCCACCGTTGGCAAAACTGGTCTCCTGCGCCGCGGCCGGCTGGCGATCAATGACAATCACCTCATGGCCGGCCTCGGCCAAGTACCACGCCGAAGCGACTCCAACGACACCCGCGCCCAGTACCACCACCCGCATCAGCCGTCCCGGCCTTTCTGGACAGTGCGCCGATGGAACTTGTTGCAGCCTCCGTGCTCCGAGATAATGCCCATATGTCCAATTATACTGGCAGCCTCGGAGAAACCGATGAAACCAAAAATAATCAACACCGACAGCGAGTGGCGCAGCCAACTCACGCCGCAGCAATATCAGATCACTAGGGAGAAAGGCACCGAGCCCGCCTTCAGCGGCGAATATTGGGACTCCCATGAGCCGGGCGTATACCATTGTGTCTGCTGTGGTATCCCGCTGTTCGACGCGGGAGAAAAATTCGATTCCGGATGTGGCTGGCCGAGTTTCAGCGCACCACGGGATACCGCCTGCATTGCCGTAGCCAGGGATACCAGCCATGGCATGCGCCGCGTCGAAGTGCTATGCAGCCAGTGCAATGCGCATCTTGGCCATGTCTTCCAGGATGGTCCGCCTCCAACCAGATTGCGTTACTGCATCAACTCCGCCGCGCTGAAACTGCTACCCCAAACTCAGGAACGGACACTGGAAAAAAACCAGCCACCCCAGCCGGTATAATCGCCCGATGAAATTTCTCTTCGACCTGTTCCCTGTCATCCTGTTTTTTGCCTCCTTCAAGATTTCCGGGGGCAATCCCCAGGCCGCCGCCGGCCTGATCGGCTCCATTCTCGGCGCCATTGGCCTGGATGCGGCGATCAATCCCCAGCAAGCGCCGATCCTGGTCGCTACGCTGGTGGTGATTCTCGCTACCGCCTTGCAAATCTGCTGGGTCTGGCTGCGTCACGGCAAAGTCGACAAAATGCTCTGGGTAAGCCTGGTGCTGGTGGTGTTCTTCGGGGGGCTGACGTTGGTTTTCCATGACGAAACGTTCATCAAATGGAAACCGACGGTGCTTTACTGGGTGTTTGCGACCGTACTGCTGTTTTCCGCCAGCATCCTGAAAAAAAACCTGATCCGCAGCATGCTCGAAGTACAAGTGCAATTGCCCGATCCGTTGTGGCAAAAACTCAACCTGGCTTGGGTGATTTTTTTCGTGCTGATGGGTGTGTTGAACCTGCTGTTTGCCTTCGCCTTCAACTTTTCCACTGATATCTGGGTCAATTTCAAGCTGTTCGGCGGCATGGGCTTAATGCTCGCCTTCATCGTCGCCCAAGGCATCTTTCTGGCGAAATACATCGAGGACAAATAGCCATGCTCTACGTTCTGGTCGGTGAGGATGCCCCCGACAGTCTGGAAAAACGCGTCGCCGCACGTCCGGCCCATCTCGCCCGCCTGCAAGTATTGCAAGCCGAAGGACGTGTCGTGCTTGGCGGACCGATGCCGTCGATCGATACCCCCGACCCGGGGCCGGCCGGCTTCAGCGGCAGCCTGATCGTCGCCGAATTCGACTCTCTGACGGCAGCCCAAACCTGGCTGGCGGACGATCCTTATGTCAGCGCAGGCGTATTCGCCACGACCTGGGTACGCCCGTTCAAGCAGGTACTTCCCTAATGTGCTTGTCTGAACAAATCCGCCGCGTCTCGCCGCAATTCCCCGATCTGCGTATCATCCAGCATTATCGTCTGTCATATGCAACGTGAGAGACATGCCATGAGCCTCAACACGCTCACTCCCGAAGAGACCTGACCGGCTGTTGAATTGACTGCGCGCCGCACTGTTGTCCTCCTGTGTCTCGCCGAAGCACTAAGCATGACGGGCTTCGCCGCCTATCCCGCTTTCCTGCCGCTGCTGCGCACAGTTTGGCATTTCAGCGATACCCAGGCGGGATTTGTCGGTGGGGCGTTCTTCTTCGGCTACATGCTGGCCGTGCCGCTACTGTCAGGCTGGACCGACCGGCTCGATGCACGGGGCGTGTTCGTCGGCTCCTGCGTCATGGCCGCTGCCGGAACGGCCGGCTTTGCACTGTGCGCGCAAGGACTGATGACTGCCGCGCTATTCCAGGCACTGACTGGTGCAGGACTGGCAGGCACTTATATGCCCGGATTGAAGGCACTCACCGACCGCGTTGCAGGCCCGCAGCAGGCACGCTATATCGCCTTTTACACCTCAACTTTCGGCATTGGCACCAGCATCTCGCTACTCTCTGCCGGCTGGCTGGGCGACAATTTGCCATGGCAACAGGCCATCGCCCTGATGGCGCTCGGACCGCTATTGTCGGGAGCCATCGTCCTATCCGGTTTGCCTGCCCGGCAACCCGATGGCTTTCATCACGCATCCTGGTGGCCGCGTTTCGGGCCGGTGCTGGCGCAACGGGAAATCCGACCGTTTCTGTTCGGCTATGCGGCCCACTGCTGGGAGTTGTTCGGCCTGCGATCCTGGATGGTAGCCTTCATCACCTTTGCCTATCTCGCTTCCCAAGCACAGCAAACCTGGCTCTCGCCCACGGAAGCCGCCGCATTGATCAATCTGCTGGGCTTGCCGGCGAGTATTCTCGGCAACGAGGCTGCCGGGCGCATCGGACGCAAGCGCTGGATCGGCTTCATCATGGCAGCGTCAGGTGTGCTGTGTTGGCTGGCAGGTTTTGCGGCGACTTGGCCTTGGTGGCTGATGCTCTGTGCGCTGTCAGTGTATTTCGCGACGGTGATGGCGGATTCCGCAGCCCTGACTGCGGGACTGGTGGCGGCAACACCGCTCGCTCAGCGTGGCGCGGCGATGGCGCTGTATTCACTGTTGGGCTTTGGCGCCGGATTCGTGGCGCCACTGATATTCGGTGCAACGCTCGACCTGGCTGGCGGCCACACCAGTCGCTGGGCCTGGTGCGTTGCCTACGGCAGCCTCGGCGTAGGCTGCCTGGTATGGGCCATGACGATACGCCATTCCCCACCATCGCCTGAAGCAGGAAATTTATGAGGACGGCCTGGATTGCGTGGCGCCGCCACCCGGTTATGCAGAAAACTCCTTCAGGAGAGTATCAATGGTTAAGATCTATGGCATCAAAAACTGTGTGACGATGAAGAAGTCCTTCGATTGGTGCGAAGCGCACGGAGTCGAAGTGATTTTCCACGATTACAAGAAACAGGGTGTCGACCGGGCCAAGCTGGTGCAATGGTGCCAGCACCTAGGCTGGAAATCGCTGGTGAACAGCCGGGGAACCACCTGGCGCAAGCTGGCTCCCTCGCAGCAGGAGATCACCACGCAGAGCCAGGCGGTGGCACTGATGCTTGAATATCCCAGCCTGATCAAACGTCCGGTCGTGGAAACCGGCACACAGTTGCTGGTCGGCTTCGATCCGCAAATGTTCGCCAGTTTTGTTAAATAAGCTGCCTCGGTAACGCGCCATTACCAAACCTGCGCCAAATCTGCGCCCATCTTGCTGCGCGGTGCTCGGTCCTGGCCTTTATACCGCTCCCGTTAAGCCGACGGGGTTGCTGCTGCTTTGTGGTTGCCCTGCGGCGGTTGCCGCATTTCCACCGCACGTTCCACCGCAAGCTTGAGATCGTCAGGATCAAACGGCTTGGGAAGGTAATCGAAGACACCCAAAATCTTTGCACGCAACGCAGTTTCTGCCTGATCCAGGCCCGTGATCATGATGACCTCGATGCTTGGCTGTGCCTGCTTGACACGCCGGAGAACCTCCATGCCATCCATCTTGGGCATCATGAAATCCAGGATGATCAAATCGAAAGGGGATTCCTCGATTTTTTTTAGCGCATCCAGACCGCTTCGCGCGTATTCAACCTGGTAAGCGCTGTTATCCAGAATGCGAAGACAGCACTGAATAACGATATCCTCGTCGTCGACCACCAATATCCTGACACTCATGACTTGCCTCGGTAAGTTTGCTGAAACCCCAAACAAGCGTCACAGAAAATCGTCATCAAAATAAGCCGATATCCAGCGAAGATACCGCAACCGGTATAGCTCCCATACCACATTGTTGCTACGCAACATTATAGGAATTGAAAGATAAGTGTCAATACTTAAATATTAAAGTTCATGCGAATATAAAATAATTGCTGCTCAGCATCAAATACCATTCGCATGAGCATGCGAACGTCGGCCGGAAGGTGACGAACTTCCACTGGAAGAGCCTGGTGACTAAAGAGGATAATATCGCCGTGACGGATCACGAATGCCATACGCCCCGCTTATGATCGAACCGCTTATCGAAAACCTGCTCTCTTATTGGTATATGTGGATTGTCGGCATCCTGCTGTTCGGGATCAGCATCGGCTTCGTGGCCAGGTTTGTTCTCCCTGCACTACGGATCGGCCGGGAGTTATCCGCCGCACTGGCAGCCCTTGGAAATATCAAGGAACTCACCAAGGACAGGCCCATCGAACTCGAAGCAATCGCGCAGCAGGCCATGCAGGGCGAGCGTCTTGCGCATCTCTGGGGCGAATATGCGGAAACGCTGCATCCCCAGTCGGATGCGCAAGGCAAGCTGCCCCGTTGGCGTGCCACCGCGTTGGCAGAATCTTTTTTCACCGAGCAGGTACTGGTCGATACCCCGCTCAAGAGCGAATTTTACAAGCACCTGCCTGGGATACTGACCGGCCTCGGCATCATCGGAACCTTCACCGGGCTGATCGTCGGACTGATCCATTTCGATGTTTCCCTGGATCCCGGCCAAGCCCAGGCGCAACTGCGCAATCTGATCAACTCGGTGGGCCATGCCTTCTTTGCCTCGGCAATAGCCATCAGCCTGGCGATGCTGTTCACCTGGATCGAGAAGTCACTGGTGACTGCCCGCTACAAGCAGGTCGAGGATATTTGCCGGTTGGTGGACGGCATGTTCTCGGTAGGCGCCGGGGAGGAATACCTTGAGCGCCTGGTTACTTCCTCTGAAACTTCGGCAACTCAGGCACGGCAACTCAAGGAAGAATTGTTCCTCCAGCTCAAGGAAACCCTCAGCGAACTCGTTTCCCGACAGATGGAAGCATCCGCCCTCCAGAGCAAACGACTTGCCGTTGACATCGCCAACGTGATCCGCGACAGCCTGGGCGGCCCCATCTCGGACATCGCGCTGGCAGTGAGAATGAGCAACACCAATCAGGGTGAAGCGGTCAACCGGGTCATCGATGGCGTACTGTTGAACTTTGCCTCTCGAATGCAAGAGATGTTCGGCGGGCAGATGCATGCCATGAACGACATGCTCATGCAAACCAGCCAGTCGATGCGAGCCACCGCCACCCACTTCGAGCAGTTGAGCCAGCAGATGAATGCAACCGGCAAGGCCGGTTTGACGGCATTGACCGAGAAGCTCGAGCAAACGCTCGCAGCAATGGAGAACCGGCAGCAGACGATGCAGACTCAGACGGGCGAATTCCTCACGCAGTTGCGCATGCTGGTCGGCGAATCGCAGACCGAATCAAACCGGAGATTGCAGGAGGCTCTCGCCATGCTTGGCGACCAGACGGCCGGCATGATCGGCCAATTGCAGCAACAGGCAAGCGCCGTATCGGCGCATCAGGAACAGCAGGCCGAGCGCATTTCCCGCCAAGCCAACGAAGCCGTCTCCAGCATCGCCGGACAACTTGAACGCTTGCTGGCCCAATCGACTGATGCCAGCCGCAGCCTGCAGGCGACAGTCGAGAATCTGTCGCAGACCACGGGCAACGCGATCGCCGGGATGAACAACGGGGCTGACACGCTTTACATCGCCGCCAGCGAGTTTGCCAAGGCCAGGCAAGGCGTATCCGAAACAATGCAAGCCTCGCTGCTGGCTTCAGAGCAGATCCATTCTGCCGCGCAAACCCTTTCGGCAGTTGCCGAATCCACCCGGGAGATGCTCGGCGACTACGGCAAAACCAGCGCCGCCTTCTCCCTGATGCTGTCGGACCTCAAGGGAACCTTCGAAAATGCAAAACGCGAAGCCTCCATGACCGCCGATCTGGTCGATAAGTTGCAGACAGCCGCAGGCCAGCTGTCCAGCGCGCAACGCGTTTCCGGAGAATATCTGAATGGCATCAGCGAGGTGCTTGGCAAGGCGCATCAGTCCTTCTCGGAAAATATCGAGCGCACGCTGCGCGAGAGCAACCGGCAATTTCAAAGGGAGCTGTCGCTGGCAGTCGGTCTGCTTTCGGGCGCCATCAAAGATCTGGGCGATACCCTCGACGATCTTCCCGGCAAAAGGTGAGCGACTGTGTTCGGTTTGAAACTCACCACCCGGAAGCCGCTCCGCGACCCCGCCGAGAAGCCTTTCTGGATTTCCTTCGCGGATTTGATGACAGCGCTGATGGTGCTGTTCCTGGTGGCCATGGCGGTTGCCCTGATGGCTGTCACGCAGGGCCTGCAACGGATCGAGGAAGACAAGCTGGCGCGCGAGAAAAGCATCCAGTCATGCCTTGCCGATGTCCGAACGCTGACGGAAAAACCTGAGTTTCGCGGAGTATCGCTCAATAACAACGCGATCGAGTTTGGCTCTCTTGCCGAATTCGACAAGAGAGGCCACGAGCTGACAGCGGAACGGCGCGATTTCCTGCGCCGCTTTATTCCGGAAGTATTGGCCGTCGTTAGGAAGAACACTTGCGACCAATGGCTAAAGCGGGTCATCGTTGAGGGATTCGCCAGTGCCGAGGGTTCCTATTTGTATAACCTCAATTTGAGCCTGCAACGCTCGCAGCGCGTGCTATGTGTGCTGCTCGACGCGAGGGCGGCCGATGCCCCGAGCGAAACGGACCGCAAGTTCATCCGCAAGTTGTTTCTGGTGGGCGGATATTCATTCAATGCCCTTAAGATAAAGCCCGAGGAAAGTCGGCGCTTCGAGCTCAAGCTCGAATTTCGCGAGCTCAACGAAAAGAAGCAGAGCATGCCGGAGATTCCCTGGGACGAGGATTCGACCTGTCCGCTTGATCATCCATGAACCACCCGCTGAACCGATTGCAATCCCGTCTCGCGCAGACTCTCGCCGGATCTCCGCGCTTATTCGAAGACTGGGCAGATCCTGAAGCAATGAGCAAGACGCTTGCAGGAATCAGGCAGAAGCACGACAGGCCTGAAGGAAAGACCATCAGCCGACACAGCATCGCCATGGCGCTGGCGGCTTTCAGGGAGACCGGCCAGCTGCCGCGTTTTCGCGATCTCAAATATGTCTGTCTGGGTGCGGCTTCCATCGATATGGAAAGCAGCCGTCGCTGCCTGCTGGCGGAAGAACAACTGCGTGACACGCTGCTGCATCTCGCGGAAACCGTGCCGGAACCGCGCCGCCAGATGAAATGTTTTCAAAGCCTGCTGCGCGCTTACTGGTCGTTTCCGCTGAACCATCCCGACCTGCCGCATGATGCCCGGGCAGGCTTTGCCGTCCTGCGCGACTGGCTCGCCCGGCGTTTCATCGCCCTGGACAGGATCAAAATGCGCAAGCCGGACTGGTTCGTGATGCTCTCGCTTCATGCCCAACTGCTCACCGATGCTCCTTGCGACAACTATGCCTCTGCCCTGTTGCAGGGAAGCGGCAGCGCTTTGCAGCTTGCCGTGGACGACTTGGCCATACCGGTCGGCTCCTGGGTGATAGAAGAAGCCGTCCTCGCCGTGATAAGGAACGCTATTGCGCTGGCTGACGACGACTTCAGGGAAAGCCTGCCGCACATGCTGGCCATGCTCACAGGCAGAGCGGAGCTGTTCGTTCCGAGGATCCTGGCAGTGCGCTGTCTAGCCCGCTTGTTGTCGCGCTATGCCCGATGCAGTATGGTTTCCGAGCATGACGAACTGTTCGACACGGCGCTTGTCATTCTGGGCAACCCCTGGATACGACGCACGACATGGGAACTCCATGTCCGCGATGAAAACGGCTGGCCGGATGAACTTGCCCGCGTCATGGTCAGCGCCTGGCTCAAGCGCCACCTGATCATCGATTTCTTCGGGCGATACAGTACGGATGCGGTCGGCGATACGCGTCGCCTCGATTACTGGCTGCGTTTTGACCCCTTCATCGATGACCTGTGGCTGGCCGTTAGCCCGCGTTTCTCGGGCGGAAGAGGCCAAGGCTACGATGAACGCCCGCACCGTGCCAAAGGACGTCTGCTCGAAGTGGATTCAACCGCCGGGGAGGCGATCTTCATGCGACTCGGCGACTTTGTCGCGGTGGAGTTCGCCGCCAAAGGCAAACCCATGACGCTTTTCCGCTGGGATAGTCTGGTACCTGAACAAACCAAGACACTCTCACAGGGCAACAGGAAAAAACATTTCTCCATATCTCGTCTCCTGCCAACCAGGATTGAAACGCAACTGGAGCACCGCGACGACGCTGCAAAAGGATCCCACTGGGAACAAAAATTCGACGAACTCATCCGCCCGATCATCTGGCGAAGCGCTTGAACCGGGCGGACCGGCCAATATCTACTTGGAATAGGACTGCCTGATCGCTCGGGAATTCAGCAACAGCCCCGACAAGAGTGTGAATAACGCAACCGCACCGAGGATCAAAATAGCCAGCCGCCATGGCTGCCCAAATTGCCGACGCAGTTCGATAAGCCGAATGGCTATGCCGACCCAGCCGGCAGCCGCGCAGTAAGCCAATACCTGTAGCAGGTAAAGACTCCAGGCCTTCCTGAAGAAAAACAAGAACGGAGACACCAGGCACAGCGCAACCATCGCGAAGTTGCCGCCGCGAAAAAAATGAGCGCCAAGCAGCAAGGCGGACAACGAGAACAGGCAAACCCGAAGGGCCATTGGACTAAGCATGGTGTTTGGCTGGCAAACTGGGCGTCGGACGGCGCCCATCAAGCATATGGATGACAGCCCGGATCGGATGACGCAACAACATCCGTGGGCCGGCCCATTTCATGACGAGCCGGACCTGCTCGCGCTTTTCCGCGCTATAGCAATGCACGGCACAATTTGCACAAGTCGGCTTGGCATCCCCGAAGACGCAACGCGCCAAACGACGTGTCGCATAATCGAACAAAGCGCTGCAACCCGGACAAAGCCAATCGCCGTTGCTAGCGTGGTGCCCACGGCAATACATGCGCATCATCACTTCGATCGTCTTCAACTCGCGCTTGCGCCGGATCAACTGCTGTCTGCTGCCGCTTTGCAATGCCATGCCATTCCCTGAAAGGAGTGCCAGCAGCAAACTTACTGCCAGCCTGCCCGCAAGACCATGATATGCGTCAATTTCTCAGGCATTGCGCCTGCCAGCACTTTTCCTGCACGGTACGCTCCAAAGCGACTCGCATCTCGGCAATCACGCTCCGCCAGTCGCCATATAGTCCGGCAACAGCACCCAGCATGGTTTGCCCAGGGCGCCGGCCGGATGGGCCATGGCAGTGTCGACACAAATCACTAGAGCGAAAACAAGTTTGTTCCTGCCGCACCCACGGCGAAAAGGCCGTAAAAGTTGTGTGCCACGGTAGCCAAATTGCTGCTCGTGCCAGAATTTTGCAGTTGCATGCTGCTGCCGTCTAAGCTGGTAATGACGGTACCGCCGTCTCCAACAATGACGAACTGCCTGTTGGAAGTAATCGGCTCCGAAGTGACCGGATCCAGAATGCTATTGGGTAGCGGAGTCAGCGTAAAAGTGACGGAATTCAGATTGCTGTTGGTCGGCCGAGTCCGCACGGTCCAGGCAGTTCCATCGGCACTGGTCATCACGGTACCGGCAGCGCCGACCGCCATGTATGTGGGGGTCAGCGTAATCGGGTTTACGCCATAGGCAATGCCATGCAGATCGAGCGAATTGTTCGATGGAATCGCCGTCCAAGTGGTGCCGTTCGCGCTGGACAGTATGGTGCCATTCGCGCCGACCGCCACATATATGCCATTTCCGAAAGTCACCCCAAACAAATCGTTGGTCGTTCCCGAATTTACGCTGGTCCAGCTCGTTCCGTCGCTAGTAATAAGGATCGTGCCCTTCTCGCCCACCGCCATAAATCCACCAGACCCATAAAGCGTTATGCCATAGAGCGCATTTGTGGTTGTACTGTTTCGTACTGTCCAGGCCACCGCGTCCGGACTCGACAGTATCGTGCCTCCCGCACCGACCGCTATGTAGAGGGCGCTGCTGCTACCATAGGTAACTGCATTCAGATCGGGGAGAGTTGCCAGCGGATTCGTCCGTTGCGTCCAGCTTAGTGGAGTCCAGGCATTGAAATCCGGACTCGAGTACAAGGCGCCATGCGCCCCGACCGTCACTAAATAAGCAACCCCCGCCACAGCACCATAGGCCGTTCCGCGCAGATCGTTGACAAGAGGGCTGCCGATCGTCCAATTCCCTCCCGAAAGTCTGGGCACCGTGGACGTCGAGGGGCTGCCGCTGCCGCCCGGTCCATTATCGGACCGCCCATTGAGCGTAAAAGAATAGTTCAAACCATTGATCAGTCCCGTCACAAGCAGCGGCGAAGTCACATTAATCAACGCCCGGCCGCCGGGCAACTGGTTCCAGTTGTCCGGCGTGACGGAACTTGCCGGAGCGGCAAACAACCAATATTGCACATTCGGGGAAGCGGTCCAGGTGACTGTTGCGCTGCTGTCCCCAGGAACGACGCTGACATCGACGGGGGGATCCGCGGCATTGCCCGACTTGAATGCGCTGCCCAGGCAACCCGCCAGCAGCATGATTGCAGCCGCTGCTGCAACAAATTTTACTATCCGTTTCATTTAATTCCTTTTCAGCGAGAATTTTCGTTGACTACGCCACGACGCCTGATATCCATGCGCTCACCGGCCGTATGCCGACAGCCCAACGGAACATTGGAGAAGCCCATGCCAAACCGGACAATACTACAGACACAGCATCCATGTCACGTCGCTCATGCTAACCGGCTAACCGTGACGACACACGCCCCCAAAGCTTGCTGCATGCCAATCCTCTCATCGGCAAGCAGAGGAGCCAGTCCGGAGGATCAAGCGGTCGGCTGGATCAGCCAAGCCAATGCATCTTGAAGGCGGTCGTTACCCCAGAAAAGTTCTCCCTCGACGATGAAACTGGGCGCGCCGAACAAGCCTAGATCTATCGCCTGTTCGCTCCGCCGACGCAGCTTTTCCTTGTTCTCCGGCATTTCTGCGGCGGCAATCAGGTCGTCAGCCGGCAAGCCGTAAGAACCCAGGATATCGGCAATCACACCCCGCTCGCCGATGTCCTTGTCTTCGGCGAAATTGGCGCTGAACACCGCCCGCACAAAATCCGGCATCCAAGAAGCCTCCTCATTGGCGCAGACGACACGTGCAGCACGCAGACCGTTGCGCGGAAATTTGGAAGGGCGTTTGAAGGCGAATCCATATTTGCCGCACAAGCGCTCCAAGTCGCGCCACATGTAGCGTCCCTTGGGCGGGTAAATGTTGAATGGCGAGTCGTTCCAGCCCAAGGCAAGGAATGCCGGTCCGAGCAAAAACGGGCGCCATACGACGATCACCCCGGACTGACGGGCCAAGGCTTCAATCCGCATGGCGGAAAGATAGGAATAGGTACTGGCAAAATCGAACCAGAACTCGATGCGCTTGGTTTCTTCCATGTTGATCTCCGTGTTTAGTTCGAGGCGTCGTAGGTTGAACGCGCTCCCAGCTTCGCATCAGGAAATAAACGCTTCCCAAGAACGGCATCATGCCGCTCAACCCGAGCTTCGACACCTTGTATGGTGCAATCGTCCCCATGCACAGGAGCATTGCCAACAGGAGGCACCACAATCACAGCCGGCAGTTTGGTGGCTTACCCAAGCCAAGCCGAGATTGCTTATGTTCAATAAACACCGGCTCAGCCAGAGTCCATTCCAAAGCAACTATGCAACTATGCAACTATGCCACTATGCGACTATGCAAGTATCCGCAAACTGTAGATGGAATACAGTTCCCGAACAAACTTTTCAACCGGTTTAGGGTCTCATGGCGGCTCGCTATTGTACAGTCGAGCGCACCAGCAAGATAAAGGCAACGATAACGAGGATGGCCGCAATTCCGGTATAGAGGATCCACGGCCGCTGTTTCTCCGCATAGGGGTCGGTCAGCGCACGTTCGGCATTGGCGGGCAGTTGCGCAAGCTGAGTCAGCGAGGCGCCGAAAGGAATATTGATCCTGGCGCGGGAGTTGATAGCCCAGCCATTGGCGTCAAGGATGGGGCCGAGGTTGCGACTGCGCAGCTTGAACCACGCGAGGATCACCGCCGGACCAGAGACGACGAGCAGCAGAGCGGCCAAGGCAAGCGGCATCTGCCACCATTTGAGGGCGAAGAGTCCGGTAAGCACCGAGGCCAGCGCCGTGCCAATGGCGCCGACGGCCAACCCGATGGCTGCGAAGATCCCAGCAAACTTGCCGACATCGAAGGGGACGGGCGCCGCCTGTACCGCCGGCTTGGCTGCCGGTGATGCACCCTTCTTGGAGATATCGAGTGCGGTAAGGGCGAGTTTGTCTTCCGTCACCTTGGCCTTGTTGGCAGCGATCTTCTGCAGTTGCTCGGCAACCATGCGCGCCAGCCGCTTATAGGGCGCCCAGAAGGCTTGGCGCAGGCTGATCGGGTGGTCGACGATCTTGACGATGGTGGCATCCCAGTCGCGACCCTGACGGTCATAGAAAACGCCGTTCCGGCCAAGCATGAGCTGATCGGCATCGCCTGCCGTGAAGGCGGCGGCGATACTTATTATTTCGCTGCCGCGCAGGCAATCGCAATAAACGAGGCAAATACGCGAGAGCGCGGCAAGCGCGGCATGCTTGCCGGCATCATTGACTGCAACGCACAGTTCGCAGGAACGGCCATCGAGGTAGAGTGTCCCAACCTGAAAGGTGGCTTTGCCCTGATGCGTGTAGAAGTCGCGGAATGCGACGAAATTGTTGGCCAGCGGCATCAGGTCGCGTACATAGCGCGCCAGTTTTTCCACCTCGCACACGATGTCGCTCCCGGCGGCTGGATCGGGCTTACCGGCAAGCCATGCCGCATAAGGTGCCAGCTTCTCCTTCAATGCGCGCCAATCGCTTTCGCTCAGTGATTCGCGGGAACCCAACAGCGGGATCACCGCCGCATCGCGCAGAGCCGCAATACGGTCGACCCAGGCCGGATTAACGCCCGTCCCGAGAGGCAACTCGGCATTCGCCGCCACACGTGCAAGCGGTAACGCGGCGATTGCCTCCGCATCAGTCTTGAGCGTGCCGGCGGAAAGCGCTGCGAAAGCGTCACCGGCGGCATTGAGCGCCTCCCCGGCACGCGCATCAAATGCCGCCAACCGGCAGCGTACGAACCAGTCTTCGACTTTCTCGGCAATCCCGAGATAGGCGACATAGGCAGCTTCTGTGGCATCGGCCAGCGGCCTGGCCCCCTGCCCGGCCGCCTCCCAAGCAGCCAGAGCCCGCTCGGCGAGGCGTGCCTGCTCAGCGCTCGCCGCCTCAACCGACACCAAGTCACCGTTCGAACCCGCCAAAATATCGCGGGCGGCGGCAACCATGAGAACGCCATCCGCATCGTCATCCCGGATTGCCGCCAGGGGTACCCCGGGCAGGCTTTGTTCCAGCACCTCGGGATGCTTCAAGCGAGCTTCCGCCCATTTCACCGCCTCGATCAGTTCAGGGGCACGGATGTGGCCGTCCTTGTCGCTATCGACAAAAGACAAGGTTCTCGCATCAAATTCGATCCCTTTCACCGGACACGAGAGCGCGACCCAGAGTTTTTGGTCGAGCTTGTCGATAGCGAGAAGCTCAGCGGCCGTGTCGAGGCGGACCTGATCGAAACCGCCGGCACGGAAAAATCGCCAGCGTTGAGAAGCAGGCAACTCGCCAGGAGATACGGGCATCGGGCTACCTGCCAAGGGCATCGATCACATCCGCAACGAGCGCAGCTTGCATAATTGCAAGGTGTTTCATCGACGAGTGATGCTATTGCCAGACAGTTTGACCGACTCTCCGGCAGAGAAGCCCGGATCGTGGTCGAACGCGAAAGTACGTTCTTCTCCAGTGTCGAGTCGGACTTTCACAGACCAGACCTTGGTGGACTTCATCTTTTCCTCGATCTTGTGACCGGCGTAGGCCCCGCCAGCCGCACCAGCGATCGTTGCCAGATCCTTGCCCGTTCCCCCGCCGACCTGGTGACCCAGAATGGCACCGGCAACACCGCCACCGATGATACCTAGCGCCCCGCCTTCACCGGCCTTCTCTCCTACCGTAACTTCAAGCACCTTGCCGCAATCCGCGCAACCTGAGGCGCCCCCTTTAGGCTTACTCTCCGTGGTTTGGCGGGTTTTTGCCTCGGCCAATGCCTTGGTGTATTCGGCCTTGGCGTCTCTCAGGCATTGCATGCGGGCGCTGGAGGACGATTCTTCGGCGCACAGTTTCTTGTCTGCCGCATAGCGGGAGGCTGCTTCTTTACTCGCCGCTGTTGAGCTGGCGCTCGACGAAGCGGCAAGGCTGACGGCTGCTGGAAACTGGCTACCTGCAAGCAGTATGAGGAACAATAATGATTGTCGGTTCATAGTCGCGATCTCCATGGTCAAAACATCTATTCCAACAGTAGTGTCCGGTTAAACCGGGATTAATTTTGATAAAAGCCAATTGTGGTGTGGCCTAGAGGCCGAAATAATTTGGTGCCGATTTGAATCTGAATTCTTCATTCTTGTGTAATTTCCCGGAG
>JBAYVU010000054.1:0-20690 GCA_041674385.1 Sterolibacterium sp.
CGCGCGTTCCAGCACGCCGCTCGCCTCGAAGCTGCGGCGAAAATACTCGGCACTGGCATGCGGGACGCCGATCCCCGCAAAGACGACGGCGAAATCCTGCGCATCTTCCCCACGCAGCCTGGCATGATTGGCGATTTGTACGGCAAGACGGTCGTGCGGCAAGCCGCCGCCGGAAAAGATCGGCAGCTTCTGTCCGCGCACCAGGCTGTTCATGAGGTCCACCGCCGAAACCCCGGTTTCTATGAAGTCGTGGGGCCGGGCGCGGGCGACCGGGTTGAGCGGCAGTCCCTCGATGCGGAAGTTGCGGTGGACCGCGATGGGCGGGCCATTGTCGATCAGCCTGCCGACGCCGTCGAAGACCCGGCCCAGGACGCCGGCGCTCAAGCCGAAATGCAGCGGTTCGAGATGAAACTGCACGATAGTGTCGGCAAGCGCCAAGCCGGCGCTCGATTCGAGCAACTCGATGGTAAGAAACTCGTCGTCGATCGCGGCGATGCGCCCCAGGCGAATTCGCCCGTCGCCGCCTTGAACCGAAACCGCTTCGTTCAGGCCGACATTGAGCGTGCGCCGCAGAAACAATAACGGCCCGTCGATGCGGGTGGCGGCACCGCTGACCAGGAATCTAGGCCGCACGTTTTGCTCCTGCTGATTCGGACGATCCGACCAAAGCGGCGAACTCGCTTTCCATGTGCAGCGCCAGGTCGGCAAATGCTTGGACATCGTTCTCGCCGATATCCTCGCCCATGCGTTCGAGCCGTCTCACAATTTCCATGGCGGCGATCGTCTCGCAGGAGACCCCCATGGCGAGCGCCTTCTCGGCCGCGCCGATGAAGTTCGCGATGGTGCACATCATTCTTGCCTGGCGTTGCGGCCCGCAATACAGATCGCTTGCGGAAAATCCCGACTGGCGCAGGAAGCCTTCATTGACCAGCCCGGCGCAGAACAGGGTCAACTGTTGACGCTGGGGCAGTGCGTCCTTGCCGATAATGCGCGCCATCCGCTCAAGACGCGCCTGTTCGTCCAGCAGGCCGAGGAACCGGCGCCTCAACGCCAGCCAGCCGTTCGCCGACGGGTCAAAACCCTCCAGCGCCGGATCGGCATAGACCTTCTGCCACCACGATGCCAGGTCGAGTGAATCCTCCGAATAGGATTGCAGCGGGTTGACCGCGGGATAGAAACGCGATTGCGCGCGCTTGACATCCAGCGCCCAGAAACTGCGCACATGACGTTTGGTATGGCTGGTGACCGGCTCCGAGAAATCTCCCGACGGCGGGCTGATCGAGGCCAGCACCGTCACCGATCCAGTGCTTCCGGCAAGCGTCGTGACCTTGGCGGCGCGTTCGTAGAACTCGGCGATGCGGCTCGACAGGTAAGGGGGATAGCCGCCCTCGCTGGGCAACTCGCCGAAGCGCACCGAGACTTCGCGCAAGGCTTCGGCCCAGCGGCTGGTGGAGTCGGCCAGCAACGCGACGTGCAGACCCTGATCGCGAAAATATTCGGCCACCGTGGCGGCGCTGTAGATGCTGGCTTCTCGCGCCGCCACCGGCATGTTGGAGGTATTGGCGATAATGACCGTGCGCTCCATCAGCGGTCGCCCGGTGCGCGGATCGGCAAGCCGGGGGAATTCGTCCAGTACGCCGGCCATTTCATTGCCGCGCTCGCCGCATCCCACGTACACGATCACATCGGCGCCGCAGGCTTTCGCCAGCGTTTCCAGCAGCATGGTCTTGCCCGTGCCGAAGCCGCCCGGAATCGCCGCCTTGCCGCCGAGTGCGACCGGAAACAGGCTGTCGAGGACGCGCTGGCCGGTAATCAGCGGCTCATCGGAGGGCAACCATTGGGAGATGGGGCGCGGTTCGCGCACCGGCCAGAAATGACTCATGGCGATGGCGCGGCGGCTGCCGTCGGCAGCGCATAAGGTGCATAGCGGCAGATTATCCGCATAACGACCTGCGGCCTCGATCCCGACCAGCTCGCCGGTGGCGTCGGGGGGTACCAGGCAGAACTGTTTGATCCCGGATTGATTCACCGCTTCGCCGAACACCGCGCCACCATGGACAGATTGCCCCGGGCGAAGTCGCGGCGTGAAATCGAACTCGAGCGGGACTTCCTCCCGCATGCCGGCTTCGACATAGTGCGTGGCGGCGCCGGCCAGCGGCCTGAGCAGCCCGTCAAAGATACGGCCAAGCAGCGCGGGGCCGAGCATGACGCCAAGCGGAGAACCGCTGCCGGTGACTTCCGTGCCCGGATGCAGGCCCGTCGTATCCTCATAAACTTGCACAACGATTTCGTCGCCCTGCATCCGGATCACCTCGCCCAGCAGGGCGCGCTCGCCGATGCGCACCGCCTCGCGCAGGCGGAACGGCCCCTGTGCGCGAGCCCGCAGTACCGGCCCGCTGATCCAGCAGATGTGCGCGACGCTCATGCCGCCTGCTCCAGGTAATGCAGCAGGCGGCCTTCGATCTGCGCCCGGTCGGCGAGCAGCCCTTCCAATGACGCATCCAGCACGTTCAAGCCGCAGACGACACGGATGCCTGCGCGCAGATCCGAAGCGGCCTCGAACCTGGCCTCGGCGATGCCATGAGCATGCATCCACTGGCTCGCCTGTTCGCGCTCCGCTGCTGGCCAGTCGACTGGATGCCGGATAAGCCAAGCCTGCGCGGGCAAGGCCCGCAGGGCGACGGCAAGATGATGCACGACCCAGGCAGCCCGCCCCGCCGGCGTCTCCCAACTTTCACTCAGCGCTTGAGACACTCTCGGCCATGCTTGCCGGAGGACAGCGGTGACGCGCCTTTGATCGCGCAAGCGGCGCTGGGTCACGAGTTTGGCTTCGGCTTCGGCAATTTCGGCCGCAAGCCGCTGTCGCTCGGGAGCAAGCATGCTGCGAAGATCGCGTCGGGCGGCAAGGTGCGCCGCCTTGAGGATGGCGCGGCTATCCTCGCGCGCCTTGGCAAGCAGTGCCTGGCAGTGCCCGATGCGGTAGTCCTCGGCCAGCTTGAGCAAAGCCTGCGTCTGCTGATCGAGATTCATGTTTCGACTCCCAAAGCCCGCCGTACCTTGCTTGCCGGATCGGCCGCCACTTGCCTGCCGTCCCACTCGGGAACCACGATGACCAGCGGGGATAACAGCGCCAACGCGGCTTCGAGCGCCGCAGGCGCGATGGCCCTGGCGCAACGCGCGCCGAGCAGGAGGATGCGCGCCTCGCCGAGGGCCTTTTCGAAACACTGCGCTTCGTCGCCGGGCGCCGGCACACGAGCGTCCACGCCGGCAAGCCGGTATCCGGCGGCGCTCAGTTCGTCACCGAGGAAAATGCTCGATGAATACATGGAAGCTCACGCCAATCGGTTCAGGATCAAGACCGATACGATCAAGCCGTAGATCGCGATGCCCTCGGCGAGGCCGACGAAAATCAGCAGCCTGCCGAAGAGATCGGGTTTTTCAGCCAGTGCGCCGATCGCCGCGCTGCCCAGTTTCGCTACCGCATGGGCGGCTGCGGCCGTCGAAATCCCGGTCGCCGCCGCCGCGCTCGCCATCGCCCAGCGCCACACGTCCGGCGGCAAGGAATAGGCTGTTCCGCCCTGCGCGGCGGCGTTCTGAACCCAGAACAGCAGCGTCGTCACCACACTGCCCAGCACTGCGGCAAATGCAGCCATGGCCATGGAAAACTTAAGTCCTTGGGACATTTCCGATCTCCTCAGGTGACCCCGCAGGGGGAGGCAACGGACGGAATTCCCGTCCGGTAGTTTGAAAAAACCGCGTGAAGAATTCAAAGAGGACGAGACGCGTGGTTTGGATCGAAGCCACCAGCACCTCGATGACGATGATCAGGGCGTTGCCGGCAATCAGCACAACCACATAACCGGCGGTGGTATTCACTGCCCCCACCATGGAGACCAGGGCACTCGACAGTCCGGCGTGAGCCAAGGCAAATGCGCCGACACGAATAAAAGAAACCGTGTTGATGAGTATCTGCGCCAGTTTCTCCAGAAGTTCCCCCAACGATGCGAATACGGCACCCATGGCACTATTCCGCCGCGCCTGCCGCACGCTGCCGAAAATATGGATGCCCGCCCCCGCAACAGCAAGCACCTGGCCGGCCGGATGCAGAAAGGCAAGCAGCACGCCGACGTACAACGCCAGGAAACCCGCCTCGCAGCACAGCCAGTTCCCAAGCTTTCCGCGCCAGTAAGCTTCCAGGCCGGTCAGGGCAACTCCAAGCGAAAGCAGCGCGCCGCCAAAAAAGAGCGGTGCCAGCAACACCGGCAATGGCTTGTCGAGCGGCTCCACCCACAATGCAGGAAGTGCCCCATGTATGCCGCCGGCGGCACCGAAAACGAAACCGAACGCCGTCGCCGCAATGCCACCTGCCACCAGCAAGCGCAGCATCGGCCAGCGCCGTTGAAACGCCAGGCCGATCACGATCAGCACGATGCCCTGGATGACGTCGCCGAACATATAACCGAACAGGATCGGCGCCACGAATACCAGCAGCCCGCTGGGATCGGCGCTGAAACGACCCGGCATGCCCACCATGCGGGCGAATATCTCGAAGGGCTGTATCCAGCTGGCATTGCGCAGGATCAACGGAGCTTGAACTTCCTCTGGCGCATTGGGGAAATGCACCAGCGCACGGACAGGAGAGCGCTCCATGCAGGTTACGAGTTGTCCGGCATCGCTGGTCCAGCCCGTGATTCGCGCATAGATTTCGCCATCCGGCAGGGTTCCACCTTGTCGCTCGGTCGCGAGCCGGGCTGCCTGAGGTTTTGCTATAGGTGGCTCGATCATAGGCGGTTCGATTTCTGCGCAGCCAGCCGTGGCCAGCGAATCGATTACCTCGCGGGCGTCGTCGACCGCCGCGATCACTTCGAACCAGGCAGCGGGCTGTGGGCGTATCACGATGGAATGATTCCCTCTCGCCTCAGGTCATGCTTCAAGAGCCCGGCGCGCAGCCGCTCGATGTCGAGCGCGGCGAAAGCGATGTAGATGAATGCCGCCGCAGGGCGAAGCAGCGAGCGCCGAAATAGAGCGCGCAAGCGGCGCAGCAGTTCAGGCCGTCCAATCTCCCCCCTCTGCTGCATCGCGGCATCGAACAGCCGCGCAAGATTTTCGAGCGAAGTCGTGTCGCCCCATCGCGGCCAGCGCCGGCGCCACTCGTCCAGCCAGGCTTGGCGAACTTGCGGAAGGTCCGGGCTGGCCAATGCCGGCATGCGACCCGAATTTATACGCGGGGCCCCCAGCAATGCGTGGAAGTCTTCCCGCAACAAGGTTTCACGGGTTGCCGAATCGGCTCGGGCATAGACTTGCAGCAGCGGGTCGCTCAACATCCAGGGCAACGGAACTCCGCCTCGGGCGAGGTAACAAACTGCTGGCAAATCCACCAGCACACGCGTCCACAGCAATGCCGGTTGCCAGCTGCAGGGCACCCAGGCGGCCACTTCGGAAACGCACTCGCGCCAGCATGCGCGCAAGGTGAGCTCTATCGCGTGGCTGTCGGCATGCGGCGCGATTCCCGCCACCCATCGCTTCAGTACGGAAGAGCGAGCGATTTCCAGCGCGGCGGCGGATTCCAGCGCAGCTTCCAGGTTTTGCCAGAGGAACTCGTTGGGACGTTCGCCGAATCGAGCCTGCAATCTGGACTGAGCGTAGTCCATGATTCAGCTCGGTGACGACCCGCCGGCGATCTCCTCGGCAATCCTGGCAATCGCACGCTCAAGTGTTGCGCGGGCAGAGACATCTTCCGTCCCCATATCGCCTGCAAGCGCCGCCATTTCGCCACGAATCCGCTCCTGGCGAAGTCTCGCGGTTTCCCTCATGCGTTGGCGCAGGCGCTCAATCCTGGCCTCGGTGCGGTGATGCACCAGCTCGGCGTGTGCCCGGCTGTCGGAGATCAATCGTAACGACTGTCGCTTGCAATGCTCGATTTCCGCAAGTGCGGCGCGCTCGGCTTCCAGCACACAAGCAACAGCGTCCTCGAGTTGCGCGAAATACCCGGTGACGGCAGGTGTGCTCATGGCATAAAAACCGGACGCATGATTTTCTCTTAGGGACAGCGGCAGATCGCGATAAGCGCACTGTTTGACGCAGTCATATCAAAGCTAACAGGTTGGGCGAGCAATTCAATACCCCCCCTACGGTATTTTCCGGTTTGCGGATTGAGCAAAGGAATGTGCGTCGCGGCGTCGCTTGAAGCCTGACTACCGGTTTCTAAGTATCGAAAATTACGGTATTCCAGGTATATGCGCTTGCTTCTTCAGCGCATATATTTGTCATTGAGTGACGGCTGGAAATCCCACTGTAGTTCATCGGGGAGCGAAGAAATGAACGCGACGATATTCGACATGCGGCACGAGGAAAACGCAGCCGCTGGCATCGAACAACGACTACAGATTTCACGGCGCGAATTCTTGCAGCTCTGTACTGCCGTAGCGGCGACCCTGGGTCTGCCGGCAGGCGCAGAGGCGGCGGTAGCCAAAGCCATCGAAAAAGCCCAGCGCCCTTCGGTGATCTGGCTGCACTTCCAGGAATGCACGGGATGTTCCGAATCCCTGTTGCGGGCGGAACACCCGACCCTGGAAAAGCTGATATTCGACGTGATCTCGCTCGACTACCACGAGACGCTGTTCGTCGCCGCCGGCCACCAGGCCGAGGCGGCGCGCAAGAGCGCCATGAAGGCCCACAAGGGCAAGTATGTGCTGGTGGTCGAAGGCGCCATCCCGCTCAAGGAAGGAGGCATTTATTGCAAGATCGGCGGCCAGACCGCCATCGATATGCTGAAAGAATGCGCTACCGACGCCGCTGCGGTCATCGCCATCGGTTCCTGCGCCTCCTGGGGCGGCATGCCGTCGACGGGGCCGAATCCGACCGGCTCCGGCAGCGTTGCCGAAGCGCTCGGCAAGCCGGTGGTGACGATTCCCGGTTGTCCGCCGAACCCCTACAACTTCCTGGCAACCGTGGTGCATTTCCTGACCTTCGGCAAGTTGCCGGAAGTCGATCAGTTGGGCCGTCCCAAGTTCGCCTACTCGCGCCTCGTGCACGACAACTGCGAACGGCGCGCCCATTTCGACGCCGGACGCTTCGCCATCGAGTTCGGCGATAGCGGCCACCGGCAGGGCTACTGCCTTTACAAGCTGGGCTGCAAGGGGCCGGAGACCTATGCCAACTGCCCGACCATCCTGTTCGGCGATGCCGGTTCGGGCACCTGGCCGGTGGGCTGCGGGCACCCGTGCATCGGCTGCACCGAGAAGGGTGTCGGTTTTACCAAAGCCATCCACCAGACGGCGGTGCTGAGGAATGTCGTGCCGCCGCTCTCCTATCCGCGCATCGTCGAGGAACAGGGAGGCACCAGTTTCGCCGCCGCAGCGGCACTCGCCGCCATTGCCGGCGCGGCGGCGGGTGGCGCCGCGATGCTGGCCAAGAACCTCGGCAAGACGGCCACAGAAGAAAACCCCGGAACGCCTGCCTCGACAGAAAAAGCGGAATAAGGGACTGAGCGCCATGGACCGTCGCCACTTCTTCAAGGCTTCCCTGGCGGGAAGCGCGGCGCTGGCTGCCGCAACCACCGCTCGTCCCGTTCAGGCGCGTGAGGCGCATGTCCTCTCCCCGGACGCGCTCGGCCTGCTCTACGATTCGACCCTGTGCATCGGCTGCAAGGCCTGCGTCGCGGCCTGCAAGCAGTCCAACGACATGCCGCCGGAATTCCAGGCCAATACCGAGCAGCCTTACTGGGACATGCCGCTGGACATTTCCGGCAAGACGCTGACGGTCATCAAGGTCTATCGCCACGGCACCATGGACAAGAAGGACGAGGAGCAAAACGGCTACGCCTTCATCAAGAAATCCTGCATGCATTGCGTCGATCCTTCCTGCGTCTCGGCCTGCCCGGTGTCGGCGATGCAGAAGGACGCCAAGACCGGTGTGGTCAGCTACAGCAAGGACGCCTGCATCGGCTGCCGCTACTGCGTCGCCGCCTGCCCTTTCGGCGTGCCGCGGTTCACCTACGACCAGACCTTTCCGCAGATCAGCAAGTGCCAGCTCTGCCAGCACCGCTGGAAAGACGGCAAGTACTCGGCCTGCGCCGAAGTCTGTCCGACCGGCGCCACGCTGTTCGGCAAGGTGGCCGATCTCAAGAAGGAAGCGGCGCGCCGGCGCAGCCTCAAGCCCGGCACGCAGACCGCTTTCCCGCGCGGCCAGTTGGGCGGCCCGGAGCAAAGCTATCCCGGCGTGGTCGGCAAGTACGTCGATCACCTCTACGGCGAAACGGAATTCGGCGGCACGCAGATGGTCATGCTCTCCGGCGTGCCGTTCGACAAGCTCGGTTATCCCGACCTGCCGCCGCGCTCCGACGCGATAACCTCCGAAACCCTTCAGCACACGCTGTACGGCGGACTGGTGATGCCATTGGTGTTCCTCGGGGCGCTGGCCTATGCGGCCAAGCGCAATACCAAGCAATACGACGAAGAGGAAAAAGGAGGCCATCATGAGTGAGCACGCCCCGGCGCCGCTCGGCGGAAAACTGGTCACGCCCGTCACGCTGTGCCTTGGCGCCATCAGTCTGGCTGCCGGCCTCGTGATGATCGTCCGCTTCATCTTTGGACTCGGGGCGGTCACCAACCTCAGCGACGGCTACCCATTCGGCATCTGGATCGTCTATGACGTGGTGATCGGCTCGGCCTTCGCCTGCGGCGGCTATACCATGGCGCTGCTGGTGTATATCTTCAACAAGGGCGAATACCACCCGCTGGTGCGGCCGGCCCTGCTGGCCTCGGTGTTCGGCTATAGCCTGGCCGCCGTGTCGGTGATGATGGACATGGGGCGCTATTGGAACGCCTGGCATATCTTCTGGCCCGCCTACGCGCAGGTGAACTCGGTGCTGTTCGAAGTGGCGACCTGCATCTCGCTGTATATCATGGTGATGTGGATCGAGTTCTCGCCGGCCTTCCTCGACAAGCTCGCGTTTGGCTTTCTGAAGAAGATCGTTCCCAACGTGAAGAAGATCGTCGCCAAGCTGATGTTCCTGTTCATCGCGCTCGGTGTGCTGCTGCCCTCGATGCACCAGTCGTCGCTGGGTTCAATGCTGATCATCCTGGGCAACCAGATCCACCCGCTCTGGCGTTCGGGCCTGCTGCTGCCGCTCGAATACCTGATGACCGCCGTGTTGCTGGGTTTCGCGGTGGTGGTGTTCGAGGCGACGCTGGTCTCGCTGGGCTTCAGGCGGCCCATGGAGACCCCGCTGTTGGCCAAACTGGCCAAGTTCATCTGGGGACTGCTGCTGGCCTATCTGGCGCTACGCATCGGCGGCCTGGTGATGCGCGGCGCGCTTCCCCATGCCTTCCAGGTCACGCTGGAGAGCTTCTGGTTCTGGGTCGAGATGATCTGTTTCATCGTACCGGCGGTCATGCTGGCCAGTACGGCCAACCGCAACAACGCCGGCAAGCTCTTCGGCGCGGCCGTGCTGCTGATGCTGGGCGGGTTCATGCTGCGCATCAACGGCTTCCTGGTCGGTTACGAGACCGGCGACGGCTGGCATTATTTCCCGTCACTGCCGGAACTGATCCTCTCCGTCGGTCTGATTTCTTTCGAGATCCTGGCCTACATCGTCCTGGTCAAGCTGTTACCGGTGCTGCCCGCCATGAAGCCGGCCGTATCCCGCTGAACCATTCTGAAACGAGGAGCTGCGCATGTCCAAGCGAATCACGATAGACCCGATCACCCGGATCGAAGGCCATCTGCGCGTCGACTGCGAGGTGGATGGCGGCAAGGTCACCAAGGCCTGGGTCTCGGGCCAGATGTGGCGCGGCGTCGAGCAGATCCTGCTGGGTCGCGACCCACGCGATGCCTGGGCGATCACCCAGCGCATCTGCGGCGTATGCACCACGGTGCATGCCATCGCCTCGGTGCGCGCGGTGGAAAACGCCTTGCAGCTGGAAGTGCCGTTGAATGCGCAATACATACGCAACCTGATGATCCTGGCGCACGCGGTGCATGATCACATCGTGCATTTCTACCATCTCTCGGCGCTCGACTGGGTGGACGTGGTCTCAGCGCTCAAGGCCGACCCGGACAAGGCGGCGGCGCTCGGCGAGAGCCTCTCGTCCTGGCATCTCAACGGCAAGCACGAGATGCGGGCAGTGCATGAGCGCCTGTCCGGGTATGTCAAGACCGGGCAGCTCGGCATATTCACCAACGGCTACTGGGGCCATCCGGCCATGAAGCTGTCGCCCGAAGTCAATCTGCTGGCGACGGCACACTACCTGCAGGCGCTGGAAGTGCAGCGCAAGGCCAACAAGATCGTCGCCATCCTCGGCTCGAAGACGCCGCATATCCAGAACGTGGCGGTGGGCGGCGTGGCGAACCCGCTGGATACCAACTCGCAATCGGTGTTGACGATCGAGCGATTGCTGGCAATCAAAGGCTGGATCGACGAACTCGCCGATTTCGTCAAGAACGTCTATCTGGTCGACGTCGCCGCGGTCGGCGCCTTCTACGCGGACTGGACCAAAGTCGGTGCCGGCTGCCTCAACTATCTCGCGGTGCCGGACATCCCGCTCGATTCGAAGGGCACGCAGTTCGCCATGCCCGGCGGCTATATCGCCGGCGGCAACTTCGCTTCGTTCAAGCCGATCAAGAGCTTCGGCGACCAATACTGGCGCGATGGCGTCGCGGAAAGCGTCAAGCATTCCTGGTACCGGGGCGGCAAGGGTGCGCTGCATCCCTACCAGGGCGAAACGCAGCCCGAGTACACCGACTTCAAGGACGATGGCAAATACTCGTGGGTCAAATCGCCGACCTTCTACGGCAAACCGGCGCAAGTCGGCCCGCTCGCGCGCGTGCTCTGCATGTACCTGGCCGGGCACGAACCCACCAAGAAATACGCCACGCAGACCCTGGAAACCGTCAGCGCGCTGGCCAAGACCAAGGTCGGGCTCGAAGCCATGCACTCGACCATCGGCCGCCACGCCGCGCGTGCCATCTCCTGCGCAGTGCAGGTCGATCTGCTCGCCCAGCAATGGCAGGCGTTGATCGACAACATCGGCAAGGGCGACCTGAAGACTTTCAACAAGCCCACCTTCCCCAAGGGCGAACAGATGGGCGTCGGCTTCCACGAGGCGCCGCGCGGCGTGCTGTCGCACTGGGTGGTGATCGACGACGGCAAGATAAAAAATTATCAATGCGTCGTGCCCACAACCTGGAACGCCGCGCCACGCAACGATAAGGACGAGGCGGGACCCTACGAGGTCTCCTTGCTCGGCACACCGGTGGCCAATGCCGAACTGCCGCTGGAAATCCTGCGCACCGTGCACTCCTTCGACCCCTGCCTGGCTTGCGCGGTGCATATCGCCGACATCGAGACGCGCAACACGCATACCGTGAAGGTGGTATGACTCCGGCAAAGACGATAGTCCTCGGCATCGGCAACATCCTGCTCTCGGATGAAGGTGTCGGCGTGCGCGCCATTGAAGCGCTGCACGAGCATTTTGAGATACCCGCCGATGTCGAGGTGATCGATGGCGGCACTTCGGCCATGGAACTGCTCGACGACCTGTCGCATGCCAAATTGCTGATCGTGGTAGACGCGCTCAAGGCCGGTCGGCCGCCGGGCAGCATCGTGCGCTTGTCCGGAGATGAAGTGCCGGTCTTCTTCCGCAGCAAGCTCTCGCCGCATCAGATCGGCCTCTCTGATGTGCTGGCAACGCTCGAACTGCTCGGCGAAGCGCCTCGGGAAACCATCATCGTCGGCATTCAGCCGGCAACATTGACTCTCGGCATGGAGATATCCAACGAAGTCAAAGCGATGTTGCCGGAGGTGATCCGGCTGGTCGTTGCCGATTTGCGCCATCATGGCTTCGAACCACAGCCGCGCAAGGCGCTTGCCGTCTGACAGGCTTTAAGAGGGTTCATGATGGCCGCTCCGCAAGCACTTTCCGCCCGCGAAATCTGGATAAAGCTGCTGCTTTATCCCAGCCATACGCTGCCGACCGCAGCCGCCCCGGTACTGGTCGGCATCGGACTGGCCGTTCGCGACCATATCTTCGCACCGATGCCCGTACTGATCGCCTTTCTGGGAAGCTGGCTGATCCATGTGGGCGGCGTATTCATCGACAACCACGAGCTGCTGCGCCGACATCCGGATGTCTCGGAGCACCCGGAGCTACTGCAAGCTTTGCAATCTGGAACGCTGACTTTCACGGGACTCCGCAGCGCAATTCTGGCCTGTTTCGGACTTACCGCTTTGGCCGCGCCTTACCTTGTGAGTATAGGCGGAACATTCGCGCTTGTTATCGGGATCATCGGCGTGGCATCGAGTTTTTTCTATGCCGGCGGGCCGCAGCCGTATGTAAAGCATGGCCTGGCAGACCCCATATTCTTTGCCATGTTCGGCATTGTCGCAGTCGTGGGCATTTATTACATTCAGTGGGCCGCCTTCAACGTCACGGCTTCCCACGGTGTCGATGCCTTGCTGCAACTCCCCTGGCAGATATTCTTCATCGGACTGCCGGTAGGCGCATTGGTCACCAACGTGATGGTCATCGACGACATCCGCGACCGCCATTTCGATGCCGTGAAGGGCTGGCGCACGTGCTCGGTACGCTTCGGCTTGAGCGGCGGCCGCCGGGAATATCTCGCGCTGACGGCTCTCGCCTATGCGCTGCTGCCGGCTTTCTGGCTCTGGCTCGGTTTCAGCGCATGGATTTTTCTTCCCCTGCTCACGCTGCCCTTCGCCTACAAGATCGCACGCGCCGTATGCACGCTCGACCAGACCCGGGACCTGCTTGTCATGACGCCCAAGGCATCCTATCTTTCAGTGATGTACGCGGCCCTTCTGGCAGCCGGCATTGCCGCAACCCGCGGGTACAGCTAGCCGCCAGTTGCGGACATCGCGCGCACAAGCTTCTGGGCGTGTCCAGTAAAATCGTGGCTCCGAGGTTTATTCCGCAACCCCGTTAACACCGCCGCTTCAATGTCAAAGTCGGAACAGCCGGCGCGCAACAGCTTGCGAAAATCGACTGTGTTGTTCTGCCCAAGGCATAGGTACAGCATGCCATCCACGCCAAGGCGGACGCGGTTGCAGGTATCGCAAAAGTGCTGGGAAAGCGGCGTGATGAAGCCGATCTGGAAACTGCCGTCGGCCGATACCAGGTAGCGTGCCGGGCCGCCGCCGGGCACCATGCCATCGACCAGGCCGTAGCGTGCGCGCAGCCTCTCCTGCAACGGTTGCAAACTGACGAATCCGGCTTTTCGGCCGGCCTCGCCGATGGGCATGGTTTCGATCAGGCGCAGGACAAATCCGCGTTCCAGGCAATACGCCGTCATAGCGTCGACTTCGTCATCGGTGGTATCGGCTAGGGCCACCATGTTGATCTTGATCAGACGAAAATTTTCGGCGCGGGCAGCGTCCAGGCCGTCCAGAACTCCAGGGAGCACATCGCGCCCGGTGATCTCGGCAAAGCGGGCGCGGTCGAGCGTGTCCAAACTGACGTTGAGGCGGCTTACTCCGGCGTTACGCAAGCGGCCCGCATAACTCTTGAGCTGTGTCCCGTTCGTGGAAAGCGACAGATCTTCGATGCCAGGCACCACAGCCAGCCGTGCTGCCAACTCCGCCAGATTCTTGCGCAGCAGGGGCTCGCCGCCGGTCAGCCGAACCCGCTTCAGCCCCAGGCGGGCGAAAGCCGATACCAGGCGCTCGATCTCGGAATAGTTGAGCCAGTGCGCCGGCTGTTCGAATTTGCAGTGGTCGCGCGGCAGACAATAACGGCAACGCAAATCGCAGCGATCGGTGACTGAAAGCCGCAAGTAATCGACCCGACGCCCCTGTCCGTCCTGTAGCAGGGTCGAAGGCTGGCTCAAAGAGTGATTATTCCGATCTGACGACTTCATTGGTATATTCCGGGCGCCGAATGGCATCCGAGCGAGAAAGCCCTGGCCATGGCCCGAAGAGAAAGTCTCCGCAGGAGGCTTCAAAATTCATGGGCAATTTTCTTTAGCGCCGGGATATTGCCATGGAAGTAGCGCTGACTAAAGACAGTCCTGCTACTATCTTTGACGACAAATCCATGACGGTCGAATTCGGAAATAATCCGGCACACCGTCTCCGGCGCCAAGCCAACAATGGCCCCCATTTCCTTGATTGCCAAGCGGTGGATGTAATCCCCGTCGCCTGTTCGCAGTTGCAACATCAACCGCGCCATGCGCGTGCGCGCCGGCGTTGAGCCGCCAGCCAACTGCGCAAGCCAGGTTTCTACATCATTCAGTGCTGTCAGTGATTTCTGCAGCAGCCACATTTGAGTTCGTCCGGATTCAGCGGCAAACTTGCGGAGCCAGGCAACAGGGATGCTACAGACAGTCACATCACCGAGTGCGATTGCCGTGTGTGCGTAAGCATGCGAGAAGACTGACTCAATTCCGGCGACATCTCCGGCATTGAGCACCCTGACAATGCGCTGCTCGGTGTCGGATCCAGCTTTCACCAGTTTTACGGCGCCCTTCTGGATGAAATACACTGCATCGATCGGCGCCGTGACACGGTATAGAACGTTGGCATGAGCAAAATCGCGGTCATGGACCAGAGCGTCGAAATCGGGACGTTGTTCGGGAGAAACCTCCGCCAATAGCAGCTCGCATGCAAAGCACTTGCCGTGGCTGCGTATTTTTGGCGCGGTCTTGTTCTTGCCTGGGAAAACTGCGGCAGTCGCTGCAGCGGCGCTGCTACTGGATCGTCTCGGCAGCCCCTCGTTCATTGTCGAAGCCAGACACTCATTGTTCTCATTTCTTAACCGAGCATCCGCTTATTGCCGGGGTTTGGCTTCGATCGCTTGAGGAACGGTTTCAGGAGCAGCTTGTCCTGCCCCATGTTCCCCCGCAGCCTCTGCCATACCTTCCTTGAAGCCCCTGACCGCGCCACCGAGGTCAGCGCCGACAGACCTCAGTTTCTTGGTGCCAAACACCAACATGACAATGACCAGGACGACCAGCCAATGCCAGACACTCATTGTTCCCATTTTGCATCCTCCTCGTTGATAAACCGCTGCTTCATATCACGCGGGCAAGTATCCCCCGGCAAAGATTCTATGGTTCATGTCAAGGTCAAAGCGACGCGCTTCGGGTCAAACTCAGTAAAGTGATCGCCTATTCCCGAGTCAGCACTCAATCTCGGGACGGCGAGTCCGCTTCCATACGCACGAAACGCTCGGTGAGTTCAGCCAATTCCCGGTAGAACGTGGTCTCGGCACTGGCCCTGACTGCCGCCGCGAATAAGCCAATCCAACCCTTTAAATGCTCGCCAAGGAATCGAAGGCGAAGCGCGTTAGCGGCCGACAGCTCGTCCATGTTGCCACCCAGTTGTGCCTGGTTTTGCGTGAAAGTCAGCAGGTACAGGAACTCCAGTTCCGCCGCGACATGATCCGGCAATTCGCGAAAGTCCTCGCTGACGTCGAAGCCGCCTTGCGCATAGAGGTCGACTACGGCCATGGTCGCTTCGTGCCGCATCGACTGGTCATCGGTCAGCCAGAACGAAGCATAGGGCATGGCTCTGGGCTGTGAGGGTCCGATGAACAACCGGGTGTAATCAACGAGCAGCGCCTGCAGGTCCTGCGCCGCAAAGGCCGCGCCCAAATTGCGGGCAGATTCGGCGAGATCTTGATTGATGGCGCTCGCCGCGGCCAGCATCGAGTCGAACAAATGTTCTTCGTTGAAATCCGTCGTGGGTTCGTAGTAGCAGGCGGAAAGAAAGCGGCACATATCTTCGCGCGCGCCGGCTTTACCATTGACATAGTCGCTCATCACATCTCCTGAAGCGAATCCGCCCGACGCGGACAAAAAAGGGCCGGTCAAAAACCGGCCCCAATACTCAATACTATTGCATCAATGAATCAGGCCCGAGGACTGTACTTGCCTACATAGTGTACATTGGGTTTGGTCTTCTTTTCTTCCTTCAGACGGAACGACTTCTCCTTCTTCAGAATCTTGGAGACAGGGCTGTTCGGATCTTCCTGGTCGCCAAAGATGCGGGCCTGGGACGGGCAGACCTCGACACATGCCGGCTGTAGACCGTTGGTTACGCGGTGGTAGCAGAAAGTGCATTTCTCGATCACGTCGTCCGAGCGGATCGGCTGCAATTCGCCGCCCTGCCAGGCATTCATCGCCGGAAGCCGGGCACCAGCCTTCGCCGAGACCTCTGCGCCTGACGCCGTGCCCCCGGCAATCGCAGCCATCTTGTCGGCCCAGAACGGTTGCGGCTCGTCGTCCATCGGGTTGAGGCTGATGACGCTGTAGGACTCGCCATTCAGGCTTTCGGGTCCAAGCTTCGGGGAACTGTACGGACACCCTACTCGCTGGCAGTCGCCACAGCCGACGCACAGTTCCGGATTGTGCAGGGTGATGCCTTCCGGGGTCTTGAACAGCGCCTTGTACGGTTTGCCCTTGCCCGCCTTCTTCGGATTGCCAGGGCAGACCTTGATGCACGGCGCCTCGTCGCAGTGATTGCACAGCACCGGCATCACCACGTGACGGGTATTGGGAAACGTGCCCTCGCTGCGCATGAGGAAGTCAGCCCAGTTGTGACTCTGACCCTCGGCCTTGTTGCGGTTGCGCGTGTTGTTTTCGGATTTGCAGGCAAAGGCACAAGCGCCGCAGCCCACGCAGCGTCCGAGATCGATAACCATTCCAAGTTTCATCATATTCTCCTTATGAACGGCGCTCAGGCCTTGGTGATCCGCACGCCGGTGAACCCGCCGTTGCGAGCGGTGGCGCCGCTCAGGCGGTCGTAGTCATCGACCAGGATCTCGTTGTTGTTGCCGCCTAATGGGACTGCCTTGGCATAGTCCTTGGTGGCCACACGCCCATAAGCCCAGTGACCCTGGCCATAACACTTGGCCACGGTGCCGGGACGCACGCCCTCCCAAAGCTTGAGGTCGACCGTGATGGAACCCGCCGGCGACGTGACGGTGACCTTGTCGCCGGTCTTCAGCCCCAGTTTGGCGCCGTCGGCCGGGTTCATCTTGACCACGTCGCCCCAGGACACATCACCCGGGTCAACCTTCTTGAACTCCTGGTACCAGGGCAGGTTCTGCGAGCGTCCTTCGCGGTTCAGGCGTGACTTGTAGTCGATGAAGGTGAAGGGGAACTCTTCCATGCTGCCATGGCGCTTGGGTACCTCATAGTGCGGCACGAAGGCGAGGTCGCCGCGTGCCGTGTAGCCGCTGACGGCGAGGATGTCATCGGTGGTGGTCTGGTGTTTCTTGGCGTGTTCCTCAAGCTTCTTCCTCAGCGTCGCGCTGTAGAACTCGAACTTCTTGGTCTCGGTCTTGAACTTGCCGCCCCAGTTCTTCTTGAGGGTATAGCGCGGGCCGTGGAACATGCCCTTGGCCTTGAACTCGGCCCAGCTCTTGATCGGGGCGTCGCCCTTGAGCGGCTCCTTGGCCATCCAGATCGGCGCACTGGTGAACTTGGCGGCGAACTCGCTAAATTCCAACTCGTTGGTTGCCACCTTGCCGGTCTCGGGATCCTTGATCGTGTCGTAGTAATCGGCCAGATTGGGGAAACCCTTGGCCTTCAGCTTCTGGCCCAGCAGCCACATCACTTCGGTTTCTTCCTGTTTGACATCGAAGACACGTTTGATCGGGTTCTGCTGGATCGATGCGTAGGCATAGCCGTTGGACATGTTGGTGACGATGGACCAGCCCTCGGAGGAGTTGTGGGTGGAGGGCAACACGATGTCGGCGAACTGCGTCATTTCCGATGGATTGGTGACCATGTGCGCGAAGAACGGCACCTTGGCCATTACCTGGTTCCAGCGGTCGGCACCGGTGGCCGAGTGGTTGAAGTTGCTCCAGGATGAGAGCACCACCTTGACCGCCCCGGGGTTCTTCAACAGCTCGTTGGGTACGTTGTTGATCGACGCGGTCATGAAGCCCGGCATGTCCTTGGCCCCGCGGTTGCTGGTCGCATGGCCCTTGTAGCCCTTCTTGGCCAGGTCATCGACGAACTTCTCGGTGCTGGGGAACTTGGCCAGCGGGGGGCCGCTGGGACTTTCCCAGACGCCACCTTCGACATCGATCGAGCCGAGCAGCCCGTTCAGCGCATGCACCGCCATCGCGGCATAGGTGCCGCGCGGCCACATCGCCGCGCCGGGGCCCATCCAGACGGCGGTCCTGGGGGCGGCCTTGCCCATGGCGCGAGCGACACGGACGATCTGCGCGGCGGGTATCAGCGACTCCTTTTCACCCCAAGCCGCCGTGTGGTCCTTGAGCTCCAGATTCCACCACTTGACCAAGCCGGAGGTTTCCTTCTCGACGAAGGCATCTTCGGCCACCGAATTGCCGGCGACGAAGAGGTTCTTGCCGTCTTTGAAATCGCCGACGAATTCGCGATTCCACAAACCTTCGGTCAGCAGCACGTGGGCAATGGCGCCTGCCAGCGCGCCGTCGGTGCCCGGCTTGACCGGCAGCCATTCGTGCGCCTTGGCAGCGGCGTTGGACAGGCGCGGATCGACCGCGATCACGGTGCCGCGGGCGACGATCTCATGGAAGCGATGGATGGTGTTAGGCACTTGGCGATTCGAGGCCAGTGGGTCGGCGCCCCAGAGCACCAGGCAGTTCGTCTTTTCCAGGTCGTAATCGCGGTAGCCGGCAAAACCTTGCGTCATGCCTGGGCCCATTTTCTCCGCTTCGGCGCAAAGGGCGCTATGCGAGAAGTAGTTACCGGTGCCGAAGACCTTGGGCAGGGTGCCGTAGAGCAGGTCGGTGGAGGTCGGCGAGTAGCGGCCGCGCATGTACAACAGCTTTTCGGGCTCGCCGGCCGTGCGCAGTTCGAGCATCTTGTCGGCCACGATGGTGATGGCCTCGTCCCAGGAGATCGGCACGAACTTCGGATCGATGCCGCGGCCCTTGGCCGGATTGGTGCGCTTCAAGGGCACCTTAACGCGGTCCGGATCGTAGGTCATCTGGGGAATCAGGTGTCCACGCGGGCAGACGTAGCCGTGGTTACTCTTGGAAATCTGGTTGCCGCGCACGTGCGTCATGCGCCCCCCTTGTACGAACAACTGGATCGCACACCATTGCGTACAGCCCTGGCAGGTGCTGGCCACCCATTCACCCTTGGCCGGGCTGCTGGGCCTCGCCTTGCGCGGGATGAACGCGCTGCTCACCGGGCCGCTCTTGGCTTTCGCCTGAACCGCCGCCATCGCGCTACCGGCAACAGCCCACGCGGCGGACGCGGTCGCCGCCTTGATAAATTCACGTCTGGTCAACCTCATGACTACCTCCTGTTGTTAATCACATCAATTTCTGAAAACCCGTTCAGGTTCGACCTGCCATCGGCGCTGCCGCAAGAAGTTACCGAACCGTAACATCAGACAGAATTCCTCAAAGCCTTTCATGTCCGTGCACCGATACTCGACAAGCGGGACTCGACCCGCAAAGCCGGACTGGGTCACACTAAAGACGCGAAATGCAGGTTTCAAGATAGGTGGCTGAGTATCGTGCTTGTCTGAGTCTCTGCGAAAACCATGCCATCGCGAAAAACCAACACGGTTTCAATCTGTTGTTCTCACCATTGAAAATACCCGGTAGCTCAGGAAGACGCGTCCGGTTAGAATAGTTACCACCCCGTAACCAACGACGGTTCCATGACTCAGCGCATTTCAAACTCGTTACCGAACCGTAACCGCCGCAAGTGGTTAATCGACAGCGCCTGTCTCGCTGCAACCGGCCTGATCGGGCTGACGCGCAAAGCCGGCGCGACGGGCGGTAAGTTGCGCGTCGGTATGACGCCGGCTTTTCTGCATGACCAGCACAGCCTGCTCGACGAATGGCGCGAGTTCATGGCGGCTTCCCTCCAGCGTCCTATCGAGTTCATTCAGCGCGATAGCTATCGCGAAACCATGGATCTGCTGCGCCTGGAAAAGCTCGATTTCGCCTGGATCTGCGACTATCCGTATCTGCACCTCAAGCAGGAGGTGCGCCTTCTCGCCGTGCCGCTTTACCAGGGGCGGCCGTATTACCGTTCCTATTTGATCGTGCGCAAGGACAACACTCAGTTCAAGTCAATGGCCGATCTCTCGGGTAGCGTGTTTGCCTACGCCGACCCGTATTCGAACACCGGCTACTTGGCGCCGCGATACCACATCCGCGGTTTGGGACATGACCCAGCCACCTTTTTCCGCAAGACATTCTTCACCTGGTCGCACCGCAAAGTGGTCGAGGCGGTTGCCAGCGGGTTGGCTCAGGGCGGCGCGGTCGACAGCTATATCCGCGACACCCTGGTGCATGTCGAACCGGAACTGGCCTTGCGTACCCGGGTGATCTGGCGCTCGCCGGAATATGGCTTTCCACCCTTTGTCAGCCATCGCTCGGTTCCCGCGGCCGACTTTCAACTGATGCAAAGGCATCTATTGGATATGTCGTCTAGTGAAAAAGGACGAGGCCTCCTCGCCCGCCTCAATCTGGATGGGTTCACCATCGGCAACCAATCGCTTTACGACGGTGTTGCGCGGATGATGCGCGCCTTTGGTGAGGCCTAGGGCGTGTTCTCAATGAATCGACGTGTGCGAACGAGGCAGATGGCTCGCAGTGCAAGGCGCGAGCGACGCCGTTGGGTTATTCCCAATCAGGAGCGAGCAACGCCGCAATGGGGGCCATCTGCCTCGTTCCCTTCGGGTTGCTGCCAAATGCGGCGTCCGCTTTGTTGCTCGTCTC
>JBAYVU010000055.1:0-20357 GCA_041674385.1 Sterolibacterium sp.
ATGAAAGTGATCAAGGCATTCATTCACCAACACCGCGCCGCCGATGTGATCCAGGGTCTCAAGGCGGCGGGCGGCCGCAATCTATTCATCACCACGGGCAAGGGCATGCTCGTGGCCATGGATGCCGGCGAGCAGCATTACTCGATGAACCTCGCGGACACGGTAATCGAGGAGTGCAAACTGGAGCTGCTATGCGAAGACGAGCAAGTCGACGCGTTGGTGGCAATCGTCCGCGAAAACGCACGAACCGGGAGACCGGATGCGGGATGGGTCTACGTGACAGATGTCATTCAGGCCATTCCCATCGACGCCCGTGAGTAGACCGTCAAACGTTTTTACCCGCTAACGATTTCAATACTGAAAGGACATCCCATGAGAACGAATCTCCTGATCGCTGCCGGTATTGCCCTCGGGTTGAGCGCCTGCGCGTCGACCGGCTCTCTGCAATCGCCCCGCTCAGATGCGAAGGGCAGCGCCATCGTGACGCGCGGACTTTTCGAGCCCTATCTCGTCGAGGTCAAGCTCAATGGCAAGACCTATCGTGGCGAATGGCGGACCGGCGATCCGACCCCGGAACAAAAAGCCGCAACGACTTATCCGCACCGGAAACATATCGGCCAGGTGCGATCGACGCTCACGGCCGACGATGGCAGTACGCTCGACTGCCGCTTTCAGACGCATGGGGATACCGCCGAAGGGTCATGCTCAGGCAACGGCCGCGATTATCCGCTGGCGGGAAAGTGAACCTTGGGGCGCAACGGCCGAGTAGCGATCAGTAGCAACCCATGTCGAGGGACAGCGGCCAGTCATTGGCCTGGCCGCTGCCGCGCACGGAGGCAGCGCAATTTCGGAAACTATTTGAACGGGTGCTCGAGTGACAGATAGAGCAAGACGCCTTTGGTGTCCGATGATGAGCCGATGCCTCGCGGGAAGGAAAGACCCGAGACAATCTGCAAGCCGGATTCATAGTTGCTCGCAAAGCGGACCCCCGGATTGATGAGGGTCGTTGTTTCGCGTTGCTTGCTGCCATCCGGTTGAACCAACTCGTTGGTTGTTCGAACGGCTTCCAGCATCAGGTTGAAATTCTCGGTTGCCAGGAATATGAGGCTCGCACCATAGTTGGTTCCGTGCGTATTCGCCTTTACGCCACCCGGCTCCTTGCTGCCCGGTGTGTAGGTGGCACCGAGATTGAAATGAAATACGAATTTTTCGGATAGTTCCAGACTTAATGGCAAATTGGTCTGAACGCCAGTGGATCCTGCTCCGAGTCCTTTTTTGTAGTTCCCGGTCGGCAAGATGATCGACAGACGCGGTGCGAATGCCAGGTGATCTTTCAAGATGGCCTGGTAACGGTAGTTCAGCGCAATGTCCCCTATGCCTTTTGTGTTTACGGGATCTGCCAAACGTGTGATGGGAATTGTGTAAGACAGTTGATGCGTTTCGTCGGGTACAGGCCACTCCTGGGTAAAAGTGTAAAACCAGTCCTTTGTATTCCGGTTGTACATCACGCTCTGGATATGCTGAACAACGCCAGCTTCCTGGTTGTATGCTTCTTCTATCAGAAACGAGTTATCTTGGATCTTCTTGGCGCCTTCCGCAAGACATTGCAATGGCACCATAGCCGAAAAGATCAACGTCCATAGGATTTGTTGCCTCACTTGATAACCTCCTGGATGATTCGATTCCCTGTTTTTCTGCCTGCCAAGCTCAAGTTTGGTGCGGTGCGTAACCTAGCACATGATTAGCCCAAATTTTTCGTCGCCCATCCTGACATTGCCGTGACAGACTTGTAATTCAGCGGTCATGTCTACGTGACATGTTGCACATTAAACTAATTTTTTAACGCACGGGGATTGGTATGTCAAAGAAGATCTTGTTGGTTGCTATTCGTCGCTCTCTTATCCTTTCCACATTTCGGGCGGGGAACCCATCGATGAAGGCAACTGCGCAAGGCGTGTCTTGGTGATCCGCAAGCCCTACCTATCGGGGTCGTTAGCGTTGGCCGTAGCGCTCATCGCAGGCTGCAGCACACCGTCACCCCCCAAGCCCGATGATGCCCAAGTCAGGCAATTCTCCGGCAGGGGATATCTCACCGACGACCAGTACAGCATCGCCACGTCCTACGCCTCCTGGCAGAACGGCGATTCCGCCTACGACGTCAGCCTGACCGTTCCCGCCAAACCAGACCGATATCCGCTGGTAATCTATCTCCCCGGACTGGGAGAAAGCCGAATGGCAGGCGAAACGTGGCGTACCACGTGGGCGCGTGCCGGATACGCGGTGCTCTGCCTGCAGCCTCTTGCCGAGGATGCTCGCGCGTGGTCTTCAGAAAAAGCGCGTGCCGGGGATTTTGCGCTCCTTGCGCGCGAACGCTATTCCGGCAAGGTGATGTCCGATCGCCTTCAGGCGTTGCACGCTGCCTTGCAGGAACTGGTAAGACGCAAATCAACCAACGAGTCCCCACTGGACCGCGCCGATCTGTCCAAAGTGGCCCTTGCGGGTTTTGACCTGGGTGCATACACCGCGATGACTGTCGCCGGAGAGGACTTACGGGATGTCGTCGTTCCGCAACTTCCGGTATCGATTCAGGCGGTCATTGCGCTCAGCCCTTATGCAAGCTTTTCCGGACCGTCGTTCGCAAACCGCTATCGCAGCATTCGTCTTCCGGTCCTGTCGATGACCAGCGACACCGATGCCGATGCGCTCGGCGTGGTGACCAGCCCCACGTTGCGCAAAGCCCCTTTCGAGTACATGCCTCCAGGGAACAAGTATTTAGCGGTCCTCGCGGGGATGCCTCATACGTCCTTCAGGGGCGCAAGCCCGGGATCGAAAGACGATTCCGATGTCCACCTGGCCGAGCCGGGCAGCAGCTCACGCGCGGCGGACTCGAAGAGCGACCGCGGTGGGAGCGGCGGGCACAAGCATTTCTCTGGAGCCCCGAGCGCGGCCGCAGCCGGCGGGCATGGCGGCCATGGTGGCGGGGGCGGCAACACCGGCGGTGCAAATAGCGGATACGCCGGTCCCCGCGAAAGTGTACAGCAGGGACCATCCCCGACGGAACTCGCCATGGGTGTTGTGGCTGTTCAGGTGATTTCGACGGCCTTCCTGGATGCGGTCATGAAGGAGGATAGCATTGCCCGTGAATGGCTGGAAAAGGATGCCAACCGGTGGCTGCGAGACAAAGGCGAACTGAAACATAAGTGAGTCGTGCAAATTCCACGATCCCGATTACATGCGCCGACAACCACATTCGGGTCTGCCACCGGGTTGCCGTATTTGAAGGCATAGTGCAGGTTTGTTGCGCGCCTGATTTCACCAAGATGCAACTTTGTCTGGATTACGGTTCATGAACATATTTGTAATTTTGACGACACTTTACTGACAGCCTCTCGGGCTCAAAATGAGCCATCGACTAATCGACGGTACCGCGAAAGCTACAGAAACGGCGTACCCTCGACTGGTTAATCTCATTTTTTGGGAGGGGTTGTTATGTCTGCTGCAAACACGCATCGAGATCATTTACGTCGTCTGTTCATGGCCATCTCCGTATTTCTGAGTTGGCTTGTTGTTGCCGTACCGAATGCCCAGGCAGTGCCCAGCATGGCGCGGCAAACCGGACAGGCATGTACCGCGTGCCATACCGTCTTTCCCGAGTTAACGCCTTACGGACGACAGTTCAAGCTAGGCGCATTCGCGCAGAGCTCCGATCAGTGGGATCAACAACCCTTGGCGCAGCGCTTGCCCATAGCCGGAGCACTGCAGGTCTCTCGGACCAACACCAGCAATACGAGTGCGGGCGGCACGATGCCAACCGACTTTCCCCATGACAATAAAGTCATCGCCCAGACCGCAGCCATCTACTATGGCGGCAAGATTGCCGACAATGCCGGAGCCCTCATCCAATACAACTACGATGGTATCGAGAAGACTTGGGGCATGGAAATGTTCGATGCGCGCTATGCGCGAAGCGTGAAGCTTGCAGACAAGGAACTCATGTACGGCGTGACGCTAAACAACAGCCCTACGGTCTCCGATATCTACAACAGCACACCTGCCTGGAGCTTTCCGCACACAGGAACAGCTGCCAGGCAGATGCCCGCCGCCTCGATCGTCGACATGACCTTGGCGAGCAAGGTCAGCGGCGTCGGCGCCTATGGCATGTGGGACGATCTGGTCTACGTCGAAGTCGCCAACTACCGTACGGCCAAAACCGGGGCATTTCGCTTTGTAGGCTGGGGGCAACAATGGAATTCGGACGAGTTGGCCGGCAGCGTCGTCGAGGGCAATGCACCCTATTGGCGCCTGGCGCTGCAAAAGGAATCAGGGCCGCACAGCTTCGCCGTGGGCACCTATGGCATGTCCGCAAAGCTCTGGCAGGATGTCAACGACCGCTCTCTCGGTACCAATCGGTATCGTGATGTGGCTTATGACGCGAACTACCAGTACATCGAGGGCGATCATTCGACATCGGTTCGGGTCACCTGGATCAAGGAGAAGCAGGATTGGAACGCCGCCGTCGTGAATGGCGGCATGGTTTCAAACTCGAACGACACCTTGAAGACTTTCCGAGCCGATGCCCATTACTTCTTCCAGAACCAGTGGGGTGGCATCTTGCAGTATTTCAAGACCACCGGCACTACCGATGATCTCCGTTACAACACGGGCGATCCGCTTATGGGTAGCACCAACGGCAACCCGAATACCAAGGGCTGGACCGCCGAGTTGAATTATCTGCCGTTGCAAAACATCAAGCTGGCGTTGAGATACACCCGCTATCAGCAATTCAACGGCGCGAGTACCAACTACACGCCCGGTCGTAACGCATCGGATAACGACAACATATTCCTGATGGGTTGGTTCATGTTCTGATGTCGATCGAACGCGGAAGACTCATTGGAGAAGGGCGACGAGTGGTCGGTCGCTATGCTCAAATTCCATCATGATTCATGACATGTTATGGACATGACCTTGCACTCCCATGAGTAAGCCGCAGCAAGCACAAAACATCATAGACCAACACGCGCAATTGAGAAAGTTGCTTGATCGCTTTGAGGCTAATGAACGTTTGCCACTGTCATCTGATATGGCACATGAACTAATGGATAAGCTTTTTCACCTCATAGTTCAACACATCAAGGCCGAATGTAAATTACTCAAAGAAAGTTGTAACTCACTTGATCCATTTTATTCACATAATAAACATGCGGATCGCATGCTAACGGAATTGATAAATATCAACTTTGAATTAATGAGTCGTAGCAACAAAACTATTGCCACAATCTTGCCGCAAATCCGAAACCTGATCGATGCACATGAGAACTTTCATGTGCGTGCGATCTTGCCTGAAATACTAGTCGCTTCGTTCTAATGAGAACGTGCTGAAAACTGCATCAGTAATACAGCAACAGGGAAAGAAATTCTTGCCACAAGCAAAGAAATAATTGGTCTCTGTCGAACTCTCTTTTTCGGCTGGCGTCCTGATCAGTTTTCAACCAAAGAAAAACCTATTGTCGTGGCAGTGGCCCGGTATTGCTAGGAACTGTTCCTGCGTCGGATTCGCTGGGGCGGTTTCAGCGGTAGGTCGAACTCTGGTCGCTTTCGTCTATCTTAGCCGATGCCAGGCTCACGGCCTATCGACATGACGGTGGCGGCGGGCACGCAAAGCAATACCGATACGCACACCAACTCCTTACGTCTTTATCCAGGTATTCGATCATGGCAATCCAAGATTTGTCAGTACCCATCAAACCCGACAATAGCCTAGTGCCCGCCCTGGAAGGCGAACTGATTCTGCCCACTGATACTTCCCAGCCGGCGCGCGTCGGTCTGTGGGTGCTGGGCTTCGGTTTCGGCGGCTTCCTGTTGTGGGCTGGCCTGGCGCCGCTCGATGAAGGCGTGCCGACGCAAGGCATGGTCACCATCGATACCAAGCGCAAAGCCGTGCAGCACCTTTCCGGGGGCATCGTCAAGCAGGTGATGGTTAAGGAAGGTCAGTCCGTCAAGCAGGGTGATCCTTTGCTGAGTATCGACGATGCGGTGTCGCTTGCCAATTACGAGTCGGTGCGCCAGCACTACCTGACCCTCAGAGCCATGGAAGGGCGGTTGCTGGCGGAACAAAGCGCCCAGGTCAAGATCAACTTTCACCCGGATTTGTTGCAGGCGGGGGGAGACTCTTATCTCCGGCAGACCATGAATAATCAGGTACAGCTGTTCCAATCCCGACGCATGGCCTTGCAGGCTGAAATGGATGCCATGGAAGAGTCGATCCAGGGGCAGGAAGCCTCGATCCAGGGTGCCGAAGGCATGCTGCGGGCGCGCACTCGCCAACTGGAATTTATCCAGGAAGAACTCAAAGGGGTGCGCGACTTGGTCAAGGAAGGCTACGCCCCGCGCAACAAACAGTTGGAACTGGAGCGCACGGCTGCGGAGGCGATGGGCGCCATTGCGGATTTGCAAGGCAAAATTCTGCGCGGACGACGCGACATTGCCGAAATGAAGCTGCGCGACGTTCAGCATCATCAGGAATATCGCAAGGAAGTCGATACGCAGCTCGCCGATGTGCGCCGCGAAGTACAGGCCGATGCGGAAAAATACAAGGCAGTCACTCAGGAGTTGGGACGCACGGTGATTCGTGCCCCGTCGGAAGGCCAGGTGGTTGGCCTGGCAGTGCAAACGGTGGGCGCGGTGGTGGGTCCCGGACAAAAGCTAATGGACATCGTGCCCAGAAATGAAGCCCTGTTGCTGGAAGCCAGAGTGCCGCCGCATCTGATCGATAAAGTGCGTGCAGGATTGGAAGTCGATGTGCGCTTCTCGTCTTTCGCCCACTCGCCGTCATTGGTGGTGCAGGGCAAGCTGGAATCGATCTCCTCGGATCTGATTATCGAGCCACAGACCGCTTACTACCTGGCGCGCGTCTCGATCACGCCGGAAGGCATGACGGTACTCGGCAACCGGCAAATGCAGGCCGGCATGCCGGCCGAGGTGGTGATCAAGACCGGCGAGCGCACGGTGCTCACCTATCTTTTACATCCGCTACTCAAACGCATGGCGGCTTCGATGAAAGAAGAGTAAAGCGATAGCCTGTTTAAAGAAATTCTTTGACGTCACTCATTTTGAAGGTTCCCAAGTTGCCAAGGTTCAAAGTAACGCCCTGACTGCTGTTCATAATTCCTTCAACCAGGCCCAATTGCAGAGCGGTACTCTCCACCTGATCACTGCCGCGCTTGGCGGCAACCTTGAAGGTATAGGCGCCATCTGCCGCGGGCTCACCGCTATCAGCCTTGCCATCCCACTGGAAGATATTGGTGCCGGTTTTCATTCCGCCTAGGTCGATGGTCCTGACCGTTATTCCATTCGCATCGTTAATGGTCACTTTGACGTTATCGGCTGGGCCGTCGATAGCGAAACCGGCAACTGTCGGGCCATTCGCGGCCTTTTGCTCCATTCCCGTCCCCGGCACCAGCACGCCTTTCCCAACCAATGCGGCGGCCTGCATCTTCTGCGAGTCATTGGAGTTGCTGATCAGGGACTGCAAGGTCGTATTCAGCTTCTCTATGCCATTGACCGTGCTGATTTGCGCCATCTGCGATGTCAGTTGGGCATTGTCCAGAGGATTGAGTGGATCCTGGTTCTTAAGCTGTGTCACTAGCAGTTTCAGGAAGCGATCCTCAGTCGCCGATATGGCGTTGGTAGTAGAAGAGGTATCAGTAGAACTCTTCTTGGCATTTAGCGCGGCATAAGTGGCCACAGACGGGCTTGAGTCGGTAACAGCGGTGGCAGTCATATCAATTTCCTTTCAAAGATGACTTACTGGCCAATGGCCAGAGGTTTCAACAATAGCGATTTGAGAGTGTTCATTGCTTCTGCGCTGGTCTGATATTGCAAGGTGCAAAATTGGCGGCAGCGGCGTTGAAGAGGTCCGACACCAACAACTCCTGGCGATAGACACGCGGATTCAATGCCGTTTGATTGAAACTAAACTCCTGATCAATGCGGTTAATCATTGGTGACTCTTAAGTTTTCGTTGCGCCAATCACTGGGCCGGCCCCGGTTTTTTTGGACACGAATTTGGGGTTAAATCGTGTCTGAAAAAGGAGTGCTGAAATGTCGAAAGAAGTAGATGCAGGTGGTGTTGCGCCGGGTTCGCTGGAAGAAGCCCGGAGGGCGACTGGAGGCGAGCCCGGCGCGGCGGCTGAAGTGAAGCGTTGGTCAGCCGGTCGGAAGAAAGAAATCGTGCTGCGCCTCCTGCGTAACGAACCAGTCGATGACCTATCCCGCGAGGTATCGGTACCGATATACAAACTCGAAAAGTGGCGCGATCGGGCGCTGGCGGGAATTGATGCGGGGCTCAGGGAGCGGGAGAACGATCCCGTCTCGGCACAACTCGACGACGCCAACCGGCGCATTGGCGAGTTGGTCATGGAAATCGAGATCCTGCGCAAGGAAAGGCAGGCCAAGCACCCTTTGGTCGGACGGAGGTCGTCGCGATGAGCCGTGAGACCTCCGAGGGTGCTGACAAACTCTACGGCTTGGAGCGGGTGTGCCGGGTACTCGAATTTCCCCGTTCGACGATCTACGCTCAACAGGCGCGTGAGAAAGACACCGTGGTGCCACTCTTCCCAGCCCGGCGTGGTCCGAAGCCAAAGATGCCGGACGCCGACCTTCTGGCGGCAATTCGTGCTGATCTGGCAGCCTCGCCCTTTACCGGCGAGGGACACCGTAAAGTCTGGGCGCGGCTGCGCATCCTGCATGACATTCGCGTCTCCCGCGCTCGAGTACTGCGCCTGATGCGCGAGAACCGATTGCTCTCGCCTCATCGGCAACCCCAGGGGATCCCCACTCTGCATGACGGCACTATCATCACGGATCGCCCGAACGAAATGTGGGGGACTGACGGCATTCGGATCGAGGCGGTCGATGAGGGCTGGGTATGGGTCTTCTCGGCGGTGGATCATTTCGATGCCTGTTGTGTCGGCATCCATGCCGTGAAGACCGGCAATCGCTTTGCCGCCTTGCAGCCGATTGCACAGGGACTCAAGGCGATGTTTGGCGCGACCGGCGCCGACATAGGACGTGGATTGTCGCTGCGCATGGACCACGGCACGCAATACACCGCTGACGACTTCCTCAATCAGGTCAAGTTCTGGGGCATCGCACCCAGCTTCGCCTTCGTTGCCGAGCCACAGACCAATGGTGTTGCCGAACGCTTCAATCGGACGCTGAAGGAACAGGTCTTCCATGGCCGAATCTTCAAGAACCTCGCAGAGGTTCGTGTCGCCGTGACCGAATTCAAGGAGCGCTACAATCGCCATTGGCGTCTCGAAAAAATGGGCTTCATGTCACCCCTTGAAGTCCGTCAGGCTTATGCCTTGCGAAAGGCCGCCTGAGTTGCAAAACCGTGTCCAATCAACCCGAGCCGGTACAGTTGCGCCAATCACTAAGCATTTATCATGCTAGAAATGCGCAGGGTTCGCGAGTCATCAATAGCCTGTTACGGACCGCGCCAGATAGTATTATTAGTCGGCAAATTTCACACACGCTCGGCAATAATTGCCGCGCTACGCCAAAGAATGTCATCGCGAAACTCGATCTCATACGCATAGCGAAGTCAGTCGAAAAGCAGCACTGGCTTACGCTGGCGAAGCGCAACTGAATCCTCATCATCATTTCTGACATTCTTGTGACAGACTTGTAATCCGGCGGTCATGTTTGCGTGAGCTTCCAGGCAGCATAATCAAATATCAAAAACGCTTGCGGAGAATGTCATGCGCACTTCATTCGCCACGGCTCTTGCCTGGATCGCCCTGCTGTCCCTCGCAGCATGCACCACTGTGCCGCCGGTCAGCGAGATTCCGGAGGTGATCGCCAATGCCAAGACGGCGGCCGACCATCAACGGATCGCCGATTATTTCGCTCAGAAGGCGGCAAGCTATGAGGCTGAAGCCAAGCTTCACGAAAAGATGCCCCAATCTTACCAAGGACGTCCGAGGTACGAAGTTTTCGTTGGAATGAGTTCCCATTGCCGGGAACTTCAGAAGCAGCTCAGTGCCGCAGCCCGTGAGGCCAAGGCATTGGAGCAGGCGCATCGTGATCTGGCTGCAGCGCTAAAGTAGATTAGAAGCACCGCATTATCTTGGGTTCTGTGTCGTACCGATTGCGCGGGAAACCCGCACTATCCTGCAAGCCATACCACTGATTCTGAATCCCATTGGCGCCCGCGAGTAGACCACCAACCATTTTTTATCCACTAACGATTTCAAGAATGAAAGGATATTCCATGAAAGCGAATCTCCTGATCGTTGCCGGCATCGCCCTCGGGTTGAGCGCCTGCGCGTCGACCGTCTCCATGCAATCGCCCCGCGCTGATGCAAAGGCCAGCGCCACCGTGACGCGCGGTCTTTTCGAGCCCTATCTCGTCGAGGTCAACCTCGATGGCAAGACCTATCGCGGCGAATGGCGGACCGGCGATCCGACCAAGGAACAAAAAGCCGCAACGACTTATCCGCACCGGAGACATATTGGTCAAGTGCGATCGACGCTCTCGGCCGACGATGGCAGCACGCTCGACTGCCGCTTTCAGACGCATGGGGATACCGCCGAAGGGTCATGCTCAGGCAACGGCCGCGATTATCCGCTGGCGGGGAAATAAACCTCGGGACGCAACGACAGAATAGCGATCGGTAGCAACCAATGGGAGGGACAGACGGCAATCAATGGCTTGGTGGCTGCTGCGCACGGAGGCACGACGGCCCAGCCAGAATTGTGTGAATGTATTCAGCGGTAATATCGGCTTAAGTTTTAACGTAGCTTCGTCATCGACAGAGCCGGCTGATACCTGACCCCTGACCAGGAAGTCCATCAACCAGACCGTTTTCCTTTCGGGATTGTCAGCACCGTAGCTGACTATTCTTTGCACAGCTTCGTCCCACCCACCTCCGTTAGGGGGGGGCGTCCATCCTGACATTGTCGTGACAGACTTGTAATCCAGCGGTCATGTTTGCGTGAACGCTCATGCCGCATAATGAATCACCAAAAGTGTTCAGGGAGAGTTTCATGCGGGACCATACTTGCGAAGGTTCTTGCCTGGAACTTCACAAACAGCTAAATGCCATTTCCAGAGAGGCGAAGGGAGTGGAGCCGGTTCATCGCGATCATGGTGCGTCGGTGAAGTAGATCAGGATGTCTATGTCTATCACCTCCGAAACGGCAAGTAAGCCCGGGTGGCGCATGGCTCCTCTTGCGGAGCCCCGGTATTGTCATGATGAACAACCAAGAACATGATGAACACGGCAACCGATGCTCGTGTCGCCTGCTTGCCGATGCCATTGGATGCAACACCAAGGCAATCCGCTTTACTTATTGCCAAGCTGTGTTGATGAAGCATTGGGCCATTGAATGCAACCACGGCTGCCATGATGAGATCGTGGAATCGAACCGTAGCAGCAAATGGCACGCGATCGGACCGATCGATCCGATCAAGGCCATTCTGATCAAGAACGAGTGAGAGGAACGCCATGCCGCCAGTCTCGGGAATCGGAAATCCTCCTCCTGTCCAGCCATCCCCCGGCAGTGGGCATGGTGATCACGCTGCCAATGCAACGGCTCCGAACACAAATGTGGGGCAATCGTTTTCGGCTACGCTGGCTCAAGCCATAAATCAGGCGGCGCCAGGGGGCGGCGCGCATGACAGTCATGGCAGTGCAGACGGTGGGCACAATGCAACCCACAATGCAGCCGCTAGCATCCCGAATGGGGGCTCCCATCCGCGGCACTTCCCGATCGGCGCGTCGAATCATGCTGGTGAACATGGCTTTCAGGAGACGGCGCTGGGGCTGCGCGCCTATCGCCAGCAATTGATCGCCTCGAATATCGCCAATGCCGACACGCCCGGCTACAAGGCGGTAGACATCGATTTCCAGGAAGCACTGCGCATTGCCCGGTCGATAGCCAACACGCCGCCGCTCACGTTGTCCACCACGGCATCCGGCCACATTCCCGGCCAGACCCAATTCTCCGCTCCCCCCTATCCACTCAAGTATCACGTCCCGGCGCAACCGAGTGCGGACGGAAATACGGTGGAGATGGATGTGGAGCGGGCCAAATTCGCGGAGAATGCGGTGATGTACGAATTTTCCCTGGATCGGGTGAAAGGGCATTTCATGATGATCGCGGAAATGCTGAAGAACCTGAAAGATTGAGATGCCTGCCACATTGCCGGAAAGTCCTCGACAACTGCGCTGGATGCTTGCTCGCAAACTGAGCGCCGCCGCGATCGTCATCGGATTCGTTGCCGGTGGCGCCTCGTACCTGCTCGAAACCCGCCGGGTGGAGCAGTCCGCGTTGGAGCACGCCACGAAAGGTGCGCGGCATTTCGAGTCCTCCACCTTACAAATGGTCGTAGACGCCAAGACCACAGGGAAACACGGCGCGCTTGATCGCCTGCTGGATCGCTCGAGATTTGTCGGCATTCGCGTATTCGGGCCGGACAAGACGTTGATCTATGAAATCTGGGAAGACGTTCCTGTTGTCCTCATCGACGCGGCACGATCTTGGCAACACGATTGGCCCGGACCAGGAATAAGCCATCGGAACTGGATCAATGTCGGCGGAGAGCGGTTGATTCAAGTCGTTCTGCCATTGCTTGGAAAGGACGGGAGGCTTGAAGGTTATCTGGAATGTATTGACCGCCTTGACGAGCAGACCTTGCAGACACAACGAGAGCAAGTCCGCAACGGGGCATTGACGGCGGTCGCGTCCGTCTTGGTCACAGCGTTCCTGCTCTACCCACTGCTGTTGGCCTTGCTGCATCGATCAGCAAGGTTGTCCCGTCGGCTGCTGGATTCCAACCTCTCTTTGATGCGCTCGCTAGGCAATGCCATCGCCAAGCGGGATTCGGACACGGATGCCCACAACTATCGGGTAACTTTCTATGCCGTCGAGCTTGCCGAGGCCATGGGCTTACCGAAACATGACATTTCGGATCTGGTCTCCGGCGCCTTCCTTCATGATGTGGGCAAGATCGGTATTCCCGACAGCATCCTGCTCAAGCATGGAAAGCTGACCGTCGACGAGTTTGAGGTGATGAAAACCCATGTCCTCCTCGGCATCGAGATCGTAGCAGACAATCCCTGGCTGGGAGGTGCTGCGCTGACCATTCGTCATCATCACGAGCGCTTCGACGGAACGGGTTATCCCGATGGTCTGCGCGGTGCCACGATTCCCCTTATCGCCAGGGTATTCGCAGTCGTCGATGTTTTCGACGCCCTGACCTCGGAACGACCCTACAAGAAGCCGATGACACTCACGGAGGCGCTGGCTATCATCGAGAGTAATTCGGATCAACATTTTGACCCGGAGGTCGTTGCCGTTTTTAGAAAGATTGCCGCCGATTTGTACGTTAGGGCTGTCCAGACCGGAGATGCAGAATTGCGGCAAGGAATGCGCGAGGTACTGTCCAGATACTTCCGAACGGAAGTGTCCCACTGAGGTCGGGAAAAGTATTTGGCCGCTTGTTATTCCGTTGAGATCAGCTTACGAAGTCGCCGGCGATTCAACCGACTCCTGCAAGCAGCCGTCACGCCACAGGCATTCCGATTGATCGCATACCCCTTCCGATGCGCTGGCATAACAGTCGAAATTTCCTTCGCTCAGCTGAATTTTGCGTATCAACTCGATATTGGATAGGCCGTTATGGGAAATATCAAATTTCTTAGCCAGTTTGAGCAGTTCTTTTTGCGCCATCATGACGAACTCCTTTTCATTTGATTGAGCCAACATCGCAACGATGATATCGTCCGATGGTAGTTGCGTATGTCAATGTGGAAGTGGCTCCCGAGAGGAGCCACTCATTGCACAAACGATCGCCTAACCATTGTGATGGGCAGGGCGAAGGATGGAATCGAGGCGCATGACCTCGTCGCCTTGCATCTTGATCTTCTCGCCATTCGTGGCTTCCATGACGGTTCCTGGTTTCATGCGCACTGCGCGGCCGTACTTGTCTTCCATCGCCATTTTTCCGTCTTTGAAGATATGGACAGTGGAACCATCCTTAAGCTGGACCGATTTTTGCACCTGGGCTTCGTCGAAGGCAAAGGCCGAAACGGCGATGGCGCCGGTTGCGGCAACAAGTAAAATGGTTTTGAACATTTTATTTCTCCTATTGAGGTTTGTATTGGTGCTTTACTGCGAGAACCATCCTACTCGGCGCTTGCTTACAATTTCCACACGTGGCGATTACAGTTGTGTTATCTCCTTGTCATCAAATGACAAGCGCAAAATGGACGGGCGTAAACCATAAGGCATTGGAAAAAGATGATGAAAATGTAATCTAGGCGTCAGCGTCTGCTTAGGTGTGCTAAGCGACAATGCCGCTACGGATTGACGGCGCAGAAGCATGGCGAATTGCCAACGCCGAATGGGCGCTGAAAAATAGGAGGCCGCGTGGAAGACGCCGCGACAAGTGAAGACATGCGCTGGATCGAATTGCTGCTGTCGACGCCGGTCGTCCTTTGGGCCGGCTGGCACTTCTTCGCGCGCGGCGTGTACTCGGTCGCGACGCGCAGTCCAAACATGTGGACATTGATCGCTTCGGGCACCACCGCCGCCTATGCCTACTGAGCCTAGCGCCGAAAACCGCGCAGCGCATTCGCCCCGATGGCGGCGAGGAAAACATTCCGCTCGCCCAGGTGCATGTTGGCGACCGTTTGCGCGTGCGGCCGGGCGAGAAAGTGCCGGTCGATGGCGTGGTAGTCGAAGGCGAGAGTGCGGTGGATGAGACCATGCTCACGGGGGAGCCGCTGCCGGTAGCCAAGCAGCCCGGCGACAAACTGATCGGCGCGACGATCAATGCCAGCGGCAGTCTGGTGATGCAGGCGGAAAAAGTCGGCAGTGCCACGGTGCTGGCGCAGATCGTGCAAATGGTTGCCCTGGCGCAACGTTCGGCGCACCCATGTAGCGCATGGCCAACGTGGTAGCCGGCTATTTCGTTGTGGTGGTAATGACGATTGCGATGGTAACTTTCCTCGCCTGGGGTCCGTTCGGCCCCGAGCCGAGCTGGGTATATGGCCTGATCATTGCCGTCGCGGTGCTGATCATCGCCTGTCCTTGCGCCTTGGGTCTGGCGACGCCGATGTCGCTCATGGTTGCCACCGGCAAGGCGGCGACCATGGGCGTGTTATTCCGCGACGACGCCGCGATCGAGCAACTGCGCACGGTGGACACCCTGATCGTGGACAAGACCGGCACGCTCACCGAAGGCAAACCGGCCTTCAAGCAGATCGTGGCGGCCGAAGGTTGGACAGAAAATGAGGTCCTGCGCCTCGCCGCGAGCCTCGACCAAGGCAGTGAGCATCCCCTGGCGCATGCCATCGTTGCCGAGGCAAGGAGCCGGCAGCTGACGCTAGAAAAGGCCGAAGCCTTCGAATCAGGTTCCGGCAGTAAGTAGCCGACAGGGCGCGTTCGATGTTGTACTGAAACTCGTGCGTATGTTCGGTCAAGGCCGTGACGCGTGTACGCTCCACCTCGATACGATGCAGTTCCGAGTACCCGATCAGGCTTGCCGCGAAAGCGGCGGCGCACAGAAAGACGATGAGGGCCACGACCCGCGGACGGCGCAAGAAGGGTGGACGGTAAGAACTTGAGTCTGGCATCACGATCAATCGGCAATTACGAAGGCGCGCCAGTCAATGCCAGCGTGGATGCGTCGGTTTGGCGCGACGCGTGGGAGGCGTGTAGATAAACTCATAGCAAGAAACCTTTTTACAGAAACGAATCATTTACGATCGCTCGTTTGCAAGACGCACACATGTGGCAGCGCTGGACCTCGAGGCCACGCGACCGGCAGCTGCGCGATGAAGCTATGGTTCAGTTGGCCGCCGACGGGCGGTGATTGCCACCCCAATTTGCGCTGCGGTGTCCTACAGCAGGTCGTAGCTGGCATGCACTCGCTGCTCGCGGACACTCATGCTTTTCATACCCATTACGGCGGCGAGCACCTGTTCGATGGCGCGCGCTTCCTGGCTCTCCCGTGAATTATGGAACGCTTCATTTCCTCGGACGCGCCACAATCAGCTTCATCATCTGCATCGGGCCAAGGTTTTCGATGCTGAGGATATCCAGCCCGGCGCGTTTCACGTTCTCGACCGTACGACGATTGATATTCGCGCCCATTAGCCGCACGACGAGCGGATTTAGCAAGTCCATCATGCGACCAACGATTGGGCGATCAATGCGCACGTGTTCGAGCAGCAGAATTCGTCCATCTGGCTTGACCACGCGATTCAACTCGCGCAAACCGCGAATCGGATCGGGCACGGAACAAAACACACACGTCGCCGCTGCCATGTCGAACGAATTGTCGGGAAACTCGAGCGCCTGAGCATCCCCTTCGCGCAACTCAATCGTCACGCCCAGTTGACTGGCACGGTCCCGCGCGCGGACGAGCATTTGCTCGGCGAGATCAATGCCGGTCACCTTCGTGCTCAGCGGATGGTGCGGAAAATTCGTGCCCGTGCCCACGCCGACTTCAAGAATGTTTCCGCTGGCGTATGCCCAGAGCTTCTCGCGCCAAGGCTTGAACATGCGCTCGGCCAGCCCCTCCATTAGCCCGTAAATCGGCGCAATGCGGTTATACCGCGATTTGGTTTGCGCGGTTGCTCTTGCATCAATCATGATCATTTCCTTTACTCATTCCCAAGCGTTTGGCGGCGGCCGTTCCGTAGACATAAAACGGCGCTTGGCTACATTTGCTTGTGGAACTTCAAATGGTCGTGCGGTGGACGCTTGGGCTGCTCCGTTGCCGGGGTGCTTGGTGCCATCGGGCCATAGCCTTTTGCTTCCAGATGGCTGTGCGGTTTGACTTTCTGCTTCGCCGGCTCTGCCTTGACTGATTGCTCGGTTTGAGCAGGGGCATCTTTGGCGGGCGCCGGCTCGTCTGCGGCAAAAACTGTGAAGGAAGCGGTCACGATCGTCAGGGCTGCGAGCAAGAGCTTGGTTTTCATCTGAATCTCCTAGGTTGATGTGGGGGTGTCGAACGACGGCATCTTAATTTGCTGCTGCCTACGGCAAGATGACTGTGGGATTACAACTTGGTAATCTTCCCCTGCCCGACACATCCGAACGCAAATTGGAATCGAAGACAGAATCCAGATCCCGACTATTACCTTGGCCGCTCAGTATTACTGTTTATTTCCACATTTGCATGGCAGCCGAAACCACTTTCGGCATGATCAACGACACCGTGATCACAAGCAATGAGATTGCCTTTCATTTTGCGCGCTGAATCTCGGTGACCACTATTGCACCCTCGGATTTGTCGGCTTTGAACTTCACCTTATCGCCGACTTGCACCTTGTCGAGGATGGTGGCGTCTTTAACCCTGAACACCATAGTCATTCCTGGCATGTCAAGGTTCTTGATCTCGCCGTGCTTGATAGTTATTTTTTTGTTGTCCTTATCGACTTTTCGTACCTCGCCTTCGGTCATCTCGGCGGTGCCTGCGGTTTGTTCCTGCTTTACAGTCTGCACACTGCCGTGCTCCTTGTTGTCGTCCGCGCTTGCACCGACGGAATAGGCCACCGCAATCGCGACGGAAACCAGAAAAAGACTATTGAATGACTTCATGGTATTTCCTTGAGCAAAAATGATGCATTACGGCACGACCTGGCGTAGATGCTCTCGCTCTTTGAGATGAGATGTATGCAGCCAAGTTTCCCAAATATCTCAATGCTTGTGGTCATGATCATCTTTAGGCAATGCCTTCTTCTTTACAATGACCCGGCCTTTCATACCCGCATCGTAGTGGCCCGGCTGCAGGCAAGCAAAATCCACTTTCCCAGGTTTGGTGAACTTCCAGACAACTTCTCCGGTTTGTCCGGCGGCAAGCGTCACCATGTTCGCGTCGGCATGTTCCATTTCCGGGTTTTTCTTCATTACTTCATAGTGTTCCTTGAGTTCTTTTGCGCTGCCCAGCACAAACTCGTGCTTGATTTGGCCGGAGTTTTTCACCACAAAACGAATGGTTTCGCCCTGTTTGGCGGTGATGCGGGCGGGCGAAAAGCGCATCGTGTCTGTCATATCAACCGCCACCGTGCGCGTTGCTTCGCTAGCGACACCGGGCTCGCCGATGGCTGCATCGTCGTGGTCACCTGCATGTTTGCCGCTGGCTGAGGCGATGCCAGAGGTCAAGATCAATACGGCAGCCAGTGTTGCCATTACGGGATTGAGCTTGAGTTTCATAAGTATCCTTTCCGGGTTGAAAAAATCTAGTGCTGCATTAAGCCGCTCGGTTTGCGGATGTGTACTTCGACGTCTTTCCTGGACTTCTTCAGCAGCGGCATGGACTGCCCACCCTCCGACTTGAAGCGCGCCGGTTCCGCTATGGTGTCTGAGGCTTCAAAAGCCACGGTGCCTTCGGGATGCTTGTACCAGCCCGGATCTTTGTAGTCACCGGGTTTTTGGTCTTTGCGCACCTTCACCATGCTGAACATGCCGCCCATTTCGACCGATCCAAACGGGCCTTGACCCGTCATCATCGGCACAGTGTTATCCGGTAGCGGCATTTCCATCTCGGCCATGTCGGCCATGCCGCGCTCGCTCATGACCATGTACTCGGGTATCAGGTTGGTGATCTGTCTGGCGACACCGCGATGATCGACGCCAATCAAGGTGGGCACATCATGGCCCATGGCGTTCATGGTGTGGTGGGATTTGTGGCAGTGGAACGCCCAGTCGCCTTCTTCGTCGGCGAGAAACTCGATCTGGCGCATCTGGCCGACCGCTACGTCGGTGGTGACCTCAGGCCAGCGCGCACTTTTCGGCGTGGGTCCGCCATCCGTGCCGGTGACCAGGAACTCATGACCATGCAGATGGACAGGATGGTTGGTCATCGTCAGATTGCCCATGCGGATACGCACCTTGTCGTTCTTGCGTACGTTGAGCGAATCGATGCCAGGAAAAATCCGGCTATTCCAGCTCCACAGATTGAAGTCGAGCATGGTCATGATTTTCGGAGTGTAAGCACCCGGGGCGATGTCGTAGGCGTTGAGTAGAAACACGAAGTCGCGATCCACTTCTTCAATCAGCGGATGCCTGGCCTTGGGGTGGGTGATCCAGAATCCCATCATGCCCATGGCCATCTGTGTCATTTCGTCGGCGTGCGGATGGTACATAAATGTGCCCGGGCGACGGGCGATGAATTCGTACGCAAAGGTCTTGCCGGGGTTGATGGCTTTCTGATTCAATCCGCCTACGCCGTCCATGCCGTTGGGCAGGCGCTGGCCGTGCCAATGAACACTGGTGTGTTCCGGCAGTTTGTTGGTGACAAAGATGCGCACTCTGTCGCCTTCCACCACTTCGATGGTCGGGCCCGGCGATTGGCCGTTATAGCCCCACAAATGCGCCTTGAAGCCGGGCGCCATCTCGCGCACCACAGGTTCCGCCACCAGGTGAAATTCCTTGACGCCATTGTTCATGCGCCACGGTAGTGACCAGCCATTGAGCGTCACCACCGGGTTATAGGGACGACCGGATTTCGGCAGCAGCGGAGGCATGGTGTCCGGCGTTGTTTGTATTGCCGGCTCAGGCAAAGCCGCCATGGCGACTCTGTTGACCGTTGCGACAGATACAGCGGCGGTCATCGCACCAAGCTCCCCCAAGAAATGTCGTCTTGATGTCATCGTCTGGTCCTTGTCCTTGTTGAATTCGGTGGTTAGCTCAATGGCCTGATCCACCACCAAGCACTTTGCCGGCGACTGCGCTGGCCTGTGACAGAGTGGGCTTGCCGATGAGAGTGGCTTGCAGCGCAGCGTCAGCCAGCCAGAACTGCTGCTGGGCTGAAATCGCTCCCATCACTGCGGCTATTTGATCGCGGGTGTCGGCCAATAATTCAAAAACACCAATAATCATGCCGTTGTAGCGCAGGCCGTTTTCTTCCGAGATGAGTTTTCGCAAAGGCACCACTTCATCGCGATAGTGATGCGCCAAGTCGTACGCTGTTCGGTAGACGGAGTAAGACTCGCGTAGCTGGGAGCCCGCGCCGACGACAGTTGCTTCCAGCCGGTAGGCTGCCGCCAGGGTATTGGAGTTCATCGCCGCACGCTGGGCGTCACCCCAGTCGAAAATCGGCAGGCGAACGGCGACCGTGTAGCCGCGCCGAGTATTCTTGCTGGCTGCCGCACTGTCAAAAACCGTATCGCGTTGCACGCCTACTTCAATGTCCGTCAGGCTAGTGATGAGAGTCAATCCCTGCGCCTTGCCTGCCGCGTCCAGTTGCAATTGCGCCAGACGCACGTCCAGTCGTTGAGCCGCCAACGAACCGCCGACCTGGGCTGGCGCAAGGGGCTCTTTGGGCAGATCCGGCA
>JBAYVU010000056.1:0-19178 GCA_041674385.1 Sterolibacterium sp.
ACATAATACATATTATGCGAATAACGAATTGAGATAATCTGCTCGATTTATTCTTCTGCCCCAGCCCTTTTAAGCAATTCAACGATCTGAGCATGCCCGCCTTCTGCAGCCCATTTCAGCGCCGTAGCACCCTCCAGGGTCTTAATATCCGTGTCCGATTCAGCATTGAGTAGCAGTTTTACTGTTCCCAGGTGGCCATTCTTCGACGCAACCATCAGGGCGGTAGCCTGGTTGGGGGCCACGGCATTGATCTCTGCCCCTTTGCTGATCAGGAATTCGATCACCTCCTCATGGCCTTCAAAAGCGGCATAGATAAGTGGTGTCCAACCGGATTGGTTAATTTCACCTCCGGCGGCCACCAGCAGCTTGAGGATTACAATATGTCCTTTCAAGGCTGCGAACAAGACGGGAGTATCTCCATACTGATTCCTTACATTCACACGAGCCCGATGGGTCAGCAGGAATCGAACAAGCTCCGCATTTCCCTTTTGAACTGCCAGCATGAGGAGCGTATTGCCTGACTTGTCTACCGTATTCACATCCATGCCGCGTTGCAGGATGGCAGTCACTTCCTGGGTGTTGTCGCCTTCGATAGCCTTCAACAAATCATCATAAATGCCGGCGAAGGCGCCGCCTGACTGAATCAACAAGGCCAAGCACAATGTGGATACTCTTAACGTATTGTTATTCAATGAGAAAGAACTCATGATTCATTGATGGCAATGTTGAATAACCGGCAAAAGTTCAATGTTGTCGCTTTTTCAACCTCGGCGACATCCATGCCTCTCAAGGCGGCGATTTCCTCGGCCACGTGGCGTACATAGGCGGGTTCATTGACCTTGCCTCGATGGGGAACGGGGGCGAGATAAGGCGCATCGGTTTCCACCAGGATGCGCTCAAGGGGAGTCGATCTTGCAACCTCCTTGATTTGCTTGGCATTCTTGAAGGTCACGATCCCCGAAAAGGAGATATAAAAACCCTGCGATAGCGCTTCATCCGCAACGGTCTGGGTTTCGGTAAAGCAATGCATCACCCCACCGACTGCTGCCGCATCCTCCTCGCGCATGATGCGCAAGGTGTCTTCGGCAGCCTCTCTGGTATGAACAATCAATGGCTTGCGGGACGCTTTGGCGGCACGGATATGGACTCTGAAACGTTCGCGCTGCCATTCAGGCCTGTCCTTGTGCCAATAATAATCCAGTCCTGTTTCACCAATTCCCAGCACGCGATGATGACCTGCGAGGCGGACCAGGGTTTCCACATCAGGTTCGGCACAATCGAGTTGTTCCGGATGGACACCCACGGAAGCAAACAGGTTTTCATGAGCCTCGGCCAAAGCCATGACACTTGGTAGCCCCTCCAGGCTGACACCAATGCACAAAGCCGCTCCGACTTTGGCATTCACCATGGATTCAAGGACTTGATCAAAGCGGTTGGCCAGTTCAGGGAAATCGAGGTGGCAGTGCGAATCAACCAGCATCAACAAACAAAATTATATGGTGTGGGTCTGGCGACCGGCAGGATAGCCGGCAAGGATGGTTTCTATCTTGCGACGGGCCGCCTGGCCTGATTCGTCTTCGCTGAACTGGACCCCGATGCCTTGCGTCTTGTTGTTTTGGGCGCCTGCCGGGGTTACCCAGACTACCGAGCCGGCTATCGGCAATTTTCCCGGTTCATCCATCAGCGACAAAAGCATGAACACTTCATCGCCAATGGCGTAGGGCTTGGCGGTCGGGACGAAGATCCCGCCTCGCTTCAGGTAGGGCATATAGGCTGCGTAAAGCGCTGATTTTGAATTGATGTTTAATGAGAGGACGCTTGGGCGGGCACCCACAGGCTGGGGTTTGGCGGGTTCTGACATGAACTCTGTTATCTCCCACTCAAGGCTGCCCGCGCATAGCGAGACAGCATGTCTTCAAGGAACAGGCGCGGATTCAAAGGGTGTTGCGACACTGCCTTGATCCGTAGCAACTCATTGTAGCAGTCAAACAGAGCGCTTATCGAAGCTCGCCCTGCAGCGGCGCGGACCTCATGCAATTTATGGACATGAAAAATGGCCAAGCCGCACAGCTTCATGATGAGCAGATCGAATACCCATTTTTGCATCCAGATCACCAGCGCGCGCTTGTCTATCGCGCCCCCCCCTTCCTTGCTTTCCTTCAGCCAGGATTCCCAGCGACCGGCAATCGTCACCGGACCGGCATGCTCGAGTTGTGCCAAGTCACGATAAAACCCGTCCAATCGATCCCAATCTCCGGTTTCCGCTAGGGCGGCAAGCGGCATGCCGCCAGCGTGCGCCAGCAAATCCTCGCCATGGAGGGTGCCCGATTCTCGAAGCCAAGCCAACGCCTGCGTGACGGAGGGTTTTGGGAAATTAAGCGTTTGACAGCGGCTGAGGATGGTCGGCAAGAGTCTTCTTTTGTTATTAGTTACCAATATAAACAATGTATTTGCTGATGGTTCCTCAAGCATTTTAAGAAGTGCATTCGCGGTGGCGTGGTTCATCGCCTCGGCAGGCTGGATGACGATGACGCGAACTCCCTGGCGATGCGTGCCGATGCCAAGAAAATCATCCAGCGCACGAATCTGGTTGATTCGAATCTGCTCGGATTTCTTCTTCTGCGTGGCCGCCTCCGATTCGGCCTCCACGTCATCCAGCTCGTCGCCGCCTGGTTCGATCAGCCTGAAGTCGGGGTGATTGCCAGTGGAAAACCAGTTGCATGACGGGCAATTCCCGCAGGCTTCCATACCTTCGCTTGCCATTTCACAGAGCAACCGGGTGGCCAGGGCTCTGGCAAAAGCCGTTTTGCCACCTCCCTGAGGACCGGCCAGAAGCAAGGCGTGCGGCAATCTCCCGACCTGCTCGATCAGCCTGTTCCACAGTTCTTTTTGCCACGAATAAATCATTAATTAGATGTAGTTATAATTATTTGTTCAAGTAACTTCTGTATTTCAAGTATGCTTTGCTTTGAGTCGATTACCTTTATTCTGCCGGGTTCCGCACCGGCGCGCTGCAAATAGGACTCCCTGACGCGCTCGAAAAACTCCCGGGTTTCCTGTTCGAAACGGTCCGGGGCATTCCCGGTTTTTGCAAGTCGCTCGCAGGCAATGTCCGTGGGCAGATCGAAAACAATCGTAAGATCCGGCTGGAAACCGGCCTGGACCCAGCTTTCCAGCCCCATGATTTTTTCCGGAGCCAGCCCCCTTCCCCCACCCTGATAGGCATAGGAGGCATCGGTAAACCGGTCCGAGACTACCCATTTCCCCGCTGCCAGGGCGGGCAGGATCAGCTTGTCCAGATGCTCTCGCCGGGCGGCAAACATCAGCAGCGCCTCGGTTTCAAGGTGCATGGGTTCGGAAAGCAGCAAGGTGCGCAGTTTTTCCCCGAGGGCAGTACCCCCCGGCTCCCGCGTGGCGACGACTTCCCTTCCCTGTCGTTTCAGGAAGTCGATCAGCCAGGCGTGGTGGGTGCTTTTGCCGGCACCGTCTATGCCTTCCAGCGTGATGAACTTGCCGCGCACCCTATGCCCAATGGCCATTCAATTCCCTTTTCGCAATTGGTATTTCGCCACGGCCCGGTTGTGTTCTTCCAGCGTGCGGGAGAACTGGCTCGATCCGTCGCCGCGGGCGACGAAGTACAGCATCTCCGTACGTGCCGGGTGCAGCGCCGCCTGGACCGAGGCCAGGCCGGGCATGGCAATGGGTGTCGGCGGCAGGCCCGGCCGCGTATAGGTATTGTAGGGGCCATCGGCCAGAAGGTCGCGCTTGCGCAGGTTGCCGTCGAATTTTTCGCCCAAACCATAGATGACCGTGGGGTCTGTCTGCAGCAGCATGCCCCTCTTCAGGCGGTTGAGAAAAACGGAAGCGACTTGCGTACGGTCCTGCGACCTCCCGGTTTCCTTTTCCACAATGGAGGCCATGATGAGCGCCTCGTAGGGCGATTTGTATGGGAGGCTGGTTTCCCGACCCTCCCATTCCGCTAGCAGGATCCTGTCCATCTGGCGGTACGAACGCTTGAATATGTTCAGGTCGCTCGATCCCTTGGCAAACAGATAAGTGTCCGGGAAAAAACGGCCCTCTGCCGGCCCATCAATACCCAGTTTCTCCAGGATCTGGCGTTCGGTCCAGCCTGCCGTGTCATGCCGGACGCTGGTATGCGCATCGAGCGCCGCGCGCATTTGTCGGAATGTCCAACCTTCCAGCAGCACGACTTCGGCCTGGGTGACGTCGCCCCGGGTGAGCTTTTCCAGCAATTTCATCGGGGTGATGCCCTGCGTCACCTCATAGCTGCCAGCCTTGATTTCCGCCGCCTTGCCGAGTGCGCGTCCCAACAAGGTGAATTGCCAGGCGGGCATGGCCACGCCCGCCTCCTCGATCTGGCGTGAGGCACTGCGCAGGGTGCTGCCGGCCATTATCGTGAAATCAAGCGGGCTGGTCTGGAGCACGAGCGGCTGGGTGGCGAAATACCCCATCCAGCCAAGGAAACCGAGCGCGGCGGCAAGCAGCAAGCCGAGCAGGCGAAGCAACCAACGCATTATTGGATGAGGGTTGAAAAGGAGTGGGACAGCACAGAAGATATAATAACTCACCCCCAATCAGACGAAGAAACCATGAACCAAAACTGGCAGGACTTCCTCGCAAGCCGCGGTGCGCGCTTCGAAGCTGACGAGGCGAGCGATTTCGGCGATGCGCTGGCCGAGCTCCAGGCAGCTGCATCGGATACGGTATTGGCGCCGCTGACGCAGTTCGGATTGATCCGCGCCACCGGCGAGGATGCCGCTACATTCCTGCACAATCTTTTCTCCAACGATGTGCAACACCTCGGCCGGGACCGTGCCGAGCGCTGCGGCTTTTGCAGCCCGAAAGGCCGTCTCCTCGCCGACTTCCTGATTTGGCGGGAAGATCACGACTATCTCCTCCAGCTCTCGGCCGACATCCAGCCGGCGATGCTCAAGAAACTCGGCATGTACGTCCTCCGATCGAAGGTGAAGCTCTCCGATGCTGGCGGCGATATCGTCCTGCTGGGCATTGCCGGCAGCGGGGCCGCAACGGCTGTCAAGGCGCTGGGGGTGGACCTTCCCGCTGCACCGTTCGACGTGGCCCGGTTCGATGGAGGTACCGTAATCCGTCTGGACGAGCGCCGATGCCAGTTGGCGGTACACGTCGGGGTAGCCCCGCAAGTGTGGGAGAGTCTGGCTTCCCGCGTGCGACCGGTCGGAACGCCGGCGTGGCGCTGGCTGGAAATCGAGGCAGGCATCCCGCACATCACCTTGCCCACGCAAGAGGAGTTCGTACCGCAGATGGCCAATCTCGAACTGATCGGCGGCGTCAGTTTTACCAAGGGCTGCTATCCGGGCCAGGAAGTGGTGGCGCGAACCAAATATCTCGGCAAGGTGAAGCGCAGGAGTTACCGTGCGCACATCAACGGCGGCTGCCCCCTGCCCGGCACGGATCTCTTCAGTCCCGATCTGCCGGATCAATCCTGCGGAAAAATCATCCAGGCGGCGCCAAGCCCGTCGGGCGGCTGTGAACTCCTTGCCTCGATGCTGATGTCGAGCGCCGAAGCCGGTGATGTGCGCGTGGGCAGCGCAGATGGGCTGCGGCTGGAATTTCGTTCCCTCCCGTACGCGCTCGAGTAGCGGCCCCAGGCCATGTGCCTGATCCTCCTTGCCTGGCGTGCCCACCCCGACTATCCCCTGGTGGTGGCGGCCAACCGCGACGAATTCTTTTCCCGCCGTACTGCAGCGGCTGACTTTTGGGACGATACGCCCGGCGTACTGGCTGGCCGCGACATCGAGGCTGGAGGCACCTGGTTGGGGGGTTCACGCAGCGGCCGTTTTGCCGCCCTGACCAATTTTCGCGATCCCGCACGCAACAAGACCGGGGCACCCTCGCGAGGCGAGCTGGTCAGCCGTTTTTTGACAGGGTTGAAAAGTCCCGAGGCATATCTCGCGGAGCTGGAATCCTGCGCAGACTGCTACAACGGCTTCAATCTGGTGTTTGGCGATCCGGACGGCTTATGGTGTTTTTCGAATTGTGGCGAAGGCGAAAGACAGCTTGCGCCAGGCGTGTATGGCCTGTCCAACCACCTGCTCGACACGCCCTGGCCCAAGGTCGCGCGCGGCAAATCGGCTCTGAATGCCGCCCTTCGCGCACTGCCTGACGAAACGCCACTTTTTGCCCTCCTGCGCGACGACAGCATTGCACCTGACGAGGCCCTGCCGCGCACAGGCGTCAGTCTGGAATGGGAACGGCTGCTCTCGGCGGCCTTCGTTCGCATGCCAGGCTACGGCACGCGATCGGCAACCGTGCTGCTGGTGGATCAAGCCGGAAATGTGCGTTTCATCGAACAAGGCTTCCTGCCGGATGCCATCCCAGGCGAAAGGCGTGAGTTCGCCTTCGCCATTTCCGAACCGGCTATTCGGTAATTTCCACCGTCGTTCCTGCCGGGACTAGATCGAACAGTTCCAGGATGTCCCGATTGCGCATGCGGACGCAGCCGATCGATCCGGGCTGTCCCAATTCGGTGCCGTCCGGCGTGCCGTGTATGTAGACAAAACGGCGCATGGTATCCACGTCGCCCAGACGATTGCGTCCCGGCTCGCAACCCGACAGCCAGAGGATGCGCGTCAGAATCCAGTCGCGGCCTGGATGCTTGTCGGCCAGTTCCCGTGAGTAGATCTCGCCTGTCGGCCGCCGGCGTACAAACACGGCGTTCTCCGGCTGGTTCGCACCGATCCTGGCGCGCACGATGTGCAAGCCACGCGGCGTGCAATTGCTGCCCCGCTGCTCACCCGGCCCCATCTTGGAGGTGGAGACTGTATAGGAACGCAGGCATTTGCCCGTTTCGTCAAAGAGATCGAGCGCCTGTCGCGAGAGTGTGATGCGGATCTTCATTTCAAGCCGTTTCCGTCCTGCCGCGCTTTGCGGCGAAAAAATTGGTGAGTTGCGCGCCGCATTCCGCTGCAAGCACGCCGTCAGTCACCGTTGCATGAAAGTTCAGGCGCGGTTCGTCAAAAAGATTCATCACGCTGCCGCATGCCCCCGTCTTGGGATCGCGTGCACCGAATACCACCCGGGCGATTCGCGCGTGAATGATGGCCCCGGAGCACATCACGCAGGGTTCCAGGGTGACATAGAGCTCGCAGCCGGGCAGCCGGTAATTTCCCGTGAGCTGGGCCGCATCCCGAAGGGCGACGATTTCGGCATGGGCGGTCGGATCATGGCGTGAAATCGGCGCGTTGAAGCCGCGCCCGATGATTTCGCCGTCCTTCACCACCACGGCCCCCACCGGCACTTCCCCCATCGCACCAGCTTCCCGCGCAAGGCGCAGCGCCTCGGCCATGAAGTCCTCGTCCGTTGCCACCGCGGTCATGAGTGGCTTCCCCTTGCCATAAAGGGTGTTGTGGCGTTAAATTCGTTTGGCATGACACGCCCCGGTTTCGGGGTCCACAAGGAGGGATAAATCATGGCACTCTGGCTGCGCTTTACTCACCAAGGTTCGACCGGATTCGGCATGGTAGACAAGGATACCATCCAGGTCTGTTCGGGCGATCTGTTTGCCGGGGCAAAGCCGACCGGTGAGCGCCTGGCCCTGGATGCGGTGAAGTTTCTGCCTTCCTGCCAGCCGACGAAAATGCTCGGCCTGTGGAACAATTTTTCGGCACGCGCAGAGGTTGAGAAGCTGCAGCAACCAGAGCATCCGCTCTGGTTCGTCAAGACGAACAACTGCTTCATGGCGCATGGCGAACCGATCCGGCGGCCGGCGGGCTACGAAGGCCCGGTGGTCTTTGAGGGCGAATTGGGTGTGGTGATCGGCAAGGCCTGCCAGGGCATCAGCGAAACCGAGGCCGAAAGCCACATTTTCGGCTACACCTGCGTGAACGATGTCACCGCCCGGCAAATCCTGCGCTGCGATCCCAGTTTTCCGCAATGGAGCCGCGCCAAGAGCTTCGACACCTTCGGACCTTTCGGGCCAGTGATCGCCACCGGCATCGAACCCGATGCGCTTTCGGTCAGGACGCTGGTGAATGGCGAGGAGAAACAGAACTACCCGGTGGCCGACATGTTCTTCCGGCCGCGTGCTATCGTCAGCCGCCTGTCGCAGGACATGACGCTCATGCCGGGAGACATCATCGCCTGCGGCACTTCGCTCGGTGCAGGCCCGATCCAGGAGGGGGATCTGGTTGAAATCGAAATCGCAGGCGTGGGAAGGCTGGCCAACCGCTTCGGCTGAACCGCCCTACTCCCACTCGATGGTCGCCGGCGGCTTGCCGGAAATATCGTAGACCACACGGTTGATGCCGCGCACTTCGTTGATGATACGGTTGGATACCTTGCCGAGAAGGCCGTAGGGCAGTTCGGCCCACTGGGCCGTCATGAAATCCTGCGTCTGCACGGCGCGCAGGGCCACCACGTTTTCGTAGGTGCGGCCGTCACCCATGACGCCGACGGAACGCACCGGCAGGAAGACGGCGAAGGCCTGCGAGGTCTTTTCGTACCACTCGGCCGCGCGCAGCTCGTCGATGAAGATGGCGTCAGCCCGGCGCAGCAGATCGGCGTATTCGCGCTTGACCTCCCCCAGGATGCGCACCCCAAGACCGGGGCCCGGAAAGGGATGGCGATACACCATGTCGTGCGGCAGTCCGAGCGCCACGCCGAGTTCGCGCACCTCGTCCTTGAACAGTTCGCGCAGCGGCTCCAGTAGCTTGAGATGCAGCGTCTCGGGCAGGCCGCCGACGTTATGGTGCGACTTGATGGTGTGGGCCTTCTTGGTCTTGGCGCCGGCGGATTCGATCACGTCAGGATAGATCGTGCCCTGCGCCAGCCACTTCGCATTGGGCAGTTTCTCCGCCTCGGTCTGGAAGACCTCGACAAAGTCAGCCCCGATGATGCGGCGTTTTTGTTCGGGCTCGGTGACGCCCGCAAGCTTGCCGAGGAACTGATCGGCGGCATCGACATGGATGACCTTGACGCCGAGGCTGCGGGCGAAGGTCTTCATCACCTGCTCCGCCTCGTTCAGGCGCAGCAGGCCGTTGTCCACGAATACGCAGGTGAGCTGGTCGCCGATGGCGCGATGGATCAACGCCGCTGCAACCGAGGAATCGACGCCGCCGGACAGGCCGAGGATGACCTCCTCCGTCCCGACTTGCGCGCGGATTTTCTCGACGGCTTCGCCGATGTAATCCGGCATGTTCCAGTCGCCGGTGCAGCCACAGATGTCCAGCACGAAGCGGGCGATGATGGCCTTGCCCTGAATGGTATGGGTGACCTCGGGATGGAACTGCACGCCATAGAAACGGCGGGCCTCGTCGGCCATGCCGGCGATCGGCGTGGATTCATTGCCGGCGATGACCTTGAACCCGGCGGGTAGTTCGGTGACCTTGTCGCCGTGGCTCATCCACACGTCGAGCAGTCCGTGGCCTTCGGCATTGACGCTGTCCTGGATGCCTTCCAGCAGCTTTGAGTGGCCGCGGGCGCGGATTTCCGCATAACCGAACTCACGCTTCTTCGCGCCTTCAACCTTGCCGCCCAGCTGTGCGGCCATGGTCTGCATGCCGTAACAGATGCCCAGTACCGGTATGCCCAGCTCGAAAACCGCCTGCGCGGCACGATAGGCTTCCTCTTCGTATACCGAGTTTGGGCCGCCCGACAGGATGATGCCGACCGGCGCGAACTCGCGGATGAAGGATTCGGAAACGTCGTAAGGATGCAGTTCGCAATAGACCTGCTGCTCGCGCACACGGCGGGCGATCAGCTGCGAATATTGCGCCCCGAAATCAAGGATCAGAATTTTCTTGTGCATGAGCCGAGTTTATTCGACGCGGTAGTTGGGTGCTTCCTTGACGATCTGCACGTCATGAACATGGGATTCACGCACGCCGGCCGAGGTGATCTCGACGAATTCGGCGCGGCTGCGCATTTCGTCTATGCCGTTCGAGCCGACATAGCCCATGCTGGCGCGCAGGCCGCCCATGAGCTGGTGAATCACGGCGCCGACGGGGCCTTTGTAGGGGACGCGGCCCTCGATACCCTCCGGCACCAGCTTGTCGACGTTCGCATCGGCTTCCTGGAAATAACGGTCGGCCGCGCCCTGCTGCATGGCGCCGAGGGACCCCATGCCGCGGTAGGACTTGTATGAACGCCCCTGGAACAACTCGATTTCGCCGGGCGCCTCTTCCGTACCCGCGAACAGTCCGCCCAACATCACAGCATGCGCACCAGCAGCGATGGCCTTGGAGATATCGCCCGAATAACGGATGCCGCCATCGGCGATCAAGGGGACACCGGAATCCCGCAATGCACTGGCGACGCTGTCGATAGCGGTGATCTGGGGCACGCCGACACCCGCGACAATTCGGGTCGTGCAGATCGAGCCCGGGCCGATGCCGACCTTGACGCCATCGGCGCCGTGGTCGACCAGGGCGCGCGCCGCATTGGCGGTGGCGATATTGCCGCCGACGACATCCACCTGCGGGAAATTCTTCTTGATCCACTTGACGCGATCCAGCACGCCCTGGGAATGGCCGTGGGCGGTATCGACAACCAACAGGTCGGCGCCCGCTTCCACCAGCAATTCGGCGCGTTCTTCGGTGCCCTCGCCCACGCCTATCGCGGCACCAACGCGCAGCCGCCCGAAGTTATCCTTGCAGGCAAGGGGGTGTTCGGTGGATTTAAGGATGTCCTTGACTGTAATGAGTCCGCGCAACTCGAAATCGCCGTTGATCACCAGAACGCGTTCAAGGCGATGCTTGTGCATCAGGGTCTTGGCCTCGTCTGGCGTGGCCCCCTCCTTGACAGTGATCAGGCGCTCGCGCGGCGTCATGATGTTGCGCACCGGCTGGTCGAGATTGGTCTCGAAACGCAGGTCGCGGTTGGTGACAATGCCGACGACTTTTGTACCTTCAACCACGGGCAGGCCGGAAAATTTGTATTGGCGGGTCAGGTTAAGTACCTCGCGAACCGGCATGTCGGGCGGAATGGTGATCGGATCCTTGAGAACCCCCGACTCGAAGCGCTTCACCTTGGTGACTTCCGCAGCCTGGGCACGCGACGGCAGGTTCTTGTGCACGATGCCGATGCCGCCCTCCTGGGCCAGGGCAATCGCCAGGCGCGCCTCCGTCACGGTGTCCATGGCGGCCGACACCAGCGGGATGTTCAGGCGGATGTTGCGAGTCACCTGGGTGGCCAGGCTGACGTCGCGGGGAAGGATGGTGGAGTGGGCGGGGACGAGCAGGACGTCGTCGAATGTGAGTGCCTTGTTTATCACTCGCATGGCTTTCAACCTCTGTTCCAAATCCGTATTATACGCAGGTGGCCTTTTGACGGCAAACGAAGGAGAAGCCAATGCGCGCAATTACCCTGTTCATCCTGGCCTTGGTGTGGACGGCCGCCTCGGCTCAAGTCTACACATGGCGCGATGCCAGCGGGAAAACCCACTATTCCGATACGCCGCCACCGGGTGTTGATGCCAAGAAGATGCGCCCGGGGGCGCAGCCCGGCGCCACGCCGTCAGGCGGAACGCCTGTCCGCAGTACGGCCGAGCAGGATATGGAGTTCCGCAAGCGTCAAACAGAAGCGGAAAAGGCTCGTGCCAAGGCGGACCAGGAAAAAGGCGATGCTGAAGAAGGCAAGCGCAACTGCGAGGATGCGAGAAAACAGCTCAATGCGCTGGAGTCCGGCCAGCGGATGAGCCGTCTCAATGAGGCGGGGGAATCGATCCCGCTGGATGACGAAATGCGTGCGCAGGAGATCGAGAAGGCCAGAAAATCCGTGCAATCCTGGTGCAAGTAATCCTTATCCTTCCTGGTCCCCGCCGCCCTTCTTCATCACCTTGCCCTCTTCAGCCCGCTTCTTGCGGACTTCCTTCGGATCGGCGATCAGCGGCCGGTAAATTTCGACGCGATCCCGGTCGCGCAACGGGGCATCAAGCTTGCTGAGCTTGCCGAAAACCCCAACCTTGTTCTTCGCCAGGTCGATCTCCGGATGCTTCTGCTTGAGTCCGGAGGCTTCGATGGCCTGTTGCACGGTACTGCCGGCTGGCAGCTTCAGATGCACCAGTTCCTGTTTCTGCGGCAGCGCATAGGCGATTTCGATCGAAAGTGATTCAGCCATTTTGCGCATAGACCTGACCCGCCCGGCGAACGAACGAGTCGACAAAAGTGTTGGCGATGTGGTGGAAAACCGGGCCGAGGGCCTTCTCCAGCAGCTTGCTGGCGAATTCGTAGTGGAGCTGGAACTCGACTTTGCAGGCCGTGTCGCCGAGGGGCTTGAAATGCCAGCAGCCGTCGAGGTGTTCGAAGGGGCCGTGTCGCAGGTTGATCTTCATGAAATGCGGGGGCTCCTTGTCGTTCTCCGTGGAGAAATCCGCCTTGATGCCATGATAGTTGATGTGCAGCGTCGCGACGGTCTTGGCCTCGTCGCGATGGATCAGTTCGGTGCCTCCGCACCAGGGCAGAAACTGGGGATACTCCTCGACCCGGTCTACGAGATGGAACATCTGTCCGACGCTGTACTCGACCAGGACGGACTTCCTGACTTCGGCCATGTTTGCCACATGCTATAGAATCACGCGAATTCTAGCGCAAAGCCATCATGAGCATTGTTGACAACAAGAAGGCCTTCCACGACTACTTCATCGAGGAACGCTTTGAGGCGGGCCTTGTCCTGGAAGGCTGGGAAGTCAAGGCAATCCGCGCCGGCCGGGCACAGATCAAGGAAGCTTACGTCATCCTTCGGGGCGGGGAGGTCTTCCTGATCGGTTGCCATATCAGTCCGCTGCCGACGGCCTCGACCCATATCCAGCCCGATCCGGTTCGCACGCGCAAGCTGCTGTTGAATGCCGCAGAGATCAGCAAGCTGATCGGCAAGGTCGAGCGCGCCGGCTATGCCCTGGTGCCGCTCGACCTGCATTTCACCAAGGGGCGCGTGAAAATCGCCATCGGGCTCGCCCATGGCAAGAAACAGCACGACAAGCGGGACACCGAGAAGAAGCGCGACTGGGAGCGCGAAAAGCAGCGCCTGATGCGGGTCAAGGCTTGAACTTGCCCAGTACGCCCCGTATCGTTTCCTGAATGTCGGCCGGCAATACGACCATCTTGGCATTCTCGGATCCCGCCAGGTGGGTGATCGCGGTGATGTACCTTTCCCCCAGCAGGTAGAGCATCGGTGTGTCGCGGTCGCCGATCGCCTGGGCGACGCGCTTGATTGCCTCTGACGACGCCTCCGCCAGCGTCACCTGGGCTTCCGCGTCGCGCCGGGCGGATTCGACGCGCGCCTCGGCCTGCAGGATCATCGACTGCTTCTCTCCTTCGGCCCGCGTCACCATGGCCTTGCGTTCCCGTTCCGCGGATGCCTGCAACTCCATGGCCTTCTGCATCGAGGCCGACGGCTTGATGTCCTGGATCTCCACCGATTTCACCGTCAGGCCCCAATCGACTGCTTCGTCGGCGATGCTCTCGCGCAGGCGGACCTTGATCTTGTCCCGGCTGGACAGCGCCTGGTCCAGGTCCATCTCGCCGGTGATGGAACGCAGGGTGGTCATGATCAGGTTGCGGATCGCCTCCGAGAAATCGACCACGCCATAGACGGCCTTCACCGGATCGGTCACCTTGATGAAGGCGATGGCATTGGTGAGGATCACCGCGTTGTCCCTGGTGATGACCTCCTGCTCCTGCACGTCGAGGATGATGTCCTTGGTCACCAGTTTGTAGGCGATGCGGTCGAGGTAGGGAATGATGATGTTGAGGCCAGGATGGAGGGTGCCGTGGTACTTGCCCAGGCGCTCGACGATCCATTCCTCGCCCTGGGGAATGATGCGTACGCCCTTCCAGACCGTAACCAGCGCGAAGGCGAGAATTGCAACGACTACGACGAATCCTGCGTTCATGATTTCCCCTTAAGCCTTGCCAACCTTGAGAAAACTGCCCTCGATGCCGAGCACCTTGACGCGCTCGCCCGACCTGATCGTTTCGTCAGATATGCATTCCCAACTCTCGGAGCCGACGAGCGGCTTCTGGAAGCGCACCTGCCCCTTCTGGTAAGGCTCGACGTCGCGGGTCAGCATGCCGACCTCGCCGACGATGTTCGAGTCCGACATGCCGATCCGGGTCTTGTGCATGCCGGGCTTGAAGATGCGGAACCAGATGACGACCATCGCCACCGAGGCGACCGTCCAGGTCAGCAGCTGTGCGGTCAGACCCAGTGAGGGCGCAACCAGCACGATAAGCGAAACCAGCAAAGCGCCCAGCCCGAACCAGACGATAAAGAATGCCGGCACTGCCAGTTCCGCAATGATCAGCCCGATACCCAATACAGCCCAGTACCACCATTCGGGTTGCATGCCTGCCTCCATGTTTATTTGCCCTGTTCCGCCAGATGCCTGCCCAGCCGCATCCAAGTATCGACCACGGTATCAGGGTTGAGGGAAATCGTCACGATACCCTCGTCCATCAGCCATTCCGCAAAATCGACGTGATCCGACGGTCCCTGACCGCAAATGCCAACATACTTGTCGAGCCGGCGGCAGGTCTTGATGGCCATGCTGAGCAAGGCCTTTACGGCGGCATCGCGTTCATCGAACAACCCGGCGACGAGGCCAGAGTCCCGGTCCAGGCCCAGAGTCAGTTGCGTCAAGTCATTGGAGCCAATGGAAAAGCCATCGAAGTGTTGGAGGAAGCGTTCGGCCAGGAGGGCGTTGGAGGGGATCTCGCACATCATGATCAGGCGAAGACCGTTTTCTCCCCGCTTGAGTCCGTTCGTGGCCAAAAGATCGACTACCCCTTTCGCCTCCTCCACGGTACGGGTGAACGGCACCATGATCTCGACGTTGGTCAGGCCCATGTCGTCGCGGACTTTTTTCAAAGCACGGCATTCCAGTTCGAAGCATTCCCTGAAGGAGGGTGCCACGTAGCGCGAGGCACCGCGGAAACCGAGCATCGGATTTTCCTCTTCCGGCTCGTAAATTTCTCCGCCCAGCAACTTGCGGTATTCGTTCGATTTGAAGTCGGACAGGCGGACAATGACGGGTTTCGGCCAGAAGGCGGCGGCAATGGTAGACACGCCTTCGGCCAATTTCTCGACGAAAAAGTCCTTCGGGCTGGCGTACCCGCGGGAACGGCGCTTGATTTCGTCTCGCAAACCGGCGGGAACACGCTCGAGTTCCAGAATTGCCTTGGGATGGATGCCGATGACGTTGTTGATGATGAATTCGATGCGCGCCAGGCCGACGCCGGCGTTGGGAATGCCCTGGAATTCGAAGGCCAGTTCGGGATTGCCGACGTTCATGGCGATCTTCACCGGTAGCTTGGGCAGGTTGCCCAGTTCCTGGGTAGTCACCTCGTAATCGAGAATGCCGCGGTAGATGTAGCCGGTATCGCCCTCGGCGCAGGACACCGTGACGGATTCGCCCTCGCTGAGTGCCCCGGTTGCGTTGCCGCAGCCGACTACCGCCGGAATACCCAGCTCCCGGGCGATGATGGCCGCGTGGCAGGTGCGGCCACCGCGATTGGTGACGATCGCCGCCGCCCGCTTCATGACGGGCTCCCAGTTCGGATCCGTCATGTCGGTGACGAGAATGTCGCCCGGCTGCACCTTGGACATCTGCGAAGCGTCGGGGATGATGCGCACCGGGCCGGTGGCGATTTTCTGACCGATGGCGCGCCCCGAGACGATCACCTTTGAATGCTGCTTCAGCCGGTAGCGGCGCAGGACCTGCTGGCTTTCGCCCGCCTTTACGGTCTCCGGGCGTGCCTGCAGGATGTACAGCTTGCCGTCGATGCCATCCCTGCCCCATTCGATGTCCATCGGCCGGCCATAGTGCTGCTCGATGGACACGGCGTAGCGGGCCAGTTCGAGGACGTCCTGGTCGGAAAGCGCGAAACGGTTGCGGTCGGCCTCGTCCACATCCACCGTGCGGGTCGAGCGGCCGGCCTGCTTGGCATCGGTGAATTCCATCCTGATCAGTTTCGAACCCAGGTTGCGACGAATGATGGCCGGGCGCCCCTCCGCCAGCTTCGGCTTGTGTACATAAAATTCATCAGGGTTGACCGCGCCCTGGACGACCGTCTCCCCCAAACCGTAGGAGGCCGTAATGAGGACGACATCGCGGAAACCGGACTCCGTATCCAGGGTGAAGATGACGCCGGCCGCACCGATGTCGCTGCGCACCATGCGCTGTACGCCGGCAGACAGTGCCACATCGGAATGCCGGAAGTTCTTGTGCACCCGATAGGCGATGGCCCTGTCGTTGTAGAGCGAGGCGAATACATGTTTGATGGCGTGGAGCACGTTGTCCAGGCCATGGATATTGAGGAAGGTCTCCTGCTGTCCGGCAAAGGACGCATCTGGCAGGTCTTCCGCCGTCGCGCTCGATCGCACGGCGAACGAGGCATCCGCCTCCCCGCTGCCGACCAGCGCCAGGTAATGCGCTTTAATTTCCTGTGCGAGCCGTTCTGGAAAAGGCTGATCGGCGATCCAGTCGCGAATCTGTGCGCCCGTTGACGCCAAGGCCACGACGTCCTCGACGTTCAGGCGGTCAAGCGATGCGTTGATGCGGTCAGCCAGGCCCTGATGGCCGAGAAAATCCCGATAGGCTTGGGCCGTTGTGGCAAAGCCACCCGGTACACGGACGCCGGAATGAGCGAGCTGGCTGATCATTTCGCCCAGGGAGGCATTCTTGCCGCCCACTTTTTCGACATCGGACATGCGCAGTGCTTCGAACGCGATTACGTATTGGGTCATTTCTATCTTTCCGGGATGCGGCGACACTATAAAATGCGAATTTTAGCCGCTTTTATCAGTTGGGGATTCCCCGATGACGGACAGGCACGCCCGAACCGTGTTCTTCATATCCGACGGTACCGGCATTACCGCAGAAACGCTGGGCCACAGCTTGCTGACGCAATTCGAGGGGATCGATTTTCGTCAGGTGCGACTTCCATTTGTCTCGACCCTTGGCCAAGCGAGGGAATGCCTGCTGCAGATCCGTCATGCCGCCGAGCGGGACGGCATTCGTCCGATCGTCGTCACCACCCTGGTGGATCCCAATATCAGCAAGATATTGCGCGAAGCCGATGCGCTATTTCTGGATTTCTTCGAAGCCTTCATCGTGCCGCTGGAGGACGAACTTGGCGCAAAGTCCACTCACACCATCGGTCGCTCGCATGGCCAGGCCAGCAGCCAGGATTACAGTAACCGCATCGAGGCGGTGAATTTCACCCTGGCCCACGATGACGGCGCATCCGACTTGAATCTGGACAGGGCTGAAGTGATCCTGGTCGGTGTCTCACGCAGCGGGAAAACACCCACCAGCCTGTACCTGGCGCTGCAATTCGGCATCCGGGCGGCCAATTACCCGTTGATCCCCGAGGATTTCGATAGGAAGAAATTGCCCGAAGTCCTCTATAGGCATCGCGCCAAGCTGTTCGGTCTGACCATTGCGCCGGAACGGCTGCATCAAATACGCACGGAGAGACGGCCCGACAGCAACTATGCATCCCTGGCGAATTGCCGCTTCGAAATCGAGGAGGCGCAAAAACTGATGAAACGGGAAGGCGTGCGCTGGATGGACTCAACGACAAAATCCATCGAGGAGATCGCCACGACGATCATGCAGGCGGTGAAGCTGGACCGTCACGTTTTTTGATCGCGTATTTCTGCCTTACCTCCTCGAACAGGCAGATAGAGGCTGCCGCAGCGACATTGAGCGATTCGGCTTTCCCCGGCATGGGGATCTTCACGGCATGGGCGGTTTGGCCAGCCACATCCGTCGTCAAGCCGCCCCCTTCGTTTCCGAACACCCACGCCACGGGCCCGGTCAGATCGAGTTCGAAGAGGGTGGCGTCTGCATCGAGCCGGGTTGACACGCTGATTCCGTCAAAGTTGTCGATGATCTGATCCAGCGCGGCATGTTCGTGAATTCGCAGCAGGAAATGCGCGCCCATGGCCGCACGCAGGATCCGCGGAGACCACGCCTGCGCGCAGCCCTGGCCGAGGAAGATGTCTGTGATACCGGCCGCTGCGGACGAGCGCAGGATCGCCCCCAGGTTCCCGGCATCCTGTATGGCTTCGAGGAGGACACAGGAGCCCGTCGTCGCTGCCAGGGTTGGCGGGTGTGGAATGGAAATCAGCGCAAGAATGCCAGTCGGCGTACTGACCGGACTGACTTCCTTGAACAGGGCATCGCCGAACACATACGGATCCGTCTGACGGCGCAGTGCAAGAAATTCGCTGATTTCGGCCTGTTGCGCCCCGCTTTCGCTGACGGCGAGCAGGTCCGGCGGGCCGTAGCGATCGAACCAGGCCGAGACGAGATGCATGCCGTCCAGCACGGTCTTGCCCAGCTTGCGCCGCTCGCGGGAGGATTCCGCGAGCAGCCGAAGCTGTTTGAAAGTGGCGTTGTCGCGGGATGTTATTTTCTTCATTGGGAATCGAAAGTATAGTGGCTATTCCATGCCCGCGGCCAAAGTCGTCATTGTCACCCCTGCCCCGCCCGGTTCGCGCGCCGGCAACCGCAATACGGCGATACGCTGGGCGCAATTCCTGCGCGGTCTGGGCTGTCGCGTTTTGGTCCTGACGCAATGGGCTGGCGAACCCTGTGATCTACTGGTCGCCCTCCACGCACGCAAAAGTCATGATGCGTTGCGCGCGTTCCGTGAAAGCCATCCCGAGCGGCCTGCCGTGCTGGCATTAACCGGCACCGACCTCTATCGTGACATCCGACAGGACAGGGATGCTGCGGCTTCGCTTGAAATGGCGACACGCCTGATCGTGCTGCAGAAGGAAGCGCTTGAAGAACTGACGCCGGAGCAGCGGCGCAAGGCGCGCGTCATACACCAGTCGGTCACGACCTCTCTTGCTCCTGCTCCGCCCGTTCGCAAATTTCGCCTCTGCGTGCTGGGTCATTTGCGCGAGGAAAAGGATCCGTTTTGCGCAGCCAGGGCATTGCGATGGGTGCCCGATTCAAATGTCGAAATCATCCAGGCCGGCAAGGCGCTTTCGGCAAAAATGGCGCGTGAAGCCGAACGGCACATGCGCGACGACGCAAGATACCGCTGGGTTGGGGAACTGCCCCATTGGGCAGCGATGCGCCTGCTTTCCCGCAGCCACGCCATGGCGATCAGCTCGAAAATGGAAGGCGGCGCGCACGTGGTATCCGAAGCCATCGCCATCGGCATACC
>JBAYVU010000057.1:0-18972 GCA_041674385.1 Sterolibacterium sp.
ACGTGTGCGAACGAGGCAGATGGCTCGCAGTGCAAGGCGCGAGCGACGCCGTTGGGTTGTTCCCAATCAGGAGCGAGCAACGCCGCAATGGGGGCCATCTGCCTCGTTCCCTTCGGGTTGCTGCCAAATGCGGCGTCCGCTTTGTTGCTCATCTCGTCAAGGGGGATGGCCATTGACTTCGACTCGCGTCGCGCGGCCATCCGCATTTGACAGCAACGCATCGCGCCGATTCATTGAGAACACGCCCTAGGCCTTTTTTCCACCCTCGATCATGCGGGTAATCTGCCACTGCTGAGCGATCGACAACAGGTTGTTGACCGTCCAGTAGAGCACCAGTCCGGCAGGCATGAACAGAAACATGCCGGTAAACACAATCGGCATGAACAACATGACCTTGGCCTGAATCGGATCGGGCGGAGTTGGATTAAGTTTGGTCTGCACCAGCATGGTGACACCCATCAATAGCGGCAAGATATAGAAGGGATCCTGGGCCGAAAGATCATGTATCCAACCCAGCCAAGGCGCATAACGCATTTCTGCAGTTCCCAAAAGAACCCAATACAATGCAATGAATACGGGTATCTGTATCAGGATCGGCAGACATCCGCCGAGCGGATTGATTTTCTCGCGTTTATACAGTTCCATCATCTCCTGGTTGAGCCGGACACGATCATCACCATAGGTTTCCTTGAGCTTGGTCAGCTTGGGCGTGACTAGTTTCATTTTTGCCATGGACTTGTAACTGGCAGCGGAGAGCGGGAAGAAAATCAGCTTCAGCAAGACAGTCAAAGCAATAATCGCCCAACCCCAGTTACCCACCAGCTTGTGGAACATCTCCAGCACCCAGAACAAGGGCGCTGCCACCACCGTCAACCAGCCATAATCAACGACCAAATTGAGACCGGGAGCAATTTTTGCCAGCTTATCCTGCTCCTGCGGACCGGCATAGAGTTGCACCATGACCTTGCCATTGGCGCCTGGAGGAATTTCTGTCACCGGCAAAATCACGCCAGCCGCATACAAATCGTCGCCAAGCTTGCGCGCAGAGAACTCTCTCTCGACGTTTCCTTGGGGCAACCACGCTGAAATAAAATAATGTTGCACCATCGCAATCCAGCCGTTATCGGCTTTCTGCGCATATTTGGCTTTGCCCTTGGCCATATCCTCAAAGCTGATCTTCTGGTACTTGTCCTGTTCGGTGAAGACTGCCGGACCGGTGAAAGTGCTCACACCCATCGCTCCGCCATCGCTACCCTCCGGCGGTTTGCTGTCGCGCACGCTTTGAAAATACACATGACCACCTATCGGAGCCATGCCTTGATTGAATATTTCATGGCTCACGTCGATCAGATAGCTGCCACGATGGAAAGTGTAGGTCTTCGTTACCTTAATTCCGTTGATACCAGCGGTTTCAAGGCGTACCTCCAGTTTATCCTGACCATCTTTGAGTTCCCGACTGCCGGCGACAAACTGATACATGCTCTTGTGATTGGGAAGGTTGTCGCCGATCAATCCGCTTTGCGCTTGATAGAAATGTTTTTCACCGTTGTCAAACAAAACAAATTTCTTCGTCTTATCTTCGGTGGCCAAGTGCTGAACCAGCTCAAGCTTTACCAGATCTCCGCCCTGAACAGAAATTTCTGCACTGAATAGATCGGTTCGTACCGACTCTGTTCTGGTTGTCGCTGGGAGCACCGCGGGCTGTCCCGCAACGGCAGCAGGAATCGCAGCGGCTGTGGGTGCCGGAATGGAACCCGTGTCTGAAGCGGCAATCTTCTGGGCTTCATTCGCAGGTACAACAGGCTTGGGCTGATCCTGTTTCTGCCAAGCCTCCCAAAGCATGATCAGGGAAAATGAGAATACCAGCAGAAGAATTAAGCGTTGGTTATCCATCGACAGTCTTTCGGTTCAGAGAGCCAGAATCGGCAGGCGATTATAAAGAGTTTCCGTTCTGCCAAAACTCTAAGGAACCGGGTCAAAGCCGCCTGGATGCCAGGGATGGCAACGCGCAACGCGCCGGAGCAACAAATAGAGTCCCTGCAAAGCACCGTGACGTTCCAATGCTTCTAAAGCATAGTCTGAGCAGCTCGGATGAAAGCGGCAGTTTTGCCCCAATACCGGGCTAATGACATACCGGTAAGAACTAACTAGACCAATCAGCAGATTACGCATTATGGCAACCGGATCAACAATTGTTCTACATCGGCGCGTAACGATCTTCGCTCTTCCACCCCCAGGCTAACGCCAACCGGTTTGAACAGACGAAGGACCAAATCGTAAGGAGGCAATTTCTGGCGTACATGACGAAATGCTTCGCGGGCTAATCGTTTCAGCAAATTGCGTTGCACCGCACGGCGTGAAAGTTTCTTGGTAATCACCAAGCCGAGACGGGCACAAACCATCGGCTCAATAGCCGCCAAGCCTCGGGAACGGTAATGCAGGTCAAAATTCTTGCCGCGTAATACACGGCGAGAAGAAAAAACTAAAGAAAACTCTGTCGCGGTATGCAGTCTGTGTTCACTACGAAAACCGAGATCAAACCCTTCACTGTCCGCAATACTCACATCCTTCTCCGCTACATGAAGCGGAGTCAAACACCCAAGCGACTACGACCTTTGGCACGGCGCGCGCGAATCACTGCACGGCCACCGCTGGTACGCATGCGCACAAGGAAGCCGTGGGTACGCTTACGGCGCACGACCGAAGGCTGATAAGTGCGTTTCATGGCGATTTTCCTCTAAAAATGAACCCGCGATTACATCTTTTTAGACATACGTTGTCAAGTGGTATTTTTCATCGGCCCTGTGGGTAACTTTCCATAAAACCGCTAGAATGCAGCTTCCGAACGAACCAATAGTGGCCTGACAATACCGCTAATTGGAACTTATTATACAATAATATCAACATATTAACTATTAACTTAATAGGTTCCCGCATCTCTATGAGTGAATTCTGGTCTGCCTGTCTGAATCAGTTCAAAAAAGAACTGCCAGCTCAGCAATACAACACCTGGATTAAGGCCCTGCGCCTCGAAAACGACTCAAGCGATACTGCTTCGTCCAGCAGTATAGCCCCCACCCAACTGCGTCTGATCGCTCCCAATCGCTTTGTCCTGCAGTGGGTGCGAGAACGTTACCTGGAGAAAATCCAGACACTGAGCCGGCAGTTCTTTCCCGAGCCGGTTTGCATTAATCTAGCCTTGGGAGAAAACACCCCTCTTGCCAGCCTCCCCCCAGCGGCAGATCCACAACCTGTAGCAACAAACACCACTTCGACCGTAACAGGTTCGACAAAATTCCATGCCGATAACCTTACCTACGAGAAATCCCGGCTCAATCCATCATTCTCATTCGATACCTTGGTCACCGGCCGCGCCAACGATCTAGCCCGCGCCGCTGCACAACAAGTCGCCCTTAATCCCGGGACTTCCTACAATCCTCTTTTTATCTATGGCGGCGTTGGTCTAGGCAAAACCCACTTAATTCACGCGCTAGGCAATGAGGTTTGGAATCACAATCCAGATCTGGTGATTCGCTATGTTCACGCCGAAGATTATTTTGCCGATGTCGTACGCGCCTACCAGCAAAAAGCGTTCGATGTATTCAAACGCTATTACCGTTCGCTCGACCTATTGCTGATCGACGACATCCAGTTCTTCAATAACAAAAACCGGACGCAAGAAGAATTCTTCTATGCCTTCAATGCCCTAGTCGAGGCCAAAAAGCAGATAGTCATTACTTCCGACACTTATCCCAAAGACGTCACTGGCCTAGAAGAACGCTTGGTGTCACGTTTCGACTGGGGCCTAACGGTACAGATCGAACCGCCAGAACCCGAAATGCGCGTAGCCATCCTGAAAAAAAAGGCCGAAGCCGCCAAAATCGATCTTGGTGACGATGTTGCATTCCTGATAGCCAAAAATCTTCGCTCCAATGTACGCGAACTGGAGGGTGCTCTTAATAAAGTGCTGGCTTATGCCCGCTTTCATGGCCGCAACGTCAGCATAGATGTAGCCAAAGAAGCCCTGAAAGATATTTTTGGCGCCACCAATCGCCAACTCACCCTGGAATTAATCCAAAAAACCGTGGCCGATTATTACAAACTCAAGGTCGCCGAGATGTATTCAAAAAAGCGCACCAGAGCCATCGCCAGACCACGACAAGTCGCCATGTGGTTGGCCCGTGATCTCACCCATCACAGCTTTCCCGAGATCGGCGAGGCCTTCGGCGGACGCGACCATACCACTGTGCTACATGCATGCCGTACAATTTCTGAACTGCGTTCCAAGGATGCATTACTCGGCAACGATCTTCATGTTCTAATGCAGACTTTAAAGGGTTAAAAACAACGGTGTACAACCTATGTAATTGCTTGGGACAAATTGTGAGTAATCGAGATTATTCAATACTTTCATTAAAAGATTCACAATTCTCCACAAGTAATAAGATCGTTTATCCAAAATTTAATACATCTTTTAAGAATCTGAAAAGAATAGGGTTTAACTCTTTTTCCACAGTTTTTCTGTTTGCATGTTTTACATTAGGAATTTAAATATGCTCTTATTCAAAGGCCCTCGAAACCAGATTCTCGAACCCCTTCAGTCGGTTTGTGGCATAGTCGAAAAGCGTCATACTTTGCCTATTCTCTCAAATGTATTGATGGAAAAAGATGAAGAAAAATTGACGCTTCTTGCAACTGATATCGAAATTCAGATCAAAACCAGCGCAACAACCATGGCTGGCGAAAAAGTGGCCTTGACTGTAGCTGCGCGCAAGTTGCAGGAAATTTTGCGTGCCTTGCCTGAAGAGTCGGAAGTTAGCTTGACGCTTGATGAAAAACGCTTGCAGATAAAGGCAGGACGCAGCCGATTCAACCTGCAAACATTGCCGGCGGAAGATTTCCCACGCATGGCGCTGAGCGATGGCAATCAAACCCGTTTGATGCTGACGCAGAAACAATTCAAGCGCTTGCTGGCGCTGGTACAGTACGCCATGGCACAACAGGATATCCGCTACTATCTCAACGGCCTGTTGTTGGTGGTTAAGGGAAATGAAATCTGTGTGGTTGCAACCGATGGTCATCGTCTTGCCTATGCCAGTGAAGCTCTGGAAGAACAACTTCCGGCCATAGAAGTCATATTGCCGCGCAAGACGGTCTTGGAACTCTCTCGCCAACTTGCTGACAATGATGATGCCTTGGAAATCGTGCTTACGCCAACGCAAGCTTTGTTTCGCTTTGGATCGATAGAATTTGTTTCCAAGTTGATAGACGGTAAATTTCCGGATTATGAAAGAGTCATACCAAAAGGGCACGCCGTTCTGGTCAAATTGTCGCGCCAAGGTTTGCTGCAATCGCTGCAGCGCGCCAAGATATTGACCAACGAAAAAACTCCGGGCGTACGCCTGGTGTTTTCAACAGGCAGTCTAAAGATCATTGGGAACAACACGGAGAGAGAAGAAGCTCAAGAAGAAATTGAAATAGATTTCGCTGGCGATGGCATCGATATCGGATTCAATGTGAATTACCTGCTGGATGTGCTCAACAACGTAGTCAACGAGGAAATCGAGTGTCATCTGGGTGACGCCAACAGCAGCGCATTATTCCAATTGGCCAACAATCAAAATTTCAAGTATGTAGTGATGCCTATGCGGATTTGATAAGCACATCATGCATTATGATAGAAGCATAGACAGAAACTATGGAGCAGCTTAATGACGCAACCGGATAACGGCCAGAACAACGGCCAGCAGGACAGTAGTTACGATTCCAGCAGCATCAGAATTCTCAAGGGCCTCGAGGCGGTCAGAAAACGTCCAGGCATGTACATCGGCGATACTTCCGATGGTACTGGCTTGCACCACATGGTATTCGAAGTGGTCGATAACGCTATCGACGAGGCATTGGCTGGCTGGTGCGATGAAATAGTCATTACCATCCATACCGACAATTCTGTCTCCGTCACCGATAACGGACGCGGTATCCCCACCGACATCAAGGAGGATGACGAAGAGAAACGCTCAGCCGCTGAAATCGTGATGACCGAGCTGCATGCCGGCGGCAAGTTTGATTCCAATTCCTACAAAGTTTCCGGCGGTTTGCACGGTGTCGGCGTGTCAGTGGTGAATGCACTTTCCGAATGGTTGCGTCTCACCGTGCGCCGCGACGGCAAGAAACATTACATGGAATTTCGCAGTGGCGTTCCGGTCGAGCCGCTTAAAGTCATAGGAACAACCGAAAAACGCGGGACCGAAGTGCATTTCCTCGCTGCCCCGGAGACTTTCGGAAACATTGAATTTCACTACGACATAATTGCTAAGCGTCTGCGCGAACTGTCCTTTCTTAACAATGGCGTAAAGATCAAGCTGATTGATCAGCGCAATTCCAAGGAGGAGAATTTTGCTTTCTCCGGCGGCGTAAAAGGTTTTGTCGACTATATCAACCGCGCCAAAACGGTCCTGCACGGCAACGTATTTCATGCGGTCGGCAGCAAGGACGGCATGACCGTCGAAGTAGCAATGCAATGGAACGATTCTTATGCCGAACAGGTACTCTGCTTTACCAACAACATTCCGCAGAAGGATGGCGGCAGCCACTTGACAGGTCTGCGTGCAGCGATGACGAGAATAATAAATAAATACATCGACGAACACGAGTTGGCCAAGAAAGCCAGGGTTGAAACTACCGGCGACGACATGCGCGAAGGTCTCGCCTGCGTGTTGTCGGTAAAAGTGCCGGAGCCGAAATTCTCCTCGCAGACCAAGGAGAAGCTGGTTTCCTCCGAAGTGCGGCCGGTGGTTGAGGAAGTTGTCGCACAAAAGTTGACCGAGTTCCTGCTCGAAAAGCCGGTCGATGCCAAGATCATTACTGGCAAAATAGTCGATGCGGCCAGGGCCAGGGAAGCAGCGCGCAAAGCGCGCGAGCTGACACGACGCAAGGGTGTGCTCGACAACATTGGCTTGCCCGGCAAGTTGGCTGACTGCCAGGAGAAGGATCCTGCATTGTGCGAGCTATACATTGTCGAGGGCGATTCCGCCGGCGGTTCAGCCAAGCAGGGCCGGGACCGCAAGTTCCAGGCTATCCTGCCGCTGCGCGGCAAAGTTCTGAATGTCGAAAAAGCGCGTTTCGACAAACTGATTTCGAGCGAGCAGATCGTCACTCTGGTGACGGCGCTCGGCACCAGTATCGGCGTCGAGGACTTCGATATTGCCAAGCTGCGCTATCATCGCATCATCATCATGACCGATGCCGATGTTGACGGCGCACACATCCGCACTTTGCTGCTGACCTTTTTTTACCGGCAGATGAGCGAGCTGGTCGAACGTGGCCACATCTACATCGCCCAGCCGCCGCTTTACAAAATCAAGCATGGCAAGAGCGAGCTCTACATCAAGGACGACCATGCGCTCAACCAGCACCTGCTAACCCTGGCGCTCGACGGCGCTTCCCTGATACCTAGAGGCGGCGCCACGGCGCTGGAAGGCGAGGCCTTGGGCGAACTCGCTCGTACTTACCTGCTCTCGGAAGTGATCATCAAGCGCGTCGGCGATTTTATCGACGGCGAAGTGTTGCATGCATTGCTCGCCAATGCTATTGAACTGGATATTTCCAGCGAGGAAAATGCGCGCGCCAGCGCTGCCCGTCTTGCGCCCCTGCTGCCTGCGGAGATTCGCATCGCGCCCATCTTCGAAGACAAGACCGAATGCTGGCAACTATCCATCGAACGCATGCACCACGGCAACTTGCGTTGCGGCTATATCGACGAGGAATTCCTGCATTCAGGAGATTATCAGCAGATACGCCGGACCGCGGCATTGATCGCCGGCCTGATTGACCAGAACGGCAACGACGCCGTCATCCGGCGCGGTGATAAATCACAAACCGTGACCAGCTTCGCCGCCGCCATCAGTTGGCTGCTCAGCGAGGTCGATCGCGGCCTTTCCAAGCAACGCTACAAAGGGCTGGGTGAAATGAACCCGGAGCAGCTATGGGAAACGACCATGGACCCCAAAGTCCGGCGCTTGCTCAAAGTGCAGATCGACGATGCCATCACCGCTGACGAGATATTTACTACGCTCATGGGCGACGATGTCGAGCCTCGCCGCGATTTCATCGAAACGCATGCATTGCAGGCTAGGAATATTGACGTTTAGGCTTGTTGTAGGTTTGCAGAATAGTTGCGGGTGCTTTACCTGGTTTCCTTGGGCCAGTGTTCTGGATCGACTCCAGGTGCGACCATGCCGACGAATTGACGAGCATAGTCGCGAAGATAGACATCACGATGGATCGCGAGGCGCGTCGTATTGCCTGGAAACAGGTGATCGGCAGGTAGCAGCGCCAGCTCCTTATCCTTGCTTGGGTCGAAGGCCATCGGCGCAATGATGCCGATACCGAGACCCACCTCGACATAGGTCTTGATGACATCCGCATCGATGGCAGAGAGCACAATATCGACGGTCTGTCCGGCATTTGCAAATGCCTGATCGATATGCGAGCGGCCGGTAAAACCCTCATGATAGGTGACGATGGGATAAGCGGCGATGGCCTCCAGCGTCAATGCCGGCAAGCGCGTCAGCGGATGATCGACTGGCAAAATGACCGCGTGATGCCACGAATAGCACGGGAAAGTCACCAATTCGGGCACGCCCTCGATTGCTTCGGTGGCAATGCCGATGTCCGCTTCACCCGCCAGCAGCATTTCGACGATCTCGCGCGGGCTGCACTGGTGCAGTGCGAGATGTACCTTGGGATAACACATCTTGAACTGCTTGACGACATCGGGCAGCGCGTAGCGCGCCTGGGTATGGGTGGTCGCCACGGTCAGGCTGCCCTGTTCGCGGCTGGCGAACTGGTCGGCGATATTGCGTAGGTTCTGCGCGTCGCGCAGAATGTGCTCGACCGTTTGCAGGAGCTCCTTGCCGGGTTCCGTCAGTCCGAGCAAACGCTTGCCGCGACGCACGAAAAGCTCTACGCCAAGCTCCTCCTCGAGATCCTTGATGTTCTTGCTGACACCGGGTTGCGATGTGTAGAGCGCATTGGCCACTTCGGTGAGATTGAAGCCGCGGCGAACCGTTTCGCGCACGATCCTGAGCTGCTGGAAGTTCATGCCGCCTCCTTGGTGATTTCAGGTGCGGCGGGAAATACCCGCACGCTGCGCGGTTGTACCATGACTTTCTCGCCTTCGCACAGATCCAGTTCGCGCAGGCGCTCGCGCGTGATCTCCGCTTCGATCGGCACGGCTTGGCCGGAACGCTCCAGTTCCATAGGTACCACCGATCCGACGGCGGGCAGCACACTATGCCGGGTGAGTAACAGGTTCCTGGTGGTGGACATTTATTTCTTCAACAGAAGACAGAGAAGGCGCATGTTCAATTCACGGCTGGGTCAAGGCTGATGATTTCTGGGGCAGGCAAATCGAGGTGGAATCCCTGTGTCCAGGCGACGCCGGCATCTCGCGCTGCGGCCAGGGTCTCGGCGGATTCGATATGTTTGATGGCAACGCCGACGCCGGTCGCTTTGATATTGGCGATCAACCGCGTTAGTGCGTCGGGCGCATAGGACCAGGCGTACAACATCAAATAGTCCGGCACCAGCAAGCTTGCCAGCGAGCGTGCATGGAGCATGCTTTCGGCATTAACCGCCACCGCAAAGCCATAGCGTCGGTAGCTGGCCAGAATGTCTCTGAGGCGCGTGAGGTCGAGCAGGTGGCTGATATGAATTTCGATGACGATGCGCTGCGGTGAGACGCCTAGCAATGACAGAACCTTGCCGAAGAATTCGCCGTGGCGTTCGGGTACCGCTTGCAACAAACGCGCATCGACGTTCAACACCAGTGGTTGAGCGAGATTCAGGCGGCTAAAAAAGTTCAGTGCATGGACCGTGCGGCAGAGCCGATCCAGCGTGACCAGGTCGCTATCGACCGCGGCGTCGGCGAACAACAGCCAAGGCGACAGGTCATCGCCGTTTTTAGAGTGCGATCGCGCGTAGGCTTCGTAGGCGACGATCTCCCCCGCCGTGTTTCGCCATGGCTGAAACGTCGACGAAATGGTGGCGCCGTAATACTTGCCTCCCACGCGGCCGTGCTCGAATAACTGCAGGCCGGTAATGGTTGGCAAGGCACGGCACATCTCTGTGACCGTGCGGCAGAGTGCCGCTGGCGTCATGACTATTTCTTCGATTGGTAAATCTGGTCGAAAATGCCGCCGTCTTCGAAGTGGGTCTTCTGCGCCTTTGTCCAACTACCGAATACTTCGTCGATGGTGAACAGTTTGGCTTTGACGAACTGCTTGGCATATTTCGCGGCGATTGCCTTGTCGATCGGACGATAGAAATGGCGTGCTGCGATTTCCTGGCCCTCCGCCGAATACAAGTATTGCAGATAGGCTTCAGCGACCTTGCGCGTACCGTGCTTGTCGACCACCTTGTCGACCACGCTCACTGGCGGCTCGGCAAGAATTGACACGGGCGGCGTAATGATTTCGAACTTATCCGGCCCCAGTTCCTTGACGGCCAAGTAGGCTTCGTTTTCCCAGGCCAGGAGCACATCGCCCTGGCCTCGCTCGACAAATGTCGTCGTCGAGCCGCGTGCGCCGGAATCGAGCACCGGCACGTTGGCGTAGAGCTTGCCGACAAACTCCTGAGCCTTGGCGTCGTTGCCGCCAGGTTGCTTGAGGGCATAACCCCAGGCGGCGAGATAGTTCCAGCGCGCGCCGCCGGATGTCTTCGGGTTGGGTGTGATCACCGATACGCCCAGCTTAACGAGATCACCCCAGTCCTTTATGCTTCTCGGATTGCCTTTGCGGACCAGGAAAACGATAGTCGAGGTATAAGGAGAAGCATTGTGCGGCAATCGCTTTTGCCAGTCGGCCGGCAACAGCTTGGCCTTGTTGGCAATGGCGTCGATGTCATAGGCCAGGGCCAACGTGACGACATCCGCTTCGAGTCCATCGATGACCGCTCGCGCCTGTTTGCCGGAACCGCCGTGTGATGCCTTGATCGAAACGGTTTCGCCGGTCTTGGCTTTCCAGTCCTTGGCGAACGCGGCATTGAAATCCTGATACAGCTCGCGTGTCGGATCGTACGAGACATTGAGCAAAACGATGTCGGCAAGTGCGACGTTGGCAATGAGCAATCCTGCAATACCCAGCAGGCGTTGAAGTCTGTTTGACATGAAGATACTCCCCGATACGAAATTGACTGAGGGAGTATAGAAAATGCGACAAATAATCAGAACGAATTAATATGAAAAACGTTATTCATTCCAGGAATAAACGATGCCAACTTTTCCCGCAGCGACCGTTCCGCGCAGAAAGTGATTCAAATTCACGGCGGGCCTGATGACCTACCCAAATTGAGAGTGGAGCAAAACGCAACGTGTTGGATTTGTTATGTTCTAGTCACAGTACCAAATGAAAAGGGCCTAGCCATTAAGCTAAGCCCATGATGTTACTGGTGGCAGGGGCAGAATTGAACTGCCGACGCGCGGATTTTCAGGCAATGACAGAAACGAGGCCAATCAATGTTCTACCGGAAAAACCATCTACAAACATTGTATTCCCCGGTGCCGCAAACCAAGCAGGGAATGAAGAGCGACATGAATTGTAGAAGGAAATCGACTCTTCTACTTCGCAGGAAACCGGCGAAGCTAATTGGCTAGAGCGGTGAGGCGGTCGCGTAGGTCTTCGGGAGCGAAGAACACATAAGCGTTTCCCTGTCTCGCTTTTTCTAGTAGTCCGAGATTGTGTAAATCCAGCAAATCGTTTCGGGCAGTCTGATATACGACGTTGTGGGAATGCTGATGTGCATCTACGCGATACCCCTCTCCAGGGTGCCGTAATGCATGTGTCAACAGTGCGACTTGGCGATGGTTGAAGCGAGTCCGAAGTTTGGAAGATACTGATAACATGTTCTCGGTTTCTCTCTGCTCCTGACCCTTTCGAGACAGGTAGTTGTGTAGCGCTACTATCGCCCGCCTGATCGTGCTTAACTGATGCAGGAGAAAGTAAGTCGTGTCGTTATGATCAAACTCTGTGTGCAGATAGGCCCGCATATAGCGCGTGGGGCTTTTGCGCAGAATATGGCTGATAGAGGTGTACTCCATCAGCCAGTAGCCACTGCGCGCTATAGACCAGTAGAACAATGATCTCGCAGTACGGCCATTTCCATCGACAAACGGGTGGTCGTAGGCAAGCATGAAGTGCAGCAGGATCGCACGCAGTACCGGATGCACAAAGGGCAGAGAGGATTCGTCGGCGTTGGCAAATGCACACAACCGTTCCAGCCGTTCTGGAAGCTCTGTATGGGTAGGCGGAATATGCAGAACAGTGTTGTCTCTGGCATCGACAACCCGAACATCATCAACCTTACGAAGACGACCAGCGTCCTTCTGGTCTTCGAGAGTGTCTTCGGTAAGCATGCGATGCAACTCCAGAATCAAATCTGGTGTAATTGGATCCTGTTTTATAGACCGCAAGTGCTTCATCGCGCGGTAGTTGTTGAAGATCATAGTCTCGCTATGATCCCTCGGCTTCCGTCCCTCGCGGAGCATTGCTGCTGCTACCTTGCGAGTCGTTGAAGCTCCCTCCAGTTGACTGGAAGTAATCGCCTCTTCAATGAGAGAGCTCAAGAGATAACGGTTCGGATCATCCTTAATTGGTGCTCCGATGGTGGCATGGATGTGCCCAGCAGCGTCTCGATCAATGTGGTGTAGGTCGATCAGCACAGGGCTAGGGGTTGCAAATCTGAAAGGGTTGCCACGTTTGTCTAGAAGCGGTAGGGTCTGCATCAGGGGTAGCCGCCCTAACAAAATTGCACCCCACCAATCATCATGGGTTAGTCCTTGTGGCGGCTCTCTGTGACGAAGCTCTTCCCAATGGAGATACCGTCCTTTTGACAACGGCGAGGCATTCTGAAGAATTAACTGCAATTTATCAGTTTGTACGCCCTTGAAAATTTGCGCTAGATCAGGAGTGGTCTCTGGAAGTCTCATACAATGTCTACTAATTTGATAATTGGTTAGTAGACATTAGTATAGAACAGACGCACCATTTGTCTACTAATTTATATAAATATTAGTAGAAATTGACAATTCAATCTGGCCTTGGCAGCGTTATCCACGGATGCCACCGCCGCGTCCTTCTATGGCAGGCGGCGGAGGTGTCGGTGGATAACGCGGGGAGGTAGCACTCCCGCGCTTGGCAGGAATTATCGGTACGTGTGGAATACGATGAAAGCCTGGGCGAACTGTGGCGTAAGTGGTGCCTCAAGCCCGAACCGCACCCTCTTGAAAACCCCAATCCCGACCCCGAGAAGGACATCGGCCCGCGAAAAAGCCGGCGTCGACTTCCAGTTGCGGGCCAAGGCTGCGACTGATACGACCGACCTGGGCCACGCTCAAAAGCTGCTTGGCCATAAAACCAGGGGAATGACGGAACACTATACCCGCGACCGGATTGGCGACACCGTAGCGCCTTTGAATTCAGGAATTGTAGATAAGAGGGCGGTAATTGTAGAAAAGCGGATTTCGGTCAAATCGCCGAAACCCGCTTGAATCCTGGTGGCCAGGGGCAGAATTGAACTGCCGACACGCGGATTTTCAGTTTTAGCGTCGTAATTTAATTATCAATAACTCAATGCCTTACAACGCTCGCCAGCGTCACTCATAGTCTCAACCAGCCTCAAAGTTGCCTGAATTCGTCTAGTTTAGCTACGTACCGGCTACGTCAAGCACGGCACAAAATCATTCATTCCCACTGAACAATTGGCTATGCCTGTTTAGCGGTACCACCAAAATAGTTGTCACTGATAGCTTTGTAAATAGACTGATCGTCAGCAGTAGCTGGCTTATGAAACCCCTCTCTATCATGTACCGGTCCAGTAACCGACCCACTAACTCTCTCTTCGGAGACTATCCTGGTAGGTTTTCCATTTACGTTTGTTAGAACAGGCAGTTCAAGCTGCCTATGTTTTGTCTTGGTCATTTTTCACTCCCACTGTAGTTAATTCAGGAAGCCGCAACGATTTGCTTGAAATCTCAGCTACTACGACCTCTTCTAATCTCGGGATGGCACGAAGACTGACATAGGTAGAAGGTGTTGCATCCTCTCTCCCTTTTAAGTCTAGCACTCCGCTGCCAGATTTTCGAGAGCCCGCATCGAAAAGATCGATAAATCTTCTAGGTGCTACTCCATCAAATTGCATTAACCTTACTCGCCCTGTGCTATCAAGTGCCTCCGTCATTGCATCGGAATGAAGCCTTATTGCCAAACTCTTTCTGTAAGGTTCAATGTAGAACACTTCTGTGATCCCTGCCGCCACTATGTGCCGCGCGCACGCGTGACAAGGATAGGTAGTCACAAAGATCCTTCCTCCCAGAATGCGGTCGCCGGCAACACGAGAAGCACCGAGAATCGCGTGCATTTCAGCGTGGACTGCACGAGAAAACTCAATCAGATCCTTCACCCGTGAATCACTAAGAATCGTCTGCATGGCTTTGGACTGATTCGCCGCCGAAATGGTCTCAGCAGCGACTAGACTCTCGACAATTTTTTCAGCTATTACTCGCTTTTCTTGATCGTTGTGACAACTCATTCCGGATTTGGCATAACAACGTTCATCAGGCCATTTACCTTCTATAGTCGAGCAAAGCGGTGGCTTACCGTAAAGTCCACCACCGCTTATTGGAACGTCATTCCATCCAATAGATAGTAACTCACCTGCTTTTGAAGTCACTGCCGCGCCAACCTGACGCGATATGCAAGCAGAATTACGAGCCGCCGAAGCAGCTGCATACATTGCATTTTCTTCCGAACTGGGTGAGACAACTGCCGTTCGAAATATCAAGTTAAATAATCGGCGTAGTTTTCCAACAAGTTGTCCAATTGCCTGCGGCTCTGACGGGCCACTTATGGATTCATCAACGCGCAGGAAGAAGTCACATTGCGGAAACGTCTCTCGTACTGATTGGCCGTGACTAAATTCTTCCCCTGAGTCAGTGTCAATTAGCTTCTTGATATCCTCAGAAGTAAGAGCGCCTGGGCGTTCGAGATTTTTCTGTCGAACCTCCAAGGGAGAGAACACTCCGACTGCAAATAATGCTTCACCATAAATGGACCTAAGCAGCTTTAGTTCAGAAACATTCTTAATAGAGTCAACTACATGGCAAATTCGATGGGCTCGAATTCGTTGCTTTGAATCGGTTTCACTTTCATTCGCCCTGTCACTAAAATCACCGTACTTCTTCTTCCGGTCAGCGCCAATTTTGGCAATCGCCAATTTGGCCAGGACATCATTCCCGTATCTAAAGCGCAACTCATCGCCGGCTTTGATCAGAGTATGAATCTCAGAATAGCGAGAAGATAAGTTGATCTCAATCCCAGAATTGTCGGAGTTAAGGCGAATCAATTCACTCAATCGAATCGGCTCAGTTTTGTAGCCGAAATCATTTAAGGCATTACCTACTTGATCAGCGGTTTCATGCAGCGGTGAACCAATTGGGCCACAGAGTGCGATCACAAGTTCTGGCGTCAGACTTGCCGTAGCTTCGAAAGTGGAGTCAACTGATCGTAATTGACCTGGCATGGATTTGGACTCGGCTTGAGCTAAAATCGATTTAGCGGATGCAGACATTACTAACCTCCGGTTGGTCGGTTTAACCCATCATAAAGCAGGCTCTACTTAACTAATCTGCAGAAAAGAGGGGCAGTTCGGACAGTTCGTAGATTATGTGGATGGTTAAGTCTTATAAGTTCATGCATGACATTCTTGACGCATTAGTGAAATATATGGGCGGCATCTCAATTACGATTTCCAGCATCACATATGCAGCCATTTCAAATTAATTTTCTAACTGGAGTATTAATGAAGAAATTATTGATTCTCGCTTTCGCTGTATCTTCGCTTGTATATGCTCAAGAAGATGATATTTTCATGGGCCAATTTGGAGTGGCGCCACAACTCCTCAAGATGGACGAAGCAATAGGTAAGACACCTAAAACGGTTTTTATCCCTGGACGGTTCTACCAAAATGGTAAGGGCGCTTTGTTCATTAATGGCCAACGTTTTGCAACACGAACTGGTGCTGCCGATGTTCAAGGCTTCATTTCCAAGGGTGGTACTTATGTCATCGCAGTACATGATAATGTGACAAACTTCACAGAGAAGGTCGGCGATTCCTCCTCATCGTCCGCACAAGCCATGTTTACAGATGAAGAACTAAAGAAACTGCCACCCGAAATGCGGCTGAAGGCGTTGCAAATGATGGGGGGCGCATCAAAGGTTGATGATCGATATGACGTGAATTTCGGTAATGGCCCCAAGAATTCGACCATCTTCTATCGTTGCTCTACTTCGGTTAATTGTAATATCGCGCGAGTGATCAAGGGACTTCCGAGTCTTCAAATGACGGCGGACGCGATCTGGTTTTCCGATCCGTCCGCGATTTCGCGTGTTGGACAGAACTTTACGGAATCTGTACTTTCTTATAGCGGGATAGATATAGACGGAAATAGGTTGGATGGACCCGTCGGTGTGCTGTATGCAGCGCCGTTACCTCAAGGTAATTGGCTCTTGAAGAAGGTTACCAAAGAGCAATCTACCCTGATTGGTTATTCCTGGACAATAAAGTCTCCGGATGGGGCTGAACAGACACTCTTTCGATATGCCGACGATTCAAGAATCTATCAAAGCTTTGAGATCCCATCATCGATCATAGTGGATTCGACACCTATTTCCACCAGCGCTCAATATGGCATTGTGTCGACCATCAGTGGTTCACTAACATCAACTGCTTGGCAACGACCGGTATGCGCTTTCTCAGCGACCAAGGACACCGTCATCGAAGGAACTGCATTCTTTTCGCACGACAAGAGGACCGTATTATCCTTTCTGGCATCTCAACAGGCCATTGTTCCAATTAATGGAAAGTTAACTGTAATAGGGCAAGCAAAGGTCAAGGGGAATGGCGAAGCCCTTCTAGGCGCCGCCGAATTGGACTGCCAAGAAAGCAATTCTGGATCCGGGAGCAACCTGGTAGTCAATTCCTTCGCAAGAATTCGCAAAGATGGCTTTTCCTTAAATCAGTATGAGCCGACGATCATGGGGCTCGGAGGATTCATTCATGTCCGTTACCCCAAAGGTAACTTGATCCTCCTCACCGAGAAAATGAAGGAAGGAAAGTCTCTCCCGGGGATCCAGGTTGAGGATGGGAAGCGTATTGCTCTGGCTGATATAAATCGGTTCATCGAGAGGTACGGATTGATTAACCAGTAATCAATCAATAAAGGCATGCCGATGTCGAAATACGGCAACCAGTCAATCGTCGTAAGCGGCTACTACATGGCGGCAAGTGGCCTAAACATCAAGCTGCACCGCGAGCGGATGAACCGGCTCGACAAGCATGGGCATGACATCGAGTTCAACTTCAAGGACCCGGAGCATCCGCTGCAGTTGGTTTTCGTCTGTGCCATGTGGCTGACGGGCTTCGATGCGCCGACGGTGAGCACCCTGTATCTGGACAAGCCCATGCAGGGCCACACTCTGATGCAGACCATCGCCCGCGCCAACCGCGTGACCAGCCATGAGATCAATAGCGTAGCGAAGCGGAACGGCGAGATTGTGGACTAATACAACGTGTTCCGCCGCATGAAGCGGGCGTTGAAGGACTATGCCGCCGGGCCGGGCGACGACGAGGACGAGATGCCCGTCCTCCGCAACAAGCAGGAGTTGTTTGTCTTGCTCGACGAGGCCATTGCCCAGGGGCTGGTGTTTTGCGATGGCCACGAGGTTGATCTGCGCGGTGCGCTCGGCCGGGGCGATGTGTTCGAGAAGCTAGGCCAGTTCAACGCATTTACCGATGCCTTGCTGGCGACGGATGAGTTGCGCAAGTCCTTCAATGTCTACGAAACACCATCACCGCCCTCTACGAGGCCTGCAAGCGCAGGGCAAGGGGCGGGTGGTATCCGCCTTCCAGTACCTGCGTGGAATCATGGACGGCATCGTCGGGCAATCGGACGTGGACAAGGCGGCATTGCGGCTTGCTGCCCTACTCGACGAAAGCGTGGTGGTGGATAACGCCGAGGCCTTCAAGGCCAAGCAGTTCCAGGCCGAATACCAGATCGTCCAGCGCGGCAAGGCGTGGGACCTGAGCAAGGTCGATGTCGAAAAACTGCGCGAGGAATTCAAGCAAACGCCTTTCAAGCACATTGCCATTAGCGATCTGCAAGCTTTCCTCGAAAAGAAGCTGGCCGAGATGCTGGCGCAGAATACGACGCATGTCGACTTTGTGCAGCGACTCCAGCGCGTGATCGATGCGTACAATTCCGGGGTGACCGCAACCGAAAACTACTACGAGGAACTGACGGCCTTCGCCGATGCGCTCAAGGAGGAAGCGGAGCGCCATATTCGCGACGGCCTGACCGAAGATGAGTTGGAGCTGTTCGACCTGCTGAAAAAGGACACCATGACGCAGGAGGAAGCGCAGCGCGTCAAGCTGTCCGCCAAGCGATTGCTGAAGCGGCTGGTCGAGGAACATCCCAAGCTGTTGGTGCAGGACTGGTTCAAGGATCGCCAGTCCATGCAGCAGGTCCGCTCGGAAATAGAGCGTGTGCTCGACGAGGCTCTACCGGAGAGCTATGACCGCGCCACGTTCAAGCAGAAGTGAGACAACGTCTTCGACTTAGCGGTTGATTACGCAAACCATCATCGCCGTTGGGCCGCTTGATGGTTTGGCGCAATAAGACGGTGGCCAGAATTCGAGGCGCCTCAAAGATTCTTTGGCTGCGACGGACCGCTGTAATAAGTTACCCGACCGAGTGCCTGTTAATCTGTAGAAGTTCAGACTTGATCTGACAGAAAGGCCTTGCCAAGAGGTGGGGTTACCCGTTTTGATAGAGGTGCGAATCTTTATCAAACAAAGCGCGAAAGCGCCAAGGAGTAACCCCATGACAAGTTTCAACCAGAATGTAATTCGGCACAAGG
>JBAYVU010000058.1:0-18185 GCA_041674385.1 Sterolibacterium sp.
CTGCGTCTCCGCCAGATTACCTTGATTTATAAGTTTTTCTTGTAATCTGGCTGTTGGACCCCATCAAATCTCCCATTTATCAGATCGCCTAACGAAAAACCTGGCGTGCGACCGGGTCGGGGGCGGGTCAGGATACCCTTCTCGACTACCGCCCACCATCGATCGCGACGACAAGAATATAGCTACAACCAGACTCGTGCATTTGTTGCCGCGCCGGGAGCCATTAGCATTAGCCCCCATCGAGAAAGAAGAGAATAAGCATGACAGAAGCTGCTGAAACCTTACATGTAGATGCCGAAAGAAGGGCATTCGAGGCTCTTGCTGACGCCATGCAAAAAGTGATGCTTGTACAAAGTTTGGAGGCTGCGCTGTTGTTCGCTCACAATCTTTCTGAGGAGTACAACAGTTCCATTTCCGAATGGAGAAAGATGCCGGAAATTTCAGCGTCTCAAATGCGAAAGCTCGCTGCGCTCGCGTTGATCGAGACGATAAGCCGTAGCAGCTTTGACTTGATTTGACAGAAAGTCTCTTTTCAAGAGGAGGCAGCTAGCCATTTTGATGGAGTTGATAGAGGCACACTAAAAGGCTATTGGGACACCGATCGAAATTGCCTCTACGTTGCCTCCAGGCCGCCGCGATGATATACTAGCATATTAGTTTTGCGGCGCACCGCGTGCAGTTGAACGCGGTAGGGACGCAAGACCTGCACCACCTACGCAAAAGGACGATTCCACCATGTACCGCCCCGAAATCAAAGTGATTGATTGCACCGTTCGCGATGGCGGACTCATGAACAAGTGGCAATTTGACGATGCGTTTGTCAAACAGGTCTACGAATCGACCGCCGCCGCCGGCGTCGACTACATGGAAATCGGCTATTTCAGCTCCGAGTCGGCGTTCTCCCGATCCGAATACGGCCCCTGGAAGTTCTGCGCCGAGGCCGACCTGAAGCGCATCATCGGGAACGAACCGAAAAAGATCAAGCTCGCCGCAATGGCCGATATTGGCCGGATCGAATATGCGGACATCCCGCTGGCCAACGAGAGTTCGCTCGACCTTGTCCGTGTGGCCTGCTACGCTCACCAGGTCGATGCGGCGATTGAACTCGCACACCATGTCATGGACAAAGGCTACGAGGCGACGATCAACCTGATGGCGGTTTCGACCATCACCGGCCGCGAACTGGAAGAAGCGCTTGACGATCTCGGCAAGAGCCGCGTACCGGTCATCTATGTCGTCGACAGTTTTGGCAACTACTATCAAGAAGACATCGAGCACCTCGTCCACCAGTACCAGGAACATCTGCCTGGGAAAACAATCGGCTTGCACATGCACAACAACCAGCAACTCGCGTTCGCGAACACCATCGCCGGGATTATCGCTGGGGCGAATTACCTCGATGCGACGCTGTATGGATTCGGACGCGGTGCGGGGAACTGTCCGCTCGAACTCCTCCTGTCGTTCCTGAAGAATCCGAAATTTTCCGTCCGACCGGTCATTGAGGCGATTGACCGGGTCGTTCTTCCCTGGTATCGCAAAATCGAATGGGGCTATTCGGTCCCCTACATGATCTCGGGGACGCTCAACCAGCACCCTCGTGAAGCGATGGCGAAGATGGACTCCGACAACTGCGACCGGGTTCTCGAGTTCTACGACCGCGTTTCGACGTTCCCCGAATAACCGCCCCGTTGCTTTTCACTTGGGGTTTGCGGTGCACTGGCGCGAGAAAGCCGGACACTCCATCGTCATAAGCCGGCAGCGGTAGCCGTGTCTAGCCGTGCCTAATACCGTCCGCAAAACTGTCGGCAGAGTTTTTCTTGAACTCTCCCATACCATCCCGAATTTACGTCGGGACTTTCCGGAATGGCATTTGGGCCGGTCCCGTTTTGCAATTTGGGCAATCGACGTCGATTGCCCGGCTGTACGCCAGCAAGTGCGCACCGCCGAAACTCACCTCTCCGATTTTCTCCTCGCGGGTTACCACCGACAACCCCACATCACCCTAAGCACCTGTGGATTCCCCAGTAACAAGCCGGAACACGCCGACGACTTTGGGGAAAAGAACCTGAAAGCCCAAATACTGGCACTGCGGCAGGCTTGCCTGAGCCCGTTTGAAGTTGAAATCGGCTCTCTGGGCAGCTTTCCCTTGGCCCCGTTTCTTTATGTCAGAGATACAACAAACAGCATCGCTATCATGCGTACTTGCCTCAATTCATCCAAGCCGAACGCATTGCGGGAAGACTACACTCCCCATGTGACGGTGGGACTCTACGCTGGCACATGGCCAAGCGAGACAGTTGGCAGGCGCCTGGATGCTTTCCCGCAAGACGACACATCACGCTGTCTAGTCACCCGCATTAGCCTTATGAGTTATGCAGCCACTGAAATTGGCGGGCCATTAACCACCATCGCGGACTACCATCTTGACCAAGCCAAAGTTCATTGGCATGAATCGTCGCCCTTTAACGCAGAGAGTTCTCTCTGACTCAAGTCACGCCCATTTAGCCAGCGCACATCGGTTGATTCTTCACTGCACATCAAGTAGCCTGCTGCCTAGTGATCGCTACTTCAATTCTCTTTCTTTTGCAGACTGGACAAATTGATGGCAGATGAAACTGTCAAATTGATCAATGAGCTTCCCGGCTGGGCGCGGGAGATGGGGATCGTCATCCTCAGCGCTTCGCAGGATGAGGTTACCTGCGAATGGGAAGTGACCGATAAGCACCGTCAGTCCTATGGCATTGTGCATGGCGGCGTGCATTGCGGAGTGATCGAGACATTGACCTCCATAGGCGCATTGCTTGTCGCACGCCCCCGCGGCGACCGCGTCGTCGGACTGGAGAACCATACCTCGTTCATCCGGGCAGTCAGTTCGGGGAAACTGCATGCCATGGCTCGCCCCGTGACCCGTGGACGCTCGACCCAGGTGTGGGAGGCATGGATCCGGGACAGCAAGGAACAGCTTGTCGCACAGGGTCGGGTACGACTGCTCTGCCTGGACGAAAACAGGCCTCTCGGCTGACCCGGTCGAATCCAAACACTCCCGCCAAATGACAGTATCATGAATCCGCTATCACTTGAAATCATCGCTCGGTATTGGTCCCCACAGGAAATTGCCGTCAACCTGTTGGTTTTTACCAATCTCTTTGGTGCCCTGCTGCTGGGATTGATCGTTGGCTACGAGCGTTCCTACCACGGTCGTGCCGCCGGCATGCGAACCTACGGTCTTGTCTGCATGGCGTCCTGCGCAATCACAGTCGTCGTCGGCTACCCGTCATTCTGGTACGGAGGAACAACGCCAGGTACGGTTGCCGGCCAAATGTTTCCCGACCCAACCCGCGTCATTCAGGGCATCGTGACCGGCATCGGCTTTTTGTGCGCCGGCGTGATCATGAAAGAAGGCATGAACATCAGCGGATTGACGACCTCCGCCTCGATTTGGGCATCGTCGGCGATCGGGATTTTGGTGGGTATCGGGTTTTATGCCGCTGCGATTCTGCTCACGCTTCTATCTGCGGCCCTGATGATGTGGGCAGCCAAACTTGAACAATGGCTGCCATCTCGCCAAGCGGTTGCCGTTATGATGTGTTTCCGGCCTGGCTTCAACCCGCAAGAAAGCGCGCTTCGCCGCATTGCTCATGAGCGGGGTTATGACTTGGCGGATGGCTCGTTAAACATTCAGTTGGTAAATAACCGACAGGAATGGCGCTACATCGCCATTGCCAAGGGAAAAAACAAAGGCGCCCCCATTTCGGTCTTGGCAGAAGAACTCAATGCCTTTGAAGGCGTGGAGGAATTCCAAATTTCGCATGCCAGGAACTGATGCAGCGTCGCTGAAACTTCGGCCTCACCGCCGTCGATACCCCACGTCATGTCCTCAATGGATCAGACGGCCACCGGCGCCGGAATATGCGGATACGGGTCGTAGTCCGTCAGCGTGAAGTCGTCGAAGCGAAATGCCAGCAAATCCCTGACTTCGGCATTGATGCGCAACGTCGGCAAAGACCGTGGGGCACGTGACAGCTGCAACCGCGTCTGATCTAGGTGGTTGGTATAGAGATGGGCATCGCCCAGGGTATGGATGAATTCACCCGGCCGATAGCCGCAGACCTGTGCCACCATCAGCGTAAGCAACGCATAGGAAGCGATGTTGAAAGGCACGCCGAGAAAAATGTCGGCGCTGCGCTGGTACAACTGGCAACTCAATTTGCCGCCCGCCACATAGAACTGGAACAAAGCGTGGCAGGGCGGCAGTTTCATCTTCGGCACATCGGCCGGATTCCAAGCCGAAACCATGTGGCGCCGCGAATCCGGGTTGTTTTTCAGGCCGTCGATCAACTGGGCGATCTGGTCGATTTCCCGTCCATCGGCCGCTTCCCAACGACGCCATTGCTTGCCGTAGACCGGCCCGAGATTGCCGCTGGCATCGGCCCATTCGTCCCAGATCGAGACGCCATGATCCTTGAGGTAGCGGATATTGGTATCGCCCTGCAGGAACCACAGCAGTTCATGGATGATGGATTTGGTGTGCAGCTTCTTGGTAGTCAGCAGCGGAAAGCCGTCAGCCAGGTCGAAACGCATCTGCCAACCGAATACCGACAGCGTGCCGGTGCCGGTGCGATCGCTCTTGGCTTGTCCGTGCTGGAGCACGTGGCGCATCAGGTCGAGATATTGCTGCATGGGGCCGTGTCGAAGATGGTGTCGAAAGGGGCATTGCTATAATCGGCTTCTATTCTAAAGGAAAACATCATGCCGCTTGCCAAGCTCGTATGCCAGCCCATGGCGCTGGATGAAGACACGGGCGCCAAATCCGCACAACCCATCCACGCCCTGATCGTGATGTCCCTGACCAAGACACTGCCCGCCGATTTGCCGGCCGGCACCAGTTTTTCCGAGGTACTCAAGCGGCGCGAAATGAAGCTCGCGGAATTGACGAAGACCCCGCTGGCAATCGATCAGCCCGGCGGCGGACGCTACGCCTATGTCATGATCGACCCGGAGCAGGCGCGTTTCGCGCAACTCAGCGCGCTGCGCAAAGCCGCCCTGTTGCTGCTCGACGAAACACCGCGCGAAGTCCATGTGACAGTGTGCGCAACAGACCCGCAAGCAGCCAGCGCGCTCGCTCGCGAGGCAGCGTATGTGCTGTGGCTGAATGGCGCCATGCTGCCGGTACGCAAGCAGAAGCAGCCCAAGCCGCTGCAACGCTTGGTGCTCCATGGCGCGGTCAACAAGGCCGATTTCGCTTCAGTGGCCGCTTTGGCCGAGGCCAACACCTTGGCGCGCGAGTTGACCGCCCTGCCCCCCAACGAGCTAACGCCGGGCAGCTACCGCAAACGCTTGCGTGGCATGGCCAAGACGCAAGGCTGGCGCATCGAGGAATACCCATTCAAGCGCCTCAAGAAACTCGGCGCCGGCGCTTTCTGCGCGGTGGCGCAAGGCAGCCATGAGCAGGACGCGGCGATCGTGCATCTTGCCTATCGGCCCAAGGGTGTAGAGAAAAACCTGCGGCGCGTGACCCTGGTCGGCAAGGGCATCTGTTTCGACACCGGCGGACACAACCTGAAGCCGGCGAAATACATGGCCGGCATGCACGAGGACATGAACGGTTCGGCGGTAACAGTGGCGCTGCTGCTTGCCATACAGAAACTCCATCTGCCGGTGGCGGTGGATGCCTGGCTGGCCATCGCACAAAACAACATCTCGGCGCAAGCCTACAAGCAGAATGACATCGTCACGGCGCTGGACGGCACCCATATCGAGATCGTGCATACCGACGCCGAGGGACGCCTGGTGCTGGCCGACACGCTGACGCTGGCGAGCAAATCCAAACCCGACCTGCTGATCGACTTTGCCACGCTCACCGGCAGCATGGTCGGCGCGCTAGGCAACCGCTATGCCGGCGTCTTCGCCAGCAGCGATGCGCTGGCGGCGCTGGCCATCGGTGCCGGGCGCCAGACCGGAGAACGCGTCTGCGTCTTCCCGATGGACGAGGACTACGAGGCCGGACTGGAAAGCAAAGTCGCCGACATCAAGCAATGTACGCTGGAAGGCGAAGCCGACCACATCCTGGCGGCACGCTTCCTCAAGCGTTTCACGCATGACTTGCCGTGGCTGCATGTCGATCTTTCCGCCGCCAATTGCAAGGACGGGCTGGGAGCGGTCGCCAGCGACATCACCGGCTTCGGCGTGGCCTGGGGCGCCGGGTTGCTGGCGCAGTGGCTGGCGGCTTAGCGTTTATTTCGGCCGGGTGGCGGACTTCGGACGAAAGGCTTTCACCACGGACTCGTTGGTCTCGATATAAGGTCCGCCGATCAAGTCGATGCAGTAGGGCACCGCGGCGAATATCCCATCGATCAGAGTTTTGCCGTCGGCATCCTTGACGCCTTCCAGCGTTTCCTTGATGGACTTCGGCTGGCCGGGCAGATTGAGGATCAGCGACTTGCCGCGGATCACGCCGACCTGGCGGGAAAGTATCGCCGTCGGCACGAAGTTCAGGCTGATGCGGCGCATCTCCTCTCCGAATCCCGGCATCAATTTGTGCGCCACCGCCAAGGTGGCTTCGGGCGTGACATCGCGCAGCGCCGGTCCGGTGCCGCCGGTGGTCAGCACCAGGTGGCAACCGGCCTGGTCGCAAAGCTCGACCAGGGTCTTCTCGATCTCGGCCTGCTCGGCGGGGATCAGCCGGGTCTCCATCCGCCATGGCGTGGTCAGCGCCGCAGCGAACCATTCGCGCAACGCCGGGATACCCTTGTCTTCATAGACGCCGCAGGAGGCGCGGTCGGAGACTGACACCAAGCCGATCAAGAGTGGATTATCCATGGGACTCTTCAAGTGATTTCAAAAAGCGGAAAATTTCGCGGAAGGCGCGCGGCGGCTTGTGCTGCTCTTGCTCCTTGCGGGCATTGCGGCAGAGCTGGCGCAACTGCTGCAGATCGGCGCCCGGGTGCGCAGCGACAATCTCCGCCAGCGCCGTACCCTCGTCTTCCAGCAACAGCAGGCGCAAATTTTCGAGACGGTGCATGCGGGCATTCTCGGCAGCGGAGACACCGGCGATGGCGTCGAGCGCGGCCTGAATCGGCAACGGATCGATGGAACGCATGAGTTTGCCAATGTACTGCATCTGGCGACGCCGCCCGCCATGCGCGGTAATGCGTTTGGCATCATCGACGGCCTGGCGCAGGTTGTCCGGCATCTCTATCTTCGCCAGCCGTTCCGCCGACAGGCTGACCAGCGCCTCGCCCATATCCTGCAAGGCCGTCGACTCGCGCTTTCGTTGCGACTTGCTAGCGCGATCGGGATCGTAGCCGGTTTCGTCGGGCAGGTTGGGTTTCTCGATAGGTTCCACGGGTATCATTATAGCTTTGCTACGGACCCACTCCCCCATGTCAGCTTTGGAATTTAGTTATTCACAGGATGCATTGCGCCACTTGGCGGCGGATGTCTTGCGCCATGCGCGCGAACTCGGCGGCACGGCTTGCGAAACCGATATCTCGGAAGCCTATGGCCTATCGGTGGCGGTGCGCAAAGGCCAGGTCGAGACCATCGAACACAACCGCGACAAGGGCCTCGGCGTCACCGTCTATCTTGGCCAACGGCGCGGCCACGCCAGCACTTCCGACTTTTCGCCGCAGGCGCTGCGCACCACGGTCGAGGCAGCGCTGTCGATTGCCCGCCTCACTGCCGCCGACCCATTCGCCGGCTTGCCGAACCCGGAGCTGCTGGCAAAACACAGCATGGATCTGGATCTTTACCATCCCTGGCCTCTGCCGGTGGAGGAAGCCATCGCGATTGCGAAGCAGTGCGAACAAGCGGCCTTCGATGTCAGCCCGTTGATCAAGAACTCCGAAGGCGCCAGTGTTTCGGTGCAGCAATCGCAGTTCGTTTTTGCCAACAGCCTGGGATTCATGGACGGATTCCCCACCTCGCGCCACTACATCGCCTGCGCCGTGATCGCCGGCGAAGGCGACGCGATGCAGCGCGACGACTGGTATACCTCCGGGCGCGACTGGTCCAAGTTGGCGGCGCCTCAGGCCATCGGCGACTATGCCGCGCGCCGCGCCCTCTCCCGGCTAGGCGCCAGGCGCATGAAGACGCGGCAAGTGCCGGTGCTGTTCGAAGCGCCGCTGGCCGCCGGTCTGATCGGCAGCTTCGTGCATGCCGTCAGCGGCGACACGCTTTACCGCAAGTCTTCTTTCTTGCTGGACAGCATCGGCCAGCGGATATTCCCCAGGCATGTGCAGATCAGCGAGCGGCCGCATCTCTCCGGCGCCATGGCCAGCAGTCCATTCGACGACGACGGCGTGGCGACCCATGACCGCGAAGTGGTCGCCGACGGGGTGCTGCAAGGGTATTTCCTGTCCACCTATTCGGCGCGCAAGCTCGGCATGCAGACCACCGCCAATGCCGGCGGCAGCCATAATCTGATCGTCAAACCCGGCGAGCTGGACTTCGCGGGGCTGTTGCGCGAGATGGGCACCGGTCTGCTGGTGACGGAATTGCTCGGCCAAGGCATCAATTATGTCACCGGCGATTATTCGCGAGGCGCCGCCGGCTATTGGGTGGAAAACGGCAGGATCGCCTACCCGGTACAGGAGATCACCATCGCCGGCAACCTGCGCGAGATGTTCCAGGGCATTGCGGCGATCGGCAAGGATGTGCTGGTGCAGGGATCAAAACAAGTCGGTTCGATCCTGATCGAGCGCATGACGGTGGCAGGACGCTGATCACGGATAGTGGATAGCGGGCGACAATGAGATTTGAATATCTGTGAAACCGCACTAAACAACCACCAGACGCCGACTGATCGGCGACACTACGCAGGCCATTGCCCCCGTCAATCCGGCTTCTTCGCTGGTTGCTTGCCGGTCGCGGAACCCAGCGAGCCGATCTGGCTGTGGGGAAAGCTGATGCGCGCGGAAAGTCCGCCGAGCGCGGAGGACGCCAAGCTGACGCAAGCGCCGTGGCGCGCGGCGATGGCTTTGACGATGGCCAGCCCAAGTCCGCTGCCAGGCTCTTCGTTATCCGCATTGCGGAAAAACCGATCGAAGACCCGCTCGCGATCTTCGACAGGAATGCCCGGGCCGCTATCGTCAACCTCGATCCAGCATCGTCCGTCGCGGCAGCGAACTGCGACGTCTATGCGGCCTCCGGCGGGTGTATAGCGTACGGCATTGTCGATGAGGTTGGCCGCGAGGGTGCGCAAAGCCTCAAAGTTCCCTTGCACGACCGCATTCTCGTCGGCCTCGCTGATACCGAGATCGATATTTTTCGCACCCGCCAGGCTGGCTTGATCGGCTGTGGCCAATGCGATGAGCTCGGCCAGGCTCACGGCGGACAAGGGCATGGCCAGTGCATCGGCGGGGTCCTGTCGCGCCAGTGTCAGGAGTTGCTGTACCACATGGATGGCGCGTTGCAGACCGCGTTTGAGTTCCGCCATGGCGATGCGACGGTCCTCCTGTGTTTCGGCCCGTTCGGTGAGCTGCGCCTGCAATTGCAGCGCGGTCAGCGGCGTGCGCAGCTCATGGGCGGCATCCGCGACGAAGCTCCGCTGTGAAACCAATGCCGCATCCAGCCGTTCGAGCAGGTTGTTGATAGACTCGACCAAGGGCCTTGCCTCGGCCGGTACGCCATGCATCTGAAGCGGTTCAAGTGAATTCGGGCTGCGCGTGCTGACGGAACGGGCAATCTTTTGCAGCGGGGCGAGCCCGCCGCCGATAAGCCACCAGATGCTTCCCGCAAGCAGCGGCAACATCAGCAGAAAGGGCAGGACGGTATGAAACGCGGCAGCAGTCGCAATTTCATCGCGAACGCTCCTGGGCTGCGCGACCTGTATGACCTGACCGTGCAACAGGAGGGTGTAAATGCGCCAGCTGGCCTCGGCAGTTTCGAGCGTGGAAAAGCCGGGCTGCGACCGATTGGGAAGATCGGCTTGGGGATTTGAGAAATACAGAGGCTTCCCGTCGCCGGCCCATACTTGAATTACGAAATGGAACTCGTTGTCACCGGGCGACAGCGGGTTGCTGGAAGTGGAGAAGTCCTGGTTCCGAAGGGAGAGCGCGAGCTGCCTGAGATGATAGTCGAATACTCTGCCGACTTCGCTGCGGGACAGGCGGTAGCTGCCGAATGCGCCGGCGATCATCATCAAAGTGATCGCGGTAAGCAACACGGCAAGGAGACGGCGGCGGATCGAAATCACGGCTCGATCGGGATGAAATAGCCGACGCCGCGCAGGTTGCGTATCCATTCGGCGCCAAGTTTGCGTCGCAGTGTGTGAATATAGACTTCGACCGTGTTGCTCTCGACTTCCTGTCCCCAGCCATAAATCAGCTTCTCGAGTTCAACGCGCGATAACGGTTTGCCGGGTTGCTGCAGCAGGGTAAGCAACAGCGAATATTCGCGGGGCGAGAGCGTCACCGCTATGCCGTTGAGCTGGACCTCGTGCGAAACCGGGTTCAGACTGAGTTCGCCGTGACGGATCACAGGCTCGGCCCGGCCGACGTTCCTGCGCAACAAGGCGCGCACGCGCGCCGACAGTTCGTCGAGGTCGAAGGGTTTGACCAGATAATCGTCGGCGCCGGCATCGAGACCGCGAACCCGGTCGGACACGGCGTCGCGTGCGGTGATGATCAATACCGTCATGCGATTCCCTTGATGACGTTGTCCTCGCAGCAGTTCGATTCCACCTTTGCGTGGAAGCCCAAGATCCAGGAGCATCAGGTCGTAAGCCTGGTCGGCAAGCGCCAATTCTGCCGCGCGGCCGTCCTGCACCCAGTCGACTGCGTAGCCTTCCTGGTGCAGGCCGCGCTGAACCGCGGTGCCGATCATTCGATCATCTTCAACGAGCAGTAGACGCATGGGACGGGAAGCGGCTAGGCGTGTAGGGGAGTCATTCGTTATATCCGAACGGCAAGCCTACTCTCAGTAGCCAAGCTTTTCTATCCGAACTTCCACCCGTCGCATCGGTTGTTCACCCTTGATTGAAGAATCCTTATCGTGGCTGATGCCTCGTATTCGATGCGGTGGCACACCCTGCAAAGCCATTTCGCGCTCGATCCCGGCGATACGCTGCTGGCCTAAAGCGAGATTCATTTCGCGACTGCCGCTCTCGTCCGTGTAAGAATCCAGCGACACCCAGTTGGCAGGGTCCGATTTTGCCAGAACCGCCAACTGGTCGATGATTGCCCTGCTGTCCGCCAGCGGTTCATTGCTGCCTTCGGCAAAGATGATAACGCCATCCGGCACTTTCCTGGTTTCAGGCGCGGCCGTTGCTTGAGTCAATGCGAAAATTGCAACAGCCATCAGGATCAGGAATGCACCAACGCGCATCACTTCTTCGGCTGGGCATACACCAAATCGTCGCGGCGGTTCTCCTGCCAGCAACGCTCTTCGTGACAATCCGCCTTCGGACGTTCGGCGCCGTAGCTGATTGCCTCAAGCTGCTTGTCGGTCGCTCCGCTCATCGTCAGCAAACGTTTTACCGCTTCGGCGCGCTTTTGTCCGAGTGCCAGGTTGTACTCCCTGCTGCCACGTTCATCGGCATTGCCCTGGATGGTCATGCGCGTAGTGGCATGGCCTCCCAGATAAGCCGCGTGCGCCTGGATGATTTCGTTGTATTTCGGATCAACCGTGAAAACGTCGAACGGGAAATAAACACTGCGTTTTGCCAGCAAGCTCTTCGGGTCGTCCAGTGCCGCGGCCGTTGCTTTCTGTTGAGGGGCCGGCATGGGCGCGACAGCGGATGCATGGGTATCGGCGGGTCCAGTGGCGGCAACGGTCGGTGAAGGCGGCGTCGAACTGCAGGCGACACCTAAGGCGGTGGCGATCAACAACAGGGGGATGGATTTCATCGGAATGTCCTCACACAATAGGAATGGGATGCAGTCGATATGACTGCGCCCATCATCGGTCATACCGACTTAAGACCGCCTTAAAACGCGCAAGGCAACCGGAGAATTCGCCACGAACGCACTGGACGCAGTAGGCGGCGACATAGGCATCGATTGGCCGGGGCCGGTGGTTCTTGGTATTATTGGAGCTTCTCCTCTGATCCTTCTGACAGACGACCCAACATTCCGGAGAGCCTCATGAATATCCTTCGCAAGTTCCTTGTCATCCTGGCCGGCGCCTCCTTGAGCTGCGCGGCCTGCGCCGCCGACATCAAGATCGGCGTCGCCGAGGCCCTGACGGGTGGGGCCGCGCAGTACGGCATCCCCAACCGCAACGGCTTCCAGCTCGCCGCAGACGAAATCAACGCCAAAGGCGGCGTGAACGGCAACAGACTCCAACTGGTGGTCGAGGACGAGCAGGGCAAGAAGGAAGAGGCCATCAACGTCTTCAAGAAACTCATCTTCCAGGACAAGGTGCTGATCATCTTCGGCCCGACCCTGTCCAACTCCATGTTCGCCGCCGGTCCCGTCGCCAATGCCGCCAAGACGGTGGCCTTCGGCACTTCCAACACGGCCAACGGCATCACCGACATCGGCCCCTACATCTTCCGCAACTCGGTGATGGAAAGCGACGTGCTGCCGATCACCATCGCCACCGCCGTCAAGCACTACCGCATCAAGAAGGTCGCCGTGATCTACGGCAACGACGACGCTTTCACCAAGAGCGGCTATGACGTTTTCAAGAAAGTGCTGGAGGAGCAGAAGATTCCCGTCACCACCACCGAAACCTACGTCAAGGGCGACGTCGATTTCAAGGCGCAGCTGACCAAGATCAAGGGCGGCAATCCCGATGCCGTCGTCTGCTCCTGCCTCGCCGAGGAAGCGGCCAACATCATGCTCCAAGCGCGCGGCCTGGGGATCAAGGTGCCCTTCGTCGGCGGCAACGGCTTCAACTCGCCGAAGCTGTTCGAGATATCCAAACTGGCCGGCGAGGGTACCTTCGTCGGCAGTCCGTGGGCCAACAACAACCCGGCGCCGGCCAACCAGCATTTCGTTGCCGCCTACAAGCAGAAGTTCGGCAGCGAGCCCAACCAGTTTGCCGCCCAGGCCTACGACGCCCTCAACATCGCCGCCGCCGCCCTGCAAACGCTCAAGCTTTCCGGCAACCTGGAAGCCGATCGCCAAGCGCTGCGCGACGCACTGCCGCGAGTCAGCATCAACGGCGCCACCGGCCCCTTCAAGTTCCGCCCGGCAGCCGGCAAGGACGGCAAACCCGCCGGCTTCGACGCCGAACAGAAACCGTTCATCTACATCGTCCAGGGCGGCAAGTTCACCCTCTACGCCGGCAAGTAAGCCCCCGGCGTCGGCCCCAAGCGAAACGGGCCGGCGCCCTTCCCCATGCTCGAACAACAACTCCTCAACGGTCTCACCCTGGGCAGCGTCTACGCCCTCTTCGCCCTTGGCTTCACCTTGATATTCGGCGTCCTGGCGGTCATCAACCTGTCTCACGGCGCCGTCTTCATGGTCGGCAGCTATGCCGCGTTGTTCGTCGTGACGCACTTCGCTGCGCCACTGTGGCTGGGCCTCATCGCCGCCATGCTGGTGTCCGGCTTCATCGGCCTGGGCGTCGACGTGCTGATCCTGAAGCCCCTGCGCGCCCGCAACGCACCGCACTTGATCCCGATGATCGCCACCATCGGCGTGACCATCATCCTCACCAACGCCATCCAAGGCCTCTTCGGCGTCGAGGTGCAGCGTTTCCCCGAAGAGGTGCTGCCCGCCGCCGATTTCGTGGTCGGCGAAGTGCATGTGCGCGCCCTGGAGATCGGCATCGTCGCCATCGCTTTCCTGCTCATGGCCCTGCTCTTCTTCGCCCTGAAGAAAACCCAGTTGGGCCGCGCCTTGCGGGCCATCGCCGAGTCGCCGAAGACGGCCGCGCTGCTGGGCATCGACGTCGAAGGACTGTTTCATCTCACTTCCTTCGCCGCCGCCGCGCTGGGCGGCGTGGCCGGCGTGCTGATCGGCCTCGACTTCAACGCCATCACGCCCTTCATGGGACAACCCATCCTGCTCAAGGGCGTTGCCGTCATCGTCCTCGGCGGCATGGGCGACATCCGCGGCGCCCTGATCGGCGGCCTGTTCCTGGGCTTTGCCGAGGTATTCAGCAAGGGCTACATCTCCTCCCAAATAGGCGATGCGGTGGCCTTCGGCCTGCTGTTCCTGATCCTCCTGATCCGGCCGTCGGGCCTGTTCGGTCGCGTCCTAGAGCGCAAGGGCTGATGGAAGGCTTCGCCGACTTCTGGGCCACCTACAGCACGCTGATATTTACCGTCGGCATCCATGCCTTGCTCGCCTTTTCGATCTGGCTGACCCTCGCCTGCGGACTGCTGTCCCTCGCCAATGCGGCATTCATGGGCATCGGCGCCTACACCGCGGCGCTGCTGACGCTGCAACTCAACTGGCCCTTCCCGGTGGTGCTGGCGGCAGGCAGCATGGCTCCGGCGGTGGTGGCGCTGGCCATCGGCGTGCCGACGCTGCGTTTGTCCGGCGTCTATCTGTGCATGGCCACCCTGGCTTTCGGCGAGGTGAGCCGCGTCGTCATCCTCAACCTCGATATCACCGGCGGTCCCGAAGGATTGAACGGCATTCCCCTTACCACCCAGTGGTGGCACATCGCGCTGATACTCGCCCTGGTCGGCTACGGCTTGGCGCGCCTGCGCCGCTCCCGCGTCGGCCGCGCCTTCGAGGCGATCAAGGAGGACGAAGTGGCGGCGCGGCTGATGGGCATCGACGTGGACCGCCACAAGCTGTTCGCCTTCACGCTGGGCGCCGTCATCGCCGGCCTTGCCGGGGCGCTCAACGCCCACTACACCTTCTTCATCAGCCCGCGCGAATACGGTTTCGAGAACGCCGTCGACATCCTCACCATGACCGTCCTCGGCGGCATTTCCAGCCTCATCGGCCCGCTGCTGGGTGCCACGATCCTGACCCTGCTGCCGGAACTGCTGCGTTTCCTGCACAGCTACCGCCTGGCGGTGAACGGCGTCATCCTGGTGCTGGTGGTGCTCTTCCTGCCGACAGGCCTTTGGGATGGCCGGCGCATCCGGGCCTGGTTCGAGCGCCGCGGCGGTGGGCGATGAGCATGCTGTCGATCCGCGCGCTCAGCAAGCGCTTCGGCGGCCTGCAGGTATTGCAGGAGGTCAGCCTCGAAGTGCCGGGTGGCAGCATCTTCGGCCTCATCGGCCCCAACGGCGCGGGCAAGACGACGGTATTCAACCTGGTGACCGGCCTGCTGCAACCCTCCTCCGGCGCCCTCGCGTTTCAGGGCCGCGACCTGAACGGCATCGCGCCGCATCGAATCACGCGGCTGGGCATTGCCCGCACGTTCCAGAACATCCGCATCTTCCGCGACATGACGCTGCTGCAAAACGTCATGGTCGGCATGCACCACCTCATGGACTACGGCCCGCTGGCGCTGTTCTTCGCCACGCCGGCCTGCCGCGATGCCGAGAAAAGCGCCCGCGAACGGGCGCTGGAACTGCTTTCCTGGGTGAAGCTCGACCACAAGGCGGCGCTGACGGCCGACAACCTTTCCTATGGCGAGCAACGCAAGCTCGAATTCGCGCGGGCGCTCGCCACCGAGCCCAAGCTGCTGCTGCTCGACGAACCGGTGGCCGGCATGAACCCGGCCGAAAAATCGGTGCTGATGGAGGAGATCCGCAACATCCGCGACCGCGGTTACGGCATCTTCCTCATCGAGCATGACATGCGCTTTGTCATGGGCCTGTGCGACCGCATCGCCGTGCTCAACTTCGGCCGCATCATCGCCGAGGGCACACCGGAGGATATCCGCAACCATCCCGATGTCATCGAAGCCTACCTGGGCCGCGAAGACGCCGCCGGAGCGGCGGCATGAGCGTGCTGCTGCGCGTGCACGACCTCGCCGTCGCCTACGGCCACATCGAGGCGGTGAAGAACGCCAGCTTCCATCTCGACAGCGGCGAGATCACGGCGCTGGTGGGCGCCAACGGCGCCGGCAAGAGCACCACGCTGCTGGCCCTCTCGGGCCTGCTGCGCGCCGCGTCGGGCAGCATCATCTTCGAGGACGAGGACATCTCCCGGCTCTCCCCCCACGAGATCGTCCGCCGCGGCATCGTCCAGGTCGCCGAGGGGCGTGCCATCCTCACCACGCTCAGCGTCGGCGAGAACCTGGCGCTGGGCGCCTACACGCGCAAGGACAAGGCCGGCATCGACGCCAGCCTGGAGCAAGTGTTCCACCTCTTCCCGCTGCTCAAGGACCGGCTCGGCCAATATGCCGGCAACCTCTCCGGCGGCGAGCAGCAGATGCTCGCCATCGGCCGCGCGCTGATGGCCAAGCCGCGCCTGCTGCTGCTCGACGAGCCTTCCATGGGACTGGCGCCGATCCTGGTGCAGGAAATCTTCCGCACCCTGGTCGAGATCAACCGCAGCGGCCTCACCATCCTGCTGGTCGAGCAGAACGTCCGCCAGGCATTGCGGATCGCGCGTCACGGCTACGTCATCGAAACCGGACGGATCGTGCTGGCCGACTCCGGCGAGAACCTGCTGGGCAATCCCAGGGTGATCGAGGCTTACCTCGGGGCTTGAGTACGCATCAAGAAAACGAAGCGTGCTGCGTGCGCTACGGCTCTCACCGCTCCCGCCTGTCGTGACGCGCGGTAGGGATCCGCAGGAGATCATCGCTTCGGTGAAGAAGGGGCTCTATGCGGCAAATTTCGGCGGCGGCCAACCGACACTGCACATCGACGGCCTGACGGTAGGGGGCACGGCTTGACAGGCCGTGCAGTTCAGGCAATGTTACAGCCGCTTATCGCCTCAGCTTGTCCTATTCATGACGCTTACGGAGAGGTGAACCCTGGAATTGAGAATCCTAGCCAATGCGGCTCGGCACTGACTACAGAGAAAATTGTGCTAGCGGGCAAGGAGTCTTGAGGTAAACCTATAAGCTGCGTTGCTAAAGTATAAGTTCCGTCAGTGCTATCGCCTGAATATGATTCTACTATTGTGAGTGACTCCACGTCGCGAAAAACAAGCTCACAATTCCCATTAGCGTAATGCGTATACCAAAGTTCGAAATCTTGCACTCCATTTGTAAAAGAGCCTATTACATCTTTTTCGTAGAAATTATTATCGCCCTGATAATTCAGGATATGGTTTATGTTGATGCTATCGGATGAAGTAATATTTTCCGTCTCGGTGTAATTCCCTGTTTCCCCATTGTAGGCCATCTCGTAGCTGGCCTGTAAACCACTCCCGAACTTGATGATGTCATTTCTGGAATAACTACCGTCCGTCCCGACGTAAGTAAGCGTGTGACTCTCTCCTATGGAGATGCCATTTGAATTGTCCCAATCTGTATATTGGTACGATCCATTGCTGTAGTCGATTTCCGAGGTGTCGTGCTGGCCTTCTGAGGTGTGGTGATAAGCAACCCACGATCCATCGCTCTCGTATTCAAGACTAGAACTCTCGCTATAGCCTGTCGTAGCATCCACACTGTAGTTATTGTAGGAACCATCCGACCTTGTCATCGCATAGTGCTGTACCGAGCCATCGGCCGCTGAAATGATATCAATGTGGGTCGTCAGCCCTGTCGCCGCATCGTACTCATCATTCAGGGATTCGCGATTTATTGGATCATACGTTCGCTTGCCATACGATCCATTATCATCCTGCCATGTATCGGATTGTGCCCCATCCGCATAAGTAATGATATCTTCATGTATTCCCTCGTCGATCGAATAGAACTGATGCCTCTGGCTGCCATCAGGGTTTGAGGTATTGATATCGTAGCTTCCATCAGAAAAATAAAAGCTGCTGAAGATACTTGACCCATCCGTTCCAAAGATATGGTCACCGTGATTTCCATCGCTCGTTTGCCATGAATCTTTCTCGACGGAACCATCTGGGCGGTAATATTCGATACTTTCATTTCCCGCCCCATCTGACCAGAGGCTGCTTATCTTGATGCCCGCCGAAGAAAAATTGTCCAGCTTCATGCTGCCGTCGACGTTCTTTACTTCGTAGCCATGAACGCCAGTGCTGGCATCGAAAGTGTTGGTCGTTGAACTCCCATCTGGATTGGTCATGCTCGTGAGCGTGCTGCCGTCGACGGACTTGTCGTTTTCCCCGTGGCTACCGTCGTTCTTGGTCCACGTCTGGTCGTAGCTGCCGTTGGCGCCGTAAGTGGTGTTGTAGTCGGTCCAGTTGCCCTGAGCATCGGTCGTCTTGTAACCATGCACGCCGCTGGGCACGTCATAA
>JBAYVU010000059.1:0-17378 GCA_041674385.1 Sterolibacterium sp.
ATCGATGCTCACATGATGCGGATCGGGGTCGCCCCTGAGGATGCCGTACCCATAGTATTGCAACTGCCGAAGATACTTGGCCGGGCTAAGTTCGGGGGAATAGACCTTGATCTTGCCGGTGAAGAGATAGTAGCCCAACCATAGGAAGAAATCGGCGATCAGTACAAAGCCAACCCAGTTGTGAACATCCACCGCTGTCTTGAATGGCACCAGATGGATCAGGTCGAGATACCGGATCTGCAGGCCTGTAGCGATCAACAAGACAAAACCGAAGGCATTGGTCCAGTGCCAGATCCTGATCGGTAGGGGATTGATGTAGAGCTTTGCCATGGCTGACTCCTGCGATATTGAGTCGTCGTCCGTGCGGCAACTCTTCTCAAATACGGTTGTTCGCAGTGTTCAGAGTAGAGGTTGTTGGCGGTATGTCAAGGAGTCTTTTGGACGAATCCATTGCAAATCGCAGACGATGGGCAGTTACTTGTTCAACTGCCGCATCGCCCTTTCCAACCCTTCCAGTGTCAGCGGAAACATTCTGCCGCCGAGGATATTGTGGATGATCTGGATCGAATGACGATATTCCCACAGCCGTTCGGGCTCGGGGTTGAGCCAGACGGTACGGGGGTATTTCTCGAGCAGACGCTGTAGCCAGACCGCGCCCGCCTCCTCGTTCATGTATTCGACGCTGCCGCCGGGCTGGAGGATTTCGTAGGGACTCATGGTCGCGTCGCCAACCAGGATCAGCTTGTAGTCGTCGCCGTACTTGTGCATCACGTCGTGGAGTGGGAAACGTTCCGCGTGGCGCCGGCGGTTGTCGCGCCAGACGTAATCGTAGACGCAGTTGTGAAAATAGAAATATTCAAGATGCTTGAACTCGGTCTTGGCCGCCGAGAACATTTCCTCGCACAGTTTGATGTGATCGTCCATCGAACCGCCGATGTCGAGGAACAGCAGTACCTTGACCTTGTTGTGGCGTTCCGGCCGCATTTTCAGGTCGAGCCAGCCGGCGTTGTGCGCAGTGCCGCGGATGGTGCCGTCGAGATCCAGTTCCTCGGCCGCTCCCTCGCGCGCGAAACGCCGCAGACGGCGCAAGGCGACCTTGATATTGCGCGTGCCGAGTTCGACCGAATCGTCCAGGTTGCGGTATTCGCGGTTTTCCCAGACCTTGATGGCAGTCCGGTTGCCGGCGGATTCACCGCCGATGCGGATGCCTTCCGGGTGATAGCCGCCGTGCCCAAAGGGGGAACTTCCCCCCGTGCCGATCCACTTGCTGCCGCCCTCGTGACGTTCCTTCTGTTCTTTGAGGCGCTCCCTGAACTGCTCCATCAGCTTGTCCCAGCCGAGTTTCTCCAGCTTGGACTTTTCCTCTGGCGTCAGGTGTTTTTTCATCATCATGCGCAGCCAGTCTTCTGGGATTTCCGCTTCCAGGCCGGGAATCTCGGTCACTCCCTTGAAATACGCACCGAAGGCCTGGTCGAACTTGTCGTAATTCGTCTCGTCCTTGACCAGGCAGGCACGCGCAAGAAAATAAAAGTCATCGATGCTGTGTCCGGCCAGGCGTTCTTGCATGGCCTCCAGCAAGGTCAGGAATTCCCGGGTGGATACCGGCAGCTTGGCCGCTTTGAGATGGAGGAAGAAATCGATCAGCATCGCTGTGGCGTTCGCGGATCAGCGCATCAGCGGTTGTGTTTCGACATGAACACCAGCCGCTCGAACAGATGCACGTCCTGTTCGTTCTTGAGCAGCGCGCCGTGCAAAGGCGGGACCGCGACTTTCCGGTCTTTCGAGCGCAGCGCCTCGGGCGGGATTTCCTCGGCCAGCAATAATTTGAGCCAGTCGAGCAGTTCCGAGGTGGACGGTTTCTTTTTCAGTCCGGGCACCTCACGCAGTTCGAAGAACACTTCCAGGGCTTCCTTCAGCAGGGATTGCTTCAGTCCGGGGAAGTGGACATCGACGATTTTCCGCATGGTTTCGTTGTCGGGAAACTTGATGTAATGGAAGAAGCAACGACGCAGAAAGGCGTCGGGCAGCTCCTTCTCGTTGTTCGAGGTGATGAACACGATCGGCCGATGCCTGGCCTTGATCAGTTGCTGCGTTTCGTAAACGTAAAACTCCATGCGGTCGAGTTCGCGCAGCAGATCGTTGGGGAATTCGATGTCGGCCTTGTCGATCTCGTCGATCAGGATCACGGTTGGCCGGTCGGCTTCGAGCGCTTGCCACAGCACGCCCTTGACGATGTAGTTGGCGATGTTGCGGACGCGCTCGCCATCCGGTCCGCCGAGTTGCGAATCGCGCAGGCGCGAGACCGCGTCGTATTCGTAGAGTCCCTGTTGCGCCTTGGTGGAGGACTTGATATGCCATTGCAACAGCGGCGCCCCCAGCGCCTTCGCGACCTCCTCGGCCAGCATGGTTTTGCCGGTACCGGGCTCGCCTTTGATCAGCAAGGGCCTTTGCAATGTAATGGCGGCATTGACCGCCAGCATCAGGTCGGGGGTGGCGACGTAGGTGGTGCTGCCTTCGAAACGCATGGGGAGTGGTCCTCACAGAAATATATGACATTTAAAACTATTGTACAGCGGTCAAATGTTGCACTGGTTGCGCAGGTCGCCGGCAAACTTGCCGGACAGCGCGTCACCCGGCCCTGTTTAGCGTGCGGCGCAGGCAATCCAGATAAGCCGCTCCGTCGGGCGGGGCGTTGTCGCGCTGGGCACGCCAGATCGTCTCGCCGAGGCATTCGAGCACGTCGTGCAGCGCGGGGTGACGTTCGCCATGGCGTGCCAGCAGGGAATCGAAAATAGCGCGCAGGCCCGGCGGCTGATCGATGGAGAGTTGCTCCTCGATGGCCAGATGCAGCGACAGGTGCAGGAAGGGATTGGTTTCGCCCTGCTCCGGCGTCCATTCGCGCGCCAGTGCCGATTCGCTGCTGCCGAGCAGCGCATGATATTCGGGATGGATGCGCACGATATTCGCCGCGATATGCTCCATCGGCGTCAATGGCACGCCCTGGCCTTGTTTGCGCCAGGCTTCGATGAAAAACAGGCGCGCCTGGTCGCGGGAAGGATTAAACATGGCCGCCATCCGGTGACACGATGGTCGAGGCAATCAGGGTGGCGGAGTCTTGTCTGGAAATTCGCACAGGTCGCGGATGATGCAACAGTGACAATCGGGTTTGCGCGCTTTGCATACATAGCGGCCATGCAGGATCAGCCAGTGGTGGGCATGCTGCCGATAAGCGGGCGGCACAGATTTTATCAGTTTTTCCTCGACCGCCCGGACGTCCTTGCCCGGCGCCAAACCGGTTCGGTTGGCGAGGCGGAAGATATGCGTGTCGACGGCGATGACGGGTTCATGGAAGACGGTGTTCAGAATCACATTCGCGGTTTTTCGACCCACGCCGGGAAGCGCTTCGAGCGCGTCGCGGTCGTGCGGCACCGCACCACCGTGACGTTCCAGCAGCAGTTTTGCCATGGCGGCTAGATGCTTGGCCTTGGTTTGATACAGCCCGATGCTCTTGACGTAACCGGCCAGCTTCCGCTCGCCCAATGCGGCGATTTTCTCGGGTGTCGGCGCATCGCGGAACAGCGCACGGGTGGCCAGATTGACGCTCTTGTCGGTGGCCTGGGCGGAAAGAATCACGGCCACCAGCAATTGAAAGGGCGTCGCGTAGTCCAGTTCGGTGGTCGGACTCGGATCGACAGCGGCCAGACGCTCGAACAGGGAGCGAATTTTTTTCGGAGTCATTTCCGGCGTGCCTCGATCTCGGCGATTTTGGCAAGCTGTTCGGCCGTCGGCTGCGAGGTATTCGCCGGTTTGACCTGCGCTTTCTGCAATTGCGCGCGCGCGATGGCGGCGGCGATCAGCGCTTTTTTCTGATCCTCAGCCGCCAAGTTTTCGGATCCCCGGTTTTCGGCAACGCCGTCTGGCGCAGCTGCTTTGGCGGCGAGCCTTGCGGCTTTCTCCTGCTTCTCGCGTTCTTCGCGCAACTGACGATATCGATGGCGTTCACGCGCTGCATCTGCCACATCTGCCGCATCTACCGCATCTACCTTACGGTCGCGCGCGTCGATCCCGAGAATTTCGAACACGGGATATTTCCAGCGAGTCTCCTGGGCAGCCACTGGCAGCATGCTGATGCAATCCACCGGACACGGCGGGACGCACAGCTCGCAGCCGGTGCACAAGTCCGAAACGACGGTGTGCATCTGCTTGGCTGCGCCGACGATGGCGTCCACCGGGCAAGCCTGGAAGCACAAGGTGCAGCCGATGCAATAGTTCTCGTCGATGAAGGCGACCTCCCTGGGCTTCTCCACGCCGTGCTTGGGATTCAGCGGCCGGTATTCGCGGCCGAGCAGAGCGGCAAGCTTCCTGATGCCCCGGTCGCCGCCCGGCGGACACTGGTTGATATCGGCCTTGCCCTCGGCGAGCGCTTCTGCATAGGGTTGGCAACCGGGAAAACCGCACCGGCGGCACTGCGTCTGCGGCAGGATGGCATCGATCCTGGCCACCAACTGCGCGCCTTCGAGCCGGGTTCGTCGTGATGATCGATAACCCGCCAGCAGGCGGCGCAACACGACTGCCAACAGCATCGCGCCAACCACGCCAAGCAGAACGATTAGGCCGCTGGTCATGGACGACAAACCGCTAGGGAGCGTTCGATGTCGCGGCAACGCATTCGCGCACCAGGTCCGGGCCGCGATAGATCAGGCCGCTGTATATCTGCACCAGCTGCGCGCCGGCGGCGAGTTTGGCTTGCGCCTTGGCGCCGTCGACGATCCCGCCCGCGGCGATGATCGGCAACTCGCGGGCCAGCGCCTTGGCCAGCGCAGCCACCACCGCAGTGGATTTTTCGAACAGCGGCGCACCCGACAGGCCGCCGCTTTCCTCGGCGTGCGGCAGCCCGGCGACGCCTGCGCGGTCGAGCGTGGTGTTGGTGGCGATCACCGCATCGATACGATGGCGGCGCAGCGCATCGGCGATGGCGGCGATTTGCCCGTCATCGAGATCGGGGGCGATCTTCAATGCCAGGGGCACGTATCGGCCATGCTTGTCCGCCAGTTTGCCCTGGCGATCCTTCAATGCGCCAAGCAGCGCGTCCAGTTCGGCATCGCCCTGCAACTGACGCAGATTGAGCGTGTTGGGCGAGGAAATGTTGATGGCAACATAGCCGGCCAGCGGATAGACACGCTCCAGGCAGGCGAGGTAATCGTCGGCCGCGCGCTCGATGGGCGTGAAAGCGTTCTTGCCGATGTTGATGCCGAGTATGCCCTTGTAGTTGGCCGAGCGGATATTCGTCAACAGCGCCTCGACCCCGTGGTTGTTGAAACCCATGCGATTGATCAGGGCCTGCTGGGCGGGCAGGCGGAACATGCGCGGCTTGGGGTTGCCCGGTTGCGGTCGCGGCGTCACCGTCCCGATTTCGAGAAAACCGAAGCCAAGCTTCGCCAGGCCATCGATGGCCTCGCCGTTCTTGTCGAGGCCGGCAGCCAGCCCGACGCGGTTGGGGAAGTCCAGCCCCATCACTCGAACGGGCGGTTCGGCTGTGCCGGGCAAGGCCGGCAGCAGACAGCCGAAGCGATGCAGCGCGGCGATCGTCAGCTTGTGCGCGGTCTCGGCATCGAGGCTGAACAGCAGTGGGCGAATCAGGGCATAGGGGAGCATGGCGTCAATTTTAGCCGAGTTCTCCGCCATCGATGGTGCGGAAACGTAAGCCGATTGGGCTTTATACTGGGGCCTGTTGGTGTCCGTATTTCTTGGGAGATTTGGTTTCTTGCACCCGCGCACTCCGCCCGGTCCGGCCGCTATCGCGCTGATGGTTCTGCTTTGCGCCGTGTGGGGCTTCCAGCAGATCACCGTGAAAGTCGCCTTGACCGGCATCAGTCCGATCCTCCAGGGCGGGGTTCGCTCGGTCATCGCGACCATGCTGTTGCTTGGCTGGGTGTACTGGCGCGGCTTACCCTTGTTTCAACGCGACGGTTCTTTGTTCCCTGGCCTGCTTGCCGGTTTCATGTTCGCCCTGGAGTTCAGTTTCATTTTCCTGGGACTCAGTTACACCAACGCCTCAAGGATGGTGGTGTTCCTCTATACCGCACCCTGCTTCACGGTGCTCGGCTTGCATTGGTATGTTGCCGGAGAACGTCTCGAAGCGCATCACTGGCTCGGCGTCGGGCTGGCTTTCGTCGGCATCGCCTTTGCCTTCGCAGACGGCTGGGAGCAGGGCGGGCACTGGATCGGCGATGTTTGCGGCTTGTTGGCGGCGATTGTCTGGGCGGCCACCACAGTACTGATCCGCGCGACCCCTTTGGCCCGCATCAGCGCCGCCAAAGTGCTGCTGTACCAGCTGGGCATCTCGGCGCTGGTCATGCCGCCCCTATCCTGGCTGGTCGGCGAAACCGGTCTGACCGCGCTGACGCCCGCCGTGCTGCTGGCGATAGCCTATCAAGCGGTGATCGTCGCCTTTGCCAGCTATCTGATCTGGTTCTGGTTGCTGACCCGCTACCTGGCAAACCGGTTGATCGTCTTCTCTTTCCTGACCCCATTGTTCGGGGTCGCTTTCGGCGTGTTGCTGCTGGCCGAGCGATTGTCGGTGGCCTTTGGACTGGCGGCATTGTTGGTGGTGGCCGGTATCGGGCTGGTGAATGCGCCCAGCAGCAAAGCCTGAACCGCTACTCTGCTACGCTGCTACCCTGCTACGCTCCACGCACGATGACGATATGCACCCGATAGGGTCCATGGGCGCCGAGCACGATGGTCTGCTCGATGTCGCCGGTGCGCGACGGGCCGGAGATGAAATTGACGGCGCGCGGCATTTCGCCCAATTCGGCACGCGCCAGGTTCCACGCCTCTTCCATGCCGGGCAGGATGCGCGCGGCGGAGACGATGGCGATGTGGGTTTCCGGCAGCAGGCTGGTGGTTGCTGGCGTGTCGGGGCCGGAGCAGAGCATCAGCGTCCCGGTCTCCGCGACGGCGCAGAAACAGCCGGTGATGCCGACCAGATCGCTGCCGGTCGCGGCGCGCACTTCGACCTGCATGCCGGCTTCATGCCAGGGCAGTTCGGCCAGTTCGGGCCAACACACGGCATGCGGCGCCAGTCGATGCGTCGCCAGATAGCGGGCGATGACCTGAGGTGCCGCTTGCGAGACGGCGACCTCCTCGACCGTACTCGATAACAATTCGGATTTTTCGCGGAAGCGGGTTGCCAGGTCGCCGCCGATTCTCGGCCGCGGGCCTTGCGGCCGCGCTTGCAGATAGGCGTCAAGCGCGGCACGATCAGTGGTGGCATTAGCAGCATTACGGCCCAGATTGGCGCGAATGCGGCCGAGGATGTCTTCGCGCGAACTCATGGTTTTCCTTTGCGTGCCGCATGCAGTTCGCGGAAGGTTTTTCCTTCGGGTGCCGGGAAGTCTCGTCCCAGCGTCCATTCCGGCGCCACACCGAGGATGCGGATGCGGTCGTTGCGTCCGCCGCTAGCGTTGTCTTTAGCCAGCCATGCCAGGTAGCGTACGCCGATCCGCGTGGCCAGTGCGTAGAGTCGCGGCCGCTGTGCGAGCCAAGCCCAGGCTGTTAGTGCCAGGCGTTCGGCGAGCGGACGCAGGCGCCGTTCCACCTGTTTCTCGCGCAGCTTGCGCAGCAGCCCAGGCAACGGGATCTTGACCGGACAGACCACCCCGCACTGGTTGCACAGCGTGGCCGCTTGCGGCAAGTCGAGAGCATTCTCAATCCCGGTGAACAACGGCGTCAGCACCGCGCCCATCGGCCCCGGATAGACCCAGCCATAGGCATGGCCGCCGATGGACTGATACACCGGGCAATGATTCATGCAGGCGCCGCAGCGGATACAGCGCAGCATCTCGGCGAACTCGCCGCCGACGAGATCGGCGCGGCCGTTATCGACGAGGATGAAATAGAGGTGCTCGGGACCGTCGCTCTCCGCCGTTTTTTTCACCCCGGTCAGCAGCGAAAAGTAATTGGAGATCGACTGGCCGGTGGCGGAACGCGGCAGCAGGCGCATCAGCGTGGCCAGGTCCTCCAGCGTCGGGATGACCTTCTCGATGCCGGTGATCACCACATGCACCTTGGGCAAGGTAGTGACCATGCGGCCGTTGCCTTCGTTGGTGACCAGCGCCACCGAACCGGTTTCGGCGACCAGGAAGTTGCCGCCGGAGATGCCCATCTCGGCACTCAGGAAATGCGGCCGCAGCACTTCGCGCGCCTCGCGCGTCAGCGCCTGGATGTCGGTGAGGGCAGGGCGCCGGTGGGTGCGGGCAAACAGCGCGGAGATTTCATCCTTGTTCTTGTGGAACACCGGCGCGATGATATGCGAAGGTGCTTCGTTGTCGTTGATCTGCAGGATATATTCGCCGAGGTCGGTTTCCACTGGCTGGATGCCGGCGGCTTCGAGCGCCTGGTTGAGACCGGCCTCTTCGGACAGCATCGACTTCGACTTGGCGACTTTCTTGACGCCGTGACGGTGCGCGATGTCGACGACATGCCGGCAGATTTCGGCGCTGTCCCTGGCCCACAGCACGGTGGCGCCGCTACGGGTGGCCGACTGCTCGAACTTTTCCAGCCACAGGTCGAGGTCATCCAGAACCCGGTCGCGCAATGCCTTGGCGGCCTCGCGCGTCGCCTCGACATCGTCGAGTTCAAGCATGCCGCGAGCGCGCATGCCGACGAAGCGGTCCTTGGCCTTGCTTAAGTTTTCCTGCAATGCCGCGTCGGCCAGCTTCTCGCCGGCGCGCGCCTTGAAATGCATGGCGCGGCTTTCCACGCTAGCAGTCGTCCCGGCGCAAGCCGGGATCCAGAAGCGTGCTGGATTCCGGCTTGCGCCGGAATGACGTGGTAATGGTTTGATCCATCATGTTTTCGATGGCTGTTCGCTAGGACTTGCCGGCGAGCCCAGCCAACACCTCGGCGACATGCAGCACGCGTGTCGTCTCGTCGCCCATGCGGCGCAATTTGCCTTCGATGTTGAGCAGACAGCCGAGGTCGCCGCCCACCACGGCATCGGTGGCGGCTGCTTGGATGCAGCCACACTTCTTCTCGGCGATGGCGGCAGAGATCTCGCCGAACTTGACCGAAAACGTGCCGCCGAAGCCGCAGCAGTCCTCGGCACCTTCCATCTCGCTCAGCGTCAGGCCGGACATGCGCGCCAGCAACTGGCGCGGTTGCGCCTTGATGCCGAGTTCGCGCAAACCGGCGCAGGAATCGTGATAGGTGATGCTGCCGTGGAAGTCGCCGGGTACGTGATCCAGTTTCGCCACATTGACGAGGAAATCGGTGAGTTCAAAAGTCTTGGCCGCGAGCGCCGCCATGCGCTCCGCCAGTGCGGCATCGTCGCCGGCGAGATCGACGTAGTGGCTGCGCACCATGCCGGCACAGGAGCCGGACGGCGCCACGACGTACTCGCACGATTCGAACTCGCCCAGCAGCTTGATTGCCAGGCTGCGCGCCGCTTCCCGGTCGCCGGCATTGTAGGCCGGCTGGCCGCAGCAGGTCTGGGTGCCCGGCACCACCACGTCGCAGCCGGCGGCTTCGAGCAAGTGCAGGGCGGCGAAGCCGATGCGCGGTCGCATCAGGTCCACCAGGCAGGTCACCAACAGGCCGACGCGCATAGGCTATTGCGGCTTGCCGAGCAGGGCGTCCTTGAGGTTGTCTTGCACCGGTTTGTCGCCCAGCCAGATCTTCAGCAGGGCACGGTAAAAATCTTCGCCGGCGATGTCCCTGCCTTGCTGTCTTCCGTTGATGCTCAGGCGGGTGCCACTTTCGGGCAGCCAGTCGATGGTCACGATATCGCCCTTGCTGGAGGATTTGACGGCAAGGATGGCGTTCCTGAATTCCTCGATGCTGGCCTTGAGCGGCTCGATTTCCGCTTCGGAATGGTTTTTCTGGATGCCGCCGACCAGCGCATCGGCGAAAGCCTCGGCGGAGAGATCGCGCAGCGTGACGATTTCCAGGCGCTTCGGTCCCTTGAGGGCGAGCACCTCGTTTGCGGCTGTCTTCTTCTCGCTCAGATACAGCGCGATGACATAGGCTTTGATGAAAAACTTGGAACGCATGCCGGCGCCGTTGAGCTGCAACTCCACCGATCCGAGCCTGGATTTGTCCTCGTACCGGACGCCGGCGACGTCCATTGCGGCGTGGGCGAGGCCAGCCGCGAACAGCAGCACGGCGAGCAACAGTCTTTGCATTCGCTTCATGTGCGGATTTCTCCGTCGCCCAGCACGATCCATTTCTGCGAGGTCAAACCCTCCAGGCCGACCGGTCCGCGCGCGTGGAACTTGTCGGTGGAGATGCCGATTTCTGCGCCCAGGCCGTACTCGAAGCCGTCGGCGAAGCGCGTCGAGGCATTCACCATGACCGAGCTGGAATCCACCTCGCGCAGGAAACGCATGGCGTGGGTGTAGTTCTCGGTGACGATAGCTTCGGTGTGCTGCGATGAGTATTGGTTGATATGGGCGATGGCTTCGTCCACGTCCGCCACGATTTTGACCGAGATGATCGCCGCCAGGTACTCGGCGTAGTAGTCGTCTTCGCTGGCCGCCTTGGCTTCCGGCACCAACTGGCGGGTTTCCGCACAGCCGCGGATTTCCACGCCTTTGGCCGTCAGCATGCGGGCGATCGCCGGCAGCTGGGAGGCTGCGATGCTGCGCGCCACCAGCAGCGATTCGGCGGTGTTGCAGGTGCCCAGGCGCTGGGTCTTGGCGTTTTCGACGATCTTCAAGGCCTTTCCGGCATCGGCGTCGTCGTCGATATAGACGTGACAGTTGCCGTCGAGATGCTTGATGACGGGCACCCGCGCTCCCTTGGCGATGCGCTCGATCAGCCCCTTGCCGCCGCGCGGTACGATCACGTCGACGTATTGCGGCATGCTGATGAGTTCATCGACGACCGCGCGGTCCGTGGTCTCGATGACTTGCACCGCGGTTTCGGGCAGGCCGGCGGCGGCGAGCCCGGCGCGCACGCAGGCGGCGATGGCCAGATTGGACAGCAGCGCCTCCTTGCCGCCGCGCAGAATCGCGGCGTTGCCGGCTTTCAGGCAGAGCGCCGCGGCATCCGCAGTGACATTCGGCCGTGCCTCGTAGATGATGCCGACGACGCCCAGCGGCACGCGCATCTTGCCGACCTGGATGCCGGAAGGACGCCGCTTCAGGTCGCTCATTTCGCCGACCGGATCGGGCAGGCTGGCGACTTGCTCCAGCCCCAGCGCCATGCTTTCGATGCCCTTCGGGGTCAAGGTCAGGCGGTCTATCAGCGCCGCATCCAGACCATCGGCTTGTGCCGTTGCCACATCCCGCGCGTTGGCGGCAAGCAGCGCCGCCGCCTGGGCGCGAATTTGTCCGGCGATGGCCTGCAAGGCCGTATTCTTCGCAGCGGTGGAAGCCTTGGCCATCATTCGGCTGGCATTCCGTGCGGCGCGACCGACGCGTGCCATGGTTTCCTGTATGTTCATGTCGCCACTCTCTTGGTTTGGGTCAGCCGCAGCGCCAACTGCAGGAATTCGTCCCACAGATCGCCGCGCGCCAGACCCTTGATCATGCGATCAATTCGCGCGGCTTGCAAGAGCGCCGCCCGCAACAGCGGCGTCGGGCAGCGTTGCAGCGCGCCGCGGTATGCTCCCTGGCGCGCACCGAAAACTCTTGCGGCGGAACAGGCGGCATCGAAGCTGGCGCCGCGGTCAAGCTGGGCGCGCAACTGTGCCAGGGTTCGCGTTTCCTGCGCCAGCGCCCACAACACCAGCGGCGGTGCCGTGTCTTCGGCCCGCAAGCCTTCCAGCAGACGCGCGCAACGCGGCGCATCGCCAGCCAGCAAGGCGGCGCGCAGCTTGTCGACATCGTAGCGCGCCACGTCCATGACCGCCGCCTGCGCTTGTTCCAGAGAAATCGCGCCGGCCGGGTGCAGCAGGCCCAGCTTGCGGATCTCCTGATGGGCGGCGAGCAGGTTGCCCTCGACGTGAGCCGCGATGAATTCGAGCGCTTCGGGTGTCGCGGACTGTTTCTGGCGCGCCAGCCGCATGGCAATCCACTGGGGCAACTGGGGCAGCGGCGGGGCGTTGAGTTCCAGCGCGACGCCGTGGTTGACGAGGGCCGTGAACCAGGCCGATTTCTTGGTTTGCCAATCGATTTGCGGCAGCGTCACCAGGGTGAGCACGCCTTGGCTGCGTTTTTCGCAGTGGCGCTGCAAGGCCTCGCCGCCTTCGCGTCCCGGCTTGCCGGTGGGAATGCGCAGGTCGATCAGCAAATTGCCGCCGAACAGGGACAGATTGCCGCCGGCCTGCGCCAGTTGGTCCCAGCGAAAGCCCGCACCGGCGACCAGCACTTCGCGTTCGTCGTAACTTTGGGCGCGTGCCGCGGCGCGAATCGCGTCGGCCGCTTCGAGGATCAGCAGCGGTTCGTCGCCATGCAGCAGGTAGAGCGATGCCAGCGGCTTTGCCAAGTGCTCGGCGAGCTGGTCGGGATGCAGTTGCATCGCGCGCCTATTCCGCTGGCGTTTCGGGCGGCTTGGCGGCCGACAAGCGGCGCAGGATCTGCTGCACCAGATCGTTCTGAATATCGTGCCAGAGCATGCTTTCTTCGGACTCCTTGGAAAGCACCAAGTCGTCGGTAAAGGTGATGTCGCGGCGCACGACGATCTGGCTCAGCGGCAGCCAGTCGCGGCCTTTGCCATCCACCAAGCGGAACGTGAAGGTGCGCACCAGTTGGAATTCGCGGGCGCGGCCGGTGGCGGAAAGGCTGAGGATGTTCTTGGCGGTGACGTCGCTGGGAATCAACAAGGTCGCCTGGGCCTCCTTCTGGTTGGCGACGATGCTTGCGTTGCTGCCGGCGGTGATGGATCTTTTCAACTGCGCATGCAGTTCGGTGGTGTCGGGAAGATTGATGTAGAGCTTGTCGAACGGCAGCGGATACGCGCCGCGCAGCTGGAAACCACAGGCGGTCAGCAACACGGCCAGCAGGGCAGACAACAGCACTTGCCACTTTAATGCGTGATGCATGGCGATTCCTTAGCGAGATTCATGCGGCATGCCTAGACAACGATATTCACCAGGCGGCCGGGAACGACAACGACTTTTTTCACGGGGTTTCCGCCGGTGTGCTTTTGCACGGTTTCGCTGGCGAGCGCGGCGGCCTCGATGGCCGCCTTGTCGGCACTGGACGAGATGCATAGGCTGCCGCGCAGTTTGCCGTTGATTTGTAGCACCAGCTCGATTTCGTCCTGCGCCATCGCCGCGGCCAGCGGTTCGGGCCAGGGCGCTCGAAGTATGTCGTCGCCATAGCCCAGTTCGCGCCATAGCACGTGGCAAATGTGCGGCGTGATGGGCGAGAGCAGGCGCAGCAGCATCGATACGCCTTCGGCAATCACCGCAGCATGGCCATCCGTCTGTTTGGGGGCTTTCTCCAATGCATTGAGCATTTTCATGGCCGCCGAGGCGACGGTGTTGAATTGGTGCTTGTTGATGTCGTAATTGGCCTGCTTGAGGTTCAAGTGAATTTCCCGGCGGGTGCCGGCCAGCGCGCCGTCGAGTTTTTGCGTCTGGCCATCGACCGGCTGCTTGGCGCTGCGCACTGCCTCCCGTACGCCACAACCGAAGGCCCACAGGCGCTTGAGGAAGCGGAACGAGCCTTCGACGCCGGCGTCCGACCATTCCAGCGTCTGTTCCGGCGGCGCCGCGAACATCATGAAAAAGCGCGCGGTATCGGCGCCGTAGGTATCGACCAGGGCCTGCGGGTCGACGCCGTTGCGCTTCGACTTCGACATGGTGCCGATACCCTGGTAGTCAACCTCCAATCCATCGACGGTACTGACGTATATACTTTCGATGGTGCCATCGGAGGAGTTGGGGTCATGATCTTCAACGACCTTAGTCGTTACCTCGTCTGGCGCGAAGTACTCGATGCCACCCTTGTCGGTCCGGCGCGAGAAAATGTGGTTCAGCACCATGCCCTGCGTCAGCAGGTTGGCGAAGGGTTCGTCATAGTTCACCAGCCCCAGGTCGCGCATCACCTTGGTCCAGAAGCGCGAGTAGAGCAGGTGCAGGATGGCGTGCTCGATGCCGCCGATGTACTGGTTGACCGGCATCCAGTAGTCGGTGCGGCCATCCACCATGCTCTTGGCATTGTCGGCGCAGCAGTAGCGGGCGTAGTACCAGGACGAGTCGACGAAGGTGTCCATGGTGTCGGTCTCGCGCCGGGCTGGCTTGCCGCATTTGGGGCAGGCGCAATCGATGAAGTCGGCGCGGTTGCGCAGCGGATTGCCCGAACCGTCCGGTACGCAGTCCTCCGGCAGTACTACCGGCAACTGTTCGTCCGGTACCGGCACGGCTCCGCAGTCCTGGCAGTGGATGATCGGGATGGGACAACCCCAGTAGCGCTGGCGCGAGATGCCCCAGTCGCGCAAGCGGTAGGTGGTCTGCTGGTCGCCGAGATCCCTGGCCTTGAGGTCGGCGACGATGGCGGAGATCGCGTCTGTATAGGCCAGACCGTCGTACTTGCCGGAAGCGCTGCAAACGCCATGTTCCTTGTCGGCATACCATTCCTGCCAGGCGTCGAGGGAATAGGTCTTGCCTGGCAGGGAAATGACCGGCTTGATGGCCAAGCCGTATTTCTTGGCGAAGGCGAAGTCGCGTTCGTCGTGCGCCGGCACCGCCATTACGGCGCCTTCGCCGTAGCCCATGAGGACATAGTTGCCGACCCAGACTTCGATCTTTTCCCCGGTGAGCGGATGGTCGACGAAAATGCCCGTGGGCATGCCCTTCTTCTCCATGGTGGCCATGTCGGCTTCCATGACCGAGCCGCGCTTGCATTCCTCGATGAACGCGGCCAGTTCGGGGTTGCTCTTCGCCGCGTAGGTGGCCAGCGGATGCTCGGCGGCCACCGCGCAGAAGGTCACGCCCATGATGGTGTCGGCGCGCGTCGTGAACACCCAGAGTTTTTGCTTCTTCCCGTCCAGTTCGTAGGGAAAGGCGAAGCGCACCCCGTAAGACTTGCCGATCCAGTTGGCCTGCATGGTCTTGACGCGCTCGGGCCAGCCCGGCAGCGTATCCAGCGAAGCCAGCAGCGCATCGGCGTAGTCGGTGATCTTCAGGTAGTACATCGGGATTTCGCGCTTCTCGACCGGCGCCCCGGTGCGCCAGCCGCACCCGTCGATGACCTGCTCGTTGGCCAGCACGGTCTGGTCGATCGGATCCCAGTTCACCGTGCCGGTCTTGAGGTAGGCGATGCCTTTTTCCAGCATGCGCAGGAACAGCCACTGGTTCCACTTGTAGTACTGCGGCGTGCAGGTCGCCAGTTCGCGTTCCCAGTCGAGCGCGAAGCCCAGCGACTTGAGCTGCTTCTTCATGTAGGCGATGTTGTCGTAGGTCCATTTCGCCGGTGGCACGCCGTTGGCCATGGCGGCGTTCTCGGCGGGCAGGCCGAAGGCATCCCAGCCCATCGGCTGGAGTACGTTGAACCCGCGCATCTTGTGATAGCGGGTGAGCACGTCGCCGATGGTATAGTTGCGTACGTGCCCCATGTGCAACTTGCCCGAGGGGTAGGGGAACATCGACAGGCAGTAGTATTTCGGTCGGGATGCGGCGCCTGGCGCATCCTCGATGGCGCGGAATGCGGCCGATTTTTCCCAATGTTGCTGGGCAGCCTGTTCGATCTCGTTCGGGTGGTATTTTTCCTGCATGGGCGGGGGCTAGGCTTTGGAGGTCATTGTCAAGAGACCAATTATACCCGGCGCAAGATGCCGCGCCGGGCGGAAGGGTCGCATCGAGGAGCGAGCATGCGTGGATTTGGGTGTTTATTGATCTTGGCCGCTTGTCTCGGCGCGCCGGCATATGCCGCGAATCGAAGCGTCAGCCAGGCTACCGTCGAGACGGTGCAGATGCCGGCCTGGCTGGAGCGCAATGGGCGCACCCAGCCGCTTGCAGTCGGCATGGAAGTGCAAAACGGCGATCATATCCGCACCGGCGTTGATGCACGCGCCTACCTCAAGCTGGCTGAGGGCAGCACCGTCAAGCTCGGCGAGAATGCCACGCTCAATTTCTATAGCCGCAGTCTCAAACCGGAGCGTATGTTCAAGGGTGCCCTGGATGTGCTCAAGGGCGCTTTCCGCTTCACCACCAGCGCATTGCAGCGCGCTCGCAGCCAGCGCGACCTGGCTATTCGTGTCGGCACGGCGACTGCCGGCATTCGTGGCACCGATGTGTGGGGCAAGTCGGACGCCGAACGGGACCTGATTCTGCTGATCGAAGGCAAGATCGAAATCAGGCATGCGGAATCGACGCTCGAACTGGACGAGCCGCTGGTGTATTTTGCCGCGCCCAGAAATGCCGCGACCCAGCTGCGCCCGGTTGACCCCGATGATTTCAGGCAGTGGGCACGAGAGACGGAAATATTGCCCGGCGACGGCGCGATGCAGCGTGGCGGCAGCTGGCACGTGCTGCTGGCGCGGGTGGCTAGCCAGCGTGGGGCGCTCGAAGTTTATGACACGGCCCGCCAGGCAGGCTATGCGGCCCAGATCAAGGTGCTAGCGGCGCTGGACGGCAAGCTTGAGAAGGGTGGGCAGTGGGAATACGAAGTGGTATTGACGCAGTTGCCGAGCCAGCAGGAAGCCGCCGCAGTGGCGAAGAAAATCAAGGCGCAACTCGGTTTCGAAGCCATTCCCGTGAAATAAGCTGCCGTCGGCCGGCCAGCCCGCCGGCAAAACCTGGCTTGGTGCCAGGGGGAATTCATGAAGGTTCTCCCCCGTGTTTCTTATGCCGGACGATGCTACGCCGCTCAAGAAACTGTCCCCTAGCAGTCCTTGCGATATATAGACGTGCTTGACTTGGGATTGTTAGCGTAGCATAATCAGTCGTTTCGCTGGAGGGGTTCCCGAGCGGTCAAAGGGAACAGACTGTAAATCTGTCGGCTCTGCCTTCGAAGGTTCGAATCCTTCCCCCTCCACCATAGGGTTTATGGGATTGTTGAGTTTGGGTTTGCGAAGTTGGAATCGGAGGCCGGGCTGATGTTGGATTCGGTAGTCTGAGGTAAGGCGGGTGTAGCTCAATGGTAGAGCAGAAGCCTTCCAAGCTTATGACGAGGGTTCGATTCCCTTCACCCGCTCCAGCTAATTGTTTTATTTACTTTGTCTGAGTTTGTATTGGTTTTAGCTCGGGCCCATGTAGCTCAGTGGTAGAGCACTCCCTTGGTAAGGGAGAGGCCACGTGTTCAATCCACGTCATGGGCACCAGGAATTCTTAGGCGGAATTTATTTTTAGTTTATTGGGGTAGACCATCATGGCAAAAGCCAAATTTGAGCGCACCAAGCCACATGTGAACGTAGGGACGATTGGGCACGTGGATCACGGGAAGACGACGTTGACGGCGGCGATCACGATGGTGCTGTCGGCGAAGTAC
>JBAYVU010000060.1:0-17072 GCA_041674385.1 Sterolibacterium sp.
CCATGCAACTTGTCGCTCCCCGTGCCGCCTTCCAGTGTGTTGCTACCATTCTCCCGGTAGCTTTCATCCGTTCCGACAAACGAGAGTCCCCCGCCCGCCCACAGCACGTCGTCTCCGGCACCAGCCACCAGCGTGTCGTTGCCACCGCCTCCCATCAGCGTGTCGTTGCCGGTGCCGCCATGCAGCCGGTCGTTACCCTGATCACCGTGGATAGTTTGTCCTCCATCTCCGCCCACCACGGTGTCGTTGCCGGCCCCACCACTGATCGCGCCCAAGCCATTGGTACTATAAATAGTATCGTCCGCATTGGTTCCCGTCGCGTTGCCGCTGACCAGCATGATATTCAGTTCAATCAGCAGCGGCTGTAGATTGGTATCGCTTTGCGCCCCCATCACCATGTCGTGCAAGGTGGTTGTGCTGTCCATCCAGCCCAGTTGTTCCAACGCACTGCCAGAAGTCTTGTTGAGGTAGTAGAGATCAGCAATTGTATTCAGGTGATCCTGCGCGTAGCGGCTGGCGAGGAGTTGCTGCAGCGACGAGAAATCGAAGTGGATGCCGTTGTTGTCGATGATTAGGTCTACGGCATCCAGATATTTCTTGAGGCGCGTCTGGGTCAGCAATGACTCGTAGATTGCGTTACTCAGATAGTCGAAGCTGGAAGTGATTTGTTGCAGGGAGTTGCCCTGTGACGTATTCCAGATATCGGTAGTGTGGGCGCTACGGACGGCATCGATGAAACGTATCTTGGCGACGCTGGCGCTATTCAGCGGGATACCCGGATCGTTCGACGAATTGAGTGTCGGGACACCCCAAATACTGTAATAAATGATATTGGTCGAATTGCTGTCAGGAAACTCACCGCCCAAGCCGCTGTGAAAGAGCACCCCGTTCGCGGTATAGCTGGGATCGGTCTTGGCCCATTCGAGCAGGACTTCACCAATCACTGCCTTCTGTGCGGCATGGGTGTCCGCCGCGCTGAAACGCGCCAGGGCATCGGCCAGGGCTGGCGAAAGGCTGGCGGCTTCGCGCAGGTTACGTAACCGCCCGATGCCTTCGACGTCGGGCAGGCTCTGCAGGGCTTCCGGTATCGCCAGATGGTCGGTGTATTGCAGATGAAAAGTGTCCTGGTAGAGATCGATGTCCGCCATCATCACCGCACTGCCGTCGCTGCGGGTGTAGCTGCCGGTCTGGGTTTGCACCCCGCCGGGCAGCGGAGTGTTGGCGGTGAAATCGACTCCGGTGTTTAGGCTTTGAATGCCCAGTTGGGCGAGCGTGAAAAGCTCCTGATCGTCGCACAGGCCATCCTGGTTGAGATCGCGCCAGACGCGCAGATCGCCGAAGCCGGTATCGAGCGCATCGACCTTCGCATCGCCGTTGCTGTCCATGTCGGCCAGCGCATTGAAGCCGTTGGTCGCCTTGCCGCCGTTGCTCAAGGTGGTGTTGTCGCCGAACAGGGCGGCGCCGTTGGTGATGCTGCCCGAATTGATGCCCTGCCTGACCAGGAAGCCGTCATTGCCGCCCACCCAGCCGGTGGCGGTGCGGATGCCGTCGTTGTTCAGATCGAAGAGCGGGCCGCCCAGGCCGTTGCTGACAACCGTCTCGATCTTGCCGTCGCCGTTGATGTCGAGTGACAGCGGGTCGGTTCTGAGTTGTATGAATGAGAGAAGGTAGGTGTTGAAGCTGATCTTGTGCGGGTCAATTTGGGCGTGATTTGTGTGTGTCCAGTCGTAGATACTGCTACCTAATTTCTGACCAAGCTGCTTGAACCAGTCTGTTGCCAATGGACTGAAAACATCGATAGAAACGGGATTGCCTGACTGGGCTGAGAGTTGCGCGTTAACAAAATTACCAATGCCATGCGAAGTAAGAGTCCGCGAAATAAGTTGCTCTGAAATTGCCGTAGGAAGAAGCGCTGCGGCAACCTTTCCAACATCAGATTCAAAGAAACTGTCGCCAGGCAGTAGATAGTCCAAGGTATTGCCAAGCATTTTGCTACCGGGAAGTATCGATACCGGATCAAAATGGTCCACATGGTTATTGATATTGCTGTAATTGCTTGGTGGAATGTTTACTTGGATATTTCCGGCACCATAGGCGTTGAAGGTTTCGGTAGGATTTCCATAGGTTGCTCCAAGTAGCTGCGCGAGCGAACCCCCGAGGGAGTGGCCTGTAATGACAATGTTAGCGGGATTAAGGCCGAGCTCTGAGGCCAAGTGCGCAGCATCATCATAGAGCGCCTTGGCTGAGTTAAATTGTTCTGGCAATCTTCCCACGCCCATTGCAAGATCGTTGGCGACGTCGAGTAGCGATTCGCCAGGCGTAAATGGCGAGGCTTGTGTTCCGCGATTGACCATGACAACTTCATGCGTGTCCACATTGACGAAAACCGCTCCTTGATATCCATTTGAAGAATTACTGCCAAACATGTTCAATGTCCACGCCCCACCTGCGGGATCAATATAGTGCATACCATCGCCTTCTTGGGGTTTTGAAACGCTATAGACCAGTTGAGACAAATAGGCGTAACGGACGTCATAAGACATGATCAATCCTTCTTCCAGAGAAAGTTAAGTTCAGTTGTGGGTTGTATGGCCTTGTCGAGAAATGGGGGCACTGCCTTGCGACAATAGACATGTGTGAGGTTTGTCTTTGGAATGTTGCTATATTCACATGCGAGTGTTGAGCGGTTCGCTTTAATAGGGATTGGACCTAATGCATGTTGATTTGTGTCTGACTGCCTATCCCCCAGGAACTGATAAGACATCCCCGCATATTCCCATTCACAGAATCCAGGCAGGAAATGGTCGATGTTCAATTCGGCCTCGTAACGGTCTTCTGCCATCTGATTCACCGGGACGTCAAGCTCTACGCTGCGATCGACCTTCGCTGCTGGAAATATGAAAAATGCCATCGCCATTTGCTTGCAAGTCGGATTCTTTGAGCTGAAACTTACCTGCAAGGCAAGCTTGAGTCCTTTGTTGTAAGGAAACTGCCCGCGAATAGCGATGTGTTGCACGGGGTTCGAATTGAGTTGCGGGGTGTATAGCCAGTAAGAAATGGCATAGACCAGGCTGACAATAGAAATAATTAACAACAGCTTGTGTCGCCATATCCAAGTAAGATATTTGGGAATCTCGATATCAACTGAGAAATTATTTTTCATTCGGTAGTTCCCTTGTGATTGGGTAATGCTAGAAACCGGCTCTATCCGCCGCGCTGAAGCGCGCCAGAGCCGGCAAGAGGCTGGCCGCCTCGCGCAGGTTGCGCAACCGCCCGATGCCCTCGACGTCGGGCAGGCTCTGCAAGGCTTCCGGCACCGTCAGGTGATCGAGGCAGATAAAAAGACCGTAGATTTTATTCATGTATTTTCTCTCTGGATAAAATATGACGGACACATATTTTTTGCCCAAAAAACCGACAGACATGCCGCTCCGATTACCCTGGCAAAACATAATGTTCTTGTGGCATATCGTCAATATGGCAAATGCCTTATAGCAAACACCTTATATGGCACCTGTGCGTGAGAACGCACGTGGATAGCAATGTGCAAGAAGACGAATTCCGCTCCATCGAAATTTCTCAATAGCAATAACAGGAAGCAATACCATTTCACAGGCTCAGGCTCTGTGGTGAGCATCGGAATCCTTTTGGAGAAAAAACCGCCATCTGGGTGAGGAAGCTTTCGTTTGTGGTTCTAATCTTTCTCACCTTCGATACCGTGATGCAGATATCCACCAGCGGCAAGCGCATGCCAGCCTTCTCGGAGATCAGCAACCGCATCGAGTACAAGTTCTACGAGAAACGCAACTTCCAGGTGTCCGTCATAGACTGAGAGGAGTCGGTGTTCGCCAAGCAACTGAACGAACAGGAAGCAGAGGCCCTACTTAGCCAAATGGTATTCGATCGCGCTGATACTCTCACGTCATGGCGTCGACCTGCATACCGCGAAGATCGCCACGCTCGGCGAGCGCGTCGAGGACACCTTCCTGATCAGCGGCAAGGAACTGTCGCAGACGGCAACGCTGGTACGGCTGGAGCAGGAATTGCTGGAAGCGCTTCAGGTCTGATTGTTCCCGTCTAACCGTCGCAGCAAGCAACAAGAATCGGCCATGTCGCGGCATCGCTTGCCTTGACGATGCTCACTCTGCGGGCGTGGCAATCGATTGCAGCACATCGGTAAACCCGAAGCGGGCGAAATCCCTGATACGCATCGGATACAGTATGCCGTTGAGGTGATCGCATTCATGCTGCACCACCCGCGCGTGAAAATCCGCCGCTTCGCGTTCGAAGTGGCGACCATCGGCATCCCAGCCGGAATAACGCAAGCGTTTCCAGCGTGGCACCACGCCGCGCAGGCCGGGCACCGACAGGCAGCCTTCCCAGTTTTCCTCGATCTCATCGGAAAGCGGCGTCAGTTGCGGGTTGATTAGAACGCTGTACGGTACCGGCGCGGCCTCGGGATAGCGGGCATTGGCTTCGAAGCCGAAGATCACCACGCGCAAGGCGACACCGATTTGCGGTGCCGCCAGCCCGACGCCATCGAGCTGCCCCATGGTGTCGCGCATGTCCGTGAGCAGCGCCTGCAACTCTGGACTCGCGAAGTCTTTCACTGGCTGCGCTGTTTCCAGCAAACGCGGATCGCCCATGCGCAGCACCTCACGAATCATGCGCAGTTTCCGTCCGCGCAGAATCGTTCGAGGACTTTGCGCACCCGCACCATCGCCAATTGCAGCACGTCTTCCAGCTTTTCAAAATGGATGGCGTGGACGCTGTTGCCACGCCCGGCGGCCCAATTTGCGACCACCGTCAACGCCGCATAGGGAACGTCGGCCTCGCGCGCCAGCACGGCTTCCGGCATGCCGGTCATGCCGACGATATGAGCGCCGTCGCGCTCGAAGCGATTTATCTCAGCGGCGGTCTCCAGACGAGGGCCCTGAGTCGCGGCATATACCGCACCATCGATGATCACTTCACCGGCATTTGCCGCTGCTGCAAGCAACCGCTGGCGCAATCCGGCGTCATAGGGTTCGGTAAAGTCGATATGCACGACATGGGCATCCCGGCTGTCATGAAAAGTCATCTGTCGGCCCCAGGTGTAGTCGATGATCTGGTGCGGAATGACCAGCATACCTGGCGCCAGGTCGGCACGAATGCCCCCGACCGAAGCGACCGAGACAATCTGCGTGGCACCGGCACTCTCGACCAGCGCCCAGATGTTGGCGCGGTAATTCACCAGATGCGGGGGAATCGTGTGGCCGTAGCCATGGCGCGCCAGGAAAACCACTTCCTGATTGCCGATGCGGCCGAAAGTCAATGCGCCGGAAGGTTCGCCATAAGGCGTGCGCACCACTTGCTGGTGGGAAATGTCGAGACTGGCCAATTGCGTCAGGCCGCTACCACCAATGATTGCCAGCATGTGTCCAACCCCTTGCCAAATAGCGCCGGATTTTAGCATGACATCAAACACTTGATTCGCTTGATCGGGCCGCTGTGCTACAATGCCGCCCCTTCTTGCTGCACTGCAAACTCATGTCCCGTTCGATTCGTAACATCGCTATCATCGCCCACGTTGACCACGGCAAGACCACCCTGGTCGATCAAATGCTGCGTCAGTCGGGCACTTTCGCCGCCCATCAACAGATGACCGAACGCGTCATGGATTCGAACGATCTGGAGCGGGAACGCGGCATCACCATTCTCGCCAAGAACTGCGCGATCAACTTCGAGGGTACCCACATCAACATCGTCGACACGCCGGGTCATGCCGATTTCGGCGGTGAAGTCGAACGCGTACTGTCGATGGTGGATGGCGCGCTGCTGCTGGTGGACGCCGTCGAAGGGCCGATGCCGCAGACGCGCTTCGTCACGCGTAAGGCGCTGGCGCTGGGGCTGAAGCCGATCGTGGTGGTCAACAAGATCGACCGGCCCGGCGCACGGCCGGACTGGGTGATCGACCATACCTTCGACCTATTCGACAAGCTCGGCGCCAGTGAAGATCAAATGGACTTCCCGGTGGTATATGCCTCGGCGCTCAACGGCTACGCCATGCTTGACGCCAAACAGCCGGGCCGCGACATGCGGCCGCTGTTCGAGGCAATTCTGCAACATGTGGCGCAGCCCAACGTCGACGTCGATGGCCCCTTGCAAATGCAGATTTGTTCGCTCGATTATTCGAGCTACATCGGCCGCATCGGCATCGGCCGGATCACCCATGGCCGCATCCGGCCGGCCCAGGAAGTCGCAGTGATGTATGGCGACGAGTTCAAGGGCCGCTCCAAGGTCAATCAGATTTTCGTCTTCCAAGGACTGGAGCGCGAACTGGCCCAGGAAGCCGAAGCCGGCGACATCGTGCTGGTTACCGGCATCGAGCAGGTCGGCATCGGCGTCACGCTGTGCGATATCGAGAACCCGGTCGGGCTGCCGCCGCTGAAGGTGGATGAGCCGACGCTGACCATGAACTTCCAAGTCAACACCTCGCCCTTCGCCGGCAAGGAAGGCAAATATGTCACCAGCCGGCAAATCCGCGAGCGGCTGAACAAGGAACTGCTGGCCAATGTCGCGCTACGCGTCGAAGATACCGCCGACGCCGACGTGTTCCTGGTCTCCGGCAGGGGCGAACTGCATCTGACCATCCTGCTCGAGAACATGCGCCGCGAAGGCTACGAGCTGGCCGTCTCCCGGCCGCGCGTCATCTTTAAAGAGGTCAATGGTGAGAAGCTGGAGCCTTATGAAATGCTCACCGTCGATGTCGAAGAAACCAACCAGGGCGCCGTCATGGAAGAACTCGGCCGACGCCGTGGCGATTTGCAGGACATGCAGCCGGATGGCAAAGGACGCGTGCGTCTCGAATACCGCATCCCGGCGCGCGGGTTGATCGGCTTCCAGGGCGAGTTTCTGACCCTGACGCGGGGCACCGGTCTGGCCAGCCATGTTTTCGACGACTATGGTCCAATGGCAGGCATCATGGCGGAACGCCGCAACGGTGTCCTGATATCGGCCGAGAACGGCACGGCGGTGGCCTATGCGCTATGGAAGTTGCAGGATCGTGGCCGCATGTTCGTCTCCCACGGCGACCCGCTCTACGAAGGCATGATCATCGGCATGCACAGCCGCGACAACGATCTGGTGGTCAACCCCATCAAGGGCAAGCAGCTCACCAACGTCCGCGCCTCAGGCACCGACGAAGCGGTGCGCCTGGTGCCGCCGATTCAGATCACTTTGGAAAGCGCCGTGGAATTCATCGCCGACGACGAGTTGGTGGAAATCACCCCCAAGTCGATCCGCATCCGCAAGCGTTTCCTGTCGGAAATCGAGCGCAAACGGGCTAGCCGCGCGGTAGCTTAATCAAGGGAAGGGGACTACGCCCCTTTTCCGGCGTCCCCTAAAGGACTTCCTTGAGGGCATATACCGCCGGCAGGTTGCGCCACGCCCCTTTGACATCCATGCCGCAGCCGAAGACATAACGATTCGGCAGTTTTACGCCGGTGAAATCCGCCGCGATCGGCTTGCGATGGCCGGTTTCCTTCTCGCTCAGGACTGCCGTATAGCAGGCAGCGGCGCCCTGTGCCAGCAGACGCGCCTTGATCGCCGCCAGGGTGATGCCTTCGTCAAGGATGTCGTCAAGCACCAACAGGGTTCGTCCGGCCACCGCTGCGCGCGGAGCCATCAACCAGGTCAATTCGCCGCCGCTGGTCAGGTTGTTGTAGCGGGTGACGTGCAGATAATCGCATTCGAGCGGGAACTTCAATCTCGGCAGCAGTTGGCCGGCAAACACCACCGCGCCGCTCATCACGGTCAATACCAAGGGATGGGTGTTTTCCAGGCGGGCGGTAATTTCGCCCGCCAGTCGCTCGACAGTCCGGGTTATTTCCTCGGCGGAACAAATCATCTCCGCCTCGGACAAGATGCATCTGGCTTCCTCGGCTGTCATTGCTTTCCCCGGCTGTTCAGGAAAGCGGTGAACTCGCTGCCCACCTCAGGATGGCGCAGACCGAACTCCACCATGGCTTGCAGATACCCCAGCTTGGAACCGCAGTCGTAGCGCACCCCGTGGTAGCGGTAGGCCAGCACCTGCTGTTCGGCGAGCAGCGCGGCGATGCCGTCGGTGAGTTGGATCTCGCCCCCCGAACCAGGCTGAACGTTTTCCAGGAAATGGAAAATACGTGGCGTCAGGATGTAACGCCCCACCACCGCCAGCGTCGACGGCGCATCGGCCGGCTGCGGTTTCTCGACGATGCCGCTGATCTGCTCCAGGCGATCTGCCAGCGGTCGCGCTGCGACGATGCCGTACCGCCTGGTTTCGGCGCGCGGGACTTCCTGCACGCCGAGTACCGAACATTGATAGTAGTCGTAGGTGTCCACCATCTGCTTCATGACGGGCGGCTCGCCATCGAGCAGGTCGTCGGCCAGCAGCACCGCAAACGGCTCCTCGCCGACCACCGGTCTGGCGCACAGGATGGCATGGCCCAGCCCGAGGGCTTCGGCCTGACGGATGTAGATGCAGTTGATCTCCTTTGGCAGCAGGTTGCGAACGAATTCCAGCGTCTCGGTCTTGCCGCGGATCTCCAGTTCGCTCTCCAGTTCGTAGGCCTTGTCGAAGTGGTCCTCGATGGAGCGCTTGCTGCGGCCGGTCACGAAGATCATGTCGGTTATGCCCGCGGCAATCGCCTCCTCCACCGCGAACTGAATCAGCGGCTTGTCGACGATCGGCATCATCTCCTTGGGGCTGGCCTTGGTCGCCGGCAGGAAGCGGGTGCCCAGCCCAGCGACTGGGAATACGGCCTTGGTAACTTTTTTCATGGCTTCAGCAGTTCCAGAAATTGTGTTTCATCGAGTATGGCAATGCCCAGTTGTTGCGCCTTCTCCAGCTTGGAACCGGCTTCGGCACCGGCGACCACATAGTCGGTCTTCTTTGACACCGAGCCGGCCACCTTGCCGCCCAGCGCCTCGATCCGTTCCTTTGCCTGATCCCGCGTCAGCGTCGGCAAGGTGCCGGTCAGCACGAAAGTTTTGCCGACGATGGCGGAGGATACCACCGCATCCGCCGCGCCTTCCGTCCAATGGATGCCGGCAGCGCGCAGTTGCGCGATAACTTCGAGATTATGCGGCTCGGCGAAAAACCGCGCGATCGAGGCGGCCACCACCGGCCCCACATCGGCCACCTGTTGCAGGTCCATTTCGCCAGCGCCCATCAGGGTCTCCAGACTGCCGAAGTGGCGGGCCAGGTCCTTTGCCGTCGCCTCGCCGACATTGCGAATGCCCAGCGCATAGATAAACCGGGCTAGATGCGTCTCCTTGCTACGCTCGATGGCTGTCAGCAGATTGGCGGCGGATTTCTTCGCCATGCGTTCGAGGTTGACCAGCTTGCCCATATCCAGCCGGTAGATATCCGCCGGCGTTTTGGCAATCCCATGATCGACGAGCTGATCGACCAGCTTGTCGCCGAGTCCCTCGATATCCAGCGCCCGGCGCGATGCGAAATGCAGCAAGGCCTGCTTGCGTTGTGCTGGGCAATATAGCCCGCCGCTGCATCGGGCGATGGCTTCATCCGCAGGCTTCTCCACCTGCGAGCCGCACACCGGACAAACTCCCGGCATGGCGAATTCTTGCGCAAGCAGGGGACGTTTCTCTGGGACGACCGCAACCACTTCCGGAATCACGTCGCCGGCGCGCCGCACGATCACCGTGTCGCCGATTCGAACATCCTTGCGCCTGACCTCGTCCTCGTTGTGCAAGGTGGCGTTGGTCACGGTGACGCCGCCGACAAATACCGGCGCCAGACGCGCTACCGGCGTCAGCGCGCCGGTGCGGCCGACGTATACCTCGATGGCCTCGACCGTGGTCAACGCTTCCTGGGCCGGGAACTTGTGGGCAATGGCGAAGCGTGGCGCGCGCGAAACGAAGCCGAGTTTCTGCTGATCGGCCAGACGATTGACTTTGTATACCACCCCATCGATGTCATAGGGCATGCTGTCGCGGGCGCTGCCGGTCTGTGCGTAATAGCCCAGCAGCCCGGCAAGGCCGCTTACCACAGCGCGCTCCTTCGCTACCGGGAACCCCCAGCCAACCAGTTGCTCCATCAGTGCTGAATGCGTGCCCGGCTGGGCATGGCTCGATTCGGCCACGGCATAAGCGAAAAAGCGCAGCGGTCGCTGCGCGGTGATTTTCGGGTCGAGCTGGCGCAAGCTGCCGGCGGCGGCGTTGCGCGGATTCACGAACTCCTTGAGGCCGGCGGCACGCTGCTGCTGGTTGAGTCTCTCGAAGTTCCGCCGAAACATCAGCACCTCGCCGCGGACTTCCAGCTTTGCCGGCGTCATAGGACCGGCCAGACGCAGCGGAATATTCTTCACGGTACGCAAGTTCTGCGTGACGTCTTCGCCGGTAAATCCGTCGCCGCGGGTCGCCCCCTGAATGAACAAACCATCCGCGTAGATCAGGGTAATCGCCAGGCCGTCAAACTTGGGTTCGACCGCATATTCGACTTCCTCCGTTCCCAGCGCCTCACGACAGCGGCGGTCGAAAGCGGCAGCCTCCTCCTCGGCAAAGGCGTTGTTCAGCGACAGCATGGGAACCCCATGAGTGACTTGGCCAAATTCGGCCAAGGGGGTCCCGCCGACCCGCTGCGTCGGCGAATCCGGGGTGCAAAGTTCGGGATGCTCGCTTTCCAGCTGCTGCAATTCGCGAAACAGCCGGTCGTACTCCGCGTCCGGCACGGTCGGCCGGTCGAGAACGTAGTAGGCGTGACTGTGGCGCTCGATCTCGCTGCGTAGCGCTTCGGCACGCGCGGCAGCAGCGCGGGGGAGTGTCATTGCGAATCAGGAATACAAGCGCATGGCGCGCTGACCGCCGGCAGGAATATCGTGCGCCGACATTTTTTGTTGGAATTCGCCAATCTTGCTGCGGATCGTGGCAAGAATCTCGTCCGATAACGGAGCGCGCTGATCATCGACCAGCATGCCGGCGAATACCGTCACCAATTTCCCGGCGACTTCCAGCAGAAGATCGAAGGCTTGCCTGCCATCGGCAACGCGGGGAACATCGATGCTGAGGGTCACCCCAGGCAGCGACAGCGCGCTCAAGCCCCGGTCGGAAAAGGTCGCTCCGCCAAGTTGGCTCAAGGTGAAGAGGGTTTGTCCCGAGGCATCTTCGGCATGAAAAAAGCCGTCATTCTTGAGCCATAAATCGGTCTCAGTGGCGAAATCGATCAAGTGGGCCGCGGGAATGGAATTGCCGTCGCGAGTCACGACATTGATGCCGATACGCCAATCGACCGAAGCGCAAAATTCGTCGAGCGCATGGGCACGGGCAAGCACCTCTGCCACTGCTGGCAACTCGGCCTTGATCTGGAAGTTCTCGGCCAATTCGCGCACGCCTCCGAAAAAACCGGCCAGGTCGGTTTCGCTGATCGGGCCATTTCGGTCGACGATTTGCAATGCCGCGCAGAGACGTCGGTAACTGGTGGCATCGTGGGCATGCAACAGTTTCCATTGGCCGTTGTTTTCGTCCCAGCCGCTCCAGCGCAGGCGTCCTTCCAGCTTGCCCAGCAGCTTGCGCTGCGCCGCCCACAGCAGCGGCGCCGCAACCATTTCTGCCGCTTCGATCAGCACGATGCAATCGGTAAGCTTGTCCGCCAGTTCAAGCGGTGGTTCATTCGGCGGCGTGTCGCTGGTATCGACGAATCCTTCAGCGGCTTCCACGGCTTCGGGTTCTTCCACGGCTCCGTCTTCGACAAATGTCGGTTCGATACGCTGCGTTTCGCCTACCGGTTCGTCCTGGCGGGCGCAGGGGGCTCCCTCTTCCTGAGGCAGCAGGGCATCGGCTTGATCGCTGCGAAAAATCTGTTGTGCCAGCTTGCGCTGCCGATACGCCTGCCAAGTGTTGTAGCCCCATACCCCGGCGACTGCCGCCATGCCTGCACCGATCAGCGTCCATTGCAGTTCGTTGAACATGCCGAACGCCCCGGACGACATTAACATTACGCCGCGACCTCTTCGTTCATGCGCAAGGCTTCTTCCATGTCGACCTCGACCACGCGCGAGACGCCCTGTTCCTGCATGGTGACGCCGACCAGCTGCTGCGCCATTTCCATGGCGATCTTGTTGTGGCTGATAAACAGGAATTGGGATTGTTGCGACATGCGCCTCACCATGCCGCAGAAACGCTCGGTATTGGTGTCGTCGAGCGGCGCATCGACCTCGTCGAGCAGGCAGAACGGCGCCGGGTTGAGCTGGAACAAGGAGAACACCAGCGCGATGGCGGTGAGCGCCTTTTCGCCGCCGGAAAGCAGGTGGATGCTGCTGTTCTTCTTGCCCGGCGGTTGCGCCATCACCTGGATGCCGGCATCGAGAATCTCGTCGCCGGTCAGGATCAAGCGCGCCTCGCCGCCACCGAAAAGCTGCGGGAACAACGTGCCGAAGTGGCCGTTGACGATGTCATAAGTCTGCTGCAACTGCTCGCGGGTTTCGTGGTCGATGCGGCGGATCGCGTCTTCGAGCGTGCCGATCGCCTGATTCAGGTCCGTCGACTGGGCGTCCAGATAGCTCTTGCGCTCGCGGGCTGTGCTGAGTTCCTCCAAAGCGGCGAGGTTCACCGGGCCAAGCGCCTCGATCTCCTGGGTGAGGCGCAAAATGTCGGCCTGCAAAGCAGCCTCTTTGAGACCAGGCACCAGTTCGGCCTGCAACGGCGCCAAGTCTTCCTCGCTCAGAATATTCACTTCGGCAAGACGCTGCACATACTGTTCCTCGTTGAGCTGCGCCGCCTGCTCCTTGAGACGCAACTCATTGATACGTTCGCGCAGCGGATTCAGGCTTTGCTCGATGCGCAGGCGATTCTCATCCAGTCCGCGCAAGACACCGGCGCACTCCTCCAACGCATTGCGCCGGCCGGCCAGCAGGGCTTCGCGTTCCTGGCGCTCGCCCAGCGCGACTTGCAGCCGTTCCATCAGCGACTCTTCGCTGATGCTGCTTCTCTCGCTTTCCGCCGCCGCCTTGTCTGCGGCGACGCGTTCCAGCTGCTGATGCGCGGTTTCGCTGCTGCGCGCATTGTCTTCCAGCTTGCCGAGGCATTCGCGTTCGGTGAAGCGCACTTCCTGGGCCTCGCGCGCCAGCCGCTGTTCCAGGCTGCGCGCCTCGCGCAAGGCCGTGTCGCAGCCCCGCTGGACTTCCATCACCTGGTCGAGCTGGCTGCGTGTTGCCGCCAGTTGCTCACGGAAGCGCAAGGCTTCTTCTTCGGCGCGCGCCACCTCGATGCGCTCGGTTTCCTCGCCCTTGAGGATTTCGGCCAGATCGCGGTCGATTTGTGCCGAGCGTTCTTCGAAACGCGTCTGCATCTGGGTCAGCTTGAGCGTCTCGACCTGGGCCGAGTGGACGCGTTGCTGCAACTCCTGCACGCTGCTGCGGATCAGGGACAGTTGCGAATGGTGCTCCGCCAGCACAGACTCGGCCTGAAGCAGCTTCTCATGCGCCGCGTTTTCGGCCGACTGACACTGGGTCAGGACCGCCTCAAGCTCATCGATCTCGCGCTGACGCTCGATCACACCGTGCGTGCTGGCATCGGGCACATACAACAACAGGCCGTGGGCAGTCAGCAAATGGCCGGCACGATTGATCCAGCTTTGGCCGCTCGCAATGGCAGCCGCGTTGGCGGAGACGGCTGCCAGATCGTCGCTGACCATCACGCCTGCCAGCCACTCGTCCAGCACTGCCGCCCAGCCGACATCGTCGCAGCGCACCTTGGCGCGCAGCGACGGTTGAGCGGCATGTTCCGCCTGTGTAATAGAACTGGAGGAACCGGACGACGAGGAAACCGCCAGCGCAAACGACGTGGGCGGGGGATCGGCCAAGGCATTGACGAGCGTTTCCGTACCGCTCACGACGGCTGCCAGCCGCTCGCGCAGCACGGCTTCAAGTGCCGTTTCCCAACCCGGCTCGACCTGAATCGCATGCCACAGCGGCGTCGCCGCAGCCAGCCCGCGCCGTTGCAGCCACTCGCCAATCTTGCCATTCTGCTGGACGCGGCTTTGCAACTGCTGCAAGGCATCGCGTCGCGCCCGCGTTTCGGTCAACGTGCGTTGCGCCGTTTGCAGTCCGGTGCGAGCAGCGGCCAGTTGCGCTTCGATCTGCGGCAGATTGCCTTGCTTCTCGGCGAGACCCTGCTGCTGTTCTTCGAGTTGCTCTTGCGCCAGCGCCAAGCTTTCCTGGCTCGCCGCCAGCACGGCGGGATCCGGCTGACCGAGTGCCGTCCGCTCCTGGTCGAGGCGCGCACGCCGCTGGCTATAGCCTTCCAGGGCACGCTGGGCGTGGATGGTGTTGGCTTCGCCGAGGCGCAAGCCCTGTTCGGCTTGATTTACGGCGCGACGCGTGGCGGCCGTGGCCTCCTCGGCCAGGCGGACGGCTTCCTCAGCCTGCGGCAGGCGTGCTGCGGCTTCCTCGTGGCGGATGACGCTGGTTTCGGCACGCAGCCGGGCATTTTCCAGTAAGGCTTGCCAGCGCGTCGCTTCGAGTTCGAGTTCGGCACGCTGATTGTTCCAATGCGTATTCTCCGTGGCCAGTTGTGCCAGCCGGGTATCCAACTTCTGCCGGGTATCGCGCAAGTGGTTGATTTCCGTTTCGAGCCGGCTGACTTCAGCTTTGGCGACCACCATCTCGCTCTGCGCGCCATGCAATGCGTCGCTGGCGGCGAAATGCGCCTCGCGCGCCTGTTCGAGCCTGGCTTCCAGTTCACGCAGCTGGGCGGTCTCGGCATCCAGACGCAAGGCGCCCTTCTCTACCTCGCGCGCCATACGTTGGTGTTCGGCGCGCGCGTCGTTGCGCTTCTTCAGCCACAACAACTGCTGGCGGCGATCATGCTGCGCCTGCAATTCGTGGAACTGGCGGGCGATCTCGGCCTGGCCTTCGAGCTTGCCGACCTGGCTTTCCAGTTCATTGCGGATATCCTCCACCCGCAGCAGGTTTTCGCGCGCATCGGCCAGGCGGTTTTCCGTCTCGCGGCGTCTTTCCTTGTACTTGGTGACGCCGGCGGCCTCTTCGAGGAACAACCGCAGTTCCTCCGGTTTGGCCTCGATGATGCGCGAGATCATGCCTTGCTCGATGATGGCGTAGGCGCGCGGTCCCAGGCCGGTGCCGAGGAACACGTCGATGACGTCGCGGCGGCGCACGTGCAAATTGTTGATGTAGTAGTTGGAATTGCCTTCGCGGTCGAGCACGCGCTTGACGGCGATCTCGGCATACTGCGACCACTGGCCGCTGGCACGGCCCTGGGCGTTGTCGAAGATCAGTTCGACGCTGGCGCGGCTGACCGGCTTGCGCGTGCCGGAACCGTTGAATATCACGTCCTGCATCGACTCGCCGCGCAGCGCGGTAGCCTTGGATTCGCCCAGCACCCAGCGCACGGCATCGATGATGTTCGACTTGCCGCAACCGTTCGGGCCGACCACCCCGACCAGCTGGCCGGGAAACAGCACCGTGGTGGGGTCTACGAAGGATTTGAAGCCGGCGAGTTTAAGCTTGGTTAGGCGCACGTCGGATGGCTATTCGTGTATGGGTTTTCAAGGAGCGCGCGGCATGCAGAGGCAATACCCTGCGCAGAGCGGGCATTATAATGGAAACCCATCTTCCGCAACTTCAGACCACTCTGCCATGCCCAGCCAGCCCGTCAAAACCCTGGAAACCTTTGCCAACCCTGCCCCGCAGCGCGATTACCAGATCCACATGGAAATCCCGGAGTTCACCTGTCTCTGCCCGAAAACCGGGCAGCCGGACTTCGCCACGCTGATCCTCGATTACCTACCGGACAAACGCTGCATCGAATTGAAGAGCCTCAAACTGTACATCTGGAGCTTCCGCAACGAAGGCCATTTCCACGAGGATGTCGCCAACCGCATCCTCGACGACCTGGCCCGCGCCGTGAAGCCGCGCTATATGCGCCTGACGGCGAAGTTCTATGTACGCGGCGGGATATTTACCAACGTCGTCGTCGAGCAGCGCAAGAAAGGCTGGCGGCCGGCGGGGAAAATCGAGTTGGCGAGTTTCGAGATGCAGTCGAACACGCGCGGCGGCTAGCCTTCAGGCCGGCGAATTGTCGAAATATCCCGCTCATATGGGCAATCGGCAGGCAAGGATGCAAATTGGTTACAATAAACACTCAGGTCTAGGCTATAAATCAAGGAACCGACGATAAAACGAAAGAAATATTGTCTTCCCTATGGAATCCGTTCAAACCAACAGCCCCGTCGCCGCCCGAGCGTTTGAATATGCGCAGGAAGCCAAGCGCAAGCGGGAGGAAGACCAGCAGGTTGCAGCCAAGAGCGAGAATATCGCGAAGGAGCAACATGCCAACCAGGTCGCTTTTTCGCAAGCGGCCCAAACCAGGCTCAGCGAAGAGAAGACTCATGATGCCAGACTGGTACACGAGGTACGGGTTGTGGACAAGCTGGCGGCATCCGAGGCACATAGCCAAGTCATCAGCCTGGAAAAACAGAAGGCAGCTGAGACAAGAAGCGAAAACCAGAAAATCAGGCAGGACAAAGACAGTGCCGCTCGTGCCAACTCGGCGAAGCTAGCCAAGGCCAATGCCGAAAACGACAAACAGGTCGAGGCAACCGCGCAGACCATGCAAAATGCTAGAGCGCTGGCATTTGACAAGGCTAGCGCCGAGCATGCGAAGGCGGAGAAAGATCTGGTTGTTCGAACGGATGCGGCCTACATCGCCAGAACAATTGATAAGCGCAACAAGGACGCGAATGCATTGGTCGAAAAAGAAAACCGAGCCAGCACCGCCAATAATTTTGAGAAAAGAAACCAGGACAACAAGGCGGCTGTCGATAACGTCATGAAGGAAAAAGCGAATACTCAGCGTGTGAGGAGAGAAACAGATAAAGCCATCAAGATGTACCAAAGCATGGGCAAGCTGGCGTGATCTACACTTCTTGATATGGAATTATCGGGGGTGAGGTGTAGAAGTTCAGACTTGATCTGACAGTCCCCCGTTTTGTAGCGTGCCGGTTGTCAGATCAATTCAGTTGTTGGACTTTTTCCTTCCAGACCTCCTTTCCTGCAATCAAAGTCTGCATAGGA
>JBAYVU010000061.1:0-16765 GCA_041674385.1 Sterolibacterium sp.
GTTGGTTGCGCCCATGGCTCTTGGCATGATACAACGCTTCGTCTGCGCGGCCGATTAGCGTTGGGGGGTTGTCGAACGGGTAGACATGGGTTATTCCGAGACTGATGGTGACATTGCCCAGCTGCGGGAACGGATGGGCGGCCACCCTTTCCCTAAACCGTTCGAATACACCGAGAGCGTTCTGCTGGGTCGTCTGACGCAACAGCACGACAAACTCCTCGCCCCCGAAACGGAACAGCTTGTCCCGTTTGCGGAAAGTCTGTCGCATGATGTTGGCGATCAATATCAGCACTTCATCCCCGAATAGGTGTCCGAACCGGTCATTGATGCGTTTGAAATGGTCGATGTCGATAATCGCCAGCCAATCCCCTTCCGCATCGACGCACTTCTCTATGCGCCGCTCCGAATCTTTTTTGAGCAGCGACTTGGCGTTTGTCGCGGCCAGGAGCTTGTGCAAACTGTCATCGAAAGTTTTCCGGTTGAGCAGTCGCGTGAGCGTATCGACCTCGCTGTAGTGCAGCAGGCTGAGATAGTTCGCGTATAAACCGCGCATGCCGTCGATGAGCGTCATCTGGCGATGATTCAGCGGTGAGCTGAGGCCCACTTCGATGCAGGCCAGCAGGGTCTTGTCGTGCATCACCGGCAGCCAGCAATAATGCATCTTTCTGCGTTTGCTTGTGGAGAGCGCCGCCGATGTCGTCACATGCAGCGTGAGCGCCTGGATCAGCTGCTTGGGAGCGGCTGCGGGATCGCATTCATATTCGTCGAACCGCACCGACTTGTTCTCGTTCCAGGCCGTGAGCGTAATGTGAAATTTATTGTCATGAGTCTCGATCCGGTAGAGACGAATGACGTATTGCTTTCTGCCCTGTCCCAACTGGTCAATCAGCGAATAGACCAAAGCCGTATCGACCAGGGCGTGATCACGGTGTTGTGTGATGGCTTTGGCGTGCTGAAGAACTTCCGTCATAAGCTTTCTTGTCCCGATCGACCGGTTTGTTGCCGATATCAGCGCAAAGCTGCTGGTGGCTCAGCGCAAACCCAGCACATCCTGCATGTCGAACAAACCCTTCGATTTGCCGCGCATGTAGCGTGCGGCGCGCAACGCACCCAGGGCATAGGGCATGCGGCTGGCGGCCTTGTGGGTGATTTCGACGCGTTCGCCGGTACCGGCGAATAGCACCGTGTGGTCGCCGACGATGTCGCCGCCGCGCACTGTGGAGAAGCCGATCTGTTTTGCCGGCCGCTCGCCGGTGTGGCCTTCCCGGCCATATACGGCGCACTCGGCCAGTTCGCGGCCGAGCGCGGCGGCCACCACCTCGCCCATGCGCAATGCCGTACCGGAGGGTGCATCGACCTTGTGGCGGTGGTGTGCCTCGGTGATCTCGATGTCATAGCCGTCGGCGAGCGCGCGCGCGGCAACGTCGAGCAGGCGAAACACCAGATTGACTCCCACCGCCATATTGGGCGCAAAGACGATCGGGATATCGCGTGCGGCTTCCTGAATCGCCAGCTTGCCTTCGGTGCTGAAACCGGTCGTGCCGATCACCAGATGGACGCCGCGACGACGGCATACCTCAAGGTGCTGCAACGTGCCTTCGGGGCGGGTGAAGTCGATCAGGCAATCGGCTTGTGTCAATGCGGCATCGACGTCGGCATCGATGCGCACGCCGCAGCGTGCGCCGATCAGCTCGCCGGCGTCCCTGCCGAGCCAGGCATTGCCGGCCAAGTCGAGCGCCGCTGCCAGTGTGGCGTCTTCGGCTTGCCCCAGCGCCTCGATCAGGGCACGGCCCATGCGGCCGGAAACGCCGGCAATCGCGACCCGCATCTTGCTTGTTTGGTTCATGGAAAATGAGCAGAAGGTAAACTGAGGTTGAGCTTAATTGCTTGTCGGTGCGGGTTTTTGCACTTCCGGCGCGGTTTTGCCCTGGTCTTTGGCTGCGGTCGCCGGAGCGATTTCGACGACACGCACAGCGGCTTGCGCCGGCGATTTCCCTGCGGCAGCGGGGGGCATCGCGTCGCCATCGATACGCGACAGCTTGCCGTCGGCGAAATAAACGGTCATGCGGCGCTGCTGCGCTTCGCCCTGACCCGGCTGAAAACGATAGACATAGTCCCATCGATCGGCATGATACGGATCGGCCAGCAGCGGCGTACCGAGAATGAAGCGCACTTGGTCGCGGCTCTGGCCAAGTTTGAGCTGCGCGACCATTTCCTGGGTGACATAATTGCCCTGACGCACGTCGATACGATATGGAGTCAGCCAGGAAGTGAGTTTGGGCATACTGGAGCAGCCGGCAACAGCGATCAGGGCAGGCAAGACTAATAAAACAGTACGCTTCATGGGCGGCTCGAATACTCGGAAATGGGTAGGAAAAAGCGCAAGGATGCAAGGAATATCCAAGCGAAGGCGAAAACTATATCATAAGCGCACCATGAGCAATTCATATGATCTGAAGAACAGCGGTTTGAAAGTCACGGTTCCGCGCCTGAGAATCCTCGAACTGTTCGTCAAAAACGAGGCGGAGAAAGGACGTCATATGGCGGCGGAAGATGTTTATCGCCATCTGATCTCCGAGGGCATCGACATCGGCCTGGCCACCGTTTACCGGGTGCTGACCCAGTTCGAACAAGCCGGCCTGCTGCAGCGGCATTACTTCGACTCGGGCAAGGCCGTGTTCGAGCTCAACGAGGGCTCCCACCACGACCACCTGGTCTGCCTGCAATGCGGCAAAGTCGAGGAGTTTTACGACGCCGAAATCGAACAGCGGCAGAACGCCATCGCCCGCGAACGCGGCTTCGTGGTCAGCGAGCATGCGCTCTACCTCTATGTCGATTGCATCAGGCAAGATTGTCCCAACCGAAAATAGCCGGCAGCGTCGATGGATGCGTTCGTGACTTCGTGCTGGCTTGGTAAGCCGAATTAGGCCCTTAACCGCCCAGCAGTTCGGCGGCGTGCCTGCGTGTCGTCTCGGTAATCTTCACACCCCCCAGCATGCGCGCCAGTTCTTCGATGCGGGCGGCATGATCGAGCGGCAGGACGCTTGAGCGCGTGATCCCGTCATGCGCTTCTTTGGCGACCGACCACTGCCAGTCGGCGCAGGCGGCCACTTGCGGCAGGTGCGTCACGCAGAGCACCTGGCGGCTTTGGCCAAGCTGATGCAGCATGCGCCCGACAATTTCGGCGACGCGGCCGCCGATGCCGACATCGACTTCGTCGAAAATCAATGTCGGTACCTGGGCCGCCTGGCTGGCGATCACCTGGATCGCCAGGCCGATGCGCGACAATTCGCCGCCCGAAACCACTTTCGCGAGCGGGCGCAGCGGTTGTCCGGCATTCGCCGACACCATGAAGTCGACGCTCTCCAAGCCGTAAGCCGCGCCTTCTTCCAGTTTCTCCAGAACGATCTCAAAGCGCCCGCCGGCCATTGCCAGTTGTTGCATGGCCTCGCTGACCGCCTTGCCCAATGTCGCAGCAGTCTTGGCGCGTCCCTTGCTCAATTTCCCGGCGGCGCTTGCATACTCTTGATGCGCCTGGGCCTCGTGCTCGGCCAAGGCGGCTGCATCGGCCAGCAGACCCAGCTCTTCGAGGTGCGCCGCCAACTGTGCCAGTTGCTGCGGCAATTCCTCGGGTGCCACGTGATGCTTGCGCGCCAACGCCAAGACGGTTGCCATGCGGTTTTCGAGTTCAGCCAGACGCCGCGGTTCCAGATCGAGCTTGCGCTGGTAGTGGCGCAAAGCATGCCCGGCCTCCTGCAACTGAATCTGCGCATTGACCAGCAAATCGAGCGATTCCTTGAGTTCGGCGTCGTAGTCGGCCAGGCCATTCAAGCGCGACAGCGTCTGTTCGAGTTGCGGCATCACGGCCATATTGCCATCGTCGAGTGCGGCCAACGCCGCTTCGGTGCCCTCGATCAGGCTCGCGGCATGCGAGAGGCGCCGCTGTTCCTGGTTGTCCTCCAGCCATTGCGCCGGTTCGAAGGCCAGCGCCTGTAATTCCTTGACCTGCCATTCCAGCGTCTCGCGTTCGCGTACCGTCGCGGCAGCATCGCGCGCGGCATGCGCACAGGCTTGGCGGAGTTTCTGCCAGGCACGGTATTTTTCCGCCACTTCGCGCGCCAGCGGCGTCAAACCGGCATGTGCGTCGAGCAAGCCGCGCTGGGATTCGGCGCGCAGCAGCGAATGATGGGTATGCTGGCCGTGGATGTCGGCGAGAAATTCGGCCGCTTCGCGCAGTTGCGTCAGCGTGGCCGGCGCGCCGTTCACGTATGCGCGCGAACGGCCGCCGCTATCCACGATACGCCGCAGCAGGCAGCCGGTCTCGGCTTCGAAATCGTTGGTGCGCAACCATTCGGCCAGCGGACCGGCGTCAGGCGCATCGAATTCGGCGCAGACTTCGGCGCGTTCGCAGCCGCTGCGGATCACGCTGCCGTCGGCGCGGTCGCCGAGTGCCAGCGACAAGGCGTCAATCAGTATCGATTTGCCCGCGCCGGTTTCGCCAGTGAGCGTGCCGAAGCCCGCTGCGAAATCCAGTTCGAGCCTATCGACGATGACGAAGTCGCGAATGTACAAGCGGCGCAACATGGGCTGATGACGGGCGGGTTGGTTGGCTTGGCGGCGTGCTCAGTGGCGTGGAGTGGCGCTCCAGTGCAGCTTCTCGCGCAGCATGGCGAGATAACTGTAGCCGGGAGGATGCAGCAGCGTGATGGAGCGCTGCGAACGGGTAATGCAGATGTGATCGCCGGCGCGGGCATCGAAATGCGCCTGTCCGTCGAAGTGGATGCGGGCGTCATGTTGCGGCATTAGCACGATCTCGATGCGGCTGCGGTCGGAGAGCGTGATCGGGCGGTTCGACAGCGCATGCGGACACAAGGGAACCAGGGCGATGCCTGGCACGGAAGGATGGAGAATGGGGCCGTTGGCCGAAAGTGCGTACGCGGTGGAGCCGGTCGGCGTGGCAACGATCATGCCGTCGGCGCGCAGCACATAGATGAACTCACCGTCGACCTTGACCTCCATTTCGATCATGCGGCCGATCTCGCCCTTGTTGACCACTACGTCGTTCAGCGCCAGCGTGTCATAGACCCGCTGGTTGTCGCGCAATACCTCGGCATCGAGCAGGAAGCGCTGCTCTGTGGAGAATTTTCCGGCCAGCAGCGCAGCGATGCTGGCGAGCATGTTGTCGCTGGCGATATCCGTCATGAAGCCCAGCCTGCCGCGGTTGACGCCGACCAGCGGTACGCCGTATTCGGCCAGGCGCCGCGCCGCATTCAGCATGGTTCCGTCGCCGCCGAGAACGATCGCCAGATCCGCTTCCAAGCCGATAGCCTCGTAGCCCGCCGCCGCACAGCCGTAATTGCCCACCGATTGCGCGGTTTCTTCCTCGAGCAGTACCTGCCGTCCCTGACCAAGCAGGAAGCCGACCAGAATCTTGAGCGAGCCGGCGACTTCCGGACTCTGGTATTTGCCAATCAAGGCAATGGTGTGAAACTCCGTTTCCATCATGCATGAATTAAACCACAAGTGCCCGCAGTTGGGTCTGGGGTACTAGAATAAGCACCATGCTCGACAAGCGCGCCCAGACCCTGCTCAAAACTCTGATCGAACGCTACATCGCGGAAGGTCAGCCAGTCGGTTCGCGCACCTTGTCCCGGCATTCGGGTCTCGAACTCTCGCCGGCGACGATCCGCAATGTCATGTCCGATCTCGAGGAACTGGGCTTCATCACCAGCCCCCATACCTCGGCCGGACGCATTCCGACGCCGCGAGGCTACCGTTTGTTCGTCGACTCGCTGTTGACCATGCGGCCTCTCGAACGTGCCGAAATCAATGAAATACAGGGAGCGATCCAGCCCGACCAGCCGCAGCGCCTGATCAACCAGGCTTCGCAGTTGCTCTCGCAGCTCACCCATTTTGCCGGGGTCGTCGTGGCGCCGCGCCGCCAGGAGCCCCGCATCCGCCAGATCGAGTTTATCAACCTGTCGGAAAAGCGCATCCTGCTCATCATCGTCACCGAGAGCGGCGACGTGCAGAATCGCATCCTTTATACCCAGCGCACCCACAGCCCGGGGGAACTCATCGAAGCCGCGAATTATCTCAACCAGAATTGTGCCGGCCTGGATTTTTCCCAGGTCAAGCAACGCATTTTCGACGAACTACACCAGTTGCGCACCGACATGAGCGAACTCATGAGCGCTGCGCTCAATGCCAGCGGACAGGCGATTTCGGACATTTCGTCGCAATATGTGATCTCAGGAGAACGCAACCTGCTCGAAGTGGAAGACCTGTCTTCGAACATGGGCCGCTTGCGCCAGTTGTTCGCGCTGTTCGAACAAAAAACCAGTCTGATGCAATTGCTTGACGTCAGCAATCGCGCCGACGGGATTCAGATCTATATCGGCGGCGAATCCGGCATCGCCTCGCTCGACGAATGCAGCGTCATTGCCGCATCCTACGAAGTCGACGGACGCATCGTCGGCTCGGTCGGCGTCATCGGGCCGACGCGCATGGCATATGAGCGCATGATCCCCATCGTCGACATCACGGCCAAACTGCTTTCAAGCGCCCTGTCGAAAAGCTGATGCCGCGCTACCAGCCCGAACCTTCCTTCCGGCATGACAGCGCGACCAAGACGGCGGTGCTGCTGGTCAACCTCGGCAGCCCGGAGGCACCTACCGCGGCAGCCGTGAGGACATATCTTGGCGAGTTCCTCTGGGACCCGCGCGTGGTGGAAATTCCCCGTCCGTTGTGGTGGCTGATCCTGAAAGGCATCGTCCTCAATGTACGCCCGAAAAAATCGGCCGGGAAATACGCTGCGATATGGACACCGGAAGGTTCGCCGTTGAAGCTGCACACCGAGCGTCAGGCCAAGCTGCTGAACGGTTTGCTGGGGGCCAGCGGTCACCCGGAGATCGTCGTGGCCGCGGCCATGCGCTACGGCCAGCCATCGATCGCGGCGACTCTGGACCGTCTCAAGGCGGAACATTGCGCTCGCATCCTGATCGTGCCGCTCTATCCGCAATATGCCGCCAGCACCACGGCCAGCGTCTACGATGCAGTCGCCGGCTGGGTGCAGCATACCCGCAACATTCCAGAACTGCGCCTGGTCCGCAGTTTTCACGATCGCTCCGGCTATATCGCTGCGCTGGCCGCCAGTGTGCGCGAGCACTGGACGAAACATCCCAGGCCTTCCTCCGGCTATCGGTTGGTCATGAGCTTCCACGGGCTGCCGCGCTATACGCTGGACCGCGGCGACCCCTACCACGGCGAATGCCAAAAGACGGCGCGCTTGCTGGCCGAGGCGTTGGGCCTCGCCCCCGAGCAGTGGCAACTCACTTTCCAGTCGCGCTTCGGTCGCGCCGAGTGGCTGCAACCCTATACCCAGGCCACCTTGGAAAAGCTTGCCGGCAGCGGCGTCAGCCGTGTCGATGTGATCTGCCCCGGTTTCGTCGGCGATTGCCTGGAGACGCTGGAAGAGATCGGCATCGAATGCAAGACCGCTTTCCTGGGGGCCGGCGGCAGTGTTTTCCACTACCTGCCTTGCCTGAATGAGCGTGCCGACTGGATCGCCGCCTTGGCCGAGCTGAGCTGCGAGCATCTCGGCCACTGGCTCAACCTGCCGACACAGGCCGATCCGGCGACTGCCGAGCGAGCCAGGACACTCGGGGCGGCATCTTAATTCGCAACCATACCTGATGCGCATCAAGATTCTGTGGCGGCGGCCGTTAATGCATTCATTACTCCGACTGTATTAACCCTTCACCGTTTTCTTGATAGGGGGGCCTTCATGAAGATCGCCGCCGCCAGCATCGCTTTTTCATCGCAGCATAGCGCCATTGCCAGCCACGAATTGCGGGAGTCCCTGCGCGCCTGGGTCGGCGAGAGCCGGCCCGACTTTGAAGGCAACGCTGCCGGACAATCTACTCCCCCTACGCTCCCTACACCCGCGCCCGCCATCTCTCCTGCTGCCCTTAGCGCCCAAGCTCAGGAGCAGTCTTCGCCATCCTCGGGTGGCCAGGCGATCAACGATGCCATCGAAAGCGCCAATAACGATCCGATCTTGCGGCTGATCCGGGCAATGCTGGAAATGCTCACCGGGCACGTCATCAACCTATTCGCCAGCCAGGCGCCGCCAGGACAAGCGACACTGTCTGCCTCGACGCCGAGCTCTCCGCCGATGGTACAGCAGGGCCAGGCCGTCAAAAGTGCCGGCTTCGGCATCGAATACGAACGGCACGAAGTGCGCACAGAGAGCGAACAGTCTTCCTTCCAGGCCGAGGGGACGGTTCGCACCAGCGATGGCAAGGAAATCCGGTTTCAGCTCGACCTCACCATGCAACGCCGCTACAGTGAGGAAATCAGTCTCAGCCTGCGCGCGGGCGACGCGCGCAAGAAGGATCCGTTGGTCATCAATTTCGGCGGCAGCGCGGCGCAGTTGCAAAACCAGCGTTTCCGGTTTGATCTCGCCGGCAACGGACAAAACGAGAATGTGCCGCTTCTCGGCGGTGGCAGCGGTTATCTGGCACTCGATCTGAACGGTAACGGCAAGATCGATTCGGGCAAAGAACTGTTCGGCACCGTCAGCGGCAATGGTTTTGCCGATCTGGCCCGGCATGATAGCGACGGCAACCACTGGATCGACGAGAACGATCCGGTATTCGGCAAATTGCGGGTATGGACGCCCGACAGTCAAGGCGGCGGCGTGCTGGCAAGCTTGCAGCAGACAAATGTGGGCGCATTGTTCCTGGGCAGGCAAGCGACGCCCTTTGAGCTGAGAGACAGCACCAATCAGTCCCTTGGCGCTGTCCGCGCCAGCGGTATTTATCTTGCCGAGGATGGCATGGCCGGGACGCTCCAGCAGGTCGACCTGACCGTCTGAATTCTTGCCCGGGGCGAATTCCGCCGGGTAGAGCCGACCGCGAAAGAATTTTCCTGCGGCTCTTGAAACCGGCAACATTGTCCCCAATCTGGCCGAGGTTTGCCAGATAAAGAGATACTTCCATGCAGGATAATCATCCCAACCCCACTCTCGCTGCTGAAGCCACGGTCGGCGCAGATATCCCAAGCCCTGCCGATGCCCAGGCCCAAGTCGAGGTCACGCCGAGCATTGAGGATTTGCTGCGCGCCGCAGAACTCAAGGCGGCCGAACATCACGACGCCTGGCTGCGCGCCAAGGCCGAAACCGAGAATGTGCGTCGTCGCGCCCAGGACGATATCGCCAAAGCCTACAAGTTTGCCAGCGAAAAATTCGCCGGCGAGCTGCTGGTGGTCATCGACAGCCTGGAAGCCGCGCTGGCCAGTGAAAACCAATCTGCCGAAAGCCTGCATGCCGGCGTCGAACTGACTTTGCGCCAGCTCAGCAGCGCCTTCGAGAAGGCGAACATCGCGGTCGTCAATCCGCTCGGCGAAAAATTTGATCCGCATAAGCATCAGGCCATCAGCCAGATGGAAGCGCCGGACGAAAACACCGAGCCGAACCACGTCATCAACGTGCTGCAGAAGGGCTACATGCTGAGTGAACGCATTCTGCGACCGGCAATGGTGGTGGTCTCCAAGGCAAAAGGCACATAAGGCACATAAGACACGGTCCCGGTGCTTGAAGAGCGCCGGAACAGCCCCATATTCGCTTCAGATTTGAATTTCAGCCCGCGCCGGGCAACATATCAATTAGGAAAAGGACATCAACATGGGCAAGATCATCGGCATCGACCTCGGCACCACCAACAGCTGCGTCGCCATCATGGAGGGCGGCAAGCCCAAGGTTATCGAGAACTCTGAAGGTGCGCGTACCACGCCGTCCATCGTCGCTTATGCCGACGACGGCGAGATTCTGTGCGGCGCCTCGGCCAAGCGCCAGGCCGTGACCAATCCGAAAAACACCCTGTATGCGGTCAAGCGCCTGATCGGCCGCCGTTTCGACGAAAAGGAAGTCCAGAAGGACATCGACCTGATGCCTTTCAAGATCGTCAAAGCCGACAACAACGATGCCTGGGTCGAGGTGCGCGGCCAGAAAATGGCGCCGCCGCAGGTTTCCGCCGAAGTCTTGCGCAAGATGAAGAAAACCGCCGAGGATTACCTCGGCGAGGAAGTCACCGAAGCCGTCATCACCGTGCCGGCCTACTTCAACGACAGCCAGCGCCAGGCCACCAAGGACGCCGGCCGCATCGCCGGCCTGGAAGTCAAGCGCATCATCAACGAACCCACCGCGGCCGCGATCTCGTTCGGCCTCGACAAGCAGGAGGGCGACCGCAAGATCGCGGTGTATGACCTCGGCGGCGGCACTTTCGACATCTCCATCATCGACATTGCCGAGATCGACGGTGAGCACCAGTTCGAAGTGCTGTCGACCAACGGCGACACCTTCCTCGGCGGCGAGGACTTCGACCAGCGCCTGATCGACTACATCGTCACCGAATTCAAGAAGGAACAGGGCGTCGATCTGAAGAACGACATCCTGGCGCTGCAACGCCTCAAGGATGCCGCCGAAAAGGCCAAGATCGAGCTATCCTCGTCGCAGCAGACCGAAATCAATCTGCCTTACATCACGGCCGACGCCACCGGCCCCAAGCACCTGACCCTGAAAATCACCCGCGCCAAGTTCGAGTCGCTGGTGGACGAGTTGATCGAGCGCACCATCGCCCCCTGCCGTCTCGCCATCAAGGATGCCGGCGTCAAGGTCAGCGACATCGCCGACGTGATCCTGGTCGGCGGCATGACGCGCATGCCCAAGGTACAGGACAAGGTGAAGGAGTTCTTCGGCAAGGAGCCGCGCAAGGACGTCAATCCCGACGAGGCGGTGGCGATCGGTGCGTCAATTCAGGGCGGCGTGTTGCAAGGCGAAGTCAAGGATGTGCTGCTGCTGGATGTCTCCCCGTTGTCGCTCGGTATTGAGACACTGGGCGGCGTGATGACCAAGCTTATTCCCAAGAACACCACCATACCGACCAAGCAGAGCCAGGTCTTCTCCACCGCCGACGACAACCAGGGTGCGGTGACCATCCATGTGCTGCAGGGCGAGCGCGAGATCGCCTCGGGCAACAAGAGCCTCGGCCAGTTCAACCTGACCGACATCCCGCCGGCACCGCGCGGCATGCCGCAGATCGAGGTGACTTTCGATATCGATGCTAACGGCATTCTACATGTGTCGGCCAAGGACAAGGCCACCGGCAAGGAGAACCGTATCACCATCAAGGCCAACTCCGGCTTGAGCGAGGCGGAAATCCAGGCCATGGTGAAGGATGCCGAGGCACATGCCGAAGAGGACAAGCAGGCCCACGAACTGGTCGACGCCCGCAATCGCTGCGATACCATGGTGCACTCGGTGAAGAAGGCTTTGGGTGAGCACGGCGACAAGATCGGCGCCGAAGAGAAGGTCAAGATCGAGGAAGCCATCAAGGCCGCCGAGGACGCCATCAAGGAAGGCAACGACAAGGCCACCATCGAGGCCAAGACCGAAGCCCTGATGACCGCCTCGCAGAAGCTCGGTGAAGCGGTTTATGCCCAGCAACAAGCGGCCGAAGGTGCAGCGGGTGATGCCAATGCGGCTGCGGGTGGCGAAGCGAAGAAAGATGAAAGCGATGTCGTCGATGCGGAATTTACGGAAGTGAAAGACAAGAAGGGTTAAAACGGGCGCGTAGCGCCGTTTTGACTGGCCGAGTTGAAGCGGGCGCTGGCGCGCCCCTTGACTCGGCTTTTGTGTTACTCGGACAATTTGCGAACCACTATGGCTAAACGCGACTATTACGAAATTCTCGGCATCAACCGCGATGCGAGCGAAGACGAGATCAAGAAGGCCTACCGCAAGCTGGCCATGAAATTCCATCCGGATCGCAACCCGGATAATCCCAAGGCCGAGGAGCAATTCAAGGAAGCCAAGGCGGCTTACGAGATTCTTTCCGATGCCAGCAAGCGCGCCGCATACGACCAGTATGGCCATGCCGGGGTCGACCAGCAGTCGGGCATGGGCGGCGGTCCGGGCATGGGGGGTTTCGGCGACGCCTTCTCGGATATTTTCGGCGACATTTTCGGCGGCGGCCGGGGCGGCGGCGGCCGCTCGAACGTCTATCGCGGCGCCGATTTGCGCTATAACCTGGAAATTTCCCTTGAAGACGCGGCGCGCGGTTCGGAAACCCGCATCCGCATTCCGACCATGGAGGAATGCGAGTCCTGCAAGGGAACCGGTGCCAAGAAAGGCACCGAGCCGAAGACCTGCCCGACCTGTAGCGGCCACGGCCAGGTGCGTATGCAGCAGGGGTTTTTCTCGATCCAGCAAACTTGCCCGAAGTGTCACGGCACCGGCCGCTTCATCGCCGAGCCGTGTATTTCCTGCCATGGCGCCGGTCGTGTCAAGCAGCACAAGACGCTTTCGGTGAAGATTCCTTCCGGGATCGATGAGGGCGATCGCATTCGCCTCTCCGGCGAAGGCGAGCATGGCGTCAATGGCGGGCCGCCGGGCGACCTGTATGTGCAAATCCACCTCAAGCCACATGCGGTATTTCAGCGTGACCACGACGACCTGCACTGCGAGATGCCGGTCAGCTTTGCGGCGGCGGCGCTGGGCGGAGAAATCGAGATACCGACCCTGGACGGTGTGGCGCGGCTGAAGATCCCGGCCGAGACCCAGACCGGCAAGGTGTTCCGTCTGCGCGGCAAGGGCATCAAGGGCGTGCGCAGCATCGGTCATGGCGACCTGCTCTGTCACGTGGTGGTCGAAACACCGATACACCTGACGGAACGCCAAAAGGAATTGCTGCTCGAGTTCGAGGCGATCAACGCCGAGGATACGGGCAAGCACAATCCCCGGGCGAAGTCCTGGATGGACAAGGTCAAGGATTTCTTCAGCGGTTAAGCCGGATCGGCGGACGGATGCCGCATCACCGGCGCACTTGGAATGTTCCCACCAGCTTTTCCGTGGCCTCGCGCAGGCGAGGCCACTGGTCTCGTGCTTGCGCGGAGAATTTGATTTCGACGGCGACACTATCGCGATACATAAAGCGCATCAGGCAGTGATCCATGATCCGCTTTTGTTCTGCCCACTGTGGGTCGGTGCACTGGAACTGATGATGGTAGCCGTTGGGCTTCGACGGTAGGTACAGCTGATAGTGGTCGTCATTCATGCCCGCTAACGCATACTTTCTATATCCGGCGGGTGGATCGGGCAAGAGTTTCAGGCCGCTTGGATCAATTTGCCACCAGCTTGCCGGGTGTTGTCCCAGGCCCATGATGGTAACGCGTATGGTTTCAGCGGAGTTCGCCACGAGGAATTGGTCGACTGTCTCCGGACTTATCGGCGCCCAATCGCCGATGCCAACCTTCAAGTGCGCAATATTGGCGTTTGTTTCCTGGCAGTCCCGGGCATCGGAGAAGTAGGCGCAGGGAATGGAAAACAGCCAGCCACCGATAACGCGCGGAACCGGTGTCTTGCTGAATGTATGCACCACCCCAAACCCCATTCCCGGGTACTGTCTGTCAGCCCGTGCGTCTTCGGGCGAAAGCTCGCGCGGCGGCGTACCCTTGAACATGCGTATGGCATAATATAGTTTGCGCCAGCGATCGTCCTGCATCAGGATGTCGCCGCTGTCGGCAAATCCGCAAGTCACTAGTATCCATTGGCTGCCCGAAGCCATCAGCTCGAATACTTGCGGGCGGAATCTGATATAGACTGCGGTGACCAGGGGAATTAGAATGATTGCGGCCACCAGCCAAGTAGAGAAGGGTTTCGTTGATTTTGGCATCTGATGAGGGTTGCCGGGATGGGTACTTCAGTCTAGGAAAATGCAGAGGGCATTTGCACCGACCCATGCCATTCTTTACCATCAAACGGAGCCTCCTGCTTGCCCTCTCGGTTGCAGGAATCATGGGCGCCATATTCCTGGCGGATTACCTCTTGCAACTGCGACAAAGCGAGGGAGTTGTCCCACCCGGCATGGAATCCCAGATAGGCGGCCCATTTTCTTTGGTTGATCACACCGGCCGGGCCGCGACCGAGAAGACTTTTGCCAGTCGCCATCAATTGATCTTTTTTGGCTATACCCATTGTCCCGATGTCTGCCCGGCAACTCTGTATCGAGTATCGGCGATACTGCAACGCATGGGGCCGTTGGCGGATCGGATCTACCCCTTGTTCATTACTGTCGATCCACAGCGGGATACGCCGGCGCATTTGCGCCAGTATGCCAAGGCATTTGACCCGCGCATCATCTACCTGACTGGAACGCCCGCAGAGATTGAGCGCGTCATGGGAGCTTGGCGAGCCACACGGGCGAAATGCGCAGTCGGCGAGCACGATTATTCAATGAATCATAGTGCGGTGTTGTATCTGATGTCTCCCGGCGGAGCGCTATTGAAGTCCTATGGCTGGAATCAGGAGCCGCAAGATATTGAACATTCCATCAGAAAATACCTGGCGCCTTAGCGGTCAGCCACCCTTTCTAACCTTCAATTATCCGGTGGACAGGTTTGCTTTGAAACGCCAAGCTGCCAGCAGATAGAGAACCGCCCCAATTGCGGCCATGCTGAGCGCGGCCGGCCAGAGTTCGACAATGCCTGCCCCTTTGAGGAAAATACCTACGCAGATATCGATGAAATGTTTGGCCGGACTCAGATTGGCGGTAAGTTGAATAATCTTTGGCAGGGAGTCTATCGGAGTCAGAACCCCGGACAAAAAATCCATTGGAAATATCCCGAACAAACATAGCAGCAGGCTTTGCTGCAAGGTGCGGGTCACCGATGCAATGAAGACACCGATGGCAACGGCGCTAATCAGGAATATGCCGGCAAGGAATAGAAACAACATCAGGCTGCCGTGCATCGGCACACCAAACCACCAGAGTATGACCAGGCTGGGAAAGAAGCCGATCAATCCGACAATAACGGTGCAGATTGTCTTGGCCAGAAAGATTTCCCAGACGCGAGTTGGCGTCACCATCAGTTGATCGATGGTGCCGATTTCTTTTTCCCGGGTAATCGAGGCTGCCGAATAAATGACGCCGATCATCAAGAAGCCCGCCGCGATCGTCGATATCACCACGAAGGATTCAAGCGTCTGGGTGCGGTTGTACCAGACTTGCATCACGGGTTTTACAGTGGATGTGCGATCCGGGGACTTGCTGAATTCGATCTCGAACCTGCGCACAATTTCCTTGGTGTAATCCTTGGCCATCGTTGCGGCATTGGAGTTGGTGCCGTCCAGCAATATCTGAAGCTGCGGCTCCCTGCCGAGGCGCAGGTCTTGTCCGAAATTATTGGGAATCACCAGCACATAACTGACTTTTCCGCTACGCATCCAGCTTTCAGCCTGCTCTTGCGTATCGGCGACCCCGGCAACCTTGAAAGCATCGGAAAGATTGTATTTGTCTATGAGACTGCGGCTGACCACGCTACGATCGAAATCAATCACCGCCACCTGCATGTTCTTTATCTCGAAGATCATGGCATAGCCGCAGATCAATACACAAATGGTATTCAAATAAACTATTATGATCAAAAGGGTCTTGTCGCGGGCGAACTGAATCATATCCTTGAGCAGCAGGTTCCTAATTCGATTCCACATGGTCCACTCCTTCCTTGGCTGTCGCATGCAATTCCATTGTAGAGTGCATCCCGAATGGCGTGTCAGGCGACTTTTTTCTTGAAAAGAAGCGCAGCGCCAATGAATACAATCATGGTATAGACCAGCAACAGCAACAGTGGCTGAGCCAAGTCGATCGGTCCGGCATCTTTGAGGATGATTCCCCGTGAGATATCGACGAAATAACGGCCGGGGAAGATATACGAGAAAACTTGTATCGGCATGGCCATTGCATAAATCGGAAATACAAATCCCGAATACAGCATTGACGGCATCATGGTCGCCAACAGGGCAATCAGCACTGCCAGCAACTGGCTGTTGGTTATTGTCGAGATCAATAGGCCGATACCCACGTTGCAAAACACATAGAGTATCCCGGCAATGGCCATAAAGCCGATGCTGCCGTTGAAGTGTACGCCAAACCAATGATAGCCGAGCATGACAATGGAGAACAGTTGGATGCTGGCAATGACCCCGTAAGGAAACAGTTTGCCCAGCAAGAACTCGGGTACCGTCAAGGGCGATGCGTAAATTTGTTGAATCGCGCCACTCTCTTTTTCGCGCACGATGGCCAAGGTCGTCAGCAATGGCGGGAAAGCCGCAATGATCACCGCGTAAAGTCCTGAAACCACATAAATGATGCTTTGCAAGCTGGGGTTGTACCAGATGCGAGTCTGTACATTGATCAATCGCTTGCCTCGTTCCTGAAAGCCGGAAACAATGGACATGCCGTAATTCAAAGTTATCAGCGCGGTGGCGGAATAGCTGCCATCGATCAGCAGTTGTACTTCTGGAATGTCCTTGCGACTGGCTTGCGAATTGAAGCCGGCCGGAATAACCAAGGCAAGTTTGACCTCGCTGGCTTGCATCGATTCACGGATTTCCCGTTCCGAGTCGTAACGACGCACCAGTTTGAAATATCTGCTTTCGGCAAAGGCATCTATCAGTCTTGCGCTCGCCGGCGTCTGATCCTGATCCAGCACACCGAACTGTACGTTTTCCACGTCCAGCGAAACGGAGTAAGCGAATATCAACATCCATACGGCCGGGAACAAAAACGCCATGAACAAGGTAACCCGGTCGCGGATGATCTCCCTGGTTTCCTTGCGCATCACAGCGAAAAGTCTGTGCAGTTTCATGGGGAAAGGTTTCCCTTCTCAAGGGTCGAGACGGCCTGTTCGAGACGCCGATCCTCAA
>JBAYVU010000062.1:0-15373 GCA_041674385.1 Sterolibacterium sp.
CCCCGGGATGCTGGTCGCCGGATCGGGGTTCTCTATGCCGCAATATCCCGCAAGTTCCAGCAGCTCCAGAAACGGCTTGCCCGGATCCAGCAGCCGCGCCAGCCGCTCCCGCGGCAGAATCTGTCCGCGCTTCGCAAAACGCACACCCGACTTCGCCGAGGCTTCGACCGCCCGCGCTTTCAGCGCTTCGACTTCGCCGATCTTCTCCAGCATCTCGGCTCGATTCCGCCGGTACGCCTCTCCCTCTCGCTCTAAATTCATTTCAATTGTCTGCATGTGTATGGTAGTTGCTATTTTTGAACACTGTTCGGAAATATACAGATGATATTGCAACATGTCAAAGATCGGATGCATGGCAAAGACTCCTTGTTGACACGTCAAACAGGAGACCATATCATATGAACAACGTTCAATAATATGCACCACCGGTCATTTTCGGCTATCAATCGGTAGCCAATTCGATGCCGGAGAAGTTCTGAATGACTGTGGGCCAGCCATCCGCGCAGGTCAGTCGCAATAGATATCCGGCGCGCCGGCTACCAAACGAGTGGCAAGATGATTCAATTGAAACCAAGAAACCTGGATCCGCGCAGCGAAGAGCTTCGTGGACAGGTACGTGCATTCATCCGCAACGAACTGGCTTCGGGCGGCTTCGTCCCGCAATGCGATTGCTGGACGAAGGGCTTCAGTCGGGACTTCAGCCGCAAGCTCGCCTCGCATGGCTGGATCGGCATGACTTGGCCGAAGGAATACGGTGGCCACGAACGTTCGTCTATTGATCGTTTTATCGTAATCGAGGAATTGCTCGCTGCCGGTGCGCCAGTGGCGAGTCACTGGCTGGCCGACCGCCAGATAGGCCCCAGCCTCTTACGTCATGGCACCGAGGAACAAAAACGACTGATGCTGCCGGGCATTGCCCGTGGGGACTATGTATTCGCCGTTGGTTACAGCGAGCCTGATGTCGGCTCTGACGTTTCTGCCGTTAAAACACGTGCGGAGCGCATCCCGGACGGCTGGCGAGTCAGCGGTACGAAGATGTGGACGAGTGCGGCACATCAGGCCGATTTCATATTCGTCCTGTGCCGGACCTCGCCCAGCGAAGGTGACAGGCACCAGGGACTCACTACGCTGATCGTGCAGCTACCGGCGAAGGGGCTGACGGTGCAGCCGATCCTATTGCCAACAGGCGAACACGGTTTCAACGAGGTCATACTGGACGGCGTCGAAGTGCCGGATTCGATGGTGCTCGGCCAGCCCGGCGAAGCCTGGAAAATCATCACTTCCGAATTAGTCCTTGAGCGGTGTGGCCCGGAACGGTTCATGAGTACTTTTCCGCTTTTGGTCGAGCTGGTGCGGCGAACGCAGTCGAACCCGGACAACGAGCGTGCTCTCGTCGGCATAGGCGAACTGGTCGCTCGCTTTTGGGCCTTGCGTACGATGTCGATCGCCATCGCCGCCGCGTTGGAGGACGGCCAGAGCCTAGGCGTTGAGGCCGCCTTGGTCAAGGACATGGGGACGCGCTTCGAGAGTGAGATAACTGAATACGCACGTCTGCTCTATTCGGTTATTCCCTCATTCGACAGCGAGGATCTTTTTGTTAATTTTCTGGCACAGTCGGTCATGCAGTCGCCGGCGTTTACGCTGCGTGGCGGGACCAACGAAGTGCTGCGCGGGATTATTGCTCGTGGGCTGGGGTTACGCTGATGAACGACATACCCGACATGTTGAGAGAATCTATCGGCCGCATGCTCGCCGACAAGGTCGCACCGCGCAATACGGTGGCAGCCGAGCAAACCGGGATCGACACACAAGTTTGGCAGCAACTCGGATTGATGGGCGTTGCCGACAGCGGCGCACCCGCCATGGGAATCGAAGAGCACGCCGCGGTACTGCAGGCGATCGGTTATGCCGGTGCGCTCGTCCCCTATGCCGAAAGTGAGGTGCTCGGCCGCTGGCTAGCGCAAGATACCGGCATCGATACCGGCGATGCCCATGTGCTCACACTAGCCGTAGTCGCACCTTCGGCCGTCAGAATGCCAGTTGGTTCGACAAGCGCTGCCTTCGCGCTGAAGGGAGAACGAATTCCGTGGGCACGGCACGCAGACCGCGTGCTCTTCAGTTTCTCTACGGACAACCGATCCTATGTCGCACTTAAACCGGCCGGTGCTATAGCCATTCGTCCAGGCAGCAACTTGGCAGGAGAGCCGCACGACATCGTCACCGAGAGCGAGATTCGTATGGATGCCGGAGACATTCATGAGGTTGGTATCGAACACGGGCCTGCGGCGATCCGTCTGCGTGGCGCCCTGTGTCGCGCCGTGGCAATGGTGGGAGCCATGACCAAGATCAATGAATTGACCTTGCAATACGCATGTGATCGGAAGCAGTTCGGCCGGCCCATTTCACAGTTTCAGATAATTCAATCTTACCTTGCAGCGATGGCCGGCGAACTCTGCGCCGCATCGGTGCTTGTCGACACTGCGGTTGCCGCGACTGCATGCGGCAATGGCAACGAAGAAATTGCCGCAGCGAAAATCCGCGTCGGCCAAGCAGCGCGCACGATGACTTCTCTCGGCCACCAGATTCACGGCGCCATCGGTTTCACCCTGGAATATCCGCTCAATCTCTGGACCCGTCGGCTGTGGGCCTGGCGTGAGGAGTATGGCAACGAAGCCGACTGGGCGCATCATCTCGGATCGATCATTGTTGATCGTGGGGCAGACGCGCTCTGGCCACGCCTTACCGCGCAACCGGGAAGTTACCCTGTATGATTTCAGATTCGATGTCAGCACCCGGATTGTCGAGACTCGGTTGAACCGGCCCAAATTTACAAACGCAAAATTATGCTGGTGGATGATCGACGGGAAGGTAGACCGGTTGAAACAATACGACAGAAATCCTGGGATGAGCGCAGATATTTTTACCGGACCTGCAAAGAATCCGGCGAAAAACCAAGAGTACCAAATTGACAACTAACAGAGAGGGAATATATGACTTCCACATACAAGGATATTATTTACGAAAAGCGCGGTGCTGTCGCGTGGATAACCATCAACCGTCCCAAGCAGCTCAATGCAGTCACCGGAGATACATTGAAAGAGCTGGCGTTTGCCTTTGAGGAGGCAGGCAAGGCCTCCGGCATCGGGGTTATCGTATTGACGGGAGCCGGTGAAAAATCTTTTTGCGCCGGTGGCGATGTCAATTGGGAGAAAGATGGCGGTCTTGAACGACTGGTTGTTGAGCCTTACTTGCTGCATGTCACCCTATCTCGTTGTCCAAAGCCCGTGATCGCGCGCGTGAACGGCTATGCAATAGGGGGGGGCAACCATATTGCCTACTTCAGCGATTTCACAATTGCCGCTGACCACGCGATCTTTGGTCAGAACGGGCCGCGAGTCGGCAGCCCCGCGAATGGTCCGATAGTCAGTTACCTTTCGCATATTGTCGGCCAGAAACGGGCGCGCGAGATTTGGATGCTGGCGCGGCGTTATAGCGCAAAGCAAATGCTGGATATGGGACTGGTCAACTCCGTTGTGCCCATGGCCGAACTCGACGCGGAAGTGGAGCGCTGGTGCGATGAATTGCTTGCGCTGTCCCCGACTTGCCTTCGTTTGTTGAAGGCATCGTTTGTCGCGGAATTCAACCACGTACTCGGCCAGGACGATGCTGTGATGCGGCTGGTGCTCACAAAGCGGTTTTGGGAAGAGGAGCAGAAAGAAGGCTCCAACGCTTTTCTCGAGAAGCGAAAGCCGAATTTCTCGCGCTTTCTGGACTGAAAATAGAAGGTCGAGTTGCTATAGCCGTTTCGAACGTACGCTCACACGTGCATTTTCCTTGGAAGGAGGATGCACGCGTTGTGCGTTGTCACGTTGTCAATTCTCGAACAACGATGAAGTCGCTTTTACGTAGTAGTTCGCCAGAGCGCTTTGCTCATCGGAGTGTAAAATGAATACCGAATCACCTGGATCAAGCTGGACCCCTTTGAAGGATATCCACGTCCTGGATTTTTCCGCACAACTGCCCGGTCCGATGGCAACATCCATCCTGGCAGATCTCGGCGCAACCATTATTAAAGTCGAACCTCCTGGCGGGGAATTCGGTCGCCGGCTTCCCGGCGGCATGTTCGACCGAATGAACCGAAGCAAACGAAGTATCGTCGTAGACATGAAGGCGCCTGCCGCGCGGAAAATTATCGCTAAACTGGCTGCCTGGGCGGATGTGGTTATTGAAACATTCAGGCCCGGTGTTGTAGATCGATTAGGTATCGGCCCTCAAGCCTTGAGATCGATAAACCCAAAGATTGTGTACTGTTCGCTCTCCGGCTTCGGTCAAACCGGTCCCTGGCGAGATATGCCGGGACACGACGTGTCTTATCTTGCGGCATCCGGAGCGTTGGGACTCCCTGGCGAGTGGGATCAACCCCCGCATCGGTCATCGTTGCCGATTGGGGACATCGCGGGCGGCTCCTTCTCGGTCAGCGCGATACTCGCCGCACTGACTGAACGCGGCAGGACGGGTGCCGGATGCTATATCGACATGAGTCTTTTCGAATCGGCACTTTATTGTACGGGAATCCGTACCGCATTCAATGAGGAAAACGGTCCCAGAGACCATCTATTACCGACGCAAGGGCTGTTCGAGACGTCAGACGGATTTATTCTCGTGATTGCGATTGTCGAGCAACATTTCTGGCAGCAATTCCTTGCTGTGGTTGGCGATCTCGACCCGGAACTCCGTGCTCGGCAGTTCGATACGCCGGCAGATCGGTTCCAGGCAGGTGACATGCTGTATGATCGCCTCCGCCGTTTGTTCAAAACACGGACGGCCGCCGACTGGGAAAAAGTCTTCCACGGGTCGGGGGTTCCTGTCGAGAGATGTCTTTCGCCGCTGGAGGCTGGCCAGACCGAACACATTGAGTCGCGCGGTGTGCTGATAGGTAGCAACGGTCGAAAATATTGCCCATTTCCCGTGACGGTCGATGGCGACCGCAAGCCCGGCAGGTCGGCGACTCCCGCACCAGAAGCAGGACAGGATACTCTCGCGATCCTGAAAGAATTCGGTTTTCAACAAGGTGAATTGGAGGCATTTGCCGAATCCGGAGTTATCGCCGCGTAAAATTCACCCCAGATGGCAGAGAAAAAAGGAATGGAACCATGTCCAAAGAGCTGATCGATTTTTCTGTCGATGCCGGCGTCGGAATACTGACGCTCAATCGGCCGCACAAGCTTAATGCATTCAACCTTGAGATGGTCAAGCGATGGAGCAGCATCCTCGAAGGAGCAATCGACGATCCAGACATCAGGGTTATCATCGTGACTGGCGCCGGGCGTGCATTCTGTGCGGGAGGCGATGCCACCGACATGCTTGATCGGATGGATAAGCCGCCATCCAATTTCAAGGACTTTCTCTGGCATGATGTGCACGCTGTCCCGAAAGCACTCGAGCGGATAGATAAGCCAGTGATTGCCGCACTCAATGGCACGGCGCGTGGCGCCGGGCTTGATATGGCTCTGATGTGCGACTTGCGAATCGCCGCAGAATCTGCAACTTTCTCTGAAAGCTACATAAATCTTGGCCTCATCGCTGGCGACGGCGGCACATATTACCTGCCCAGGTTGATCGGGAGCGCTCGGGCCCTCGAACTATTCTGGACCGCCGATGAGATTTCTGCACAGGAAGCAGAGCGAATTGGACTGGTCAATCGTGTCGTGCCTGATGATCAAGTGATGAAAGCCAGCTTGGAGTTGGCCCGTAAGATTGCCGGCCAGCCACAAGAGGCGGTCAGATATTACAAGCGTGCCGTTCGTCACAGCATGAACACAACGTTGGCGGCGCATCTCGACATGGTGTCGTCCCACATGGCCGTCCTGCAACATACCGCCGATCATTGCGATCGTGTCAATGCGTTCCTGAGCCGCTCGCGGGTAGAAAAATAACAAACTTGTCCCTTGGCAAGGGACAAGTTATCCAAGCGGGTGTCGCTGGAGTCGGCGAGCGCCTGCTCTTTTTGTCATGCGCTTGCTCCATTTCACGGCGGTTTCCTGCCGCTGGCTGAACAAGAGTCGCTTATCCTTCTGTCTGAATTTTCCGGGCCGTCTCCCTATCGCAATCTTGGGTCGCCGCTCAGTTGATCCCTAGTTGATGGCAGTGTACTGCGAGTTCCTCTCCTGGCTTGGAGAAAAGCCGTTTATACTGACTTTAAAATATCAGCTTTCGTCCCGATGCCAGATTCGATTCCGACTGCGAGACCGACTCCGGAGCCCAACTCGACTGAAGTCGCTTATGGACGCTTTGTTCCATTGCAATTCCTCCATTTGTTGAAGAGGGACAGCATCGCCGATGTGGAGTTGGGCGATTTCGTCGAGCAGGAGATGACCCTGCTGTTCTCCAACATCCGCGATTTCACCTCCCTGTCCGAATCGATCTTGCCGGCAGAGAACTTCCGCTTCATCAATTCCTACCTCAGCACCATGGAACCCGTGGTGTCTCGCCACGCCGGCATTATCGACAAGTACATCGGCGACGGCATTATGGCGTTATTCCCCGGCTCGGCCGACGACAGCGTGCGCGCGGGCATCGACATGCTGCATCAGTTGGAAAACTACAACCAGGGCCGGACGCGCGCCGGCTATATGCCGATACGCATCGGCATCGGCATCAACACCGGACTGGTCATCATGGGAACGGTAGGCGGTCACAACCGCATGGATGGCACCGTCATTGGCGATGTGGTCAACGTTGCCTCCCGCATCGAAGGACTCACCACTGACTACGGTACGCCACTGCTGATCAGCGTGCACACCCTGCATGCTATCCAAGACCACAGTATTTATTGCATCCGCTTCATCGACCGACTGCTGATCAAGGGACGCTACCAGGCCCAATCGGTATACGAAGTGTTCGACGTCGATCCCGAACCGCTGCGCCTGGCGAAACTTGAGACGCTACGCATGTTTGAGGATGCCCTGGCGTTCTACTACCTCGGTCGTGCCGATCAGGCGCAATCCCTCTTCCAGGAATGCCTGCGCATCGCGCCGGATGACAGGGTGGTCCGGGTCTACCTGGATCGCTGCAAGGAATTTGCCCGCACGGGACATGCTCCGGGCTCTATCGCTTCCGGCATGAAGATCGGCTGGCGCAACGAATATTCTGTTGGCATACGAGCGATCGATAAGCAACACCAGGAATTGCTGTTGCTCATGTCGGACCTGATGAAACAGGTCAGCGGCTGGGGAACCCGTACCGGCGTCTGTTTGGATAATATCGCCGGCCAGGTCAATCTGCTATTCAGTTCCGAGGAAAATCTGATGCGCCGCTATGACTACCCTTTTGCCAGGGAGCACCTCAAACAACATGCGACCTTCATGCGGTTTTTTGCCGAATTAAGGTCGGAGATTGAAGCCAATGAACGGGGACGTTATTTCCTGTTGTTCCGTATCCAGTTGCTGCTGGTGGATTGGCAGATCAACCATATCAGCAAGAGCGACTTGCACCTCGGTAATTTTCTCCAGCGGGCAGGGGTCAGCTGAACGCTGATCGACGGGTGAGCACCTCGGGTTTCTCGGAGTTGGTTTCCGAACTGGAACCACCGAGAAATCCGAAGGTACTCACCCGCACATGACGGTCAGAAGCGTGTCAGCAAACACCTTGTACCTTGCCGGGGAATGCTTACCCTAAACCAAACATTGCGTTGCTTTTCTTCTCGTGAGCATGCGGTGAAACGTTCAACTTGCCCATTGCCGCAAGACCTCACCGGTCTTATCTTCATGCGCAAATTCCTCCGGAAGCAATTTACCCAACCAGTGCTCGTAAAAAGCATCCAGGTCCGGCAGGAACTCGAAATCTACCGGAACTCCTCGCGGCAAGGATTCGACCTCAAGTTGGCTGGCACACCCGGGACAATAGAACTCCCGAATCTGGACTAACTCAGGGTCAAGGCTGTGATTGCCCGGATAGACCTCATCCAATGCCTCCTGGGTATCCCGAACATAGATATTCGCATACAGCTTCCAGTTCACCCGGTAATCGCCATATTCGCAACCGCAACCACACTTGACTATCCTTTCCTTACCCTTTTGCACTATGAACAGCTTCGGGGTTAAGGGCAGCAGAATCCGCTCTTTGAAATTCACCCTGCCCTGAAAAATTTCCACTACTCTTTCAAACCTGTCGGTGTCCTTGGCGTTCTTGATGATCTCCTGCACCTTTTCCCAAGGCATGGTGCCATCAATCAGCGCTTCAAGTTCCTCTTTAGTGTAAATAGACATGTCCAGCCTCCGTATCAGAAAGTAAAGTCGGTGGGCAACTGCCAGAATTCCCTCACCTCATCATCGTATTTTGGCGATAGCGCCATACTCTCTTTCAACATTCTCACCACCGGCTCGCCCATGTTCTCCTTGCCCATCACTTTCTGCCTTTCCATGCGCCACCATTCCTTGAAGGGTATTCCCCGCTGCTTCCTCTGCGCCAGCAGTTCCTCCCGTGCTTTCACGGTCCCTTGGTGATCGACCGAGTACTCGCGCTTCTTTTTATCGTAGCTAACGTTCACACCCCAGACCTTGGAGGCCGCCCAAGTAGTCACCAAACCTTTGTCCAAGTCCTTCTTGACCAGGGCAGGCTCTCTTTCCATCGGGTCGCCGACTCCCGCAGATCCGGAATAATCCACATCCACTATCGAATACTGCGGCATGTCTATCGGTAATACTATCGGTGCCGAAACTCTGAGTTCAACCTCATTTTCCGTCAGCTTGGTCATCTCAAGGTGGAGTGGGTCCCCCTTGGAATGGATCAACGGCTTTTTCTGATCAACGAGTTTCTTGATCTCGTCCCCCTTGGCCCAGGAACAATTAGTGACGGGCGGCGGATAGGAACCGAACATGCCCTGATTTCCGGGAATGATGCCGCGGCTGCCGACGTCAGCGGCGGAATAGGCACCATCCCCATACCACCACATCCAGATGGAACCCATATGATGTCCACCTCTGTATTTCCCCCTGCCACCGGTATCGACTGAGGTTCTGCGGCCGAGGTAGATATATGGCGTCATCAGTTCGTAAATTTCGGCATTACCCGTGTCGCTCATGGGATTATAAGGACCCCAGGCAACATCTTCGCCGTCGCGTATTGCCGAGCCAGGAAGGCCGCCGGCAACACCTTCGACATTCAACAAGGTGGTAAACATCCCGTGCGCACCGGTTCCCATGCCCTCATGAAAGCCGTTTTGCACCCCCCCGGCAAGCACCTCTTCATGATAGCCCCGGGCATAAAAAGTCCGGCTGACAGCCTCCATCCCGACCGCAACGGAAGGCATGATGAAAGCCCAGGAACAGCCGGTAGGCGCCCACGGGTTGACGGTATACGGATTCGCCCAGGATCCGTCCGGCACATCCTTGATCCCTATAATCGTAAATGCACCCGTATTAAGCCGCTCGTATGCGATCATGCCTCCAAAGACCAAGGAAAACGCACACAGAAACGATTGCGTGCCCGCATTCACACCTATCGTCAAGGCAGCCGATGCTCCTGCAACCGACCAACTGAGATTGGCATCCTTATCCACCGTCATTTCCCAAGGCACCATCGCCATCCAGTCTACCTGCTGCTTTTCGAATAGCGTCTTCTTGCCTTTCATAAAGACATCCCGACAGGATCTCTTGCGAATTCTCCCCGGCACCATCTGCGCTTTTACCCTGCTCTGGGCCATTCTCCGGCTATCCTCGATATATTCGCGGGTAACTTTCTTGTAGTAATCGATACCGTAGCGTCCGATAAACTCCGTCACCCGATCACGAATCAAGGTAGCACCGCCGGTACACGCCCTCGCATCCATCAGCCAGAAAGACGGCAGCCGACAGAAGTTCTCAACCTTCCTGTGATATTCCCTGCCCAGGTTGTCATTCCGGCCAACCTTGTCGAACAGGAACGCCATCCCTTCCCCGAAATAAGTGTCGCAAGCCTCAGGCATTGCTCCCGGGGTGACTGCTCCAACCTCCACCCGGTGGCAAGCGCCGATCCCCCAGCCAATCAGCTCCCCTTCCCACATAATAGGCACAAAGTTATAAGAATCTGGCGGGTGCATGGTGCCGATCTTGGGGAAGTTCTCTTCGAAGATGTCTCCGTGCTGGATGCCCGGATCATCTTCAACGCCATCCCTGATCGCCCATTTGATCACCTGCGGGGGGATCAATAAATGCCCCCAAACACCGTGTGAGGCAGTAATCACATCGCCGGTAGGAGTCGCCAAGGCAAATAATCCATCGCCAGCTTCGCGCAAGACGGGCGAAGTGGATATCGATTTTGCTATGCCCATGGCATCCATACAAGACGACATCAGAAAATTGTATGCGATCTCGTAGGTGACCGGATCTCGCTCTTTCAATTCCAGCGCGGTCAAGCCGTAAAGATGGCCGGTCTCTTGCAACAGCTTTTCCTCTTCCAGAAGCTGTTCTTTCAAACTTTGCTTAACTTGAACTTTTTTATCCATGCTGTTTCCTCCTTATATCCTGTCCACCCAGATCACCCGGTGTTCGTCCACACGAATTTTTCTCCCGGGCGGCACCAGCAAGGTATACGCCGGCCCTTCGAGGATAAGCGCTCCGTCGACCTCGTTACCCGGTTGAATTTCGTCCAACTCATACACTTTTGTGTCCGTCCATTTCCCGTCGAAAAATACGGACTTGGTTGTCTTATAGGCCTTCTCGGGCGGGACTTTCCCAGCCAACTCCAATTTCGGCACCACCGGTTTGACCGTCGGTGCCTTGGCCACAACACCAACCTCGATCACCCGGTAACCCGCCTCGACGCTCTTGGCCACCAGAGGGAATTGCTCGCCGTATATCTGTTCAAACGCTGCGACCAATTTATCGATGTCTGCCGCAGACTTAACCGGGAATACCGGGAAAGGCACCTCCACCTCATCCAACTGACCCAAATATTGCATATAGACGAAGTACTCATAGCTGAGTTCCTTGGCGGCAATACCCTCTGCTGCAAAATCCTTTACCGCTGCCGCCGCAAAACCCTTGCAAATATTGTCGAGTGCCTCGGCAATCTCGATCTTCTGGGCCTCGGAAGCCCCATGCGGCAGCACCATCTGGGCGGTCTTGGAGTAGCGATGGGCGTAGTCCATGGCAGCACAGCCAAAGGCCGAGAAGCCTGCCGCCCAAGGCATGGTGCAGACCCCCTTCCAGGGCGATTCACCCGCAAAGCCGACCAGATGCAGTCCGGAAGCACCGCCATAACCCATGACCACGTAATCCTTCGGGTCATAACCGATCAGGGAACTGCGGAGATGATCGCCCATATTCAGATCCACCATCCTGATGATCCCTTCAGCCGCCTCATACACATCCAGCCCGAGTTTGTCTGCGATCTGCTCCTTGAAGTTCTTGTAGGCATGCTCCCGATTCAACTTCATCTTGCCGCCGAGATAGTAGTCGGGATTGATCCGGTTAAGCAGCAGGTCGCAGTCCCCGACGGTGGGGGTCTCGTTACCCATGTCATAGCACACCGGACCGGGAAAGCCCGCGGCGCTATCGGGTCCCAGCAATATCCTATTGGTATAAGGGTCGATCCGGATATAGGTTCCAGTGCCGGCACCGATCGACTCGCAATCCAGCATTGGCACGCTCAAGTACATCCGGCAAAACTCGGGTTCGCGCACCATCCGGCTCTTGCCTTTGGTAATCACCCCCACTTCAAAGGTGGTACCCCCCATATCGGTACAAACGATATTCTCTTGCCCTATTATCTTCCCAAGATAAGCGCCGCCAGTGATTCCGCCAATGGGCCCGGAAACCGTGGCCTCATGGATTCTCGGATAGCGGATATCCGCCACGGTGCCGTAACTCAGCACCACCTGAAGCGATTGCTTGAGTCCTTCCTTCTTCAGGGCATTCTCGATATGAAACAACTGCTTCCTTGATGCCTCGGAAGCATAGGCCTGAATGACAAGCGAATTCAACCGCGAAGTCTCCCGGATGATCGGAGCAACCTCGTGGGAAAGATAGATCGGCACCTCCCTGCCGGCCTTGATCATCGCCTCCTTTGCGATCCTGCCTGCCATTTGCTCATGGAGAGGATTGGCAAAGGAACACAAGAAGCATATCCCCAGGCTTTCTATCCCCTCGTCCAGCAGCATTTCCACGGCGGGCGCAATCTCATGCTCATAGAGGGGGATTGCCACATTACCCTTTATGTCAATCCTCTCGGTGATTCCGGCAATCCGCCGCAGCGGGACGAAGGGTTCCTTATGCTTGCGAAAAACCGAATGGAATAACTGCGCTTCCGGATAGCCGGCAACGGACTCCTTGCCCCGCCCTTGCTCCAACATGTATTCGAAGCCTTTGGTCACGATTAGTCCCACCTTCTGACCGCTTCGGGTGATCATGCAGTTGAGCATGCTGGTGCCGGTATATACGGCATTGAGAAATTTGGGGACGACTTCTTTAGACTTCTTCTCAAAATCGATGCCCCAATATGACATGGCATCGCCCAGGGACTCCATGAAGCCTAATGACTGATCGTGAGGGGTAGTCGCCGCCTTCCCCACGACAAACCTTCCATTCGTATCCATCACAAACAAATCCGTCATCGTGCCACCGGCATCACAGGCAACCAGATAATTTTTTGCCTCCATAACTTACACCTCCCTATTTAGTTTTTTCGCAGCTTGAGGAAAGCTGATCTACATAAAAGCCGAGTTGATTAATCAACTCTTTCTAACCCGTCGTTTCGTGAACACTAATCACTTTTCCCCCATAAAACACGACACTCTGTTTGGACATATTTTCGAATACTGTTCATATAGTAAGGCCACCTCTTTGGAGTGTCAATAGGGGAATCGCATTTAAGCGAAGATGGCAAGCGCTGGGAATAAGGCACAAAAGCAGGAATTCAGGGCGGTGCACATCGCCACTGCCAGCGCTACTGATCGCCTCCAAGGCAACAGTACCGCCTCTTGTTAAGCTTACGTATTGACTAGCCTTGGATTAAAATTAATTTTTGTAGTTCATCGAAAATTCGACGGCCTCTTGCGGCTTGGAATTACCCATCAGTCAATCAGGTCCAGTTAGGAACATTGTAATGAGCGCAGGCAAAAGACTACCCGGCACACCTGAACCGATGCATTACTGGAATGGTTTTGGCGGACTAAGAATAGCGGGTGACTCCTGGGGTAATCCAGACGGGCCATTGGTAGTACTGCAACATGGCGGCGGGCAGACTCGCCATGCATGGAAGAAGACCGCCGAGGCACTAGGCGATGCCGGGTATTTTGTCGTGGCATTTGACGCAAGGGGTCACGGTGATTCGGATTGGGCTCCCGACGGGGCTTATGGGCAGGATGTTTTGGTTCAGGATCTCAAGTGTGTAGTCGCCGCACTCGGCAACCATCGGCCGGTTCTCGTCGGCGCTTCCAGGGGAGGCGCAACTAACCTGTTGGCCGTTGGCGAGGGGCATGTCGACGCCACTGCCCTGATTCTGGTCGATATCGCCCCCACCATCGAGATGGAAGGACTCAGCAATATCGATGCGTTCATGAAACAAAAACCGGAGGGCTTTGTTTCCCTGGAAGAGGTGGCAGAAGCAATCGCCAAGTACCAGTCCCATCGCAAAAGGACGAGGAATCTGGACGGTTTGGCCAAGAATATTCGTCTCGGTAGCGATGGCAGATATAGATGGCACTGGGATCCTCTTTACCGCGATCGTCCCGACAAATATGCTCTTAAACAACGGCAGTTACGGCTGGAGGCCTGTTCGGCAAGCTTAACCTTGCCAACATTGCTGGTTCGTGGCGCCCTTTCCGATTTGCTCAGCGAAAGCGGTGCCCAGGGTTTCCTGAAATTGTGTCCTCACAGCGAGTATGTCAACGTCGCTGATGCGGCGCACATGGTGGCCGGAGACAGAAACGATATCTTTGGCAATGCAGTCATTGAATTTCTGTCCAGGGTAGTACCCGTAAAAAAACAAGCCAATTCGAAAAACCACGAATGTCATAGTCGCCACATATAATGCCTATAATGGTTTGAGGAAACGACAATCCAAAATCTGAAACGGCTGTTGTCATTCCAAGGCCTCCCCTGCTTTCGACAAAACCCAATACCAGTCACTGATATAGTTCCGATTTCCCGGCTTCCCTTACTGCGACAGGAGTACCCCATGAAGGGCGACAAAAAAATCGTTGATATCCTCAATGCCCTGCTGGCTGGCGAGTTGACCGCCATCGACCAGTACCTGATCCACGGCGAAATGTATGCCGACATGGGCTTTGCCCAATTAGCCGAGAAAGCGTTGCACGAATCAGACCATGAACGCCAGCATGCCCGCGCGTTGATCCAGCGCATTCTTTTCCTGGAAGGTACGCCCAATCTGGCCAAGCGGGAAGTGCTCAAAGTCGGCAAGACAGTGCCGGAAATGCTGGAATCCGACCTCGCTGTCGAATATAAAGTCGTCGGCGAACTGAAAAAAGCCATGGCCGCCTGTGAAAAGGCCCAGGACTATGTCACTCGCGACATGCTCGGCATCCAACTTGAAGACACCGAGATGGATCATGCCTACTTCCTCGAAAAGCAGATTCGCCTCATCCACCTGGTAGGTCTGCAGAACTATCAGCAGAGCCAGATGGCTTCCAACTCGGCGACCTGAGGAACAAGCGATGAAAGGCGAGAAGAAGGTCATCGAAGCCCTAAGCAAGATACTGAAAAACGAGCTGACGTTGATCAACCAGTATTTCGTGCATGCCCGCATGTTCCGTAACTGGGGATTGGAGAAGCTCAACGACTACCACTACAAGCAATCCATCCGCGTCATGAAGGAAGCGGATAAGCTGATCGAACGCGTCCTCTTTCTCGAAGGCTTATCCAACCTGCAAAACCTCGGCAAGCTGCCGATCGGCGAAAATGTCGTCGCTTGCCTGCAAGGGGACCTCAAGAACGAGCGCGACACCCAGCGCCCGCTGCTGATCGAGGCAATCGCACTGTGCGAAGAAAGGCAGGATTACGTGAGTCGCGACCTGCTTGAAGAGCTGCTCGAACACAGTGAAGAAACCATTGACTGGCTGGAGACCCAGCAAAGTCTCATCGAGAATGTCACTTTGCCGAACTACCTGCAGACACACATAGAGCCAGGTGGGGACTGATTCTTTCAGTATCCTTGACTGCAATCTCAAGGCATCTGTACCCAATCTATACCGCCGGATGCCGGTCTTTACTCGCTCATAGCATGCTTTCGTTTCCTACATATATATTTCCGGTCAGTAGTGTCCGGTTAAGAATCGAACAAAGTCAGTTGTTTAGCACCGAGAGTCATTTCAGGAAGCATGGCATCGAGCTGCAAGGCGCGTGAAATCTCGGTTTTCTCGAAAACGGAGACTGAA
>JBAYVU010000063.1:0-15368 GCA_041674385.1 Sterolibacterium sp.
AGACTTGAAGCCGGGCATATTGATAGCGGAGAAATGGGCGAAGAGATCTTCGCTGCCATCATCCGGCGTAATGAAGCCAAAACCTTTGGCGTCGTTGAACCACTTGACAGTACCTAGTGCCATAAAGCTTATTCCTTAAGTTAATACAAAGACCGAAATGTCGTGAGATATTTCGGGGCATGTTTGCGTCGCAAGTTCGCAACAGATGCAGAAAAGGCCAAGCTGTGATTCAGGGATTTGAAGGACTGCGGGGCTTTCAACATTGCAGAGATATTGACAATGACAAACACGTTCCGCTTTTTACGCACTTTTTATCCGGACGTCAAGCTTTTTCGATATCGGAATTTTCGCTGGAAAAATGCCCCGTTTTTATTGTCCGTTCCGAGTTGGCGTCATTCTCTTGACGAATAAACGTGGATTCGAGGGAATAGGCAGGTTTTACCCCTGTTCTCATCAGTGTTGCAGAATCGTCAATACGCATTAGAATCAGTATATGGCAACACGCAAGCAAGCAGACCGCGATAGCGGCACAATACTCGAGACCGAACGCAGCAAGACCAAGCCGCCCAAGCTATACAAGGTACTGCTGTTGAATGATGATTTCACCCCGATGGATTTCGTTGTGGTCGTGCTGCAAAGGTTGTTCGGCATGAATCGTGAGCAAGCGACGCTGGTCATGCTCAAGGTGCATCGAGATGGCAAAGGCGTCTGTGGCGTTTATCCGTATGATCTGGCCGCTACCAAGGTCGCTCAGGTAAGCGCTTTTGCCCGCCAGAACCAACATCCGCTGGCGTGTGTGATGGAGGAAAATTAGTATGATTGCGCAGGAACTGGAAGTCAGCTTGCATATGGCCTTTGTTGAGGCGCGACAAAAGCGGCACGAGTTCATTACCGTGGAGCACCTGTTGTTGTCCCTGCTCGATAATCCTTCGGCGGCTCAAGTGCTGCGTGCCTGCGCCGCGAATATCGAGGAGTTGCGCAGGGAGCTTATTTCTTTCATCGCCGAGCACACGCCCACTGTGACCGGTACTGACGAGATCGACACTCAGCCGACGCTTGGGTTCCAGCGCGTGATCCAGCGAGCTATCCTGCATGTACAGTCCTCCGGCAAGAAAGAAGTGAATGGCGCCAATGTGCTAGTCGCCATCTTCGGCGAGAAGGATTCGCATGCCGTTTATTTCCTGCAACGGCAAGGTGTAACGCGACTCGATGTGGTGAACTTTATTTCGCACGGCATTACCAAGTCCCCGCTCCCGGTGACCCGTGGCGAGGCCGAACAAACTGAACAGGAACAAGAGGGGCAAACATCCGGCGGAGCCCTGGAAAGCTTTGCGCAAAATCTCAACGCCATGGCGCTGTTAGGCAAGATCGATCCACTCATCGGTCGTGATAAAGAGATCGAACGAGTGATTCAAACGATTTGTCGGCGACGTAAGAATAACCCGTTGTTGGTAGGCGAGGCTGGTGTCGGAAAAACCGCCATCGCTGAGGGTTTGGCGCGCCGCATCGTTGAAGGACATGTTCCGGAAATTCTCACCACTGCCACCGTCTATGCTCTCGACATGGGGGCTTTACTCGCCGGAACCAAGTATCGCGGCGATTTCGAGCAGCGCTTGAAGGCCGTGCTCAAGCAGCTGCTGGAGAATCCAAACGCGATTCTGTTTATTGATGAGATCCATACGCTGATCGGTGCCGGCGCAGCCTCGGGTGGCACGCTCGACGCATCCAACTTGTTGAAGCCAGCCCTGTCCAGCGGAACACTGAAATGCATAGGAGCCACGACCTACCAGGATTACCGCGGTGTTTTCGAGAAAGACCATGCGCTATCGCGGCGCTTCCAGAAGATCGATGTCAACGAACCCTCGGTCGAGGAAACCGTGGCCATTTTGCGTGGGCTCAAGTCCCGCTTTGAGGAACATCACGGCATCAAGTATTCTGCCGCAGCGATATCCAGCGCCGCGGAGTTGTCCGCCAAGTACATCAATGACCGGCATTTGCCCGACAAAGCCATCGACGTCATCGATGAAGCCGGAGCGGCGCAACGCGTTTTGCCAAAATCAAAACAGAAGAAACTGATCGGAAAGTTGGAGATCGAGGAAATCGTCGCCCGGATTGCACGCGTTCCTTCACAGCACGTCTCCAGTGACGACCGCAGCGCATTGAAGAATCTTGATCGCGATCTGAAAACCGTGGTGTTCGGACAAGATCAGGCGATTAATGCCTTGGCCCAAGCCATCAAAATGTCGCGCTCGGGTCTTGGCAGTCCACAAAAACCTATCGGAAGTTTCCTCTTTTCCGGCCCTACAGGTGTCGGTAAAACCGAAGTGGCACGGCAGCTGGCCTATTGCATGGGCATAGAACTGATCCGTTTCGATATGTCCGAATACATGGAACGCCATGCGGTCTCGCGGCTGATCGGTGCTCCGCCCGGATATGTCGGCTTTGATCAAGGCGGATTGCTGACAGAGGCGGTGACCAAGAAACCGCATGCGGTACTGTTGCTCGACGAAATCGAGAAAGCGCACCCCGATATTTTCAACATCCTGCTGCAAGTGATGGACCATGGTACTCTCACCGACAACAACGGACGCAAGGCCGATTTTCGCAATGTCGTGATCGTTATGACGACCAATGCCGGTGCCGAATCGTTGCAGAAACCCAGCATGGGCTTCACCTCTAACAAGAAGGCTGGCGACGAGATGGAGGACATCAAGCGGATGTTCACTCCGGAGTTCAGAAACCGGCTCGATGCGACCATTTCCTTTGCGTCCCTCGATACCGAAGTCATCCTGCGAGTAGTGGACAAGTTCCTCATGCAGCTCGAAGGACAATTGCACGAGAAAAAAGTCGAGGCAGTTTTCTCCGATGCGCTCAAAGCTTGGCTCGCCGAGCGCGGCTTCGATCCGCTGATGGGTGCGCGACCCATGGCACGCCTGATTCAGGATACGATCCGTTCCGCGCTTGCCGATGAGCTTCTGTTTGGCCGGCTCGCCAGCGGTGGCAGGGTTACCATCGATCTTGATGACGAGCAGAAAGTGAAATTGGTATTCGAAGAAGCAGTTGAGCACGCCATCTGATTCCAAACGCCCTGATCATACGCGTTTCATTCTGTTAGGCCTCTAGATCATCCCATCGCCATCGGTCGTTTCATTAAGAAACGGTTGGCAGGCCGATTCCATGCGCTCGATGCAACCGTAGCTGAGTTGCCGGTTCCTCGTCCATGCAAACAGGCTAACGGCCAACCTCGCTTAACAAAGCTCCAGTCCAAGTTGGCCTTCACTTTGTGCGGTCTCACCCGCGCTTCGCGCCATGGCGAACAAGAACGAACCCGACGTCATCGGCCAATGGGTCCAGCAGGACGAGCGATCCGGCTGGCGCACAACCTCCTCCTTGTCTTGTCGCTCAGGAGGGTGTCACAGAGTTGTCACATTCGGCGCATAGAATCAGTTCGATCTTAATTCCTTATGGAGATGACCATGCTCACACGCATCAAAACGTTTGCCTTGCCATTGATGGTCGCGACGCTTGTGGCGGTTCCAGTGGTAGCCGCGGAAGTCACCGGTGCGGGAGCGTCCTTCCCGGCGCCGATTTATGCCAAATGGGCCGAAGGCTACCAGAAAGCCACTGCCAGCAAGATCAACTATCAGTCGATCGGCTCCGGCGCTGGCATTAAGCAGATTATTGCCAAGACTGTCGATTTCGGTGCTTCCGACATGCCCTTGAACGCAGCCGACCTGAACAAGAATGGTTTGACACAGTTTCCGACGGTGATCGGCGGAGTGGTTCCCATCGTTAATGTTGCAGGAGTCAAGCCGGGCGAGATGCGCTTGAGTGGTGCGGTGCTGGCCGACATCTACTTGGGCAAGATCGTCAAGTGGAACGAAAAGGCAATCGCCGAACTGAATCCAAAAATCAGTTTGCCCGATCAGGCGATCGCCGTGGTGCGTCGCGCCGATGGTTCCGGGACAACATTTATTTTTACTAATTATCTCTCCAAGGTCAGCGCTGAGTGGAAGGATAAGGTCAAAGAGGGCACCGCCGTGCAGTGGCCAGTGGGACTGGGCGGCAAGGGCAACGAAGGCGTGTCCACCTTTGTTCAGCGTATTCCGGGCGCCATTGGCTACGTCGAGTACGCTTATGCCAAGCAGAGCAAGATGGCGTATACCCTGATGCAGAACGCGGCTGGTAGCTTTGTCGCCCCCGACGATACGACATTCAAGGCCGCCGCTGCGGGAGCCGATTGGACCAAGTCCAACTTTGGCGAAATTCTTACCAATATGGGCGGCAAGGATAGCTGGCCGATCACCGGCGCCACCTTCATCCTGATGCACAAGTTGCAGGAGAAGTCGGCGCAGGGTACCGAACTGTTGAAGTTTTTCGAATGGTCCTACAAGCATGGTGGCAAGATGGCCGATGAACTCGATTATGTGGCCTTGCCCGAGAGCCTGATCAAACTGATCCATACCTCCTGGGGCAATATCAAGGACGCAGCCGGCAAGCCAGTCTGGACGGGCAAGTAAACTACTTCATGCCGAAGGTGTGTTCCCGCCTTCGGTTCCCTTGCCTTAGAATCGTTTCCGTACGCAACTAGCAATTCAACGCTTCGCTGCTGGGAAAACACGGACTAATACACATGCCGGCAATAGCCAGACCCAAGAGAAATCTCGGCGATTGGGTTTTCTTCAACCTGACCCGTCTGTTCGCGCTGCTTACGCTCCTGATGCTGGGCGGTATCATCGCCTCGCTGGTATACGGCGCCTGGCCGGCGCTGGAGCACTTCGGCATCGGTTTTCTTTGGTCCGGCGACTGGAATCCGCCCATGGATAAATTCGGTGCGCTGATTCCCATCTATGGCACCCTGGTGACTTCTCTGATTGCACTGGTCATCGCCGTGCCGGTCAGTTTCGGCATCGCGCTGTTCCTTACCGAACTCTCGCCTGCCTGGTTGCGTCGGCCACTCGGGATCGCTGTTGAATTGCTGGCAGGCATACCGAGCATCGTCTATGGCATGTGGGGCCTATTGGTGTTCGCCCCGCTGTTTTCCGAGCTTCAACCGCTGCTTGCTTCCTCTCTCGGCATCGTCCCGTTGCTGGGCAAGCTGTTCCGCGGCCCGCCCTTGGGCATCGGCCTGCTGACCGCCGGCATCATCTTGGCCATCATGATCATTCCCTTCATTGCTTCGGTGATGCGGGACGTCTTCGAAGTCACTCCAGCGATGCTCAAGGAATCCGCTTACGGCGTCGGCGCCACGACCTGGGAGGTCGTCTGGAACGTGGTACTGCCCTACACCAAGGTTGGCGTGATTGGCGGCATCATGCTTGGCTTGGGCCGCGCGCTGGGCGAAACCATGGCAGTCACCTTCGTGATCGGCAATACCAGTTCCATCAACAGCTCCTCACTGTTTGAACCAGGCAACAGCATTACTTCGGTGCTTGCCAACGAATTCTCCGAGGCCACGCCGGGATTGTATACGGCTTCGCTGGTCGAACTCGGCCTGATCCTGTTTCTGATCACCCTGACCGTGCTGGTTTTCTCGAAACTGCTGTTGTTGCGCCTGACACGCCAGGAAGGCCGGGGAACCTGATGACAGCCAGCCTGAACTTGCGTCGTCAACGCCAATTGATCAACCGGGTGGCGTTGACGATGTCGTTGCTGGCCATGTCCTTCGGCCTGGTTTGGCTGATCTGGATACTAGTCGATGTGTTCCATCTCGGCATGAGCGGCCTCTCCCTCAAGTTGTTCACCGAGATGACCCCACCACCGGGGAGTTCCGGCGGGTTGCTGAACGCCATTGTTGGCAGTCTGATTCTGGTGAGCCTTGCAACTTTGCTGGGCACGCCGATCGGCATCATGGCAGGCATCTACCTGGCGGAATACGGTCAGCACACTTGGCTGGGTCATACCACCCGTTTCATCAATGGCATTTTGCTATCGGCGCCTTCCATCGTCATCGGCCTGTTCGTGTATGCGGTGTACGTGGCTAAGATGGGAAGATTCTCTGGCTTTTCCGGCGTGATCGCGCTGGCTCTGTTGGTGATTCCGGTGGTGGTTAGCACCACAGAAAACATGTTGAAACTGGTTCCCAACAGCTTGCGTGAAGCCGTATTCGCGCTGGGTGCCTCAAAATGGGTAGTGATCAGCAAGGTGACGCTGCGTGCTTCCACGGCAGGCGTGATTACCGGCATCCTCCTGGCCGTGGCGCGCATTTCTGGCGAAACAGCCCCATTGCTATTTACCGCTTTGTCCAACCAGTTCTGGAGTGTCGATCTGAACCAGCCGATCGCCAATCTGCCGGTGACCATTTTCAAGTTCGCCATGAGTCCGTTCAAGGATTGGCAGGAGATCGCCTGGGCCGGTGTGTTCCTGATCACCCTCGGCGTGCTGGGCCTCAATATCCTGGCGCGCGTCCTCTTTCGCCAGAAGCATAGGAGTTAGCATGCATCAAGCCCAAGCCGAACCTTTGTCGAGAGTGAGCGAAACCAGTGAACAGACTGGCGCCGCCTTGAGGACGCAAATCACTTTCAGCAATTTCAATTTCTACTATGGCAAGTACCATGCGCTGAAGAATATCAATCTGGATATCTATCACTCTCAGGTGACTGCCTTTATCGGACCGTCGGGTTGCGGCAAATCAACGCTGTTGCGGACCATGAACCGGATGTATGACCTCTATCCAGAACAGCGTGCCGAGGGCGAACTGCTTTTGGATGGCGAGAACATTCTCGACAAGAAGATAGACATCAATCATCTACGCGCCCGCATCGGCATGGTGTTCCAGAAACCAACGCCGTTTCCGATGGCCATCTATGACAATATCGCTTTTGGCGTGAATTTACAGGAGCGCCTGTCGCGTTCCGCTATGGATGATCGGGTCGAGTGGGCGCTACGCAAGGCGGCCTTGTGGGATGAGGTCAAGGACATACTCAAGCAGAGCGGTATGAGTCTCTCCGGCGGACAGCAGCAACGGCTTTGCATCGCTCGCGGCATTGCGGTCAAACCGGAAGTGCTGCTGCTGGACGAACCGACCTCGGCGCTTGATCCGATTTCGACCATGCGTATCGAAGAACTGATCAGCGAACTGAGGCAGGATTTCACCATCGTCATTGTTACGCACAACATGCAGCAGGCTGCACGCATCTCTGACTATACTGCTTATATGTATCTCGGCGAGATGATCGAATACGGCGTTACCGACCAGGTTTTTATCAAGCCGCAGAAGAAGGCAACGGAAGACTACATCACCGGTAGATTCGGCTGAGCCATTTTGCGGACAAAAAAATGGGGTCAGCATCTCTGCTGACCCCGGTAAATATTGGTAGGCGGTCGGGGGATCGAACCCCGGACAAACGGATTAAGAGTCCGCTGCTCTACCAGCTGAGCTAACCACCCGTTATTCTTTTCTTACTATCTTATGACTTGCGTCCCAAGAATTGCTTGCATATTGTTGGTAGGCCGTGCGGGATTCGAACCTGCGACCAACGGATTAAAAGTCCGCTGCTCTACCAACTGAGCTAACGACCCAAAAAGAAGCTTAAGATTATAGGAACTCGGCGCCACCCTGTCAAACCCGAGTCTTGTCGTTTGAGTCTTTTCGTATTTTCGTATCTCTCATGCTGAATCTTTTGTCTCTTCGTGACAGAACAATAAGATTTGACATGCTTGTGACCATTGTCTTAAAATAAACGATTTCCGAATTGAGCCTGGTACAGAACGACGGGCAAAGGATGCCGAGGAATTCATGAAAACATTTTCTGCCAAACCGCATGAAGTCAAGCGCGACTGGTTCATCGTCGATGCAACGGATAAAGTGCTGGGGCGTTTGGCCACTGCAATCGCAAGTCGCCTAAGAGGCAAGCACAAGACCGAATACACCCCGCATGTCGATACTGGTGACTATATTATCGTTGTAAATGTCGAGAACTTGCGGGTCACCGGCAATAAAGCCGAGGACAAGATGTATTATCGCCATACCGGATATCCCGGCGGCATTCGCGAAACCAACTTTGCCAAGTTGCAACAGCGATTCCCCGGCCGCATTCTTGAGAAAGCGGTCAAGGGCATGTTGCCCAAGGGCCCCCTTGGTTATGCGATGCTGAAGAAAATGAAATGTTATGCCGGCAACGAACATCCTCACGCCGCGCAACAACCGAAACAGCTGGTCATTTGATAGGGATACCCATGGCAGCAAATTATTATTATGGAACCGGCCGCCGCAAAACTGCGATAGCGCGCGTGTTTTTGAAGCAGGGCTCCGGAAAGTTCGTAGTGAACGACAAACCGGTGGACGAGTTTTTCTCGCGTGAAACCGGTCGCATGGTGGTACGGCAGCCTCTCGAGCTGACACAGCATGCAGTTACTTTCGACATCATGGTCAACGTCATTGGCGGCGGTGAATCGGGACAGGCCGGCGCTGTGCGTCATGGCATTACTCGTGCCCTGATAGCGTATGACGAGACGCTTAAGCCCACGCTTTCAAAAGCAGGCTTTGTGACACGTGACGCACGCGAGGTGGAGCGTAAAAAAGTCGGTTTTCACAAGGCGCGTCGGCGCAAACAGTTTTCCAAGCGTTGACCGTTCTATTGGTCGACAGGCCCAAAAAAGCCGCCTACGGGCGGTTTTTTCGTCTGTGTCGCAGCATCGGACGCAGCATTCGAACTTGCTACTGGCTGGGTGGTAGGCTTACCATAGCATGTTGTTTTTCCGGAGGGGTTCATGATTAAAGTCGGTATTGTCGGCGGTACCGGATATACGGGTGTTGAACTGCTGCGTTTGCTGGCGCAGCACCCCGAGGTCGAATTGAAGGCAATCACCTCGCGTGGCGATGCGGGTACGGCCGTCGCTGCCGCATTCCCCAATCTGCGTGGGCGGGTCGATCTGATTTTCACTGATCCTGCCAAGTCGCCGCTGTCGGATTGCGATGTGGTGTTCTTTGCCACACCGAATGGAATTGCCATGCAGCAGGCACCTGCCCTGATTGAATCAGGCGTGCGAGTCATCGATCTCGCCGCCGACTTCCGAATCAGGGATGTGGCGCTTTGGGAAAAGTGGTATGGCATGACGCACGCAAGCCCGGCATTAATTTCCCAGGCGGCGTATGGCTTGCCCGAACTGAATCGCGACAAGATTCGAGTTTCGCGCTTGATCGCCAATCCGGGCTGTTATCCGACCGCAGTACAACTTGGCTTATTGCCTCTGGTCGAGGCGGGTTGCGTCGATGTTGCGCACCTGATTGCCGATGCCAAATCGGGGGTAACCGGTGCGGGACGCAAGATGGAGACGCAGTATTTGTTTGCTGAGGCATCCGATAATTTCAAGGCCTACGGTGTATCTGGCCATCGGCATTTGCCGGAGATTCGTCAGGAACTATCCTTGGTTGCTGGCCAGGACGTAGGGTTGACCTTCGTCCCGCACTTGACGCCTGTGGTCCGCGGCATGCATGCGACACTCTATGCGCGGATAACTCGTGAAGCGGATTTTCAGGCCTTGTTCGAGCGGCGTTATGCCGATGAGCCTTTCGTCGATGTTCTGCCGGCGGGGAGCCATCCCGAGACGCGCTCGGTTCGTGCCGCCAATACCTGTCGTATCGCTATCCATAGACCGCAAGATGGCGATACACTGGTAATCCTGTCAGTCATCGACAATCTTGTTAAGGGAGCTGCCGGACAAGCGGTACAGAATATGAACCTGATGTTTGGTTGCGACGAGTGCTTGGGCCTTTCGCAAATAGCCGTATTGCCCTGATCCTGCGACGCTGGCGCAGGCGCTTCGGCATTTCCGCTCCACGTGTGGCGGTGCGAACACATGTGCCCTGGTACTGGCGTCTGCTGAGTGTGTTGGTGATTCTGGTTTTTACGCTGACACTGACGATCTGGGTCTATGATGCCGGTCGTCGCTTTGCCGGTTTCGAGCGTAACGAAACTGAACAGGAACTGGACGCACTGCATGCCAGGACAGCCGAGCTTGAAAAGGAACTTGCGCATCTGCGCAGTCTGGCTGATGCCAGCGAGAGCAAATTGCAGATTGAACATACCGCCCAACAGCAGTTGGCCAGTCAAGTCAAACTGTTGGAAGAGGAAAATACCCGACTCAAGGAGGATATGTCAGTATTTGAAAATCTCGCCTTGGCTGATGGACACGAAGGCAGCATCAGCATCAACCAACTGCGTGTTGAACCGAATGGTGGTGCGACAGCGAATCTGTATCGTTATCGTATGCTGGTCGCCATACAGGGGAACAGGAAAGAAAGTGAATTCAAGGGAAATTTGCAGTTACTGCTGAATACTCAACAGGATGGCAAAAATGTTATGATTACTCTGCCATCCCAGACTGATTCAAATTCTCCACAGTACAACATCAGCTTTAAGCGCTTCCGTCATGTCGAAGGTACTTTCCTGATTCCTTCGGGAGCACGAATTAAAAACTTGGAAGTACGCCTGTTGCAAGGCAATGTTGTGAAGGCATCCAAGAGCGCTACTTTATGAGGAGGGGATTCCCATGTTTCTGAAAAAAACCAACAAGCCGTCGGGACGCATCGATAGCCTGGTCGGTGCGGGGACTAAGCTGATCGGTGATGTCACTTTCGACGGTGGCCTGCGGGTTGATGGGGAGATCAAGGGTAATGTGACAAGTACCGCGAGTAATGAGCACAGTATGCTGGTAGTCAGCGAGCATGCACGTATCGAAGGCGAAATCAGTGTCTCCCATCTGGTGATCAATGGCACCGTGATTGGCCCTTTGTTTTCAGGTGAATTACTTGAACTTCAGTCCCACGCACGAGTCACAGGTGATGTTCAGTACAATACGATTGAAATTCATCTGGGTGCCGTTGTGCAAGGGCGCTTGGTACACCAGGGGGCCAGTGCCAAAACCACTGAATTGAAATTGGCGTCGAGTAATTGAATAATTGACTATTCCGTCAAATGCCTAGATAGGGTTCATGCAATTAACAGAGATATAGGAGCAGGACATGAATGCACCCAGTGATATGAGCAAGCCGCTGCTGTTTACCGATAATGCGGCCAACAAAGTAAAAGAGTTGATCGCGGAAGAAGGGAATGCCGAGTTGAAGCTGCGCGTGTTCGTCAGCGGTGGCGGGTGCTCCGGCTTCCAGTATGGTTTCACTTTTGAAGAAGCGAAAAATGATGACGACACCGTTCTGGAAAAGAACGGCGTCACCTTGCTGATCGATCCGATGAGCTACCAATATTTGGTTGGTGCCGAGATCGATTACTCCGAAGGACTTGAGGGCTCGCAGTTCGTCATCAAGAACCCCAATGCCGCCTCCACCTGTGGCTGCGGTTCCTCGTTCTCCGTCTGAACAGCCGATATCGGGCTGCAACAACGGGATGCGGCTGCGCATCCCGGTTGTGCCCCAGAATTAAATACGGGCACTCGTGCCCGCTAGTGCTTCTGGGTACTAGTCATTTCGGATAAATACCCCCAAGTACCCGCAATCCGCATGCTCCGGTGACTTCCGGCAAGTTGCCCGGTTGCGTCGCGAGAGTACGCCGGGCGAGCCAGGCGAAGGCCACCGCCTCTACCCAGTCAGCCGCAAGGCCGAGAGCTTCGGTGGTATAGAGAGCGCTTTGCGGTAGCAAGTTCTGGATCTGTCCGAAGAGATGGGCATTGTGCGCTCCGCCGCCGCAGACATAGATTTCCTCGACCTTGCCGCACCATTGCAAGATAGCCTGCTGAATACCGGTTGCAGTCAGTGCCGCTAGCGTCGCCTGGACATCCGCCCCCTTCTCCTCGCCCGACAACAAGCCATCCAGCCAGGTGAGATTAAACTGCTCGCGACCGCAGCTCTTGGGGGGCTTTAATGCAAAGAATTCATGGGTCATCAAGCGCTTCAGCAGATCAGGCAAGATACGCCCGTGCGCCGCCCAAGCGCCATCCTTATCGAATCGGCAGCTTAAATGTCTTTCAGCCCAAGCGTCCAGCAGCATGTTGCCGGGACCGCAGTCGAATCCCAGTGTCGCTCCGCCGGGCGTGAGTTCGGTCAGGTTGGCGATGCCGCCCAGGTTGAGGATGACGCGATGGCGTTGTTCATCGCGAAATTGTGCCGCATGAAAAGCCGGCACCAGTGGAGCACCTTGTCCGCCCGCCGCAATATCCCGGCTGCGAAAATCCGCAACCACGGTGATGCCGGTTAATTCTGCAAGCAACGCCGGATTGTTGAGCTGGAGCGTGTAGCCCATCTGCGGCAGATGACGGACGGTTTGCCCATGGCAGCCAATAGCTCGTACGGCAGTGGCCGGCGTATTGGCCTGATGAAGCAGCTTGCGTACCGACTCGGCATAAAGCTGCACCAGCCGGTTGGCTATCAATGCGGACTGATGGAGGTCGTCATGCCTCGGTTCATGCAGACGGAGAATCCGTTCGCGCAACTCCGCCGGGTAGGGATGGTAAGCGGTGGCGAGGAGTGCAAGCGCACCCACTGAAAAATCCACCAGAACGGCATCCACACCGTCGAGGCTGGTGCCAGACATCAGGCCGACAAACAGGTCAGGGGCAGTCAAGGTTTTGTGCGCGGGCTAGTCGAGCAAGGCCAGATTGCGGCCCTTGATCAGGTCAAGGTGCGCAAGTTGCGGCTGGGCGCTGGCGCGGAATTGCCCGAGCTGCTTTGGTTCGAGCGGTGGCGTGCTGATTTGCGAGAAAGCGAGGGGGTTCTGATACACACCATCGACGCGAAACTCATAGTGCAGGTGGGGACCGGTGCTCCAACCCGAAGTGCCGACGCAGCCGACGACCTCGCCTTGAACAACCCGCTCCCCTTTTTTGATGCCGGCAGCGAAACTCGATAAATGCCCGTAGAGCGTACTGTAGCGTCCTTGGTGCCGGAGAATGACAACCCGACCATAACCGCCCTGGTTGCCTACGAAGTCAACCACGCCATCGGCGGTCGCCTTGACCCGTGTGCCAATTGGCGCGCCCAAATCGACACCTTTATGAGCGCGCCATTGATGCAATATGGGATGCAGACGGGCAGAACTATAGCCTGAAGTAATGCGCGAGAATTCCAGCGGAGAGCGCAGGAAAGCCTTGCGCAGGCTCTTGCCATCGGCATTGTAGTAGCCTCCCTTGCCTTCGGCATCTTCAAACCAAATGGCGCGATAGGTTTTGCCCTGGTTGACGAACTCAGCGGCAAGTACGCGCCCCATCCGTATGGGGTGGCCTCGATTCGTCTGTATTTCGTAGATCACCGCGAAACGGTCGCCGCGTCGCAAGTCGTGATGAAAGTCGATATCGCCTCCAAAAATGTCTGTCAGCCGGATGGCGACGCTGTCGGGCAGTCCTGCCGTGTCGGTGGCGCCGAACAGCGAATAACTGATTTCGCCCGACTTCATTTGCACCTGGGTGTCTAGCTGAAGAGCCTGCTCGCTGACCTGCAGACGGCCGTCGCGACGCTCGACAAAAAGGGCGCGATCCTTGTTGTTGAGCGGATAAATCAAGGCATGCAATTCGCCGTTTGCGCCGACATGGGCAGTGACCTGCTTACCGGGGCGGAGTTGCTGGAAGATGGCTTGGGCGCTGCGGTTTCCGCGCAAAAACCGGAACACCTCGTCATCTTGAATGCCTAGCCGGGAAAACAGTGCAGCGACGCTGTCGCCGCGCTGGATGGTGACTTCGTTTACAAAAATATCAGTGCCTTCTTTTGTGACCCCCAGATCGGCAGGCACAGCCAATTGCTCGATCACTGTCTGCTGTGGCACTTGCATGTCAAACGAGGAAGGCGCGCTCCCGAATGCGGCAACCATGCCAAACAGCGCAATGCCGGCGGCTCCCAGCACAACCCGGAACGGCCCGGTTATTGCGGGACGCATGGCTTGGAGATGCGCTAGAATCTTGGTCGTTTTATCGATCATTAGTCAGTGCGGCACAATAAAGTCGGCGAGTGTAGCAAAAAAATCGGGACAGCCGACACGTTCATTTTACACTGGGCATCACCATGGATATTCAATCACAACTCGCACACATCAAGCGCGGTAGCGACGATCTGTTGGTCGAGGCGGAACTTTTAGAGAAGCTGAAAAGCGGGCGTCCGCTACGCATCAAAGCCGGCTTCGACCCAACCGCTCCCGATTTGCATCTCGGCCATACGGTGCTGATTAACAAGCTTCGCCACTTCCAGGAACTTGGTCATCACATCATGTTTCTGATAGGCGATTTCACCGGCATGATCGGCGATCCAACCGGCAAGAACGTCACCAGGCCGCCGCTATCGCGCGAGCAGATTCTGGAAAATGCCAAGACTTACCAGGAACAGGTCTTCAAGATTCTCAACCCGGAAGAAACCGAGATTTGTTTCAACTCGACCTGGTTCGAACCCATCGGCGCCGCGGGCATGATCCGCATCGCCGCGCTGCAAACCGTGGCAAGAATGCTGGAACGCGATGACTTTTCCAAGCGCTACGCGAATAATCAGCCGATTGCCATCCACGAGTTTCTTTACCCGCTCTGCCAGGGCTACGATTCGGTCGCCATGAAGGCGGATGTCGAACTCGGCGGCACCGATCAGAAATTTAACCTGCTGGTTGGGCGCGAGTTGCAGAAACATTACGGGCAGGCACCTCAATGTGTGCTGATGATGCCTTTGCTGGAGGGACTGGACGGCGCCAATAAGATGTCGAAATCGATGGGCAACTACATCGGCATCACCGATGCGCCGGACGAGATGTTCGGCAAACTGATGTCGATCTCCGACGAACTGATGTGGCGCTATTTCGACCTGCTTTCCTTCGAGTCGGCGGAGAAGATTGCGCACTGGCGGCGGAGTGTCGCAGAGGGGGCCAATCCGCGCGACATCAAGTTCGAACTGGCGAAGGAAATCGTTGGCCGCTTCCACGGCGGTCAGAAGGCTGGCAACGACGCGATGCGCAATTTCATCGCCCGCTTCCAGCAGGGCGCCATGCCGGAAGAGATGGCCGAGGTCACGCTGCCGGCCGGGCCGGTGGCAGGCGTGCTGAAGCAGGCGGGCTTGGTGGCAAGTACGTCGGAGGCGCTGCGCATGATCGATGCCGGCGGGGTGCGTATCGACGGCGAGCGCGTGACAAACAAACACCTCCAGCTCGAGGGCGGCGCGACGGTCGTTCTGCAAGTCGGCAAGCGCAAATTCGCGCGCGTCAGCTTGAGTTGAAGCCGGATATCAAGTCGTCATTCGACAACTCAACTGAAATATTTTCGCAAAAGAGTTGACCATGTTTCTTCCGACTGTATAATGCGCGGCTCTCGTTGCATAGCAACATTGTTCTTTAACAACCAAACAACCGATAGGTGTGGGTGCTTGGGAAGGGTAGTAGTTTGTCTTGGGTTAGCTGAACCGAGAATCGAAGGAAGCGGATGCGGGGTTGAGCCGAGAGGTTTGACGG
>JBAYVU010000064.1:0-14773 GCA_041674385.1 Sterolibacterium sp.
AGGCCGGCCAGACCCGCTTTTTCGGCAGGGCCGTATGCCGAACCGGCGCTGAAGTCGACTTGCACGTCGAGCATAGGCAGGGTTGGGCTGGCGACATAGTAGACCCTTGCGCCGGAAGACGCAGTCCAGTGCTGGATATCGACGCCGGCATGGGATGCGGCGGCGAACAGGCAAAAAATCCCAAAAAGAATGCTTTTCATATTTTCGTTTTTCGCTTACTTAACTTAGTCAGTGGCGCAAGGCGGTCGCAGCCGCAGCCGAACCCGAACCCACCGAGGCCTCGGCGAGCGGCTGCGGATCGAGCACGGCAATCGTCAACGTGTCGTCATTGAAATATTTCCTGGCGACACCCTGAACTTCCGCGGCGGTGACATTGCGAATCTTGTCGAGGATCTTGTCTATGTCGCGCCAGCTGATGCCGACTGCTTCGGCACTGCCGATTTCCATGGCCTGCCCCATCATCGAATCGCGCTTGTAAATCTGGCTGGCGATACTCTGGGTCTTGACCCTTGCCAGTTCTTCGGCAGTGACTCCCTCATCCTGGATGCGCTTGATCTCGTTGCGCAGGGCGGCTTCGAGCTCGGCCACGGTCCGGCCTTCGGCCGGTTGCCCTTCGAGGACGAATTGCGCTTCGCCGCGCAGCATGGACTCATAGCCGGCATTCGCCGTCTGGGCAATTTTCTGTCCGCGCACCAGATGCTTGACCAGCCGCGAAGCGTCGTGGCCATCCAGCAAGTTGGCGAGCATCTCGAGCGCATACGGTTCGCGATCGTGCTCGACATCCTTGAGCCTGGGAACCTTCCAGGCCATCGCCAAATCGGCCAGCTTGGCCGGCGCCTTGACGGTCAGGCGTTTGATGCCGAGCTGCAGCGGCTCAACCAGCGGCCGCCGCGCAGGCAAAGCATGCCGCGGGATGGCGCCGTAGACCTTTTCGGCCAGGCGAAAGGTTGCCGCGTGATCCACATCGCCGACCACCACCAGCGTCGCGTTGTTGGGTGCGTACCAGCGCCGGTACCAGTCCTGCGCATCGAGATAAGTCATGTTCTCGAGATCGTTCATCCAGCCGATGACCGGCCGGCGGTAAGGGTGGGCCTGGAAAGCCACAGCGTTCATGCGCTCGCGCAGCAGGGACTGCGGATCGTCCTCGGTGCGCATGCGGCGTTCTTCCATCACCACCTTGATCTCCTGGGCGAACTCCTTGGCGTCCAGCTTCAGGCCCGCCATGCGGTCGGCCTCCAGTGCCATCACCTGCGGCAAGGCACGCTTGGGAATCAGCTGGAAGTAGGCGGTGTAGTCGAGGCTGGTGAAGGCATTTTCACGGCCGCCCAGCGCCGCAACCCGCTTGGAGAATTCGCCCGGCCCCACTTTCCTGGTGCCTTTGAACATCATGTGTTCGAGCAAATGAGCGAGGCCCGAGGTGCCGTCAACCTCGTCGATGGCACCGACGCCGTACCAGACCATCTGCACCACGGTGGGAGCGCGATGATCTTCCTTGACGATCACCCGCATGCCATTGGTCAGGGTTTTCTCGTAAGGATTGGCGCGGACTGTAGTGCCAAACGCCAATACTGCCAAAGCAAACATGCCAAACAGGAAGTTTCTGATCATGTTGAGAGTGTTAATATTGTCAGTCCAGAAGCGGCATCATAAAGGCTCGCCGCGCCACTGTCAGCTAGACACATACTTTCATGTTTGGTTTCCTCAAGAAAAACGATCCAGCCACCGACGTGGCGAATGCCAATGCGCCCCGCTCCGGATGGGCTGAGCGGCTCAAGGCCGGTCTGGCGCGCACGCGCGACCAACTGACCGACCTGTTCCACCGCGCCAAAATCGACGACGAGTTGCTGGAAGAACTCGAATCTACGCTGTTGCTGGCCGACGTCGGCCTCGATGCCACCCAGTTCCTGCTGGACGGACTCAAGGCGCGCGTCAAGCGCGAACGGCTGGAAACGCCGGCCCAGTTGCAGTCGGCTTTAGCCGACTCGCTGGAAACGCTGTTGGCCCCTCTCGAAGCGCCGATCGACACTACGCCGCATAAGCCCTTCGTGATCATGCTGGCCGGCGTCAATGGCGCCGGCAAAACCACGTCGATCGGCAAACTGGCGAAATACTTCCAGGCGCAGGGCAAATCGGTGCTGCTGGCCGCCGGCGACACTTTCCGGGCGGCGGCGCGCGAGCAATTGATCGCCTGGGGAGAACGCAACCAGGTGGCGGTAATCGCACAGGAATCCGGCGATCCGGCCGCCGTGGTGTTCGACGCCATCAATGCCGCGAAAGCGCGCGGCATCGACATCGTGCTGGCCGACACCGCCGGCCGCCTGCCGACCCAACTGCATCTGATGGAAGAGATCGCCAAGGTCAAGCGGGTGATCCAGAAGGTCGACCCGACGGCGCCGCATGAAGTGCTGCTGGTGCTCGACGCCAATATCGGCCAGAACGCCCTGGCCCAAGTCAAGGCTTTCGACAAGGCGATCGGCGTCACCGGACTGATCGTCACCAAGCTCGACGGCACCGCCAAGGGCGGCATCATCGCCGCCATCGCCCGGCAAAACCTCACTGGCCGGCCGCTTGCGCTGCGCTTTATCGGCGTCGGGGAAGGCATCGACGATCTGCAACCCTTTGGCGCACGCGAATTCGTGGCCGCCCTGCTCGACTCGGGCACGAGATGATCCGCTTCGAACACGTTTCCCGGCGTTATCCGCCCGGCATAGACGCGCTGAAGGACGTCAGTTTGTCCGTCGCCCCGGGCGAAATGATTCTGATCGGCGGCCACTCGGGCGCCGGCAAGACCACATTGCTGAAACTCATCGCCGCCATCGAACGTCCCAGTTCAGGCACAGTGCTGGTCAGGGGACAGAATGTCGGGGCCTTGAAACCTGCGGCGCTGCCTTATCTGCGACGCAACCTGGGCATGGTGTTTCAGGACCAGAAACTGCTGTTCGACCGCAACGCCTTCGAAAACGTCATGCTGCCGTTGTCCATCGCCGGATTTTCTCCAAAGGAAGCCGGCAAGCGGGCTCGTGCAGCGCTCGACAAGGTCGGCCTGCTGGCACGCGAAAAGGCGCTGCCCATCGCCCTCTCCGGCGGAGAACAGCAGCGCCTGGCGATCGCCCGGGCAGTGGTCAACCGTCCCAGCATCCTGCTGACAGACGAGCCAACCGCTCACCTTGACCCGGAGACCGCCCGTGACGTGGCCGCCATCCTGCGCGACTTCCATCAAGTCGGCGTCACTCTGCTGATCGCCACCTATGACGATGCGTTGTTCGCCGCTTTTGCCACGCAGCGGCTTATCCTCAGCCACGGCAAGCTCCCGACATGAACGCGTGGCTGGTACAACACGGCAAGGCGCTCAAGTGGGCACTGCAACGCCTGATGGCGGCGCCGACCAATACTCTTTTATCGTTGATAGCGATCGGCATTGCGCTGGCATTGCCGGCCGGCGGTCAGATGCTGCTCGGCAATGCCTTGCAGCTTGCCCGCAATTCCAGCAACATCAACGCAACGCCGCAAATCTCGTTGTTTCTGTCGCTCGATGCGGACAAGAAGACCGCCGACAACATCTCTATCCGGCTCAGAAATCATGCCGGCGTCAAGCAGGTGCGTTTCATCTCGCGCGACGAAACCTTCAAGCGCATGCAGTCTGGCGAAAATCTGGCGGAAGTGCTTGCCGCCTTGCCCAGAAACCCCTTTCCCGATGCTTTCGTCATCACCCCCAACGATGATGGGCCGGCGGCCATGGAACAACTCCGCAGCGAATTCCGCAACTGGCCCAAGATCGAGCATGTGCAACTTGATTCGGCCTGGGTACGGCGACTCGATGCCATGCTGCGGCTTGGGCGCACGGCAACGGCGCTGCTGACGGTACTGCTGGGCTTGGGTCTGGTGGCCATCACTTTTACCACGATCCGCCTGCAAGTTCTCACCCAGCGCGCCGAGATCGAGGTGAGCCGCCTGCTGGGCGCCACCGACAGCTTCATTCGCCGGCCCTTCTACTATTTCGGCGCTTTGCAAGGGCTGGCGGGTGGCGCGGTGGCCTGGCTGATCGTGCTTGGCGTCTCCGGATTGCTCAACCGGCCGGTGGCGGAACTGGCGGAACTCTACAACACCAGCGTGGTTCTGCAATCCCTGACAACAGGCGAGTCCATAACGCTACTCGCCCTGGCTGGCAGCCTGGGCTGGCTCGGTGCTGCGCTGTCGCTCAGGCAGCACCTGAAATACCCGGATTAAGGATTGATCTTGCTGCGCTGAACCTAGAGCGGGCCGCAGGGATCATCCATCGGCATTGATCTTTTTGATCAACTCCTGCAGCACCTGTTCCGCCTTGTCGTTACTCACTTGGCAAGTGCCGGCATTGACGTGGCCGCCACCGCCGTATTGCAGCATCAAATCGCCAATATTGGTCTTCGAGCTGCGGTTGATGATGGATTTGCCGGTGGCCATGACGGTGTTCTGCTTTTTCACGCCCCACATCACGTGGATGGAGATGTTGGCATCGGGGAACAGTGCGTAGATCATGAAACGATTCCCCGCATAAATCGTTTCCTCGTTGCGCAGGTCGAGCACCACCAGATTGCCGTGAATTTTTGCGCAGCGCTGGATCTGTTCCTTGAACTTGCCTTCATGCTCGAAATACATGTCGGCGCGTTCCTTGACGTCCGGCAACTGCATGATCTGCTCGATGTCGTGGTTTCGGCAATAATCGATCAGATCCATCATCAGATCATAGTTCGAGATGCGGAAGTCGCGGAAGCGTCCCAAGCCGGTACGCGCATCCATCAGGTAATTGAGCAGTACCCAGTCTTTCGGCTGAAGAATTTCGTCGCGTGAGAACTGCGCCGAATCACCCTTATCCACCGCGGCCATCATGGTGTCCCACTCCGCCGGAAATGCCTTGCGTCCGCCATAGTAGTCATATACCACGCGGGCTGCCGAAGGCGCTGCCGGGTCGATGATGTGGTTGGGCCGGCTGCCGGTGTTGCGCACGGTCTCCGAGAGATGATGGTCGAAAACCAAGTGCGCCCCCGCCACGTAGGGCAGATTGGTCGTGATGTCTCTCGGGCCGATGGCTATTTTGCCGTCCTGCATGTCCTTGGGATGAACGAAGTTGATCTCATCGACCATGTCGAGGTGCTTCAGCAGTACCGCACAGACCAAACCGTCGAAATCGCTACGCGTCACCAACCGAAATTTGCTGTTACCCATAACGCACTCCCCAATATGAACAAATGACTCTATTCGGAACATCGGCAAAGCCGGCTTGCTACGGTTTCCCATCTCCCTTAGCCGTCCTCATTATGCCGCTAGCGTGGATTGACGGCAAGCATGAGCATTGTCCAATCTTATCGGCACCGTTTAGAATCCGGCCATCGAACTTCGGGACCCGTTCATGAAGCCAACCTACCGTATCGCACCCAGCCTCCTTTCCGCCAATTTCGCCAAGCTCGGCCAAGAAATTGCCGATGTCGTCGCCGCGGGTGCAGACTGGATCCACTTCGATGTCATGGACAATCACTATGTGCCGAATTTGACCATCGGCCCGCTGGTGTGCGAGGCAATCCGACCGCTCACCCAGGCGAGTATCGACGTGCATCTGATGGTCAAGCCGGTCGACCGCATCATTCCCGATTTTGCCAAAGCCGGTGCGAATGTCATCACCTTCCATCCCGAAGCCTCCGAACACATCGACCGCTCGCTGGCCCTGATCCGCGAAGCAGGCTGTCAGGCCGGGTTGGTATTCAATCCGGCGACGCCGCTGGACTACCTGGAGCATGTGATGGACAGACTCGATATCGTGCTGCTGATGTCGGTCAACCCGGGGTTCGGCGGCCAGAAATTCATCCCGGAGACGCTCAACAAATTGAAACTGGCACGTGCCAGGATAGATGACTATGCGGCGCGGACCGGCCGCCAGATCCTGCTGGAAATCGATGGGGGCGTGAAGATTGACAATATCGCCGAGATCGCCCGCGCCGGCGCCGACACCTTCGTGGCGGGCTCCGCCGTATTCGGCGCCGGCAAGGATGCCGACCCGCACCGCTACGATTCGGTGCTCACCGCTTTGCGCAGGGAATTGTCGAGGGCGTGACAGGAGGCGAAAATTCGCTGTCGATCAAGGCCGTCATGCTCGATCTCGACGGCACCTTGCTCGACACGGCGCCCGACATCGCGGTGGCGGCGAATGCCATGCTCGACGAACTCGGGCTGCCAGCCTGCTCCGTCGACACTATTCGCAGTTACATTGGCCGCGGCATCCCCACCCTGGTCAAGCGCTGTCTGGCCGGTCGGCTTGATGCCGCCGCCGATCCCGCCGCCCCGCCCGCCGCTGCATTGGCCAGTTTCCGACGGCATTACGCGGCGACCAACGGCCGCTATGCCACGCTGTATCCCTGCGTGATCGAGGGCCTGCGCGCCATGCGGGACAAGGGATTGAGGCTGGCCTGCGTCACCAACAAGGCCACCGATTTTACGCTGCCCTTGCTTGCGGGTAGCGGCCTCGCCAGTTGGTTTGAACTGGTCGTTTGCGGCGATACCTTGGCCAGGAGCAAGCCCGATCCGTTGCCGCTGCTGCATATCTGCGCGCAGTTCGGCATGCCGCCGGGCGAGGTGCTGCTGATCGGCGACTCGATCAATGACGTGCGGGCCGCCCGCGCCGCCGGCTGCCCGATATTTTGTGTGCCGTACGGCTACAACGAGGCCGGCGATGTGCATAAACTCGATTGCGATGCTATAGTTGGCACCCTCGAAGAAGCTTCAATCAGGATAGCTGCTGTTTGACCATGCGCTACACATATCTGCGAACCGCGAAGAGCCTCGTTCCCGAGGCGGAGGCTTGGCCCTGGCGCCGCTGGCAAAGCATCTGATTTTGCCTGTGCCGGTTTGATCTGGCGCGCCTTGTTTACCGCAGTTGTGGAGTCACATCATGATCGAATCAGAATTCAACCGGCTGGCCGCCGAGGGCTATAACCGCATTCCGGTCACGCTCGAGACCTTTGCCGATTTCGACACGCCGCTGTCGATCTATCTCAAGCTGGCCAACGCACCCTATACCTACCTGCTCGAATCGGTGCAAGGCGGAGAGCGCTTTGGCCGCTACTCCTTCATTGGGCTGGCCGCCCATACCCGCATCGCCGTGACCGGATCATCGGTGCTGCTGCTGTCCGGCAACCGCGTCGCCGAGCGGCGCGAGCACACCAACCCGATGGCATTCATCTCCGAGTTCATGTCGGGCTTCCGGGTGCCGGACCTGAAAAACCTGCCACGCTTCTGCGGCGGTCTGGTGGGCGTATTCGGCTATGACACGGTGCGCTATGTCGAACCGAAACTGGTGCGCACTCCCGCACAGGAAGCGGAACGCGACAAACTCGGCGTACCCGATATCCTGCTGATGCTTTCCGAGGAAATCGCGATTGTCGACAACCTCTCCGGCAAACTGACGCTGGTGGTGTATGCCGAACCCGGCTTCCCCAACGCCTGGAAGCAGGCACAGAACCGGCTCAAGGAGCTGCTGGCACAACTCCGCACCGCGGTGCAAATCCCGGCAGACACCGTTGTCGCAAGCGCCCCGCCGGTTTCGGAATTCGGCGAGGAAGCCTTCAAGGCCGCGGTGCGCCGCGCCAAACAGTACATCGTCGATGGCGACATCATGCAGGTGGTGCTGTCGCAGCGCCTCAGCAAACCCTTTGGCGCGACGCCGCTGGCGCTGTACCGGGCCTTGCGCACGCTCAATCCCTCGCCCTACATGTTTTATTTCAATTTCGAGGACTTCCATGTGGTCGGCGCCTCGCCGGAAATCCTGGTCCGCTTGGAAGAGCGCGGCGGGGAAAAGCTGGTGACGCTGCGGCCTATCGCCGGCACACGCAAGCGCGGCGCAACGCCGGAAGAAGACAGCGCATTGGCCGAGGAGTTGCTCGCCGACGCCAAAGAGCGCGCCGAACATCTGATGCTGCTCGATCTCGGCCGCAACGACGTCGGCCGCGTCGCCAAGGTCGGCTCGGTCAAGGTCACGGATCGCTTTCTCATCGAGCGCTATTCGCACGTCATGCACATTGTTTCCAACGTCGAAGGCGATCTGCGCGACGCCGAGGGACCGCTCGATGTGCTCAAGGCGACCTTTCCGGCCGGCACGGTTTCCGGCGCGCCCAAGGTGCGGGCGATGGAAATCATCGACGAGCTGGAACCTTCCAAGCGCGGCATCTATTCCGGCGCGGTCGGTTATCTTGGCTACAACCGCGACATGGACATGGCCATCGCGATCCGCACGGCGGTGATCAAGGACGGCATCATCCATGTCCAGGCGGGCGCCGGCATTGTCGCCGACTCCGATCCCGATACCGAATGGATAGAAACGCAAAATAAGGCGAAAGCGCTGCTGCGCGCCGCCGAGATGGCCGAAATGGGCCTCGATACGCGTTTAGAGTAGGGGACCGCCATGCTGCTGATGATCGACAATTACGATAGCTTCACCTACAACCTGGTGCAGTATTTCGGTGAGCTCGGCGAAGATGTGCGGGTGTATCGCAACGATGCGATCACCCTCAAGGAAATCGCCGCCATGGCACCGGCGCGCATCGTCATCTCGCCCGGCCCCTGTTCACCCGATGAGGCTGGCATCTCGGTGGCGACCATCAAGGAATTCGCCGGCAAGATCCCGATTCTCGGGGTCTGCCTGGGCCACCAGAGCATCGGCGCGGCTTTCGGCGGCGTCATCGTGCATGCCAAGCAACTCATGCACGGCAAGACTTCGCTGGTACATCACGCTGGCGCCGGGGTGTTCCGGAACCTGCCCAATCCGCTGCTGGTGACACGCTACCACTCGTTGGCGATCCGGCGCGAGGGTCTGCCGGATTGCCTGGAAATCACCGCCTGGACCGATGACAATGAGATCATGGGGGTGCGCCACAAGACGTTGGCCGTCGAAGGTGTGCAGTTCCACCCCGAGTCCATACTCACCGAGCGGGGCCATGACCTGCTCAAGAACTTTCTGGAGACATAGCCGATGATTACCCCCCAGCAAGCGCTGCAGCGCACCATAGAGCACCGCGAGATATTTCCCGACGAAATGCTGCATCTGATGCGGCAAATCATGCAGGGCGAGATCTCGCCGCTGATGGTCGCGGCCATCCTGACCGGCCTGCGCGTAAAAAAGGAGACCATCGGCGAAATCACCGCCGCGGCGCAGATCATGCGCGAGCTGTCCACCAAGGTCGAAGTGGCCGACAACCGGCACTTCGTCGACATCGTCGGCACCGGCGGCGATGGCGCCCACACGTTCAACATATCCACTGCCGCGATGTTCGTCGCCGCGGCCGCCGGGGCCAAGGTGGCCAAGCACGGCAACCGCAGCGTTTCGTCGAGTTCCGGCAGCGCCGACGTACTCGAGGCGCTGGGTGCCCACATCCAGCTCACGCCGCAGCAGGTGGGCGAAAGCATTGCCGCCACCGGCATCGGTTTCATGTTCGCGCCCAATCACCACCCAGCCATGAAGAACGTAGCCCCGGTACGCCGCGAGATGGGCGTGCGGACGATATTCAACATCCTCGGCCCGCTCACCAACCCGGCCGGCGCGCCGAATACGCTGATGGGCGTGTTCCATCCCGATCTGGTCGGCATCCAGGTGCGCGTAATGCAGCGTCTCGGCGCCGATCACGTGCTGGTGGTGCATGGCAAGGACGGTCTGGACGAGATTTCGCTGGGCGCCGCCACCCTGGTCGGCGAGCTCAAGGACGGCGAGATTACGGAATACGAAATCCATCCGGAAGACTTCGGCTTGCAGATGGTTTCCAACCGCAGCATGCGCGTGGCGAATGCCGGCGAATCCAAGGACATGCTGATGACGGTGCTGGCCAACCAACCCGGCGCGGCACGCGAGATCGTGGTGCTCAACGCGGGCAGCGCACTGTATGCCGCCAAGCTGGCCGACTCGATTCCGACCGGCATTGCCCGTGCGCGCGAAGCCATTGCCAGCGGCGCGGCGCGCGCCAAGCTCGACGAGTTCGTGAATTTCACGCGCCGCTTTCAAGCGCCGGCCTGATTTGCCTGTGAATAACGCGGCACTGATCGAAAGAAGCCTGCACGCCGTCTGGCACCCCTGCACCCAGATGAAGGCGCACCAGAGCCTGCCACTGGTGCCGATCAAGAGCGGCAAAGGCATCTGGCTCCACGACTTCGAAGGCCGCCGTTATCTCGACGCCATCAGTTCCTGGTGGGTGAATCTTTTCGGCCATTGCAACGCCAGCATCAACGCCGCCTTGCGCAGCCAGCTCGACCAACTCGAACACGTCATGCTGGCGGGCTTCACCCACGAACCGGCGGTACAGTTGTCAGAGCGTCTGGCGGCTTTGACTCAGGGCATCCTCGGGCATTGCTTCTTCGCCTCCGATGGCGCCTCGGCGGTGGAAATCGCCCTCAAGATGAGCTGTCATTACTGGCGCAACCAGGGGCAGGCCGGCAAGAACCGGTTCGTCAGTCTCTCCGGCAGCTACCACGGCGAAACCGTCGGTGCCCTGGCGGTGACGGACGTGCCGCTGTTCCGTGCGGCCTATGAACCGCTGGTGCGGGCCGGCGCCACTGTGCCCAGCCCCGACTGGCGCAACGCCGCCGCGGGAGAATCGGCGCGGGATTTTGCGCTGCGTTGCGCGGCGGTGCTCGAGTCGCATCTGGCAGAGCACCATCGGCACATCGCCGCGCTGATCGTCGAGCCGCTGGTACAGTGCGCGAGCGGTATGGCGATGTATGACGCCGAATATCTGCGCCAGGCAAAGATGCTCTGCCAACGTTACGGCGTGCATCTGATCGCCGACGAAATCGCCGTGGGCTGCGGCCGCACCGGCAGTTTCTTCGCCTGCGAGCAGGCCAGCATGCTGCCGGACTTCCTGTGCTTGTCGAAAGGCATCAGCGGCGGTTACCTGCCGCTGTCGGTGGTGATGACGCACGATGATATCTATGCCGCATTTTATTCCGACGAGGTGGCGCGCGGCTTCCTGCATTCTCATTCCTATACCGGCAATCCCTTGGCCTGCCGCGCCGCGCTTGCCACGCTCGACTTGTTCGAGAGCGGCGACGTGCTCGAAGCAAACCGGGGCAAGACCAAGCGCCTCAACGAGCTTTCGACCGAACTCAAAGCCCATCCGCAAGTACGCCATTTCCGCAATACCGGCATGATCTGGGCCTTCGATGTCGACACGCCCGATCCGCAGTTCTCCCGGCGTTTCTATCAGAAGGCACTGGAACATGAACTGCTGTTGCGGCCCCTTGGCAATACGGTGTATTTCATGCCGCCCTACATCCTCGAAGACGCCGATATGCAGTTCCTCGTCACCCGCACGCTCGAAGCCCTGACCAGCCTCGCTTCCGCAACAATGGCGTCATGAGCCAGGGGATTTTTGTCACCGGCACCGACACCGGCATCGGCAAGACGCTGATGGCCTGCGCGTTGCTCCGTGGCTTTGCCGCCCGCGGCTTGCGTGTGGCGGGCATGAAGCCGGTGGCTGCCGGGATGGATGGAGGCAATAGCAACGAGGATGTGGAACTGCTCAAGTCAGCCAGCAATGTGGCGTTCGCCGAGCGCCTCATCAATCCCTATCTGCTGTGCGAAGCCCTGGCCCCGCACATCGCCGCCAGACATCAAGGCATCGTCATCGACAGCCAGAGCATCCTCGAATGTTTCGAAAAAATGCGTGCCGCAACCGACCTCGTTATCGTCGAGGGGGTCGGCGGCTTCCAGGTGCCGCTGGGTCCGCAGGAAGACAGCGCCCGGTTGGCCGTACTCCTGGGACTGCCGGTGATCCTGGTAGTTGGCATGCGGCTGGGCTGCATCAGCCACGCACTACTGACGCAGGCAGCCATCCAGGCGCGCAGCTTGCCCTTGGCCGGCTGGATCGCCAACCAGATCGATCCGCAGATGGCCTGTGTCGAGGAAAACCTGGAGGCGCTCAAGGAACGTATCGAAGCGCCGCTGCTCGGCTTCATTCCCTACCAAATCGAGCCGGATTCGGCGATAATAACGGGCTTGCTGGACTTTACGAAGTTCATGGATTTACCGAACTTTTCAAAGCACGCCGAACTTTCCTAAGGTTTCTCATGTCTGCCCTATCCGCCTCAGCAGCCCCGCACCAGCCCGTTCAAAATCAACGCCGCTGGCTTGCCTCCGAAATCGAAGCTTTATTCGAATTGCCGTTCAACGACCTATTGTTTCAGGCACAGCAGGTGCATCGCGCCAATTTCGATGCCAACTTGATACAACGCTCGACCCTGCTCTCGATCAAGACTGGCGGTTGCTCCGAGGATTGCGGCTACTGTTCGCAATCGGGCAAGCACGACGATAAAGAGGTGCGCGAGCCGATGCTGCCGCTGGAGCAGGTCGTCAGTGCCGCACAGGCGGCCAAAGACAAGGGTGCCACGCGCTTTTGCATGGGAGCTGCCTGGCGTGGCCCGAAGCAGCAGGAGCTGGAAAAGGTCAAGGAAATGGTGCAGGCGGTCAAGGCTCTCGGCCTGGAGACCTGCGTCACGTTGGGCATGCTCAAGGAAGGCCAGGCCGAACAGTTGAAGCAGGTCGGCCTCGATTATTACAACCACAACCTCGATACCGATCCCGACTTCTTCGGCCAGGTCATTTCCACACACAGCCAGGCCGAACGTTTCGACACCCTGGAGAAGGTGCGCGGCGCCGGTATCAAGATCTGTTGCGGCGGCATCGTCGGCATGGGCGAGACGCGCCGTAGCCGAGCCGCACTGATCGCCCAGCTGGCCAACATGAACCCGCCTCCCGAGTCCGTGCCGATCAACCATCTGGTGGCGATTCGTGGCACGCCGCTGGAAAATGCGCTGCCGCTCGATCCCTTTGAGTTTGTCCGCACCATCGCCTGCGCCCGTATCACCATGCCGGCCAGTTTGGTGAGACTGTCGGCCGGTCGGGCGGAGATGTCCGACGAAGTCCAGGCGCTATGCTTCCTTGCCGGCGCCAATTCAATTTTCTACGGCGACAAGCTGCTCACCGCCGACAACCCGGAAGCCGGCCGCGACACGGCGCTCTTTGCCCGTCTCGGCCTGAAGCCCATGGAATGAGAGTGTGATCCGCACTCCATGTCCGACATTCTGAAAAAAATCCTTGCGGTCAAGCGCGAGGAAATCGCCGCCGCGAAAATCCTGAAACCGCTTGCCGCATTGCGGACCGAGGCCGAAACCAAAGCAGAACCCATACGCGATTTCGTCGGTGCCATCCGCGCCCGGATCGCTGCCGGGAAACCGGCAGTGATCGCCGAGATCAAGCGGGCCAGTCCGTCGAAAGGATTGCTGCGCGAGGATTTTCAGCCGGAGCGGATCGCCGGCGACTACGCCGCGCACGGTGCAGCTTGTCTTTCGGTGCTCACCGACCGGCAGTTCTTTCAGGGAGCGCCGGAATATCTGCAGCAAGCCCGCAGGGCTTGTCCGTTACCGGTACTGCGCAAGGATTTCCTGGTCGATATCTACCAAGTCTATGAGTCGCGCATGATGGGTGCCGACGCCATTCTGCTGATTGTCGCCGCATTGGAACCCAAGCAACTCATGGAAATGGAAGCCCTCGCCGAAAGCCTGGGGATGGCAGTGCTGGTCGAAGCCCACGATGCCGCCGAAACCGCTCTCGCGCTGCAACTGCAAACCCCGCTGATCGGCATCAACAACCGCAATTTGCGCAGCTTTGAAGTCACTCTCGCCACCACCCTCGACCAGCTCGAACATATCCCGCCGAATAAAATCGTCGTCACCGAATCCGGCATCCGTGCGCCGGCCGATGTGGCTTTGCTGCGCAGCCGGGGAGTCGAGGCTTTTCTGGTCGGCGAAGCTTTTATGCGTGCGGCATCGCCCGGCGACGAACTGGCGCGTTTATTCGAGCAAGTCCCTGTTGCATAAATACCACAATAATCGCTTTATCCCCCGCAATTAAAGGGTTTCTGCTTGCCCCCTGCCGACTGGAGCGGGCAGAATCGCGTCCAGCTTCTCTCATTCCGGGAGGCGAAAAGTGCGGCAGCAGTGGCCAACCACGTGGAGTCATTGAAGCTCGCTCTCTTCAACTATTAGGAGATTTTGAAATTATGCAAAAGAAGATTATTGCTCTGGCCGTTGCTGCCCTGGCCTCCGGCGCTGCATTTGCGCAGACCAACGTCACGCTTTACGGTGTTGCCGACGCCTCCTTCGATAATGTCCGTGTGTCAGGCGAACAATCAACCGCCGACAAGATCAGCCATTTTAGCCGCGTCTCCACCAACTCCTCCCTGATTGGCTTCAAGGGTGCGGAAGACCTGGGCGGCGGCATGAAGGCCTTGTTCCAGTTTGAAGGCGGCGTCGGCTTCGATGCCACGCCTTCCAGCGGCTTTGCTTTTACCCGTGACAGCTTCGTCGGCCTGACTGGCGGTTTCGGTACCGTGGTACTCGGCACCCTGACCGGCCCGGCCCGCGCGCTGGGCTCCGCTCTCGATGTCAATGCCGGTGCCACCGGCATTGGCGCCAACTCCGCGATACTGGGCAAGCTGGGTGGTCTGCTCGTTGGCGGGTTCAACAGCGCAGCGCCTCTCGTTGCCGCCACAGCCACGGCAGTGGCCACCGGCCCGGTCAACGTTGGTGCCGCTTGCGGCCGTTCGAGCACCTGTACTTCCCCCTTCGATACGCGCTACTCGAACGCAATCGCCTACGTTTCGCCGAATCTTTCGGGCTTCACGCTGACGATTGGCTACATTCCCAACGAGAATAAATCGCGCAATGGGGAAAGCGGCACGGCCACTCAGGCGAATTCGAAAGC
>JBAYVU010000065.1:0-14640 GCA_041674385.1 Sterolibacterium sp.
ATGGCACTAGGTACTGTCAAGTGGTTCAACGACGCCAAAGGTTTTGGCTTCATTACGCCGGATGATGGCAGCGAAGATCTCTTCGCCCATTTCTCCGCTATCAATATGCCCGGCTTCAAGTCTTTGAAGGAGGGTGAAAAGGTTTCGTTCGAGGTGGTGCAAGGCCCTAAGGGCAAGCAAGCCTCCAACATCCAGAAAGCGTAATCCCGCGTCCTTGCGCAGGATTCAACCCGCCGTGGCATGCCGCGGCGGGTTTTTTGTTGTCTAAATTTACTTGAATTAAATTTAGATAGCATCCAGGGCTGCGTTGAACGTTGCGCTGGGACGCATGGCAGCTGAGGTCTTCGCGAAATCCGGATGGTAGTAGCCGCCCATATCTACTGGCTTTCCCTGAGCCGCAATCAGTTCGGCATCGATCTTCGCTTCGTTTTCCGTCAGCGTCTTCGCCAACGGCGTGAATCGCTTCTGAATGTCCTGGTCCTTGGTCTGTGCGGATAACGCCTGCGCCCAGTATAAAGCAAGGTAGAAATGGCTGCCCCGATTGTCGATTTGGCCGACCTTGCGGGCGGGCGACCTGTTGTTGTCCAATATTTTGCCGGTGGCCTGATCTAGTGCGTCCGCCAGAACTTGCGCTTTATCGTTCTTGAAGGTTCGCGCCAGATGTTCGAGCGATACCCCGAGTGCCAGGAATTCGCCGAGCGAATCCCAGCGCAAATAGCCTTCTTCCTGAAACTGCTCGACATGCTTGGGTGCCGAACCGCCTGCGCCGGTCTCGAAAAGTCCGCCGCCGTTCATCAGCGGCACGATCGACAACATCTTGGCGCTGGTGTTGAGTTCGAGGATCGGAAACAGGTCGGTAAGGTAGTCGCGCAACACATTGCCGGTAACAGAAATCGTATCCTTGCCTTGGCGGATGCGTTCGAGCGACAGACGCACCGCCTCCACCGGGGACATGATGCGGATGTCGAGGCCGCTCGTGTCGTGATCCTTCAGGTAGCGCTCGACTTTCTGGATGATCTGCGCGTCGTGTCCGCGGTTTTTGTCCAGCCAGAAAATTGCCGGCGTGTTGGAAAGCCGTGCGCGAGTGACGGCCAACTTTACCCAGTCCTGGATTGGTGCATCCTTGGCTTGGCACATACGGAAAATGTCGCCTTGTTCGACCGTTTGTTCCAGCAGCACCTTACCTGCGCCATCGACGACGCGAACCGAGCCGTTTCCAGTCATTTCGAAAGTCTTGTCGTGCGAACCGTACTCTTCGGCCTGCTGCGCCATGAGACCGACGTTTGGCACACTGCCCATGGTGGCTGGATTCAATGCTCCGTGCTTCTTGCAATCTTCGACGAAAGCCGCGTAAACCCCGGCGTAGCAGCGATCGGGAATCATCGCCTTGGTGTCATACGGCTTGCCGTCGGTACCCCACATCTTGCCGCCATCGCGGATCATGGGGGGCATCGAGGCGTCGACGATCACATCGCTGGGCACATGCAGGTTGGTGATGCCCTTGTCCGAATTGACCATCGCCAGTTCTGGCCGGTTCTTGTAGCAAGCCTGGATATCGCCTTCGATTTCTGCCCTCTTGGCTTGCGGCAGTGTGGCGATCTTTGCGTACAGGTCGCCGAGGCCGTTATTGGGATTGACTCCCAACTCCTTGAGAGTTGCAGCATGCTTTTCGAAGACATCCTTGAAATAAACGGAAACGGCATGGCCGAACATGATGGGGTCGGAAACCTTCATCATGGTAGCTTTGAGATGCAATGACAGAAGCACGCCCTGCTGTTTTGCATCCTGCATTTGCTGCTCGTAGAACTCGCGCAATGCGCGGCGGCTCATAACGCTGGCGTCGATCACCTCGCCGACTTTCAGCAGCGTTTTTTCCTTCAGCACCGTGGTCTTGCCATCCGTGCCGACAAACTCGATGCGTACTGGGCCGGCTTCGGCAACCGTTGTGGAGTTTTCACTGCCGTAGAAATCCCCGGCGCTCATATGCACCACGTGGGTCTTTGAATCGGGACTCCATGTACCCATTTTGTGCGGGTGCTTTCTCGCGTAATTCTTCACCGAAGCAGCCGCACGACGATCAGAGTTGCCCTCGCGCAGCACTGGATTGACGGCGCTGCCGAGCACCTTGCCGTAGCGTGCCTTGATGGCCTTCTCGTCGTCGTTTTTCGGGTCTTCGGGATAATCCGGAATCTTATAGCCTTGGACCTGCAACTCCTTGATAGCCCTCTTCAGTTGCGGAACCGATGCGCTAACGTTCGGCAATTTGATGATATTGGCTTCCGGCTTCAGCGTCAGTTCGCCCAATTCAGCCAGTTCGTCGCCGATCCTTTGGCGCTCGGTCAGGTTTTCGGGAAAGTTCGCGATGATACGACCGGCAAGGGAAATATCCCTCGTCTCGACGGTAACGCCGGCGGCCTTGGTGAAGGCCTGGACGATGGGAAGCAAGGAATAAGTTGCCAACGCAGGCGCTTCATCGACCATGGTGTAAATAATTTTTGCTGCCGTCATAATTTTCCCTCTTCAGTTAAGAATTTCAGCCAATTCCAATTCATGCTCAAGATGACATGAGCCTCGATAGAAATATCGCCAACGCTACTAACCAGCTACCCAAGCCATCAAGTATAAGGTTGATAAATGAACGAAAACGAAAGAATTTATCATGATGCCACCAAGCTTGCGGCACTGGTTTGATTCAAATCAGTCCAAACAACATTATGATTTCCATTCTCTCTCCCCCTGGACCCTCAGTGGGACTGGTTGGCAAACCGGGTGTTTGCTCCAAGTTGTAAAAATTCCGGGAACCTCTGTGATAATTCCCATATGAGTCGCCTAATCCTGTTCAACAAACCCTATGGAGTAATTGCCCAATTTACTTCTGAAGACGGTCGCCCGACGCTCAAAGACTATATTCCACTGCCTGGAGTCTATGCGGCGGGACGGCTCGATTCGGATAGTGAGGGATTGCTGTTATTGACCGATGATGGGAGGCTGCAACAACGCATCGCCAATCCGCGCTTTAAGTTGCAAAAAACCTACTGGGTACAAGTCGAAGGCAACCCTGACGCTGAAGCGCTCAAAGTATTGGCTGCCGGGGTCGATCTAGGTGATTTCAAGACTCGCCCCTGCCATATCCGGGTGATGCCTGAACCTTTGTGTCTCTGGCCGCGTAATCCGCCGATCCGTTATCGCAGGACTATCCCCACTGCCTGGCTTGAGATCAAGTTACGCGAAGGCAAAAATCGGCAAGTCAGGCGGATGACGGCCAAGATAGGGTTCCCGACCTTACGCCTGATCCGCTGGTCAGTTGGTTCCTGGACTCTGGCAAGTCTAGCGCCGGGGGCTTGGCTGGAGGTTGCCGAAAAATTCGATACTGTCTGTCAACTCCCCGCGAGATCGCGCGTTAAGGCTAACGGCACCAGTTATTAAACCGTAGTGTCACAGGCATACACCAACCTCGAAAGGATTAAAAATGAGCAAATTGTTAACCGCCCTGATCGTTGCCGCATTCGCCGCCACGACCGCTTTCGCCGCTGACGCCCCGAAGGCCGAAGCCAAGCCCGCAGCTCCGGCTGCAGCCGCAGCTCCGGCGCCCGCAGCTGAGGCCCCCGCTGCTGACGCCCCGAAGGCCAAGAAAGCCAAGAAAGCCAAGAAAGCCAAGAAAGCCAAGAAAGCTGAAAAGGCTGAAAAAGCTGCTGAAGCCAAGTAACAGGGTTTTAGGACAGGAAAGGCAGGGCAACCTGCCTTTTGTCTTTTTTTGACACCCCTGGTACTTCGTTCATTGTAGTAACCTGTAATATAATCACATCGACCTTATTACATTGGTCGCGTTAAATCTATTTATGAGGAAAAACACTATGAGCAAACTGCTTGCTGTTTTGGTTGCCGCCATGTTCGCTGCCACCACGACTTATGCCGCTGATGAAGCCAAGAAGGATGAGAAGAAGGTAGAAAAGAAAGCCGAAGCCAAGAAGGACGAAAAGGCCGCCCCCGCTGCCAAGGCCGAAGCCAAGAAGGATGAAAAGGCCGCCCCCGCTGCCAAGGCCGAGCCAAAGAAAGAAGAAGCCAAGAAGTAATTTTGGTTTATTCATGAAAAAGGCAGGGATTTCCCTGCCTTTTTCTTTGTTTGAAACATGGGAGTACGTATCTTGAACCGGCGAACCCTGTCCTTACACTGGATTGCAACGGCGGCAATGCTACAGGTGTCATCCTGGGGGCAAGCCCAAGGGTTGCTGGAACTCAGCGCTGGTATTTATCGCATTCGGGCAGAAGTAGTTAATACCTACGAGTCCCGTGCTGAAGGTTTGATGTTTCGCAAAAGCTTGTCTGCGAATTCCGGCATGTTGTTCGTTTTTGACCAAACAGCAAAACACTGCATGTGGATGCGAAACACCCTGATTCCACTGTCGGTGGCATTTGTCGACGAACAGGGGCACATCCTCAATGTTGAGGAGATGTCACCCCAGACCGAAGATAGCCATTGCGCGACCAAACCAGCAAAGTTTGCCCTGGAAATGAATGTGGGTTGGTTCAAAAGCCGGGGACTTGGCCAAGGCGTAATGCTAGTTGGCCTCGACAAAGCCCCTCCTGCGCGTTAATAATCGCCCGTAACCCCGACTCCCCGATTACTTGCAGCCAAGGGAGGCAGCAAGAATAGAGGGGTAAATTGGGGGATGTTGCTCGCTTTGTCACAAGGCAATCTGGCTAACATCGGAGAGTATCCATTATTGGGATTTCCGTTGTTATCGATGCAGCCCTTCTGGCGCTCCAAATTGCATGAAGGATGGATGTCTGTGGCTTTTGCCCCGGACAGGCTGGATTTCGCCCATATCCATCGACGCGAGGGCAAAAAACCCGAAGTGCAACTGCTGAGCTCCTATCGGCGGACCGGCAACGATCTGGAAGCATTGTGTCGTCTACGCAAGGAGTTAGGGCTCTCCCGCTACCGTTGCACCGCATTGCTGCGTGTCGGCGAATACCAGCTGCTTCAAGTAGAGCCCCCCGAAATGCCCGCCGCAGAGATGAAAGATGCGTTGCGCTGGCGCATCAAGGATATGCTCAACTATCCAGTCGAAGCGGCGACGATTGACGTATTGGAGATTCCGGCTGATGCAGGTGCGCTGGGGCGAACCAAGCAAGCCTTTGCGGTAGCAGCGAATAATGCGCTGTTGGCCCCGCGCGTCGAGATGTTCGATGCCGCCCGGCTGAAACTGATGGTAATAGACATTCCCGAGTTGGCACAACGCAATATTTCAGCATTGTTCGAAGAGGAGAATCGCGGACTGGCGATGCTCACCTTTGATGAGTCAGGCGTCATGCTGACTTTCACATTTCGCGGTGAGCTCTACGCAACGCGGCATACCGACATCCCATTACCGCAATTGGAGCAATCCGAAGGCGAACGACGCGAACAGCTGTTCGAACGTATCGCGCTGGAGGCCCAGCGCTCGTTGGACAATTTCGACAGGCTGAACGGCCACATCAGCGTAACCCGCTTATTGGTGTCATCTTTGCCTGGCGTACCGGGTTTTCTGGATTATCTGCGCGACTATCTTTCCTTGCCCGTGGTGGAACTGGATCTTGCCGAAGTACTCGATTTTCCTTCAATACCGGAACTCTCCCAAGCGACACGCCAAACCCAGTGCCTGAAAGCGCTTGGTGCAGCGTTGCGCGATTAGGGCGATAACGATGAGCCAGCAGATCAATCTTCTCAATCCAGACTTTCATAAGAGCTTCGATTGGTTGACAGCGACACCCCTGGCCATCGCCACTTGCGTAATGCTGGCCATCCTTGGGGCTGCCAGCGCTTGGGCGACCATGCAGGCCAATAGTAAAGAGCGATTGGCGAACCAGCATGCCGACGTGCTTAAGACTGCCCAGGGTCGGCTCGTAACGATGACTAAGACGGTCGCAGAGAGCAAACCGGACACCCAACTGGCCAACGAATTGGCTAATGTTCGCGCGTTGCTGAAGGGCCGCGAGGAAATCCTGAAGGTGTTGGAGGGAGGGGCAATTGGCAGCGCCATCGGTTTCGCGGAATTCCTCCGCGGATTCGCCCGCCAAACGCCGAAAGGCTTGTGGCTGACCGAGTTCACCATCGGAGCCGGCGGCAACGAAATGGAAATCCACGGGCGCATGTTGAATCCGGCTTCTTTGCCGGAATACATTCGACGCCTGAAAACTGAAAAAATATTTCAGGGCCGCAGTTTTGCGTCATTGACTATCCAGCGCCCCGAAGAAGGGAAAGATAATAAAAGTGCGGCAACTCAGCCTGCCCCCAATATCAAGCCGAGTATCCCCGCCACTGCCACGACGACGCCTTTGCCACCAAGCTTTGTCGACTTCGTACTGATGCCCAGCGCTCCCGTTGCCGTGCCGGTTGGTGCGGCAAACCCGGCATTACAACCGGGTTTGGTTGACTCCGCTACGCCAACGCCAAACGTTATAAGTACGGCAAAGGCTGCCATCGATACGGTAACGAGCCAGCCACACATCCCGGAGAAAAAGCCATGAAACAAAAATGGCTGGAGTTGGCCGCCCGCTTTGATGCCCTCGCCCGCCGAGAACGTGGCATGGTGGCTGCGGCGATATTGTTTGGCGGAGGGATGCTTGGCTATTCATCCATGGTAGAGCCGCAACTCATCCGCCAGAATACCCAGGCCAAGCGTATTACCCAAGCAACCACAGATCTATCCACGATTGAGTCGCAATTGGTGGCAATACAGGCTAAGCTCAAAGACCCGGATGCGAGCAATCGCGCCACCCTGTTGCAGGAGCGCCAAGAATTGGCGGTGCTCAACGCCAAGCTGCGTTCCATCGAGACCAGCATGGTGCCGCCGGATAAAATGCAGACTTTCCTGGAATCGTTATTGTCGAAGAACCGCAATCTGGAATTGCTGGCACTGCGAACCCTGACGCCAACCTCACTGATCGAGCGCCATGAGGAAAAGAAGGCCGACGGCAAGACTGACGCCGTTCCAGCTCCGGGCGCCGGCGCCGCGCCCAACATCTATAAGCATGGCGTCGAGATACGTATCGCAGGAAGTTATAATGATTTGCTGATGTACTTGGCGGAGATCGAGCGCATGCCGCAGCGCATTATCTGGAATCGCGTCAAGTTGTCTGCTGAACAATATCCCCGCAACGAGTTGACTCTGACGGTATATACCCTGAGTTTGGACAAGCAATGGCTGGTTGTATGAACCCCCTGCGCGCATCTTCTGTCATGCTGGTTCTATTCACTGGCGCGGCAAGCTGCTGTTTCGGGCAAGGAGACTCCTCGCTCTCTGATCCCACTCGGCCGCCGACTGTAGCGATCGAGTCCGCACCGGCAAGCTCGGAAGGCGTTCCCCCGCCCAGCGGGCTGCAAACAATCATCCTCGGCAAGGGACACAAACCGATGGCGGTAATTAATGGTGTCACGGTCGAAGTCGGCGACAAGGTCGGTGAAGCCCGACTGGTGAAACTCAGCGAAACCCAAGCGGTACTGCAAGGACCCAACGGCAGAGAAATTCTGTATCTGATGCCGGGCGTGGAAAAAATGGGGACTCCCCTGATGCACAAGCCGGGACTGGATCAAAAACGCCCGGCAGGACAAACACGGCCGCAGCCTGAGTCGACACCGTAAGCGATGGGATGAACCATGACAAATGACCGTTACCTTCATCTAGCGACTTTATTTACCTTGATATTGGTAATCCTGTTATTGGCGGCATGCACTACCTCTGCTTATAAACCCGGCAGCACATTCGACCGTATAAACGCAGACTTGGCGCGTGCCGCTTCTGAACGGAAAAGCAACAGCGAGGGGATAGACCAAGCATTGATGCCGCCCCTCCAGATTGAAATGCCCAAGACGGAAAACGAAGCAGAGTCACGCTTCGATCTTTCCGTAGTGAAGGCTCCCGCGGCTCAAGTATTCATGGCCTTGGTGACGGGGACTCGTTACAGCATGCTGCTACCGCCGGAATTGTCCGGAACCATCACCGTCAATCTCAAGGATGTCACTATCAAGGAGGCTCTCGATACTATCCGCGAGCTTTATGGGTACGAGTACAAGGTGCAAGGAACACGCATTTTTATTCAAACCAACACCCTGCAATCGCGTGTTTTCCAGATCAATTACCTGTCCAGCCGAAGGCAGGGTAGCAGTGACTTACGGGTGACATCGAGTTCGATTTCCACTGGGCAGAATGTTTCCTCTCCAGGCGCTGCGCCCAATCTTCCCAACTCCACCAATAACCCCAGCACCCCGACAAATTCAGCAACTTCTTCTGCTCGCGGCAACGAAACCAGCCGTGTCAGCACGACTTCCGATGCCGATTTCTGGCGCGACCTGAGTACCGCGCTGACTGCCATTGTCGGAACCACCGATGGCCGCAATGTGATTATCAACCCAATGTCCGGAGTCGTGGTGGTGCGCGCTTTCCCTACCGAAATGCGCAATGTGGAAAACTATCTCAAGGCCACTCAACTGGTGGTCGAACGCCAAGTGATGATCGAAGCGAAGATCATCGAAGTGACCTTGAGCAACGAAGCCCAATCCGGAATCAACTGGGCGGCCTTCAAGACCATTAACAATGCCAGCACCATGGCCGGATCTATGGCGTCAGGCGCGGCACTGAGCACCAACTCGAGTTTCTCGACCAGCGATGTTTCGCTACAGGTCGTGCCGGGAGCCATTAAATCCGTGACCCCGATGGGGAATGGCTTCATCGGCCTGGCCTTTCAAACCGCCAATTTCGCGGCTGTGATCAACTTCCTGGAAACCCAGGGTGATGTCGCCGTGCTCTCCAGTCCGCGAATCGCCACCCTGAATAACCAGAAAGCCCTGCTCAAGGTCGGCACCGATGAAATGTTCATTACCAACGTCAGTGGCGGTTCGGCCGCCACTACCACGATTGCCGCGGTTGCGCCGACGCTGACCTTGCAACCTTATTTTTCCGGCATCTCGCTGGATGTCACGCCTCAAATCGACGACGAAGGCAACATCATTCTGCATGTCCATCCCGCTGTAAGCAACGTCGCCGAAAAGCAAAAGGTAGTCGATCTCGGCGCGAACGGGGGCGTCTTCAAGTTGCCGTTGGCTGCCAGCACGATCAACGAGACCGACAGCATCGTACGCGTGCAGGATGGCAATATCGTCGCCATTGGCGGCCTGATGCGCCAAGCGCAGACCAATTCGCGCACTGGATTGCCAGGGACTGGCAATACGGTGGTGGAAAGCCTCTTTGGCCAGCGCAGCAACGTTTACAGCAAGAGTGAAATGGTGATTCTGATGAAACCGACGATTATCAACAGCGACAGGGTTTCCCAGGACGATTTGCTGCAAACCCAGAGTCGTTTACAAACCCTCAATCCACGAAAGCATTAAAGTTCTCGGACTCAATATACCAAGAGACCTCATGTACCTTGCTCATTTCGGCCTTGTTGAACGCCCCTTCGGGATCACCCCTGATACCGAATACGCTTATTCCGCCGCATCCCATCAGGAGGCGCTCAACACGCTGCTGATCGCCCTGCAAAGTGGAGAGGGCTTCATCAAAATCACGGGGGAAGTGGGCACAGGCAAGACCCTGCTCTGCCGTCGTTTCCTGGCAACGTTGGGGACCGAGTATTTCAGCGCCTATCTGCCCAATCCCGCATTGGCTCCTCACCCGTTGTTGTTGGCTGTGGCGGATGAACTGGGGCTGAAATTGGATGCCAACGAACAGCAATTCCAGTTGATCAAGCACATTAATCAGCGACTGCTTGATTTGGCCGATGAAGGCAAGACTGTAGTATTTTGCGTGGACGAGGCGCAGACAGCACCGCTGGAGAGCCTTGAGGCTTTGCGCTTATTGTCGAATCTCGAAACGGAGAAGCGCAAATTGCTGCACTTGGTACTCTTCGGGCAACCTGAACTGGATGTCAAACTGGCCGATCCCTCGGTACGTCAATTGTTGCAACGTATCGCCTTTCACCATCGCATGCAGGGATTGCGGCGTGACGAACTGGGACATTATCTGACTCATCGTCTGCGGGTAGCCGGCTATCGAGGAAGCCCCATTTTTTCATATCCGGCACTGACTCGTCTGTATCAATATTCCAAGGGGATTCCCCGGCTGGTCAACATCCTTGCCCACAAGTCGCTGCTTGCCGCTTATGGTGAAGGCAAGGTCAGCGTGGGGCAAGCGCATGTGACAGCAGCGGCGCGCGATACCGAGGGAATCAAGGTCAGCAACTGGCGGTTCTTTGATTGAGAAGTCGCGATGAGCTTAATCAATAAAATGTTGCGCGACCTGGATGCCCGCCATGCTGCAACCGGGCAGACAGTGCTTCCCGACGAAGTACGCCCTCTCCCTGAAGAAGAAGTCACTCCGCGAGTCGGTCGTAGGGTTTGGATCCTGGCTGGTTTGGCTATCGTCGTCGCAGCAGCCATTCAGACCTCGGCACTTTGGTTGCCTTTGTTGGCGGAATATGTTGCGCTTCCAGCCAACCTTCTTCTCCCGCCGGCGCCAGTGGCCGCAGCACCGACGCCGCCGCCACAGCCGACGACCGTGGTATTGCAATTGCCCCCGCCAGAACAAATGCTGCCGCTGCCTTCATTGCCCGAGACGACACCTGCGACGACTGAAGTCTCAGCCGAACAAGCGGCACCGACTGTGCCCGTCGCCCAGGAACAGGCGCCGCGGCAACTTGTCGAGAACCGCAATGCCGGCTTGAAGATCGATAGCTCCCTGCCGGATGTCCCGGCGGCAAGAACCGCGCCGCCGGCCATTACGCCGCCGCCTAAACCCACCGTAACCGAGGCAAAATCTTCCCGCGGCATGGCTGCGGTAAAGGTTGAAAAGCAACAGCGCATGGCCAGTGCGCAAGAAAAAGCGGAGGCGGAGTATCTCAAAGGCGTAGCGGCCTATAAGCAGGGACATGCGTCGGAAGCGGCCATGCAATTCAAGACCGCCTTGCAGGAAGACCCTCGCCATTTGGCGGCACGCCAGACTCTGCTGAGTATGCAGGCCGAACAGAAGCAGTGGGACGAAGCACAGGCCGTGCTGAAGGAAGGCTTGGAATTGATGCCGCAGCAAATTGCCTGGGCGATGGCGCTGGCGCGCATCCAGGTTGAACGCGGCAAATTGCCGGAAGCTTGGGAAACCCTGCAAAAACACATGGCTCACGCGGAAAAAAGCGCCGATTACAAAGGTTTCGCGGGTGTGCTGCTCCAGCGCATGCAGAAACCCCATGAAGCCATTTTGTACTATCAGGCCGCTTTGCAAATCAAACCCAATGAAGGGCGCTGGTGGCTGGGTCTGGGCCTGGCTTACGAAGCCGATAACCGGGCTGCGGAAGCCCGTGAGTCCTTCCAAAGAGCCCGCGGAGCCAGCGGATTATCGCCCGAGATGGTTGCGGCCATCGACAAGAAGCTGCGCTAAGGGGCAGAAGCATCGCGTCACTCCGGATGCCAGAAGACGCATCATTACCTGAACGCACGCGCCACGACCAGGTTGGTGACCCTTGCCGCACCATGATTCTTAAGTGTCCGGGCGAATTCGTTGAGGGTCGCGCCGGTAGTCATCACGTCATCGATCACTGTCACGGCTTTCCCTGTCAAATCCATGCCGCACTCGAAAGCGCCCCGGATGTTTTTATGGCGCTCCTTCCAAGGCAGGCTGGTCTGAGGCACAGTATCCAGGCTTCGCCCATAACCGTTCGTATGCAGAGGCAAGCCTAACCGCTTCGCCAGCGGCCGGGCTATTTCCAGCGCCTGATTAAAACCACGATCGCGCAGGCGCTGGACGGAAAGCGGCAGCGCCAGCAGCAGATCGGTTTGCATTAGCATGGTTGCCGAGGTTTCCAGCAACGCATCGGCAAAGAATTGGGCAACTGCTAGGCGGTGCTGGTATTTGAGCGCCTGTACCAAACGGTCGACTGGAAAGGCATAACGAAAACGACACTGGGTTGCATCAAAAAATGGCGGCTGCTTCAGGCAAGCACCACATATTCCCCCATTGGTGGGTGTAGGCAAGGCACATAGCGGGCAGCACGCTGCGGCGATTCTCGGCAAATCCTGCCTGCATTCATCGCACAGCAAGGTTGCCCCGGCAAACGCCCCGCATAAGAAACAGTCGTGAGGCAGCATGGTCACGACGATTTCCGTTCCTGCCCAGGCAATCCATGATGTCGGGCGATGCTTCGGCTGCGAAGAAATTGACAAGCGTTTTCCCTTCCAACATGATGCTTCTTCAAATTGTACCAAGCCAAATTGCTTATGACGGATGTAAACAGCAGCGCGTACTCTCTACTGACCTTGCTATGCAAATGCATCGGAACATGAGGCAGCGCTTTTGCGCTGCCGCCGCCACTTATGATGCCGCCGCGGTACTGGCACGCGAGACCGGCAAGCGCATGGCCGAGCGCCTTGACTATGTGAGAATCTCGCCAACATGTATTGCCGATATTGGTTGCGCCACCGGCGAAGGTATCCGCGAATTACAGCGACGCTATCCGAACGCGCTGCCATTGGCGATCGATTCCGCTCTGCCGATGCTGCACGCCACGCGAGCAGGCACGCCGTGGTTAAAGCGTATCCTGAGAGGCAATGTGCATCTTCTGAATGCCGATGTCAGGAACTTGCCGTTGGCTAACGGCTGTCTCGGCCTGATCTGGTCGAATCTGATGTTGCATTGGCTCGACGACCCTTTGCCTGCGCTGCACGAATTGCAGCGTACCCTCGACATCGGCGGCTTGCTGATGTTCGCCACTCTCGGCCCGGATACGCTCAAGGAAATCCGCAGCGCCTGCCGCGACGCCGGCATTGATGACAAAGACATACCAATCAGACATTTTCATGACATGCACGACTTGGGCGACATGTTGCTGGCGGCCGGTTTTGCCGACCCGGTAATGGATATGGAGATGATGAAACTGACCTATGCCAGCGCGCGCGGCCTGATCCGCGACCAACGACACTTGGGCGTGCGCGATGCGCTATTCGGCAGCTTGCCCTGGCGAGAATGGCGGCGGGTCTTCAAAGTGTATGAAAAGCAGCGTATAGAGTACCGCTTGCCGGTCAGCTTCGAGATTGTTTATGGACATGCCTGGAAACCATTGCCGCGCACTGCCGGCGACGGGCGCGCCATTATCCATTTTGAGCCGCGGAAGAAATGAAACGCGCCAAGCGCTCCGGGCTCAAACCGCGCAATCCTTTCGCAGTCGCCCCATTGCTCAAGAAAGGCGGGGCGCATCAGCGCCTTGGCAAACGTGCTGCACGCGCTCGGCAGAAAGCGCAATTCAGACGCGAACCTGTCGAATACTGACTATTGCTTTGCGCCGGTTTGGATCGCCACGTCGTGCAATATCGGCATAGGCTTGAGGTTGGCGAGCTGTCGTCGCCGTTCCAGTTCGCGCCACCATGCGCGGATGCCGAGCAGCAGCGCCAGCAGTGCGGCGTAGACTGCTGGCAAAGTCACGTCCAGCTTCACCAGCCACCAATAATGCAAAACGCCGAATATCGCAATCACATATATCGAACGATGTAACTGCTGCCAGCGTTTGCCGCCAAGGCGTTTCACCATGGCACTACTGGAGGTCAGGGCGAGCGGCAGCAATAATACGAAGGCGGACATGCCGATGGTAATGAACGGGCGCTTGAGGATATCCTTGGCGATTGCCTGCCAATCGAAAAATTGGTCGAGCCAGAGATAGGCAGCCAAATGCAGCAAGGCATAAAAAAATGCGTAGAGCCCGAGCATGCGCCGCAGCCGCACTAACCAATTCCAGCCGGTCAGTCTCCGCAGCGGCGTGATTGACAGCGTAATCAACAGGAAGTTAAGCGTCCAGGTTCCCAGAGAACGGGTGATGAATTCGATAGGATTGGCGCCGAGGTCGTCAGTCCATGCGCCCCATCCCAGATGCGTCAGCGGCGCAAGGCAGAAGACAAACAGCATGATCCTGAGCAGGGTTAATTGCCGCGTATCCAAGCTGAATGCAAGGTGTCGAGCCATCAGAAGTTCTTTTTCAAATCCATACCGGCATAGAGTTGTGCCACCTGGTCGGCATAGCCGTTAAACGGGAGCGTCTTGCGCTTGAAAAACTCGCCGATCCGCCTCTCAGAGGCCTGGCTCCAGCGTGGGTGATCGACCTCGGGATTGACGTTGGAATAAAAGCCGTATTCGCCTGGCGCTGCCTTCATCCAGGCGGTCAGCGGCTGGCGGTCGACAAGGCGGATCTTGACGATCGACTTACCGCTCTTGAAACCGTATTTCCAGGGCACCACCAGACGCAGTGGCGCCCCGTTCTGATTGGGCAAGGGCTCACCGTAAAGACCAACGGCAAGCAGGGTAAGCGGATGCAATGCTTCGTCCAGACGCAGCCCTTCGAGATAAGGCCAGTCAAGCGTTCTTCTGTTCACACCAGGCATGGTCTTTAGGTCGGCAGCAGAGACGAATTCGACATACTTCGCGCTACCGAGCGGTTCAACATTCTGTAACAAGCTCGCCAGAGGCAGGCCCAGCCAGGGGATCACCATGCTCCAGCCTTCGACACAGCGCAATCGATAGATGCGCTCCTCCAGCGGCACAAGTTTGAGGAGATCGTCTATGGCAATAATCCTGGGCCGTTTCACCAGCCCTTCGATACTGATTGTCCAAGGCCTGGTTTTCAGGG
>JBAYVU010000066.1:0-14340 GCA_041674385.1 Sterolibacterium sp.
TCATGCACCGGACGGCAACCGTGGGCAATCCAGCGTATTTCGCCATTCTTTCTCAGGATGCGGAAATCCAGGCTGCACTCCTGATTGTCTTGGTAGTTCGAAATATGGCAATCCATCAAGTGGCGATCTTCCGAAAGAACGATCCGTTCCAGCAAGTCAGGATCGTCGATGAATTCTTTTGGCAAATACCCGGTGATTCGCTCGCATGACGGAGAGATATAGAAAAACTTCTTGTTGGCGCCGAGCCAGTATTCCCAATCGTAGTTGTAGTCGGCCACGGTTCTAAAGCGTTCCTCGCTTTCCCTCAATGCCTCCTCGTTGAGCTTGATGGTCGTTATGTCCTGCACCGTGCCAATGGATCGCAAAGGCTTGCCGTCGTCAGCAAAGAAAGTTTCGCAGCGTTCATGAACATGCTTGATCCGTCCATCTTTAAGCAGCAAGCGGTGGTCAATCTCATACGCTTTCCTACCGATCAGCGAATCCTGATAAGCGCTATCGACCATGGCTCGGTCATCGGGGTGCACGGCCGCCAAGAAAGTCTCGTATGAAGCGCCGAATAGGGCAGGGTCAATTTCAAAAATTCGGTAGATTTCATCGGACCAGGTCAGAATATTTTGCCCAATATCGAATTCCCAACTGCCGATTTTGGTCATGCGCTGAGCTTCTTTAAGCTGGCCTTCGGTCCTGAGCAACTCTGCCGTGCGTTGCGCCACCAGGGATTCGACACGCGCCGTGTGGCCGGTGCCGAGCAACAGCAGAGCGCCCAGCAAGCCGGTGCCGAAGAGCCCGACGGCGAGTACGGTCCAGCTTTGCCAACCGCGGTGTTGTACTAGATAAATCCGACTCGGCAAAAATTCGAGCCGGTATTCACGTGTGCCGTAATTCAGGATATGTTCGAAGGGATCGGCTTTGCTGGCAATATCAAAATTATCATAGACAAGCTGTTGAGCGTCGCGATCGGTTAAACGGATTTGCAGCGTCGAGCGGTCATATGGCAACGTCTTGTCTATGAAATCCTTCACCCGCAACATGGTCAACACAATACCGGGAGCGCTGCCGCCATGATTTACCGCCAGCATCAGGGCAATCCCAGGCTGCCGAGCTTGTTCCTGAATCAGGCGTAATGGTTGTGTGGCGACAGGAATTCGGCGCTCCAATGTTTTGCTCAGCGCTTGCCGACGGTCTTCCGTCGAAGCGAGATCGAAGCCCAGGACGGGTAGGTTCCGGCCGGTCGGTTCCACGAAGGTAATCGGGTAGTAATGAGAACGATCCGCTGCGCGTTTCAACCGACCGGCAGCATCTCTTTCGCGAATTTCAAAGTCCGGATACTTGGCTCGTTGCGCGGCTTCAAAACGCGCTCTTTGCGAGTGGTCGACCCGTGCCGCCCATACCATGGCCTGCACAGCTGGAAAGCGATTTATCGAGTTGCCGACAAAGCGGCTGAACTCGTCACGAGTAATAGACTTTTCCAAATCGTGAGAGAAGAATCCCTCGATTTCCTCGAGTAGGAATTCTTGCTCCTGAAAGTGGGTCTGAATCTGGCCGGTAATTTGCTGCGATTGGGCGCGAAACTCGACCAGAGATTCTTCCTGCTCCCAACGATTGGCCTTGATGAAAACAAAAACGAATAAGCTAAATGCCAACAGCATGGGTACGGCGACAGGAAACTCGCGGCTTCGCCACCGTTCGCGGGGTTCTCCCGCGATTACCAGAACCAGGGGCAGCATTACGATAACGCCCAGGGTATCGCCAATCCACCAGGCCGCCCAATTTGTCGTCATCTGGGCCGGATCAAAGATGCCGAGCAGGGTCAGCGCGCCGACCGAGAGGCTCGCGCTGACCAGACAGATGGCCGGGGCGAGTAGTAGGAACCGGAGGACATCGCTTGCCTTGTCAACGGGAGAAGGATAGCCGATGGCGCGCCTCAGCCAGATTCCGCCAACCGCCGCTTGCAGCATGGAAGCCAGGGCGATCAGGCTCGCGGCAAACGCGCCTGTCATCGTGACGGCCTGAGATGGGGAGTAGTCTACCCAAAGATTGAGCAGCAGCGAGCCAAGCAGGGTCCAAGGCAAAGTGCGCTTGCCGCCTATGAATGCAGCGGCAACCGCAATTCCAGCGGGCGGGAAAATCGCTGAGGCGTAGCCGGGTGGCAGTGCCAACAGCAAGGCCAACTTGCCGGTCACCACGTAGGCGATGGCTAACGCCACATAAGCAAGCAGGTTTCTCTTGTCAGGTGTGGAGCCGCTCAGCGAAGTCATGGAATCTGCCGGTCAATATCAGGAAATAATGTTCTATATTCCCGGCAGTTACTCAATCCTAGATTTACATCCTTAGATCAGAACTTTGCGCTCCAAGCCTTTCGGCAGGGGTTGCCCTTGACGGGTAGAGATGATTCGGAATGGATTATAAGGTAATTCTTAACCGAGTGTAAGGATATCCTGAATGGAAGGTAAGTTCAGATTGTCCGATCCAGGCCTAAGTCGAGACAGCGCTGCTGCGCGCGTCGACGTGGCCGGCAATCCTTGGCGAGCGAGTTGGCGTCAGCTGCAAGGATGTGGCGGGCAAGCTCAGCCCGGCAACTGCTCCCGATGCAGCAGGAATATTTTCCCTTCCCCGCCGGCACAGTCAATCCATGTCATCGGCATGTCCGGGAAGGCGGTTTCGACGAGCGCGCGGTTGTGTCCCACTTCGACGGCGAGCAGGCCGTGAGGTCTGAGGTGTTGCTTGGCCGTTTTCAGGATGCGCCGCACGATATCCAGCCCGTCCTCGCCGGCAGCCAGCGCCAGTGCCGGTTCATGGCGGTATTCCTGGGGCAGGGTTGCCATCGCCGCCGCCGTGACATAGGGCGGGTTGGATACGATCAGGTCGTAACGCCGCTTGTCCAAACCGCCGAATAAATCCGCTTCGACCAGGCTCACGCGGTCTTCCAGTCCATAGTCGGCGACATTGCGCCGCGCCACTGCCAGCGCGTCGGGTGACAGATCGACGGCATCGATGCGTGCTGCGGGAAAAGCATGGGCCATCAGGATCGCCAGGCAACCCGAGCCGGTGCAGAGATCGAGCGCCAGTTCCAGTTCTTCCGGCGATTCCAGCCAGGGGGCAAACCCGTCTTCGAGCAATTCGGCGAAGTAGGAGCGCGGCACGATCACGCGTTCGTCGACATGAAAACGGAAATCGCCGAGCCAGGCTTCCTGCGTCAGGTAAGCCGTCGGGATTCGCTTGGCGATGCGTTGCTGGAGCATGTGATGCACGGCCAGGCGCTCGCTGCGCATCAAGCGCGCATCGAGAAAGGGTTCGAGACGATGGCGCGGCAGGTGCAGGGTATGCAGGATCAGCCAGGCGGCTTCGTCATAGGCATTGTCGCATCCATGGCCGAAGAACAGGCCGGCTTCGGTGAAACGGCTCACGGCGTAGCGCAGCCAGTCGCGTACGGTTTGCAGCTGATCGAGGAGTTCCTTCATTGCTGTATCAATTGCCGAGCAAGCGCGCCAGCGTGCCTTCGTAGCACTGGGCGAGCGGTTCCAGATCGGCGACCGCGACGCACTCGTCGACCTGATGGATGGTGGTATTGACGGGGCCGAATTCCGCCACCTCGGCGCAGATGTCGGCCAGGAAGCGGCCGTCCGAGGTGCCGCCGCCGGTGGACAGTTGCGCCGCCACGCCCGTATGGGTTTTGATCGATGCTTCCAAAGCGGCGACGAGCTTGCCGCGCGGCGTCAGAAAGGGCTTGGAGGCGTCCCACTCGATCCGGTATTCGAGGCCGTGCCGGTCGAGCACGGCATGCACGCGTTCCTGCAAGTCCTGCGGGGTGCTGACGGTGGCATGGCGGAAATTGAATTTCACTTCGCACTGGCCCGGAATCACATTGCCGACGCCGGTGCCGGCATGGATATTGGATATCTGGAAGGTGGTCGGCGGAAAATATTCGTTGCCGTCGTCCCATTTCATGGCGGCCAGTTCGGCCAGCACCGGCAATGCGAGATGGATGGGGTTGCTCGCCAGATGCGGGTAGGCGACATGGCCTTGCACGCCATCGACGATGAGCCTGGCGGAAAGCGAACCGCGTCGTCCGTTCTTGATGGTGTCGCCGAGGCGGTCGACACAGGTCGGTTCGCCGACGAGGCAGTAATCGATGCGTTGGCCGCGCGCTTGCAGGGCTTCGACGACCCGCACCGTGCCGTCCACGGCATCACCTTCCTCGTCCGAAGTCAGCAGCATGGCGATCGAGCCCGGATGTTGCGGCTGCTTGGCGACGAAGCGTTCGATGGCTATCACCATGGCGGCCAGAGAGGATTTCATGTCGGCGGCACCGCGGCCGTACAGGATGCCCTGCCGGATTTCCGGCTGGAAAGGCTCGCTATGCCAGGCTTCGCGCGGTCCGGGCGGGACGACGTCGGTATGTCCGGCGAAGCAGCAAATCGGCGCGGTGCTCCCGCGCCGCGCCCAGAGATTGGAGACCTTGCCGGCTTCGATGCGCTCCAGTACGAACCCCAACTGGTCCAGCCGTTGAGCGATCAGCTCAATGCATCCGGCATCGTTTGGCGTCAGCGAAGGGCGTGCGAGCAGGGCTTCTGCGAGAAAAAGCACGGCGCTCACGGCTATTCCATCTTCAGTCGGAACTCGCTGAAGCCGGAGCCGGGCGTGACCGATTTGGCCGGGTCGAAGGCTACTTCCGGACTGTTGCCGCCGGCAGCCTGGTCGTTGTTGATCAGGTAGAGGAAGTTGTTGGCCGAATCGGCGTTGGCGGTGGCCTCTTCGAGCGTGATGATGCCTTCCTTGTAGAGCTTGAACAATGCCTGCTCGAAAGTCTGGGAACCCGGCGACATGCTGTGATCCATGGCATCCTTGATGCCGTCCATGTCGCCCTTCTCGATGAGTTCGGCGATATGCCGCGAATTGAGCAGCACTTCGACCGCCGGCGCGCGGCCGCCGTCGGGCTTCTTGACCAGGCGCTGGGAAATGATGGACTTCAGCGTGACCGACAGGTCGGCCAATAGCGCAGGGCGGTTCTCCAACGGATAGAAGCTGATGATGCGCGAAAGCGCATGGTAGCTGTTGTTGGCATGCAGCGTCGCCAGGCACAGGTGGCCGGATTGGGCATACGCGATGGCTTGCGCCATGGTGTCCTTGTCGCGGATCTCGCCGATCAGAATGCAGTCGGGCGCCTGTCTCAAGGCGTTTTTCAAGGCGGTCTGGAAGCTGCGCGTGTCCGAGCCGACTTCGCGCTGGTTGACGATGGATTTCTTGTTCTTGAAGATGAACTCGACCGGATCCTCGAGGGTCAGGATATGGCCCGACTTGCGCTCGTTGCGGTAATCGAGCATCGAGGTCAGCGTAGTGGATTTGCCCGATCCAGTGGCGCCGACCATGAGGATCAGGCCGCGCTTTTCCATGATGACTTCGCACAGCACTTCGGGCAGGTTGAGGGTTTCGAAGGCCGGGATGTCGGCCGGAATGTAACGCACCACCAGGGCCGGCGAGCCTTTCTGGCGGAACACCGAGAGGCGGAAGTTGCCGACGCCCTCCAGGGCATAGCCGGTATTGAGTTCCAGCGCTTCCTCGAATTCCTTATATTGGACCTCGCTGAGGATTTCGTGCAGCAGGCCGGTGATGGTTTGGCTGTCCATGACCTGCTGGTTGATGGGCATGGCGACGCCGTTGAGCTTGATGTTGATCGGTGCGCCCACCGAAATGAAAATATCGGAAGCGGTCTTTTCCGCCATCAACTGGAACAGCCGCTGCATTGCTCCCATGGTCTTCTCCTCAGTCGTCGGTGCGCAGCAGTTCGTCGATCGTCATTTTGGCGCGTGTCTGCGCATCGACACGCTTGACGATTACAGCACAGTACAGACCGTACTTGCCGTCGGTCGAGGGCAGGTTGCCGGATACTACCCTCCCAGGCCTGCTCGATATCAGTTGTTGAAGTTCATGCATGATATACAGCGTATCATGCTGCGGCTCGCCAATTGAGCGCTTGATCGCCTGCATGCCGGCGAACAGGCGCTGTCGCTTTTCCAACGGGCAGGGCTGAAGCTGGGCGGGATAGGGATTCACTGGGGCGGCGATCGACTGAGGAAACAGGAATTATATGGCAGGCAGAGACAAGACAGTAGCCGTACTCTCGCTTCTGAGCGGCGCCATCGTCTGGGGCATCATCTGGTATCCCTACCGCATGCTGGAGCTGGCAGGACTTTCCGGCTTGCGGGCCGCCATTCTCAGCTATCTGGTCGCGCTGGTGCTGGGCATCCTGCTGCTGTGGAAGCAGGTTCGCCAGCAGCGGCCCACTTGGATCCTGCTGCTGATCGGCGCCAGTGCCGCCGCCTGCAACCTGGGTTACGTGTTGGCCATGCTGCATGGCCAGGTGATGAGAGTGCTGCTGCTGTTTTATTTGTCGCCGCTGTGGACGGTGCTTTGGGCGCGGCTATTGCTGGGCGAGCGGCTCACGCGTGTCGGCACGGCAGTCATCGCCTTGTCATTAAGCGGTGCAGTCATCATGCTGTGGCGTCCCGAACTGGGCGCGCCCTGGCCGGCCAATGCTGCGGAGTGGCTGGGCATGGCCGCCGGCTTCCAATTTGCCCTGTCGAACGTGCTGGTGCGGCAGGCAGCCCATCTGAGCATCGAGATGAAATCGCTGGCGGTGTTTGCCGCCGTCGTGCTGATCGGCATGCTGGCGCTGCCGTTCGAGCCGGATACCGCCGTCATCATGGCCGGCCAAGCGCAGATGCAGGGATGGCACTGGATGCTGCTGGCCCTGCTCGGCGCGCTCCTGCTGGTGATCAACCTCGTCGTTCAGCACGGGCTGACCAACACCTTGGCCAATCAGGCCATTGTCATTTTCCTGTTCGAGCTGGTGGTGGCGGCATTGTCCTCCTGGCTGCTCGCTGGCGAAATCATGGGCATCCAGGAATGGCTGGGCGGTGCGATGATCGTCGCGGCCAGCCTGTTTTCGGGGAAGATGGAACAGGCCTAAGCCAATACTTGCAGTTCGGAAAAATCCAGTGTCGCGAAGTAATCGTCCAATGTTTCCGCGCGCCGAATCTGCACGACGGAGCCGTCTTCGCGCAACAACAGTTCGGCGCAGCGCAGCTTGCCGTTGTACTGGAAGCCCATTGCGTAGCCATGCGCGCCGGCATCGTGGATGACCAGCAGGTCGCCGGCTTGGATTTCCGGGAGCTGCCTGTCGATTGCGAACTTGTCGTTGTTCTCGCATAGCGAACCGACCACGTCGTAGGTATGGTCCAGGGGTGCGGCTTCCTTGCCGAGCACCGTGATGTGGTGGTAGGCGCCGTACATGCCTGGCCGCATCAGATTGGACATGCAGGCATCGACGCCGATGTATTGCTTGTAAGTGCTCTTGTGATGAATCGCCTCGGTGACGAGGTAGCCGTAGGGTCCGGTGATGCAGCGGCCGTTTTCCATGAAGATCTTCATGGGATGCAGAGCAGCCGGCACGATGATCTCCTGATACACCTGCTGTATCCGGCGGCCGACAAATTCGAGGTCGACCGCTTGCTGAGCGGGGCGGTAGGGGATGCCGATGCCGCCGCCGAGGTTGACGAATTCGATTCTCACGCCCGGATCGCGGGCGAGTTCCACGGCCAGTTGAAACAGCATCTTCGCCGTCTCGACGAAGAACTCGGGGTTCAGTTCGTTCGACGCCACCATCGTGTGCAGTCCGAATCGACGCACTCCCTTCGCCTGCAACTGCCGATAGCCCTCTATCAGCTGCTCGCGGGTGAAGCCGTATTTCGCTTCCTCCGGCTTGCCGATGATGGCGTTCCCCTCGCGCAGCGGACCGGGGTTGTAGCGCAGGCAAATCGCCTCCGGCAAACCGGCATGCTTTTCCAGGTATGGAATGTGGGTGATGTCGTCGAGGTTGATGAACGCGCCAAGTTCCCTGGCCCGGCGGTATTCCTTTGCCGGCGTCTCGTTCGAGGTGAACATGATGTTCTCGCCGGTGATGCCGACGCGCGCGCAGAGCTCCAGTTCCGCCATGCTTGAGCAGTCGCCGCCGAAGCCTTCTTCCCGCAGGAGGTTCAGCAAGTGCGGATTCGGGCAGGCTTTGACGGCGAAATATTCCTTGAACGCGCCCCAGGCGAATGCCTGATTCAGTCGCCGAGCGTTGGCACGGATCGCGGATTCGTCATAAATGTAGAACGGTGTTGGAAAATTGCTGGTGATCTGACGGATGGTTCGCTCGTCGAAGGGAATCGGCTTGTCGGTCATGATGGCTCGTAAGTTCGGGATGCTTTTTCGGGCTGCGGGGGCGTGAGTGTACCTTGCTACGCCAAAGGCTGGCAATCCACCCTCGTCGTGTAAAATGTAATCGATATGAGATTAGGTGATCTTTTAGCCAAGCACGGCGTCGGCACATCGCAGCCGGGCTTGCCCGAGACGAACGACCTGTTCATCTTCGGGGTGACGGACGATTCCCGGGACGTTCGCTTCGGCTACCTGTTCTGCGCCTTGCCGGGCACCACGGAGAACGGTCTGGCGTTCTGTGCGCAGGCCGCCGCGAAAGGCGCGCAGGCCATCGCCGTACCGCAGGACACGCGCGACGAAGCGCTGGGCCTGACCGAGTTCGAGCGCGCAAAAGTCGTCGTGCTGCGCGTACCGAACGTCCGGGAATTCTATGCGCGAGTGGCGGCGGATTTTCATTCCGGTCGGCCGGCCACGATCGCCTCGGTCACTGGCACCAATGGCAAGACGTCTACGGTCTGTTTCCTGCGCGACCTGTGGGGCGAGGACGGTCACAACGCCGTCAGCCTGGGCACCCTCGGCCTCCAGGGGCGCGGCAGGAGCCACTCCAATCTTGAAGCGGGACTCACGACTTACGACGCGAAAACCCTGCATGTCATGCTGGGCGAACTGGAGCGTGCGCATCGCGTCACGCATCTGGCGATGGAAGCTTCGAGCCACGCGCTCGATCAGCAACGCCTGGCCGGCGTGACTTTCGACGCGGTCGGTTTTACCAATCTCACTCAGGACCATCTGGATTACCACTTGTCGATGGAGGCCTACTTCGAGGCCAAGCTGAGGCTCTTCACCGAACACCTCAAAACGGATGGCGTGGCGGTCATCAATACCCGCGACCCGTCGGGCATTCAGGTCGCGGCGGCGATGCGGTCGAAGCAGATTCGCGTCATCTCCTATGGCGAAGCAGGCAACGGCGCCGACCTGACGGTGTTGCAACGCATCCCGCATCCGCAGGGACAAACGCTGAAGCTATCGGCTTTCGGAACCTCGTATGAAGTAGAAGCGCCGGTGGCAGGCATTTTCCAGTCGGAGAACATTCTCTGCGCACTCGGTTTGGCCGTGGCCACAGGGGTGCCGGTCGAGCGTGCGGTCGCCGGCATCGCCCGCCTGTCGCCCGTTCCTGGGCGCCTGGAACTGGCTGCCGTGCTTGATCATGGCGCAGCGGTCTATGTGGACTATGCCCATACGCCCGATGCTTTGGCCAACGTGCTCCGCAGCGTGCGCCCCCATGTCGACGCGAAACAGAAACTCCACGTGCTCTTCGGCTGCGGCGGCAACCGCGATCCCGGCAAGCGTCCCATCATGGGCCGCATCGCCGAAGAACTCGGCGATTGCGTTTGGGTGACGGACGACAATCCGCGCACCGAAGACCCCGACACCATCCGCCAACAAGTGCTCTCGGGCACCACGGATGCAAGCCGCGTGACGAATGCCGGTCCGCGTCGTGAAGCATTGGAACGCGCGCTTGCCGCGTTGCAGCGGGGAGATGTCCTGGTCGTCGCGGGCAAGGGCCATGAAGATTATCAGATCGTGCTGGCGCGAGATGCGGAGGGGCATCCCTTGCAGGATGCCAGAGGACGGCCCGTGACGAAGAAGATTCCATTCTCCGACGCCAGAGTGATCCGCGAAATCGCTGCGTCGATGTAGCAGCAAGCAAATTCACCAATTTAGGATATTTATATTTAATCATGACTTACATCAACGAGCATTATCTCAAGCTAGCCGCTGGTTACCTGTTTCCTGAAATTGGCCGGCGGGTCAAGGCGTTTTGCGACGCCAACCCTGCGGCGAATGTGATTCGCATGGGCATCGGCGACGTCACTGAACCGCTGGCCCCGGCGGTGATAAAGGCGATGCACGCGGGCGTCGATGAACTGGCGGTGCGTTCGTCGTTCAAGGGTTATGGCCCGGAGCAGGGCTACGATTTCCTGCGCGAGGCCATCGCCAAGAACGATTATCAAGCGCGCGGCGCCGCGATCGACGCCGATGAGATTTTCGTCTCGGATGGCTCCAAGTGCGATTCGGGGAACATCCTCGATGTCTTTGGCGACGACAACGTCATTGCGGTGCTGGACCCGGTCTACCCCGTCTATGTCGATACCAACGTCATGGCCGGACACACCGGCCCGGCGGATGCCAGCGGCCGCTACGGCGGCCTGGTCTACCTGCCGGTGACCGCCGACAACGATTTCGTGCCGGAACTGCCGAAACAGAAGGTCGACCTGATCTACCTGTGCTATCCCAACAACCCGACCGGTGTGGTCGCCACCAAGGAGATGCTGAAGCGCTGGGTCGAGTACGCCCAGAAGAACGGTTCGGTAATCCTGTATGACGCCGCCTATGAAGCCTTCATCACCGATCCGGCGATTCCGCACTCGATTTATGAGATCGACGGCGCCAGGGAAGTGGCGATCGAGTTCCGCAGTTTCAGCAAGACGGCCGGCTTCACCGGCGCGCGCTGTGCCTTCACGGTGATTCCGACGGACCTCAAGGGGAAGACCCGCGATGGCCGCGAGATCTCGATTCATTCGCTGTGGAATCGACGCCACTGCACCAAGTTCAATGGTGTCTCTTATCCTGTGCAAAAAGGCGCTGCCGCGATCTACTCGCCGGAAGGCAAGCGGCAGGTGCGGGAGACCATCGACTTCTACCTCGGCAACGCGAAGGTGGTGCGCGAGGCGCTGACGAAACTGGGGTTAAAGGTGTACGGCGGGGTGAACGCGCCTTACGTGTGGCTGAAGACACCCGGTAATTTGAGCAGCTGGGACTTTTTCGACAAGCTGCTGCATGAGGCGCATCTGGTGGGCACGCCGGGGAGCGGTTTTGGCGCCTGCGGGGAGGGCTATTTCCGTCTGAGCGCCTTCAACAGCCGAGCCAATGTCGAAGCCGCCGTGGGGCGCTTCGCGAAAATCCTTTGAGCCGGATTAAGCCGAATTCACGCTGAGTTTCACCGGTATCGAAAATTCCGCCTCGCTACCAGCCTATTCGGCATGTATATGGGGAGAGTGATGCTGCTTGGTGTCGAGCCAATACATGTAAATCAGGATGCCGTAAAACGAACTGACGAGTGGCAGGCTAATCTTTCTCTTGCCGATTTGGGAACAAGCATGGCGTTGCGTCCGTTCGTTGTCCAACAATTTTCATCGACCGGGTCTGCTGTTTCACATAGTCGCGAAACTACCATGACGCGCGTCGCGGTTCCTGAACAGGTTCCAACACCGTAACAGGGCGGTACAGCAGGAAACTCGGCCCCTGCATTCAATATTTCCCCGCATTCAGGAATATGCGGTTGTAGATTGTCAACCAGACGAATACCAGAAGAGACAAAATCAACGCCCCCAACGTCGCGATCGGCACCAATAGCGAGGATGCGACATTGCTCAGCGGGTTGGTCTTGGTGATTCGCAATAACCAGACAGTTTTGAACGTGGCCCGAACTTTGGGCGAGATGGGCGCGATCGCAACCAACGCGCCGGCAAGCGTCACTGCAAGCTCGCCCCAGGTCATGCCGGGGTTGGGCAGCATGACCGCAGCACACCAGTGCTCGTGCAGCCAGAGTCCAGCCCATAGCAGCAGCGGCGACAGCAGGAAGATCAGCCACAGCCATGAACCGCAGGGGCTCAGGGCGAATGTCTTGAAGAACTGCTGCTTGCCGGTCTTCAGGTGTTCAGCCATTCGGTTGAGGCCGCGCGCATCGCTGAGGACATCGCGAATCGACAGGAAGCCCCAGTCCTGCGGCGCTGGCATCGGGCTTCCCGCACCGAGGCCGCCGGCAACGAGTTTGTCATGGGTCAGCGCATAGCCCTGGTACATCAGCACGTTTGCTTCGAGATCGCTGAAGGCATCGAGGTCGGTGCGCAGCGCCGAAAGTCGGTAGACCAAGCCGCCCGGCTGATTTCCCGGCCCCGGCAAGGCCGGCATGGCTGGCGTGTTGACGGCCACCTCGCGCAGGTGCATGAATATGCTGCCTGTCCCGGCAGTGCTTCGCGTCTTGAGGTCGACATAGCCATAACCACGGATGCGTTCCATCATCACGTCGTTGGCGCGTTGCGCGGTGTGCATCAGGTCCGTGGGCAACAGGCGCTCGTCCTCCAACTGGCCGCTGGCGTCGCTGACGATGAACTGGGTGCAATGGGCATCCAGCAGTGCGTCCAAGCCCTGGTTGTCGAATACGCCGCCATCGGAGAGTTCGACCACGATCTCTTGGCCGCGGACATCGCGGTACAGGTTGTGGATCGGCAGCGGCGGGAATATCCCTGGCACGGCGGCAGATGCCGCCACCGCGTCGGCAAGCGTGATCTTGCGCATACTCTCAAGCTGCCAGTCTTCCACGCGCTGGGCGGGATTGTTTCGATGCGTACCGTCAAAGCGCAGTTGCGGCAAGACGATATTGCTGTTCTCCTCCAAGCGGTATCGGCCATTCCGTTCCGGTTCCCCAATCCATGAACCGGTGAAGTGGAAGGGATGTCCGGTATTCAGGCAGGTTGCGTTGATGGTGAGGACGGGAATCTTGATGGCCGCACTGGCGTTGTATTGCTGAAGGGAGAGCTTGCCCTTTGCGTTCAGGTACTGGTTGCCGGCAGCGGTAACTGGAGTGATGTGGATTTCTTGCAGCGGCAAGCCCTCTGCCAGAGCGACAAAATTGTAGAAGTACGAATCGAGCAATTCCGACAGTCTGTCGCTGCGCGAGTATTCCTCCTCCAACAGCATGCGCGCGGTTTTGTACGGGTTGAGCAGCAGCCGCAGGCGGAGGTTCTTCTGCACCGCCTCGAGAAATTCAGATTCGATTTCCTTGACGATATCGAGATAGTGCGCCGGTTGCGGCGCAGAGCAACCGGGGCGACGGCCTTCCAGCAACTGCTTGACCTTGAGATAAAAGTAAGCGCCTATGATGGAACCGCCGGAGACGGTGGAGAGCACTTCCACGCGATGCAGCAGTCCTCTTTCTGCCAAAGCGGCCAGTGTGCCGATATGAAAGAGTGCGGCACGAAAGCCACCACCCGAAAGGCAGAGCCCCAACCTGCCCGATGCTGAATGCGTAGCACTGTTGGCTTCCATGCCTGCCCCTTCTCCTTGAATTGCCAGTTCGCCGACAGACGGAAATGTTGTTCGAATGGACAAAAGCGAAAATGGCGAGTGTCGGGAAAAATGCGAACCCGGCCCCTTTTAATTGGATTCTAATGCCTATTTGGACGTTAGATTTTCTATGGGCAAACGCATCGAATAAAACCTGAAGTCTGTGATGTCAAAAAACCACAAATTTAATGTCGTTGTTATTTTCCAGGATTCGGTCCTTAATTAACAATAGCAAATACTCTCGTTTGCGAAGCGAGGGAGCCCTTCTCAAGAACCCTTGCAAAAAAGGCCGCCTCAATACTTGACTTTGTCGTCAATCGCCAGGAGCTTCCCATGATCCCACTCGCACCCGGTTATCCAGCAGACTTATTCGGCGCATTTGAAGTTATGAAGACACGCCAAAGACTCGGCATCGATGATCTTAAAATGCTTGCCTTGCTGGAGTCTGCCGGCGAGGCGTTCTATCTTGCGGTGGCAAAAGGGGTGAGCAATACTCAAGCGAAAGAGCTGCTCATCAGAAACGGCAATGAAGAACGCGGTCACGCGCACCGCATTCTAAAAGCCATTAAGCTCTTGGGCGGTGAAGTCTTCACGCTTCCCGAGCATGAAGAAAACCCTTTCGTCGCTTCGGTACTGGATGAGTATCCGGTCAATGTCGATTTCCTCAGCATGTTGGAAGAAGGCGAAAAAGATGGAGATCGGGTCTACCAGGGCTGGGCTGCGACTGAACCGAATGCCGATGTGGCGAAGATTTATCGGCAGAATGGCAGCGAAGAAGCCATTCACGGCGAGCGCGTGATCAAAGCCATACAGTTTCTTGCCAGCAATTAGACTTAGGAAAGAAAGGAAAGAATGGGGCCAGGTTCAAATTCCCCATTCCTCACCTGTAGAAGTTCAGACTTGATCTGACAGAAGGGCCTTGCCAAGAGGTGGGGTTACCCGTTTTGATAGAGGTGCGAATCTTTATCAAACAAAGCGCGAAAGCGCCAAGGAGTAACCCCATGACAA
>JBAYVU010000067.1:0-13620 GCA_041674385.1 Sterolibacterium sp.
TCACCGACCTCAACATGCCGGGCATGAACGGCATCGAGTTCATCAAGGAAGTGCGCAAGCTGCCCAGCTACAAGTTCATGCCGATCCTGTTCCTGACCACCGAATCGCAGCAGGCCAAGCGTGTCGAGGCCAAGGCCGCCGGCGCCTCGGGCTGGCTGGTCAAACCGGCCACGGCAGACGAACTGCTCGACACCATCAAGCTGGTGGTGCGCTGAGATTGAAAAGATGCAGTGACATAAACCATGACCAAATCGAAAAGAAGTTCGGTCGTTATCATCGACGACCACCCCTTGTTTCGCAAGGGTGTGCATCAGCTGCTGGATCTGGAACCGACCCTGGAGGTCGTTGCCGAAGCTTCCAGCGGCGAGGAAGGCGCCCAACTGGTGGCGCAACATGAGCCGGACCTGGTGCTGCTCGACCTGAACATGAAAGGCATGGGCGGATTGAAGACGCTTGAAGCCATCAAGCAGCATAACCCGGAAACGCGAGTGGTGATCCTGACCGTGTCGGATACCTCCGATGACCTCATCGGCACCATTCGGGCCGGTGCCGATGGCTATCTATTGAAGGACATGGAGCCCGAGGAACTGCTGGCCTACATCAAGGATGCCGTGTTCGGCCGTACGGTGATCTCGGCAGCGCTGGCGGGACGCCTGGCCAAGGCGCTGCGCGAAGAAGCCGCAGTGAAGAGCCGCAACGTCAACGAACTCACCGAACGCGAACAGGAGATTCTGCGCAGCCTGGCCGATGGCAAGAGCAATAAGCAGATTGCGCGCGATCTGGATATCACCGAAGGAACGGTAAAAGTGCATGTCAAACACCTGCTGCGCAAACTTAACTTTCGTTCCCGCGTCGAGGCGGCGGTATGGGTGGTCGAGAACCGCATCCCCTGAGAACCATTGCCGTGCCGCCCTGAAGACGTTTCGTCAGCGCGCGCGGCGGCATCTATCACTTCATGGATATTATCGTAAGCGACATGCAACGAATCACCAGAGAGATTAATACAAGGATCGGGCCTGTTTTGGGCAACCCCCATGCCGAGAATGGCCGTTGCATCGGAACTATCTCGAAAAGGCTGGCGCCGTAATGACTGAACGAGTGATTGCCGAACCGGCCAACTTGCTGGGAACCGGGTCGGATCTCAGCAGCCATCGCCTGGATGCCTGGAAGCTTGCTTCACCCACGGTATTGCTGATTATCTTTGCCGTGCTCGGTGCCGCCATTGCTGTGGTGGGTTTGCTGGGATTCGGACAGTATCGGGACAACATGCAGCATGCCGTCCAGAGAGACCTCTTCAGCATCACTGATGCCAAGGTGCAACAGTTATTGACTTGGCGCGATGCAAGGAAAAGAGATGCCAACGCGCTGGTAGGCGATGCTTCGTTCCGTGCCGAGTTCGAACATTGGCTCAAGGCTGGCATGCCCAAGGATGAACGGGGGAAGCGTTTTTTGCACCGGCTGACTGCGCTACGCGATGCTTACGGCTACGAGGATATCCTGCTGTACGACAGTACTGCGTCGCTGGTCCTGACCACCAATCCAGATGCGACGCCACCCACGTCTTCCGGCATGGACATGGTCAGGCAAGTGTTGCGCGGCGGCGGCATCAAATATTCCGACATTCACTATCTGCGCCCGGACGGCCGCGAACATGTGCGGCTCGGTGTTCTCGCGCCGATCCATCCGCCGGACACGGAGTCTGGCTTGCCCGACGGCGCGGTTTTGCTGCGAACCGACCCGACCAAAGAGCTGTTTCCTTCGCTCCAGGCGTGGCCGATGTCGACGGAAAGCGGCGAGACATTCCTGGCGAAGCACGAGGGCGGCAACATCGTTTATCTTACCGATCTGCGTTATCGGAAGGCGCAAGGCATGGCGACGCGCTTCCCGGTGACGCATGAAACGCTGTTGGCGGCTCAAGTGGCGCGCGGGCACGAAGGATTTCTGGAGGGCATCGATTATCGCGGCGTTGCCGTGATCGGCGCGGCGCGTTTGATCCCCGGCACTTCGTGGCTGATCGTTTCCAAGATCGACAAGGAGGAAATCTACGCACCGATCCGGCGCGCCAACTGGATCGTCGGAATCGTTTCCATGCTGTTTATCCTGGGGGCAGGGGTAACGACGGCGATCTGGTGGCGCAACCAGCGCAATTCACTGTTGGCAAAGGTTTACGAGACACGCTTGATGCACGAATCGAGCAAACGGCGTTTGGAGAATTTCAGCAAGTATGCCAACGATATCATTCTGCTGTCAGATGAGCAGGCGCACATCGTCGAAGCCAACGACCGGGCGATTGAGGCGTATGGCTACCCCTTGGCGGAGTTGCAAGGGATGCATGCATCGGAACTGCGCGACCCGGCTTATCGGGATAGCTTCGATGAAGACATGCGACGCTGGACGACGGAAGGCATCGTCTATGAAACCGTGCAGCGCCATCGCAGCGGGAGGGTTTTCCCGGTCGAGGTCAGCGCCCGTCTCGTCGAACTGGATGGCCGGCGCTTCCAACAAGCCATCATTCGCGACATCTCCGAAAGAAAACAGGCGGAAGAGGCACAGCGTTCCAGCGCGGCGCAAATCATTCATCTGGCGCATCACGATTCGCTGACGGGCCTGCTCAACCGCTACAGCCTGCAAGGCCGGCTGGAGCAGGCTTTAGCCACGGTGCGGCGGGAACGGCGTGCGCTGGCGGTGATGTTCATCGACATGGACCGCTTCAAGACAATCAACGACACCTTGGGACATGGCGTGGGCGACGCCTTGTTGGTCAAAGTGGCGCACCGTCTGCGCGACAGCGTGCGCGAAAGCGATATCGTGGCGCGTTTCGGCGGCGACGAGTTCGTGGTCGTTCTTACCGAGGTGGATGGCCCTACGGCGGCCGCACGCGTGGCCGACAAGATATTGCATACGCTGAGTGTGTCTTATCACATCGAAGAAAACGAGCTGCATTCCTCTCCGAGCATCGGCCTGGCTTTCTATCCGTATGACGGCGAGGATAGCGAAACGCTGATGAAGCATGCCGATACCGCCATGTATCACGCCAAATCGCAGGGACGCAACAATGTCCAGTTTTTCACCACCGAAATGAACCGGGTGACGGTGGAACGTTTGCGCCTGGATCATGACTTGCGGGCGGCTTTGGAGGAAGCCCAGTTCGAACTCCATTACCAGCCGAAACTGGATGTTCGCACGGGATGTGTCGTGGGAGTCGAGGCGCTGGTGCGCTGGCGCCATCCGCGCGATGGGCTGGTATCGCCGCTGAAATTCATTCCCGTCGCCGAGGAAACCGGCTTGATCATACCATTGGGCGAATGGGTGCTGAACGAGGCCTGTCGCCAGCTGCGCGAATGGCAGGATCAGGGACTGACACGGATGACCATGGCGGTGAACCTGTCGGCGCATCAGTTGCGTTCGCCGGCCCTGCTGACCTATGTGAGCCAAACGCTTGAAAGACATGGTCTGACTGGTGCCGACCTGGAACTGGAAGTCACCGAATCGGTGGCCATGGCCAACCCCGAAGCCAGCATCGGCCGACTCCATGCTTTACGCAATCTCGGCGTGCGACTCTCCATCGACGACTTCGGTACGGGCTACTCTTCGCTGAGTTATCTCAAGTTGCTGCCGATCCACACCCTGAAGCTCGATCGCTCCTTTGTCCGCGATATCGAGACCGACGCCAACGATGCCGCCATCTGCACCGCCACCATTGCCCTGGCACATAACATGGGCTTGAGCGTGGTCGGAGAAGGGGTGGAAACCGAAGCGCAACGCGCTTTTCTGGCCATGCACCAATGCGACATCCTGCAAGGCTATCTGTTCAGCAAACCCTTGCCGGCGCAGGCAGCGCTGGCTGTGCTCAAGGAGATTGGAACAGCGCGGGGAACTACCGATGATTTCGCGCTGCTCTGAGCGGAAGCGGTGAGACGCGGCGCGGACTATTTGTTTTTAAGTTCCTTGAACAAGGCGGCGCCACCATCGGCTATATCGCGCTCTGGATTGGTCTTGCAGTAGCTGTCCATCCATTCGAAGAGCTGTGTATACGACTTGACCTGCCTAAGCGGATCATGGCCTTTATGGTTGATTGAATAACCATAATTCATACCTGACAGGAATCCCAGGAGCCATTTCTTTTTTCCATTCGAGGTGAGTTCCAGCCATTCGCCGCAATTCGGCTGACTAAATATCGTGACCTCATTGCTTGCGGTCGAAACTTGGCTTGCCGAAATCAGGCAAGCGCCAACGAATAGGATGTTCTTCAGCTTCATATCGATCTTCCTGCCGCATCTGCTATGCGGTTCTCATTATACCGGGATTGGTTTGAAGCAATTCATCGGCTACGCAGAGTCTAAGACAACATTGCTATAATCGACGGGAGAACCTGTCGATTGGGCCGATCATGCTGAAAAAGATCAACGCCGAACAACTGCGTCTGGGCATGCATATCACTGAGTTGTGCGCACCATGGATGGATCATCCGTTCTGGCGTACCAAGTTCACGCTGACCAATCCCGAAGATATCCGCCGCATCCTGGAAAGCGGCATCAAGGAAGTGTGGATCGACTGCGCCAAGGGACTGGATGTCGAAGAGGGCCAGAGCAGGGAAATGGTGGCCGCGACGGTCGAAAAGGTTCTGGATCAGGCAAGTATACGCACAGAACCGCGCAAGCAGGTGATGCTGTCGGAAGAAGTGAAGCAGGCCGCCAAGACCTGCGCCAAGGCGACCGAAGCCGTCCGGGGCATGTTCCAGGAAATGCGCATGGGCAAGGCCATCAGTCCCGCGGCAGCCAACGATTTTGTCGAGGAAATCGCCGCCTCGGTGAGCCGTAATCCCGCTGCATTGATCAGCCTGGCCCGTCTCAAGACGGCCGACAACTATACCTACATGCACTCGGTGGCGGTGTGCGGACTGATGATCGCACTCGGGCGTCAAATGGAACTCGATCAGAACAGCATCAGGGAAGCCGGAATGGCCGGTCTGCTCCATGACATTGGCAAGGCAACGCTGCCGATGAAGGTCCTCAACAAACCGGGCAAGCTGACCGACGAGGAGTTCATCATCGTCAAGGCCCATTCAACCGAAGGGCATCATATCCTCACCGAAGGCAAGGGCGCCAACGAAAATCTCCTCAATGTCTGTCTTCACCATCATGAAAAGACCGATGGCAGCGGTTATCCGGATCGCCAGAAGGGCGAAGAAATCAGTCTCTTCACCCGGATGTGCGCTGTCTGCGACGTGTATGACGCGATCACTTCCAACCGCCCCTACAAACAGGGATGGGATCCTTCCGAATCCATCAAGAAGATGACCGAATGGTGCAGCGGACATTTTGACCGGAAAATTTTCCAGACCTTTGTCAAATGCATCGGCATCTACCCGACCGGCTCGTTGATTCGTTTGTCTTCGGGCCGGCTCGGCGTCGTTCTCGATCAGTCGGAATCGTCGCTGCTCACCCCCCAAGTGAAGGTGTTTTTTTCCACCCGGACAAAAACCTACGTCAAGCCGGAAATCGTCGATCTGTCACGCCACGGCATGCTGGAAAAGATCGTCGGCATTGAAGATGCCGCCAAGTGGGGCATCAAGAACCATCAAGAGCACTGGGTCCAGCCTGTCTAGTGCCTGCGGTCGAATCCAGGGCGGCCAGCTGGATTCAGGCAGCGTTTTTCGGTTTTGATCGACTGATTGGCTGATGATGGACCAGTCTTTCATTGAGCACTTGCAGCCCGTCATCCTTGAAGTTGGTGAACTGAAAGCCCAGGTGAAAGCAGGCCAATTCGCCCGAGTAGACGCAATATACCTGGCGCGCCCTGATTTCGATGATTTTCTGCCGATGATTCTTGTACAAGGGCGGGGGCGCCAGCAGAATGACGACCGGGGACGATGTAAACACATTGGTGCTGGTCAGCATGCCGGTGCCGTTGAGCGACAGGTCATGCGTCCTGCCGTGATAGGTTGGCCTGTGCTCTTCCTCGTCAAAGATCAGCGCTATTTTCCAGCGTACAAGATAACGTTTGGCATTACGGTGGTCTATCATAATGAGCTAGCTGTACCAAGCCAGAAGCTTGGCTATTTCCTCTGTGTGTCGATTGAAAACGGCAAATTCATGTATCCGCATGGCTTGATTCTGGAACATCACTGAGCACAAACCGAATCCATCCTTCGCGGGAAGTGGATCAAACCCGCTGAACAAACTGTTCGAAGCCCTCCAATGGTAGCGGCCGGCTGAAATAGTATCCCTGATAGGCATGGCAGCCGGAGTCGGCCAGAAAGTCTCGTTGTGCCGAGGTTTCCACGCCCTCCGCGATGACGCCAAAACCGAGGCTCTGGGCCAGTGCCACGATGGTCCTGGCGATTGCCGCATCGTTGGGGTCGGTCAGCACATCGCGCACGAAAGACTGGTCGATTTTCAACTGATCCAGCGGCAGCTGCTTCAGGTAGGAGAGCGACGAATAGCCGGTGCCGAAGTCATCCAGTGAAAAGCCCACCCCCTTGGCCTTCAGGGCGAACATTTTCTCGATGACGTCCTGCACATTCGCTACCAGCAGGCTCTCTGTCAATTCCAGCTTCAGTCGGTATGGGTTGGCGCTGGTGTTGTTGAGAATGGTCAGCACCTGCTCCACAAAGTCGGGCTGGTTGAACTGGTTGGCGCTGACATTGACCGCAACCGTGAGATGCGCCATCCTTGGCTGGGTTGCCCAAGCGGCCAGTTGGGCGCAAGCGGTTTCCAGAACCCAATGGCCAAGAGGCGAGATCAATCCGGTTTCTTCGGCCAATGGAATGAATTCGGCTGGCGACACCATGCCGCGTCGGGGGTGCTGCCAACGCACCAGAACCTCGGCCCCCGTCAGTTGTTCACCCGCAACCTGGGCCTGATAGTAGAGCAGGAACTGTTTCTCGCTCAGCGCCAGCCGCAGATCTTTCTCCAGCGCCGCGCGCTCCATCACGGCAGACTCCATGGCCGGATCGAAGAAACGCACCGCATTGCGACCGGCGGACTTGGATCGGTACATGGCGAGATCGGCCTGCTTCATCAGGTCGTCGATCGTGGATGTTTGGCCCTTGAACAGGGTGGCGCCGATGCTTGCCGAATTCTGATGCGCCACCTCGCCGAGCCGGTAGATCTGGTTGAGCGCCACGAGAATCTTTGCTGCAGCCGCTTCGGTATGGGTTGCGGCATCGTTCTCGTTTGGACTCAGTCCTGCCAGTACCACCACGAATTCGTCGCCGCCCAGTCGGGCCACGGTGTCATACTCGCGCACGCACGTTCTTAGGCTCTTTGAGACTTCCTTCAGCAGCAGGTCGCCCATCTCATGGCCCAGCGTATCGTTGAGGGTCTTGAAATGATCCAGATCGATGAACAGCAGTGCCGCATAACTGCCGCTGCGCGTACTGGCCGTCATGACCTGCTTCAGACGATCCAGCAAGAGTGTCCGGTTGGGCAGTCCCGTCAGCTGGTCGAAGAAGGCCAAGGCATTGATCTTCTCTTCCGCCCGTTTGCGCTCCGTGATATCGAAGTGCGTGCCGACATAATGGCTCACGATGCCTTTGTCATCCTTTACCGCCGAGATGGTGAGCCATTTGGGGTATACCTCGCCGTTCTTGCGCCGGTCCCAGATTTCTCCCTGCCATCCCCCCGTATGCTGGATACTCTCCCACATGGCGCGATAAAAGTCGGCATCGTGACGTCCTGATTTGAGCATGCTCGGGGTCTGGCCAATAAGTTCCTCGGCTGAATAACCGGTGGTTTCGGTAAAGGCGCGATTGACCCTCAGGATCATATTTCTTGAATCGGTCACTACCATGCCTTCCTGGGATTCGAAAACGATGGCGGCGATGCGGAGCTGTTCCTCGGCATTTTTGCGCTCGGTAATGTCCTGCATGGTGCCCATGGAGCGTAGCGGCTTGCCCTCTGCGTCGAAATCGGAAGTGCCGCGCTCGACCACCCACTTGATGCGTCCATCGCGCATGAGCAGCCGATGGGTGATTTCGTAGGGCGTGCGGCTGACGAGCGAATCGCTGTAGGCGCGGTCGACGGCGGTGCGGTCTTCGGGATGAATGGCGGCCAGAAAGGCTTCGTAAGTGGTGCCAAACTGATCCGGGTCGACTTCGTCGCATTCGAACAGCCGATAGATCTCATCGCTCCAAAGCAGTTTTCCGGTCAACAGGTCCAGGTACCAACTGCCGATGTGGGCGATGTGTTGCGCTTCGTTCATGCGGGCTGTTCTGGTGCGCAATGATTCTTCGGCGCGTTGGTGACTAATCTCCAGGGCACGCAGCTTGTTCTGCATTTCAAGCAGGTTTGCGAGCACGCTGTTTTTCATGCCGGGAGCAATCGCAATGGCGGTAGAGAAATCTCCCCGGCCAATTCTAAGTATCTGTGCATGGACTTCGTCCGCCGAACCTCCCAAGGTTGTCCGCAAGCTTGCGTACACCCGCCAGAGCATGAACAGCGTCCCCAGGGCGACTGCGATGAATATCATGCGGAACACAAAGGCGGTTTGCTTGGCCGTTTCGACATTGTCGAGCGTGCGCTGGTCCATCAATAGAAAATACTCGTTGATGGGCCTCATGATGTTGGCCTTGGCCCGATGATAATTGTCGTCATGCAGCATCAACAGCGCCCTTGCACGTTTGGCTTCGGTTTCCGGGCCAGGGGAGTCGGCCAGTTTCATGGCGTCGACTTCCAAACGGCTTAAGCTGTCCGAATTCTCTTTTGCTTTGGCCAGTTTGGTGTATTCCTCGGCGGTGCACCCCGATTGACGAATCAACTCCAGCAATGCGATGGCCGCCCCATTATCGATGCGTGGCGGCTGATCATTTTCCAGTACCAGATCCCAGTAGGCATAAAAATAACCCGCAGGACGCGGCTTCTTGCCGTCGCGGATATCCAGTATCTCCTGGTAATACGCCTTGTATCGGGGATCGCCGGTGACCACATAGGTTCTCGCCATCCGGGTCATTTCGTCAGACGACTGGCGCAATTGATCCGCCAACTGATCGGATGAATAACGCTGCTCGTTGGCATGATCGATCCGTTTTTCCGTGACAACGTAGATGCTGAAGGCGATAAAAAGCGCAAGCAGCATGACCACGGTCAGCCAAATATTTTTGCCAATCATGGGGAGACCGGATATGAAGCGCATTTATTGATTATGCATTTGTGGGAGAAAGTCCCTGCCGACCGAACTTGCCGGTAACGTCGGCTCCTCATTCGGGTTTTGTCGGCAGGTGCGCAAGTTTAAATGAAATCGATTCGGAAATCATTGTCAAGGCACTAAACCCGCATCACCAGACAGTTTGGCCGCTCCCGGCAAGGTGTACGGACGATCGTATGCATTACGGATTCAGGTGCTTGCGAGCCTCTACCCAACTCAAGTTATCCCCTGGAACCAAGAGCGGGTGCCAGGCCCTGCTTCAACAAGGCAGCAAAGTCGTCGGCAGGCAGCGGACGGCTGAAGTAATAGCCTTGCACCAGGTCGCAATCGTGCGTCTGCATAAACGTTAATTGTTCCGCCGTTTCCACCCCTTCGGCGACCACCTTGAGGTTTAGGCTGTGTCCCAGGCCGATGACGGTCCGGGCGATGGTGGCGTCGTCGGGATCGACCAGGACATCGCGGACGAAGGATTGGTCGAGTTTGAGCACGTCGATCGGGAAACGCTTCAGGTAACTCAGGCTGGAAAACCCGGTGCCAAAGTCGTCGAGAGACAGATGCAGGTCGATCGCCTTCAAGCTGCGCATGATGGCGATGGCCTCTTCGATATCGTGCATCAGCATGCTCTCGGTGATTTCCAGTTCCAGATTGGCGGCATCCAGCCGGTTTTCCTCAAGCAGCGCCGCCAGCCGCTCGGCGAAGGATTTTTGACGGAACTGCGAAGCGGAAATATTCACCGCGACCCTTAGCCTGGGCAATCCGGCCGCCTGCCAACGCTTGATTTGCTGACAGGCGCTGGCGAGCACCCAATCGCCGATCGGAATGATGAGCCCGGTTTCCTCGGCCAGCGGAATGAACTTGGCGGGCGAAACCATGCCCAGTGTCGTGCTCTGCCAGCGGATCAGCGCTTCGGCGCCGACAATCCGGCCGCTACGGATATCCACCTGCGGCTGGTAGTGGAGGATGAACTCCTGATTTTCCAGGGCGTGGCGCAGGTTGCCTTCCAGTGTCAGGCGTTCCATCATGCGGGTGTTCATATCCGCGGTGTAGAACCAATAACCGTCGCGTCCTTGTTCCTTGGCCCGGTACATGGCGGTGTCGGCATAGCGCAAGAGATTTTCCGGATTGTCTCCGTCTTTGGGGAACAGGCTGGCGCCCAAACTGCTGGTGATATGGAGTTCCCTTCCCTCGACACGCATCGGCTTCGAAATGCTGTCGACGATTCTCTCCAGTACCCGCGCCACATCCTGTTCGTCTTCGACGCGATTGAGCACCAATACGAACTCGTCGCCACCCATGCGGGCCACCGTATCGCCTTCCCGTGCGCAACCGGAAAGACGCTGCGCCACTTGCCGCACCACTTGATCCCCGGCCGCATGCCCCATGCTGTCGTTGATGTACTTGAAGTGGTCCAGATCGACCAGCAGCACGGCCGCCGAGTGGCCGTAACGGTGGGCATTGGCGATCGCCTGCCTGATCCGGTCCATCAGCAGGCTGCGATTGGCGAGTCCGGTCAGATCGTCGTGGTTGGCCTGGTGGGAGAGCTGGTCCTCATATTCGATGCGGCTGGTGACGTCGCTCAGCACGCCGACATAATTCGTGATCACGCCCTCGGCATTGCGCACCACCGTGATCGCAAATTCATTCCAGAAGCGCGATCCGTCCCGGTGTCGCGAGGGTACCACCGAACAGCGCTTCTCTCCCTGGCGCAGGGCGGAGGACAGATATTCGGACAAGACGGGTTCTTCCTGGGTACCCAACAGCTCGAAAATGTCCTTTCCAAGCGTATCGGCGGCATCGTAGCCGGTCATCTGTTCGAACGCCGGGTTGGCATACAAGACGGGGCGCGCCGCCCCCCGCGCAGCGATCACCAGAATGCCGTTGCTGCTTGCTTCGATGGCGCTGTTGCTCAGATGCAAGGCCGCTTCCGCTTGCTTGCGCTCGGTGATGTCTGACTTGAGCGCGACGAAGTGGGTGATTTCTCCCTGCTCATTGGTGATCGGTGCGATCCGTTCGCTTTCCCAGAACAGTTCGCCCTTCTTGTTGCGATTCAGCAACTCCCCGCTCCATTCCTGTCCCGAACTGATTCTTGCCCAGAGCGAGTGGTAGGTCTCTGCGGGAGTCAAGCCGGACGACAATATCCCGGGCGTATTTCCGATCGCATCGGATGCGCTGTAGCCGCTCGCTTCGGTGAACTTCGGGTTGACATATTCGATGGTGCCATTTCGGTCGGTGATCACCACGCTCGATGGGCTGTGCTCCACCGCCAGCGAGAGCTTGCGCATCTGCGCTTCGGCCGCCTTGCGTTGGGTGATGTCTTCCTTGACCGTGATGAAATGGCTGATCTTGCCGTCTTCGCCCGTCAGCGGCGAGATCCAGGTGTTTTCCCAAATCAGTTCTCCGTTTTTCTTGCGGTTCAACAATTCACCGTGCCAGGCTTGCCCGGCCTGGAGCGACGACCAGAGACCTCGATAAACTTCCGGCGGGGTCAATCCCGATTTGAGAATGCGCGGGTTCTGTCCCAGCGCTTCCTCCGACGTATATCCCGTCACTTCGGTAAATTTCGGGTTGACGTATTCGATGCTGCCATGGACATCGGTGATCACTACGATCGCCGGACTCTGTTCCACCGCCTGCGAAAGTTTGCGCATCTGCACTTCCGCCGCCTTGCGCTGGGTAATGTCTTCCTTGACCGCGATGAAGTGGCTGATCTTGCCGTTCTCGCCGATCAGCGGCGAGATCCGCGTGTTTTCCCAAATCAGTTCTCCGCTTTTCTTGCGGTTCAACAATTCACCTTGCCACGCTTGGCCGGCCAGGATGGCAGCCCAGAGATCGCGATAAACCTCGGGCGGGGTCAATCCCGATTTGAGCAGGCGCGGATTCCGCCCCAGCGCTTCCTCCGCCGTATATCCCGTCACTTCGGTAAATTTCGGGTTGACGTATTCGATATTGCCATGGACATCGGTGATCACCACGATCGCCGGGCTTTGTTTCACCGCTTGGGCCAGCTTCCTGGCTTTCAACCCCACCTGCTGGAGGGCGACGACATCCTCGGCGATTTGCCGGGATTGCTCTTCGACCAGGCGCTGTTGGGCGCGGTGCTGTTTCCAGGAACGGCAGATCCACCAGCTCGACAAGAGCGTGATCAGGATGAAAAAAGCCACCGCCGAAGACGTTTTGGCGGCCTCGAACCGCCAATCGGCAAGATAGTCGTCTACCGCCAGGCCGATCAGGATATAGAACGGATAGGCGGACAATTTCCGAAACGACACGCAGCGCTCGATATTGTCTGCCGGGTAACGCGAAATGGCCGTACCGGTGGTTTGACCGGCCAACATCAGCGCCTGGATTTCCGGAAAGAACACCTTGGTGCCGATTTCGCTGATGCGGTTGTCCAGCATCGGGTGTCGGGCTACCAGCGCCAATTCCTCATTGCGCAACGCCACCGAGCCGTTGCGTCCGACATTGATGGCGGCAAAGGTTTGATTGATATGTTCCACCGAAACGTTGGCATAGACTATCCCGGCGAAGCTGCCGTCCAGCCCGCTGAGGCGCCGCGACACAGGGATCGCCCATTTGCGGTCGATGCGGGTTAACAGCGGTTGGGTTACTACCAGCCCGCTCTGCGGGCGGTCGCGCTGGCGTATGAAATACTCGCGATCGGCAATACTGACCGGTTGACTGGCAAGCACGCCGGTTCCATACCGGACTCTCCCCGTCGCATCGGCCACCCTCAGACTGTCGACTTCCGGCATGCGAAGTTTCAACCTGACAAGCAACTTGTTGATTGCATGCTCGTCGATTTTCCCTTTTTCGGCCATTTGTCGGTCGATTTCGTCCACGACGGACAGCAGGGATAGATCGACTTTCTCAAAATCGCTCGTGAGCTCTTCCTCGACCATCCTGGCGATGTTTTGCGATGTCGCCTCGGCGCGTTTCTGGTGCTGCTGGTAACTCTCGTACAGGGAGAGTCCCCCCAGGGCAATGACAAATCCGTTGAGGAATGCCACGCCGAGCAGCAACTTCATCCTGAACTTCAGTCGCGACAGCAAAGAGACTGCCGGTGGTGGCAACATGCGTTTTTTTCGATTCAAAGTGTTTTCTCTTGGGGGCGCTGGTACTGTTCGTGATTGCCGACCGGATTGTTTCAGAACAACTCGATCTTCCTGGCCTGATTGCTGTCGTTCTCGGCCGCGACACTACCCATGGCGGCTTGGTGCGAATCGCGTTGCGACGACATCACATAGTTGCCGTACATTTCGTCCAGATGTTGCGCCAGCGGCTGGAGTTCGAAATTCGGCTCTTCGGCGTGTTTGAGCCGGTCGGCCAACAGGGCGCTGTGGCCGTCGAGACGGTTCAAGGCATCCACCACCTGTTCGATCTGCTGTCGCGTGACATCCTGGAACTGCACGCTGGCCAACGCATTCATGAACATCTCGGCCAGCGCCTGGCTGGATGAACGGATCTGCGCCATCA
>JBAYVU010000068.1:0-12906 GCA_041674385.1 Sterolibacterium sp.
CTTTCGACCTTGATGACGTCGGCCCCCATGTCGCCCAGCATCTTCCCGCACAGCAGGCCGTAGTCGTCGGTCAAGTCCAGAACCCGATAGGGCTGGAGCAAAGTTTTCCGATTGGTATCCATGCGCTCCCTCAAGACCGCCGGGTGTCCTCACCCAGCGCAACACCTAGACAACGATAGCTCTTGGGCTGGCCACGAGCACGACCGAAGTCAAGTCATCCCCCCAGGGGATATAGCGAAACCCTCGCCATGGACCTTCTGATCCATGGCGAGAACCTACTTTTTCACCGTTAGCGCGAAGCGGACCGCTTTTTCGGTACTATCGGCATCGAGCGCTCGGTCATGTCGGCGATGATCATTTCCAGATCGGCCTTGCGATTTTGCCTCTTTTCCCTTTCCGCGATCTTTTCCCGGTTCCACTCGATGATCTCCTTGTCGAACGGGAGATTGGCGGTTTTCAAATAGCGCAGCGCACCGGTGGAATCCCGTACCGGCACTACTTCACCCTTGAAGCCGATCCACGGCGAGAACGGCACGTCGATGACGCCTTGCTCGACGGCTTTCACCACGCCGATGGCCACGTCGCCATCGCCCAGTTCGATGGTGCGCTCGATGATGGCCCGCGCCTCTTTTTTCATCATCTCTTTTTCGACCAGGAATTCCTTGTGGTCATGCAGCTTCTGCGAACCCATGGTGCGAATGACCTGCTTGGCGACATTGAGACCGGCGATGTTGGCTTGCTCGTTCGGCACGCTGCCGGCTTCCATGGTCGACTTGACGTAGATCCAGTTGGCGCCGCCGAGAACCGCCGTGACCACCGACAGCGCGGTCAGGCCGGCGTTCTGGAAGACGTCCTTGGGCCAGTCACCCATCCACGGCCAGGTCATGCTGGACAACACCATGTCATTGTAGCCGTAGCGCTTCCAGTATTCCTGGAGCAGTTCGGAATCCACCCGCAGCCGGGCGGCGTCCTGGAGGACGTTGCACATCATGCCGGAACCCGCCGACACATGCTTCCCGCCTTGCTCGGCGAGGAGAATGCCATGAAGCACCACCATGGCGGACATGGTGCTTGGTGGGCTCCAGCCGTGCACGCCGCCATAGAGATTCAACTCAATGGGGGCGCCATGCGCGGTGTAATAGCCGGCCAGCCAGTTCAGGTACTGAGCGTTCTGGATCTGCTTGTCCAGCGGGTAGTCCTTGCAGTGCTGCGCCAGACTGTGCAGGTCGTAGGCCGAATTGCAGGTGAAGCCTGAGGCGAAGCCGATCTCGGCACTCAGTTGCGGCATCTGGTCCGCAGCGCCAACGCAGCGGATCGGCCGATTGATGGCGTCAGATATTTTCCGGCATGCCTTCGTTCCATAGGTGACGTGAGGAAAGCCGTTCAGGCGCGACTTGCCGTCGGTCAAGCTGCCGTCGCGACCCGCCTGCGCCTCTTTGTACATGGCGCGGCGCGTGTAAGTGTCGGCTTGAATGAGGAAAGAGTCAGCCCCCGCCTCTTCGAGTGCCTTCATATGCGCGATTTGCTTGTCGATGTCCGCGACACCAACGCCGATCTCGATCAGCACCCGGTCTTCCTTCTTGGCTTTCGCCATGGCCTTGGCATAGACCTTCTCGTCGGCCAAGCCCTTTTGAAAAGCCACCGCCGCATCCAGGTCCTCAATTTCCTTGCCCGTCGGCCAACGGCCCAAAACTTCCTTACGAGCCGCAAAGAACTCCTCTTTCGTCCACTTCTTGTTCTTCAGCCCAATCTCATTTTTCCACGCCATGATAACTACTCTCCTTAATATTCGTCGGCATGTTGCCTTAGCCCTTAGAGGCCCAGATCCTTCTTCAAATCCACGATCGCGTCAGCGGGATGTGTCTGCGGCGGATAGACGCGGTTGAAACCCATCGCCTTGAACTTGCTCTCCACGACCTCATCCGACTCATCGGAAGGCGTCAGGTTGCCGCCGACATAGAGCACGATGTTCTTCAGGCCGGCTTCGTCACACTTCGCCCGGAAACCGTCGCAGTCAATAGCGCCCTGGCCATAGATCGAAGATACCAGGATGGCATCGGCTTTCGTCTCGACGGCGGCATTGATGAGATCCCGCTGCGAAACGCTTGCGCCTAGACTGACCACCTTGAAACCTTCCTGTTGCAGGACTTGCCTCAATACCCAATTGCCGACGATGTGACCGTCAGCCCCGATTACGCCTGTCACTACGGTTTTGCTCGCCATCTTGAATCCCTTTCTCGTCTATTGCCCTGTTAAATTAGTCCGAAAACACCGATCAGCGCCTCATTTGCCGCTCGCAAGATCCTTGACCCACCCCGCGATAACCTTGCCGGTGTTATCGCAGAACTCCGTTTTTTCTTTTAACGGCTTCTTCAGCCATTCAGCATGGAATGCATCAATATCGGGAAGAAACTCGAAATCAGCCGGCATGCCGGGCGGCAGCGTTTCCACCTCCAGTTGCGCCCCGCACCCCGGACAGTAGTACTCCCGCACCTGGCAGAAGTCGCGATCCGGCTTTTGCACTCCCGGATAGACTGAGTCCAAGTCCTCATCCGTTTCCCTGACGAAGATGCTCGAATACAGCTTCCAGTTGACCCGGTAATCGCCGTACTCTTGCCCGCACTTGCACTTGACGACGTAATCTTTGCCTTTCTGCACAATGAACAGATAAGGCGTCAGCGGCATGATGATGGGTTCCTTGAAGGCGGCCCTGCTCTGATAGATTGACACCATCTTTTCGAACCGATCGCTGTCTTTTGCGTCCTTGATGATTTCCTGGACTCTGTCCCAGGCGAGCTTGCCATCTAGCAAGAGGGCCAGTTCTTCTTTCGCATATTCACTCATGTCAATTCTCCCTCGTTACAGGCTGAAGTTGTCCGGCAAACCCCAGAACTCTTTGAACTCTTGCGAATAGGCCGGCGACAATTCGATCGCTTCCTTGAACATCCGACTCACCGGCTCGATGAAATCTTTTTTGATGACCCGCTCTCTTGACTTCTTCCACCATTCCTTGAATGGCACCCCGCGCTTCTTGCGTTTCTCCAGCAGGGCTGCCTTGAGCTTGGCCGTCGCCGCTTCATCGACCACCCACTCCTTCTTGGCCTCGTCATAGCGGGCTTCGACACCCCACACGTCGCGAGCGGTCTGCAGGGTTGTCAGATCATGATCCAGATCTTTCTTTACCAATGCCGGCTCTCTTTCGAGCGGGTCGCCAAAGCCGGCCGAGCCGCCATGATCGGCTTCGATCACGCTGTAACGCTCCAAGGATTCAGGGAAGAGAATCGGCGATTCCGTCAGGTGATAGTTGCCTTCTCCCAATTTCAGGAGGCCGGGCTGCCGCGGATCCTCACGACTGAGGACGACATCCTGCTTGGCGTCGATCCGTTTCTTCATCTCTTTTCCATGCCCGACGATCTGCTTGATGATCGGCGGCGGATAGGCCCCATACAGGGTGTTGTTGTGAGGCACGCGGTTGGTGATACCGGTGTCCGTCAGCGTCCAACCCGCCTTCTCCGCCGGCCAGATCATGTACAGCGAGTTCAAGCCCAGGCCACCCCGGTATTTACCCTTGCCTCCGCCATCGACTGCCAAGCGCCGTGCCAGCCATACATAGGGACCGACAGTTTCCAAGCCTTCGGCAGTGCCCGAGTCCGCGTTGGGATAGATACAACCCCAGGAGTAATCCTCACCGTCGCCGATTGCCCGGCTGCCCATGCCGCCCGGCACCATCTCGACATTGACCAGTGCGACATAGAGATCGGACAGGTTCTGACCGCTGACGTCGATCCCGGGACAATGCCAGGTACCGGCCATGACCTCTTCGACGAAGCCGCGCGAGTAATACACACGACTGAACATCTCATAGCCTATGGACATGAAACCCATGATGCCGGCCCAGGGGCTGCCGTAGGGAGCAGAAGGATTCACCGGGTAGGGGTTGGCAAACGAACCCACCGGCGCATCCACGAGCTTCAGGTCGCCGTAGGAACCCGAATTGTGGTACTCGAAGCCGACCACTTGGCAGAAGACGCAAGTCGCTACCGCCTGCAGCCCAGCCATCCCATTATTCACGCCGAGGGGAAGCCACTTGCTCGTTCCCTCGAAGCTCCAGGTGATCTTGGCATTTCGATCGATGGTCATCTCCATCCCCGAGAGCATGATGAAATTCCGCGACTGGTCTTCCGTGATGGTCTTCTTGCCCTCGACGATGATATCCTTGCAGCTCCTGCGCCGGACTCTCCCCGGTACCGTCTGCGACAAGATCCGGCCGTGTGCATAACGCCGGCTGTCTTCGATGTATTCCCTGGTAAGTTCCTTGAACTTGTTGACGCCGTACCTCTTGACCAGCTTTTCGATTCCATCCCGGGCCATGTGACAGCCCGCAACCCTGGCCTTGGTGTCGAGCAGGAAGAAAAACGGCATTCTGGTGAAGGTATTCACCCGGTTGACGTATTCCTTCTTGATCTTGTCGTTCTCGCCGATCTTCTCGCCGACGGTAATAAATCCGTCCGTGTAGAGGTCTCTCGAGGCCATGACCAACGAGCCCGGCGTAATGCCGCCGACGTCCAGGCTGTGGCCGATGCCGAAGGTCCAGGCGATCAGCTCCCCTTCGGCGAAGACCGGCACGACGTCGAAAATGTCGTTGGCATGAATCGATGAAATAGGGGCATTGTTTTCGAAAATATCCCCCGGGTTGATACCCGGCTCTTCATCATAGTCGTTTGCGATCATCCACTTGATGAAACGCTCGGGCAAAGCGAAATGGCCGATGATGCCGGTCGAAACGCAGACGATTTCTCCCGTCGGGGTCGCAATCCCCCAAACCGCGTCGTGGGCCTCGCCGATCGCCGCCGAAGCCGCCACATTAACTGCCGCAACGCAGGCGTCTTCGCAGACCCGTTCCAATGTCGCCCAGACCGACTCGTATGTTCGCGGATCTGTCTCTTTGTTTTTCAGTTCCTTGAGACCATACCTGTGTCCGGTTACCCGATATTGCTCTTCAGCCTCTTTGAGCTGTTCCGCCAAAGATTGCTGTATGCTGGATTTTGTAGCTACTTGCATCCTGATCCTCCTTACGATTATGCAGCCTCTTCGCGTCTAGACCTTCTTCTTTTTCAGCCAAATCAGCTTGTGGTGATCCACTTCCACCTCTTGTTCGGGAGGTATGAAGAGGGTATAAGCCGGTCCCTCAAGGATGGCGATTCCGCTGATCTTGTTGCCCGCCCTGATTTCGTCGAGCTCATAGATGTTCGTGTCGTGCCATTGGCCCTTATAGAACACCTTCTGGTTGCGCTTAAACGCCTTCCGCGGCGGCTCCGGAGCCTCCAGATCGTAGGTAACGATACGCGGCTTGACCTTGTCGGCTACGGCGGTCAGCCCGATCTGGGTAATCTGGTACGGGGTTCCCGGCGCCAGTCCCACCTGGGTGTACGTCGCCCGGTAGACTTGTTCGAACTCGGCAATGAGCTTGCTCACATCTTCGGGAGTTTCCACCCAATCCGTCGGCGCCTGGACTTCGATGTCCATGATCTGCGCAAAGAACTTCATGAGGAAGAAAGGCTTGCACTTTATCTTCTCGGGAGCGAAGCCTTCGGCTCCGAAGTGCCGCAACGCCTCTTCGCGATGCACGGCCAAGACACTGCTGATTTGCTTGGCAACATCCCGTCGCACCGATTCGCTGGGATTGCTCGGGATCATCATATCGATACTGTTGGCATAGCGGTGCGCATAATCCATGGCGGCACAGCCGAAGGCGGAAAAGCCCGCAGCCCAGGGCATCGTGCAAACGCCCTTCCACGGCACTTCGCCGCTGTAAGCCGCCATGTGCAGGCCGGCGGCGCCGCCGAAGCCGGCAAGAACGAAGTCCTTCGGATCATGACCGGCGATAGTGCTGACAAGATGCTGCGCCATACGCGCATCCAGCAGATCGACCATGATTTCGGCGGCCTTGTACACATCCATATTCAGCTTGTCGGCGATCTTCTCTTTAAAGACCTTGTATGCCAGGTCCATATTCAATTTAACCTTGCCGCCAAGGAAGTAGTCCGGATTCAGCCTGCCCATCAGCAAGCCGCAATCGCAGATGGTGGGGGTCAGATTTCCCTTGTCATAGGCAACCGGCCCCGGCGTTCCCGATGCGCTGTCCGGTCCCAGCTTGATTCTGTTGGTATACTCGTCAAGCCGGATATAGGTGCCGGCACCGGCGCCGATGGAACGGACGTCCAGCATCGGCAGAGTCAGGTACATCCTCTGGAACTCCGGCTCGCGGTTCAGGGCGATATGGCCGTTGTGGATCACCCCAGTATCGAAGCTGGTGCCGCCGACGTCGCTGACAACCCAGTTGGACTCGCCGATCTGCTCGCCCAGGTACTTCGCACCAAGAATGCCGCCCACCGGACCGGACACTGTGGCTTCGACCACGCGCGGCCAGCGGATGTCGGTAACCGCGCCATACGACAAGACCATCTGCAGCGGGTATTTGAAGCCGTCCTTCTTGAGGTCGGCCTCAATGCCGAACAACTGCTTGCGCGCACGTTCGCCGGCGTAGGCCTGAACAACCAGCGTATTCATGCGGGAGACTTCTTTGATGTACGGACTCACTTCGTGGGAGGTGATGACGGGAATATCCTTCCCCCTCTCCTTAACCAACTGCTTGGCGATCTCGGCCACCCTCTTCTCGTGCGCCGGGTTGGCAAACGAGGCAAGCAGGCAGATGGCGATGCATTCGACGTCCATGTCCAGCAGTTCGCCGACCCCCTTAACCACTTCGTGTTCGTACAAGGGGATGATTTCGGTGCCGCGAATGTCTATCTTGCCTGTGACACCACGGATCTGGTTGTACGGTACATAGGATTCCTTGCGCTTGCGGTAGACCGTGTGAAAAACCTCCGCAGGACCATACCCCAGGGTTGTTTCCCTTCCCCGCGTGGTCATGAAGGTCTGCTCGAAGCCTTTGTTGACGATCATCCCCACCTTTGCCCCTTGCCGAATGATCAGCGCGTTGAGCATCGAGGTACCGGTATAAACGCACGCCAGAACCTTGGGCATGATTTCCTTGGCATTGTTCACCAAGTCCATACCCCAATACGTAAAGGCGTCTTCGAGTGATTCCCGGAAACCCAGTGACTCGTTCGCCGGCGTGGTGGCGGCCTTGCCAACCACAAAATCACCGTTGAGGTCCGTCACGAAAAGATCGGTCATCGTGCCGCCAGCGTCCGAAGAAACCAAATACAGGTCTTCTTGTTTTCTTTCCACGATTCCTCCTAGTTGCTTTCTGTAATCGCCATATATATGGCGCCTTGCCTAATACAGCCTCAATCAACTCGCCCCTTAAGACGAGCCCACTCCAATTTTATTACCTGTGCTATTTGTAACCTGTGCTCATTAAACATGAATTTTCGGAAGAATGCAATAAAAAAACAAAAAAAATTTGTTGTCTGTATCGGTCGGTAAATGGGGCCCGCTTAAAGCCACCTCATGCGCCTGGAACCAGCCGCCGGAGCAGAAGCCGACGGTTCCGAAGGAACCGCATATTTGAGCGGCGAATTGCCGTTATGGCAATCTTTCGACATTTTTTCCGCAGAAGGGTTCTATCGCATTAACCACTCCAAGAGGAAGGCATCTATGCTGCCGGACATTCTATGAGCACTTGTTTCAGCGGCGACAAGCGGCTATCGCGACACTATCAAAAGTATGGATGCTGACAGCATAAGTTGTGAGTATTCTCACCAGTGCAGCGCGAACTACGGGTTTGCCAATCCTTGTCGGCGTCGACGTTGAAACGACTCCGGACGAACGATACGGCTTTGGAATGGATGCGCCGAATTACGCACCCTCCGTGAAGAGCCGATAGAAAAACTGCGGGAAACTGTTATGCGGGGAGAATAATCAATCAGACAAAAGACGCTCTTGAGCGGTAGTGTCGGACAAGACCACTATTTGTAGATCGATTTTAGAAGTTGGCAGGAGAAATCCAGCCAGCCTGGTTGGGAGCCAAACGCTCCCGCCCAGATTTGCCATTTACATAAAAATCACCGGCCTTTAAACACAGGCTTGCGTTTTTCCGCAAAGGCCTTGGGGCCTTCCCAGGAATCTTCGCTCTGACGCACTCTGCTCAACAAGAGCAGTTCCAGGTCCATGGTCTCCGACAATGGCATTTGATGCGACTTCCAAGCTCCCTCCTTTGACGCTCTGACTGCCAAGGGAGCATTTTCATTGATTTTCTCTGCCAAGCCCAAAGCAGTTGTAAGCAAGTCCGCCGACGGGACCACCTTGTTGAGAATCCCGAGGTTTAGTGCTTCTTGTGCAGAAATGATCTTGCCGGTGAAGAGCATTTCCAGAGCCATTCCGAATGGGATGAGGCGCGGCAGTTTCGTCACGCCGCCACCGGCTGCAATAATGCCGCGCGAAACCTCAGGGAGTCCGAAGGTTGCATGGTCAGCGGCTACGCGTAGGTCGCATGCCAACGCCAGTTCCAGACCGCCGCCGACAGCGACACCATTGACGGCTGCAATAACCGGCTTGGGCATTGGAATTCCCCGCATGGGGGTCGCCGCAGGCATTGTCGATACGAACTGCCTGCCTTCTTTTTCGGCTTGCGCCTTGCGCTCCGACATCTCTTTCAAGTCATTGCCGGCGCAAAAGGCTTTGTCTCCGGCACCGGTAAGGACCAATGTCCAAACATCGTCATCCTCGCGAGCCGCATACCACGCATCGGCCAAACCCGCCCACGCTTCGCTGCTCAATGCGTTGCGAGCCTCCGGCCGATTGATGGTGATCAAGGCCGTTTTCCCAATGATTTCGTACTTGACTGCGCTCATGCGCATTCCTCCTTTATCAAAATGACTGCTCTTATCGATCGAGAGCAACAGACAATATGTCAGACGGGAATCCCCGTCAAAGGAAACAGGCTTTCTACGGCCAGTAGAACTCCCTCGCCTTCGCCGTCAGCTCGTCCCGAAAGTCCGGGTGGGCGACTGCGATGAGCGCCTCCGATCTTTGCCGTCGTGTCTTGCCCTTGAGATGGGCAATGCCGAACTCGGTAACGACATAGTCCACGCAATTACGCTGGATCGTGATCACAGAGCCTTCGGGTAAGGTGGGAACAATCCGGGAAACGGCGCCGTTTTTGGCAGTAGAAGGCAGTACCGTAATGGAACGCCCACCCTTCGATAGCCAAGAGCCAAAGACAAAAGCAATTTGGCCACCGGCGGTTGCCATTTGACGGAAACCAAGCGTCTCACAGCACAGTTGCCCTGTCAGGTCGATCATCAGCGCATTGTTGATGGCGACGAAATTGTCATGCTGCCCAATGACCCGGAGATCCTCCAAGTAGGCGACGTCAACCAGCATGACCTGGGGGTTGTTATTCACCCACGCCATTTCCTCCTGGCTGCTGCCGCCAATCGACGTAACGACCGCCTTCCCCGGATGAAGTGTCTTGCGGCTACCGTTGATGACCCCTTTGCGTATCAACGATATGATCCCCGGCGGAGTAGCCTCGGAGTGCCATCCAATATCCTGTCTGCCGTCGAGCATTCCCAGGCCCACCAGCGGCTCGGTTGTTCTTCCCACCCCAATTTGCAGCGTGTCGCCATCCTTGATCAGCTGTCCCACGTAGCCGGCAATGTCCTTCAGCCACGGCTCCGGTTCTTTCAGTTCCCTGCCCGCCAACGAGCCGGTTCTCATGCCCTTGCCGGTGGAAACATGTTCCACGAAGTAGTCTATCTCGGACACATGGATGTAGTTTTCGCCATAGGTCCGGATGAGGTTCTTGTTAACTTCGGCGATGGATAGCTTGGCGTTTTCGATTTGTCTCTTCTTGGCCCACAACGATGAACCAAAGCTGCAGTAACCGTTCTCGTCCGGGGCGGAGACCTCCGTAAAGACAACGTCAGCCGCCGTCGCTCCGGCAATATCCAGGAAAGGAATCATCGTCCCCGGGTCAACGTCGACCCGACGGGCATCCACAGCTTCTTGGCATGTCGATGTCGGGGCACGAATAATGATATCGAACGCTTCTTGCCATCCTTCATCGTACCAGCCGAAATCGAAGGAAGGCGACGGTAATAGGACATGGACATCACTCAATTCCCCTATGCGGGAAGCCAGTGCCAACCCGATCGAGAAAGCCTCCCTACCCGATGTAAAAGCTACCCTATCACCTGAATTGACCATCGCGGCCGCTGCTTCGGCAGAAATGAATCTGCGCTCGTAATCCTCTCGCCAATTGCTCATCGTATCTCCTTACCAGCAGACTTTTCTGCTTGCAACAACATCCATTTGTCCTCAGGACTCGAGGACTATCGCCTTTTCTTCAGCCAATGTTTTTATCTGGCCTTCGCTATACCCCAGCAGACCCGACAGAATCTCCTTCGAGTGCTGACCGAAGCGCGGCGCGCCTCGGACAACGCCCTTGACACCGGGGTTCAGCGGGCAGCCCATGCTCTCGTATGTGCCGCCGTTCGGCGCCTCGGCCGTGACGATCATGCCCAGCTTCTCAGCATCCATCACCGCTTCATGCAAAGTGTTCACACGGGCACAGGGAATATCGGCAGCCGAGAGCAGATCGATCCACTCCTCGGTCGTCTTGGCGAGGAACGCCTCCGTCAGCTCGCGCTCGCCTTCCTCCCGGATTTCCGGTGTGATCCGCTTATCGAAGCTACCGAAGCGCGGATCGGTTCCCATCTCCGGCTTGCCGGCCACTCTGCACACGGCTTGCCACTTTTCCTGGCCTCGGCCCGCAGTGATGGCGATGTGGCCGTTCTTGGTCTGGTAGGCGCGGTAATCGGCGCGCTTGCGTGTCTGCTCGTAGGACAGCACGCTGCCCTGCTTACCGCGCAGGGAGAAGTCGACGACCTCCCGCGAATAGCTGAACAGGAGATTGTTGACCATCGACACGTCGATCTGGCGCCCCTTGCCGTCCTTGAGGCACGAGATGTAGGCGGCAAGTATGCCCAGCACTGCCATGATGCCGCCTCTCTCGTCGCCGATGAGGATGCCGCTGGGAATCGGGGTCTTGCCCACGCCGCCGGTGAGACTCATCACCCCCGCCACCGCTTGAATGGCCATGTCGTAAGCCGGGCGCTCGACACCCTCGCCGACGAGGCCAAAGCCGCTGATGTTGCAGCAGATGATGCGCGGGTTGATCTTGCCCAGCGTATCGTAGTCCAGGCCGAGCTTCTTCAGAACAGAAGGCGGGCTGTTGGTTAGCATCACATCGGCCTTGCGTGCGAGGTCATGCAATACTCCCTTGCCTTCCGGCATGGTGATATCGACACTGACGCTTTTTTTGCCGCGGTTGCCGGCCAAGAACACGGGGTCGTCCCTTCGAGCCGCACGGACCTCCAGCGGGCGTTTCCAAACCGGCGGTTCGACCTTGATCACCTGAGCGCCGAGGTCGGCAAGCAGCAATCCACCCGTGGGGCCCGACCAGGCGTCGGCGATTTCCAAAACAACCATTTCATCTAACATTCAACTATCCATCCTTTGCGCAGTGTAGGGCGAACAAGTCTCCCTCGGTCTTTCGACTTGAATACAGATCATTTAGAAGGCAAGGCAACCAGGGCTGTACCTCGAGTCGTGATCTCTCCCTTCTGGTTTTCGCCCCAGAACTCGCATTCGACAAGGTGTTCATCTCCCTCGATGCGCTTGCCCGTTACCTTGCCTTTGATCCAGGTGGTATCGCCGACCAGATTGGGGGCGCGCAACTGAACCGTGATCCCTTTCAGGAAACCATCGTCGCCTATCCAGTCGGTCATGAAATGACCACACCATGAAACTCTTTGCGCGCCGATGTCATAAAGGCCGGGTAAACCACTACGCTTGGCGAGATCCACATCCCAGTGGGAACACTCCGGCAGATCCGGCACGTTGGTTTCGGCGTTCACGATCCGGGCGCCGGGATGCGAATGCATATAAAGGTGTGCAATACGGTCCGTCTTGCACAGCGGCGAGCCCCAGCCCATGAGCCAGGCAACCATGCTCGTCACCGTCAGCGGGCCCTTGATGATCGGCGACATCTCCTCGCCGACTTGCGTGTCCTGCCAGTATCTCGGTTTGTCTCCGCGCCGTTTCTCGTTGAGGTAGCCGTTAGTAATGGCTTGCATCTGTTCATCGGTGTAATGGACATTCGTATCGACTTTCTCGTACTTCTTCTGTTCCCTGGCAGCAGTCCTTTCAAACCGCAGCCCCGTGTTCCAGTACTTGGCGATGACCTCTCCGCGTTGATTGGTGAAGGTATTCAGCAGCGTCTGCTCGACCATTTTTCCCGAAAAGCGACCGACCTTCTCCTCGACCGTGACCAACTTACCCACCCCAGTGATTCGGTCATTGACGCGCATCGGCTGATACCACTCCCACTTGTCCTGAGCCCACAAACAGAACACGCCAGGCAAACCGCCGCCCGGCGCACCACCCAAGGGCATCACGCAGGAATGCAGAAAATGCGGTGGTGCGATAATGCCGCCCCAGCGGGATTTTTTGGCATATTCCTCATCGCGCCACAAAGGATTGTCGTCGCCGACTCCTTCGGCAAAATGCCAGATGGCATCTTTCGATGCCGATTCGTTCCACGCCATGCATGGACGCTCCTTGCCAATCCGGCTTCTCAATTCCGCCAGTCCTTCGGGGGTTATGCGCGCGTCACCATGATTTTTAGACATCTCTATCCCTTTTTCAGTATCACAAGGAGATTTCATCTCCGGGTAAGTAAATTAAACGCGGACACACGTTCTTCAGACGATTCCATCGGTTTGCAACTGTGCCAATTCTGATTTGGAGTAACCCAGCAGGCCGCAGTATATTTCCTCGTTGTTCTGACCCACCGTGGGTGCGGGCCTTTCCACCTTGCCGGGGGTCTTGGAGAGCTTGATCGGCACGCCCGGCAGCGCGATTTTCTTGCCCGGA
>JBAYVU010000069.1:0-12747 GCA_041674385.1 Sterolibacterium sp.
CCGCCGGATGGACAAGTTCCTCGGCCGCAGCGATCAGATGGTCAAGATTCGCGGCGTAAATATTTACCCGATGGCGTGTCTGAGCGCCATCCGCAGCGACGCGCGCACGACCGGGGAGTGGATCTGCATTCCGCAGCGGATTGAGCAAAACGGGGTGTTGCGCGAAGAAATGCTGGTGAAAGTCGAGGTAAGCGCTGCTGCCGGGGCCTGGGACGGACTGCAGGAGCATCTCGAGCGCCGCCTGAAGGAAGATCTCGGGATCAAGGTGCCGGTTGTACTCGTCCCGGAGGGGCAACTCCCCGAAACCAATGTCGGCAAGGAAGGCAAGCCGCGGCGGTTGCTCGACCAGCGCCAAACCGTGATCCAACGGTAACGTGTTTTATTCACTGAACTTGCCGAAACGTGTGCGTTGGATGAACGCTTCCATAGCATGCCACGTACCTCGGCCATATCGATAAAAGGGCCTTCATCTTGAACGCATCGGAGCAATACCAGGATATCAGGGAAGCGGTACGCGATTTATGCGCCCAGTTCCCCTCGGAGTATTTTCGCAAAATCGACGATCAGCGCGCTTACCCGGAAGAGTTCGTCGCCGCCTTGACGAAGGCCGGCTGGCTTGCGGCCCTGATTCCCCTTGAATACGGAGGCTCGGGTCTGGGATTGACCGAAGCCTCGGTCATCATGGAGGAGATCAATCGAGCGGGCGGCAATTCAGGTGCTTGTCATGGCCAGATGTACAACATGGGGACATTGCTTCGCCATGGGTCGGATCAGCAAAAGCGCGAGTATTTGCCGAAGATTGCCAGCGGAGAATTGCGCCTGCAATCCATGGGCGTCACCGAGCCGACGACAGGCACTGACACCACCAAGATCAAGACAACGGCCATCCGGAAAGGCGACCGCTATGTGGTAAACGGCCAGAAGGTTTGGATCTCCCGCGTGCAGCACTCCGATCTCATGATCCTTCTCGCACGCACCACCCCCCTCTCCGCCGTCAAGAAAAAATCCGAGGGTATGTCGATTTTCCTGGTGGACCTGAAGGAGGCTGTTGGCAATGGAATGGTAATCCGGCCTATTCCCAACATGGTCAACCACGAGACTAACGAGTTGTTTTTCGACAACCTGGAAATTCCCGTGGAAAACCTCATCGGTGAGGAAGGCAAAGGTTTCAAATACATCCTCGACGGACTCAATGCCGAACGTACCCTGATTGCGGCCGAATGCATCGGCGATGGCTACTGGTTCATCGACAGGGTGGTGAAATACGCGGGGGAACGCGTAGTTTTCGATCGTCCGATCGGTCAGAACCAAGGCGTGCAATTTCCGATTGCCGAGGCCCATATCGAAGTCGAAGCGGCCAATTTGATGCGCTTCGAGGCGTGCCGGTTGTTCGATGCGCATCAACCTTGCGGCACCCAGGCCAATATGGCGAAATATCTCGCCGCCAAAGCTTCGTGGGAAGCCGCCAATGCCTGCCTGCAATTCCATGGTGGTTTCGGCTTTGCCTGCGAATACGACGTGGAACGCAAATTTCGCGAAACGCGCCTCTATCAGGTTGCGCCCATCTCGACGAACATGATTTTGTCTTACGTAGCCGAACACGTGCTTGGCTTGCCTCGTTCGTACTGAGGAATACGGAGAGGCTTCCCGGCATGCCTCTCCGCGCTAAAAAATCTTCTCTTTGGTTCGGAGGACTGCGCTGGTACATAGTCATCGAAATAATGATGGATAAAACCGTTGCCTCGTCATTCCGGCGCAAGCCGGAATGACGTATTTATCCATCAACGACCACTAGTGCCCGGTTTTGCATCTAGGGTGCTAGTACCCGGTTTTTGGTTGGGGCACTGGAAAACCGCCTCCGCTTTTTCTCACCTCAGCGGTTTAGGCGCAGCATGGCCTGGCCGACGAGCCTGAGCCATCAAGCGGGGCGGCTATAATGCCTTGGCAGAAAATAATTTTTTCCGACACGCGTCGGATATCAGAGGAGAAATTGCAATGATCCGCGACCAGGACACCATGAACTCACTGCTGGATACAGTCAGCCGTTTCGTGCGCGAGCGGCTTCGTCCGGCAGAGCAGATTGTCGCCGAGGCTGATGAGATACCCGCAGACATCGTCGCCGAGATGAAGGCCATGGGGCTGTTCGGCATGACCGTGCCGGAGGAGTATGGCGGCCTGGGCCTGACCATGGAGGAGGAATCCCTGGTCATCATCGAGATGGGTAAGACCTCCCCCGCCTTCCGCTCCCTGTTCGGTACCACGGTCGGCATCGGTTCGCAGGGCATCCTGATGGACGGCACGGCGGAGCAGAAGGCTAGCTATCTGCCGCGCCTGGCCCGCGGCGAGCTGGTCGCCTCTTTCGCCCTGACCGAACCGGAAACCGGATCGGATGCGGCATCCTTGCGCACAACGGCGATTCTCGATGGCGACCACTATGTGATCAATGGCACCAAACGCTTCATTACCAATGCGCCGTACGCCGGCATCTTCACGCTGATGGCGCGCACTGATCCGACGAACAAGGGCGCCGGCGGCGTCTCCGCCTTCATCGTCGAGGCCAATACTCCCGGCCTTTCGTTGGGCAAGCGCGACAAGAAAATGGGCCAGCGCGGCGCGCTGACCAGCGACGTGATTTTCGAGAACTGCCGCGTGCCTGCGAAGAACATCATCGGCGGAAAACCGAATGTGGGTTTCAAGACGGCGATGAAAGTGCTGGAGAAGGGGCGCATCCACATCGCTGCCCTGTGCGTCGGTGCGGCCGAGCGCATGCTCGACGATGCCCTGCGCTATGCCGTGGAGCGCAAGCAGTTCGGCCAACCTATCGCCGAGTTCCAGTTGATTCAGGCCATGCTCGCCGACAGCAAGGCTGAAGTGTATGCCGCGCATTGCATGACGCTCGATGCCGCACGGCGCCGCGACAACGGCAAGAATGTCAGCACCGAGGCTTCCTGCGCCAAGATGTTCGCTTCCGAGATGTGCTGCCGCGTCGCCGACCGCGCTGTGCAGATCTTCGGCGGCGCCGGCTATATGGCGGATTACGGCATCGAACGCTTCTACCGGGACGTGCGCCTGTTTCGCATCTATGAAGGCACGACCCAGATCCAGCAGGTCATCATTGCCCGCAACATGGCTCGGGAAGTGACGCAATAGTCCGGAGCGGTCCGGAGCGGCTCCTGCACAATGTCAGATTGACACGGGCTTCAATGGGAAATGTGGGAAACACATACCTTGCCGAACTGGGCGCCGCTCCTGACATGGGCTAGCGCTTCTTTCAGCTCCTCGAACGGGTAAACGCGGTCGATAACCGGTTTTACCCGGTGCATTTCCATAGCGCGCAGCATTGCCTCGAAACCGTCCCGGTGTCCCACGGTAACGCCCTGGAGCCGTATCTGCCGTGCGATGACCGGACCCAGAGAGGCCGCCATCGAACTCCCCGAGAGCATCCCGATCATCGCTATCGTGCCGCCCGCGCGGATGCAACGTAAGGACTGGGGCAGCGTTTTTTCCCCGCCGAGTTCGACAATGAGGTCATAGCCGCGGCCTCCCGTAATTTCGCGTGTTGCTTTCGCCCATTCGGGGACGGTACGGTAGTTGATGGTGGCGTCGGCACCGAGTGCCTTGACGCGCTCGATGCGTTCTTCGCTGGAAGAGATCACGGTGACATGGGCGCCGAGCAGCTTGGCGAAGGCCACCGCGAACAACGCGACGCCGCCGCAACCCTGCACCAGCACATGGTCGCCGGGCCGGCTGGGGGAGCCGACCGTCAGTGCGCTCCACGCCGTCAGCGCGGCGCACGGCAAGGTCGCCGCTTCGGTGTCGTTCAGGTAAGCGGGAACTTTGACCATTCCTTCTTCGGACAAGCACATGCATTCCGCGAGAGTGCCGTCGATCGGCCCACCCAGCGTTTGGGCCAGGCGCTGCAGATCGGGCTCGCCGCCGATCCAGTTCTGGAACAAGGTCGGACATGCCCGATCGCCGAGGCAGAAGCGGCGCACTCCCGGTCCGACCGCGACCACCTCGCCGACCCCATCCGACAAGGGGATCAATGGCAGCGTACCGGCTTGACTGCCGTATCCCCCATCGATAACGACCAGGTCGCGAAAGTTGATGGATGAGGCTTTCATACGCAGCAACACCTGGCCGGGTCCCGGCTCGGGGCTGGGGCGGGCGGATAGCTTCAGATGATCCATGCCCCAATCATTTTCGAGCTGAAAAACGCGCATTACAATTCCTCTCCCGTGGCTATCACTGAAGCCTCACCCATGCAGTAATTCGTCAATGTCGGCAGTTGGCCGATTCAAAATCAGTGCGCTGTTGGAGTAGATCGGTTCAATTGGGCTCGCATCGAAGCGGCCGATTTCCAGACAGGAATCGGATTTCAGCCGCCATCGGTTTTTGCGGTACGACACTTGATCATGCGCAACGGGGTGTACTCGATGACGACGGAGCCGTCCTGCTTGACCACGCGGTTGCGTGTGCGGACCAGTCCACGGCCGGGCCGGCTGTTGGAGAGGCGCGCCTCGATGACTTCGCATTCGACGTGAACAGTGTCGCCCGCGAAAACCGGCCCCTTGACGCTTAGTTCCATTCCCAGAAACGCAGCGCCGGTTGTCTGTAGTGTTGCCTGTACCAGCAAGCCTTCGGCGAAGCAATAGACCAGCGATCCCGGCGCGAGTCGTCCTTTGATATCCGACTCGTTCTTGAGATACTCGATGTTGGTGAACAACACCTCGGTCATCCCGATGGTGTTGATGAAAGTGACAATGTCGATTTCCGTGATAGTCCGGCCGACGGTCTTGAACTGTCTTCCAACAGGCAAGTCTTCGAAATATAAACCGAGTCCGAGTGTTTCCATGATCACCCTAGGGGTTGTGCGGCAGGAGCGCAGAAGACGATGCACCCTGTGTGGCGCTGCGTCGCCCCTTCCTGGTTATAAAAATGAACGACATGACGTATATTGCCCCGCCATCAAGATGGCCAAGGATCTGGCTAGATTCAGCTCGAATGTTCCACTAATACAATCCGTCTGGCAACTTTAATGCCCTGAACTAATATGAACTAGCGGTCAGTCATGCGAAAGTTGATAGATAAATATGTCATCCCGGCGCAAGCCGGGATGACGAGGATAACGGTTTTATCCATCATTATTTCGATGACTATGTCTAATCGTTTTCCCGTTTGAACCAGATTGCCAGATGCTCGTCCATTTCCACATACCGGCCCGGCGGAACGGGAAGCGTGGTCATCGGATGTTCTATCAGGGCCGGTCCATCGATCCGGTTCCCCGGCTCCATGAGTTCCATATTCCAGACATCGCTCATTACCCAATGTCCGTCCCAATAGGCTTCTCTTTCCCCCTTCTTGGCCGCCTTTGCTGGCGCTTTATCCTTAAGCGGGTACTTGATCAGCTTCGGCTTGATCTTCGGCACCACGGCTTCGAGATACACGCTGGTAATCAGGTAGCCCGCCTCCGGGAAACGGGAAGCAGTAGGATAAATCCGCGTATAGGTTTTCTCGAAGGAACTGCAGATCATTTCCACATCTTCGATGCTTTCTACGGTCCCCCTCTCGACCGGCGCTTCCCAACTGGAGAAGAGCTGTCCCACATATCTGGCAGCGATGCCATAGCGGAAACTCACTTTATCCTTGGAGAAGCCTTCCTGCTCCAGTTCCCTATAGGCTTGCGCCTCAAGCACCCGCCACGCCTCCGTCATCGGCTTGCAGATATCCAGCTTTTGTTCGGTCGACAGCGACGGGAGAATGGAACACGTCAGACTCTTTTCATAGCGATGATAGTACTCCGCTGCGGCAATGCCAAAGGCGGAGAACGCCGCAGCCCAAGGAACGGTAAACATCCCGCCCAGCCTCAAGCCTTGTTCGATACCCCACAGATGCAATGGCCCGCTGCCGCCGTAGACCAGCATGGTGAATTCCGACGGATCCATTCCTCTGGATAACAGGGTGTCATTGACATGGTCCTGCAGACCGGCATGCATTAGGTCCAGCACCCCGGCACACGCCTCGTAGACATCCATGCCCAGCGGTTTCGCCAATCTTTCTTCCAGCGCCTTCAATGCTTTTTGTCTGTCGAGCTTAACCCGCCCTCCCAGGAAGTTATCGGGAGAAAGATAGCCGAGCACGACGTTGATGTCGCTCAGCGTAATCTCGGGATAGTCGAGGCAGATGCCCAGCCGCGAACCGGCACATTCGGGCCCCAGGATAACCCGCTTCGCTTCGGGGTCCACATGGATCGCCGTGCCGGTGCCATTGCCGATGGAATCGGTAGCCAGCATGGTCATGTTCAGCCGATGGCCGGCGAAATTGGGTTCCCTGTTGAGACTCTGCTGCCCGCCGACAATCACCCCGGCTTCAAAGCTGGTGCCGCCCAGATCGGTGCACAGCAGATTCTGTATGCCTTTCAGATCGGCCATCACCTTGCCGCCGAGCATCCCCCCGGTGGGTCCCGAAACGATGCTTTCATACAGACGCGGGTAACGAATATTGGCCACACCGCCAAATGCCAGCAGGGTTTGGAGATCGAACTTGTAGCCATCGGCCTTCGCCGCATCTTCCACATTCTTCAATCTTGCTCTTGCACCCTCGCAGGCGAAACACTCGACCAGAACAGTCTTGATCCTCGCGCTTTCCTTGATCATAGGGCAGATATCACTGGAGATGATCACATTGATATCGGCGCCACGCTTCTTGATGACCTCGCGCGCAATTTCGGCCGCGCGCTTTTCATGCGCCGGGTTGGCGTAGGAGCAAAGGAAACAGATGCCGATAACTTCCACTCCGTTATCCAGAAGCCGCTCCACCCCTTTGCGCACATCCTCATCATGCATCGGAATGATCACATGGCCGGCATCATGATGACTGCCCGGCGGGAAGTAATTGCCGCCGGAGACGCGCTCGGTGACCTCGGCGATATTCAGCCGATCGATCATCGGCCGCGTATGTTGATGCAGTTGGAGTTTCCATTTTTCGGCTGGAGGACGTCCCAGCCAAGTCAGGGCCCTTTCCAGGAAGGGCGTGTCCGATTGCCCGCGCGTCACGAGCAAACCCGCTTTTTTCCCCGCGCCGGTGATCAGGATATTCAACATGATCGTGCCGGTATAAATCGAGGTATCCGTGTTCGAATGAATATCGCCGGATGTGAGTCCCAGCTGGGAAGCGGCATCGCCGACAGAACCCATGTAGCTGATGGATTCCTGGCCGTAATTGGTCAGGTATTTCCCCAGACTGAAATTACCCTCCTGATCGACCAGGAAGGTATCCGTCATGGTCCCCCCGGCATCCAGCGCCACTAGATATCTCTTAGTGTTCTGTTGCGTCATTTGCTTGACTCCTTCGCCCACTTTTCCGTTTGAGTTGCCGTTAGATCCTGGTACCACTGCTTGTTCGCGCTGGCCAGCGGTTTGCCTTCCCACTCGTAAAGGGTATCGATATCCGGCAACACTTCAAAAAGGAAGGGATATCCGGCGGGAACAGACTCCACGCCAAGCTGAGCCGAGCAACCAGGGCAGTAGAATTCCCTGATCTCGACGATCTCTGGATTGGGTTTGTTCTGGGTCGTGAATATCTCGTCAAATGCTTCTTTCGTCGTTCTTGCATACACCAGACTGCTCAACTTCCAGTTGACCCGATAGTCTCCGAATTCCTGGCCACAGTCGCATTTCACTATGCGCTCATCACCCTTTTGGACCACGTAGAGATGCTCCGAGATACGCACCAATATTTTTTCTTTCCAGCTGACTCTCTCCTGGAGTATTTCCAAATATTTCCAGAACCTGTCCGCATCTTTGACCGGCATGCGCAATAGCGCATGAATGTCGTCCAAAGGAAGCTTGCCCTCTACCAAGAGCTTTAACTTATTCTTTGAAACAAAATCTTGCTCAGACATGTCTTACCTCCTAACTAAATTTGGGCCATGTGGCATTGGTGTGGCTAGATTCATGGATCCGACTTCTGCCCAGCGGAACGAACCGCTCCAGGCCGATCCTTAAATTTTGTAGTCCTCGCCGAGTTGCCAGAATCCATGGAACTCGCGGTGCCACTTTGGATATTGCAACGTGTCCTGGTACATGTTGGACACATCCTCATGGGAGAACTGCTTGGCCAATACCTTGGCTCTTTCCTTCCGCCAAAACTCCTTGGCAGGAACCGCTCTCTGCTTCCGAAGGTTCCGGATATCTTGCCGGGCTTTGGCGCTGGCTTCGGTATCGACTTGGCATTGCCGATTGGCAGCCACCTTGACTACGGCGCCATAAACCTTTCTGGCCGTTTCGGCCGTCATCCAGCCGCATTCGATGTCCGCCTTGATCAGATCCAGGTCGCGATCCAACGGCTCACCCCAGGCGCTGCTCGCTTGCAAGCCCTGGAATACCATGTCGCCATCCTTGAGCTGCGTGACCGGTGACTCGTTGCCGTAAATCTCCATGGAACCCACTTTGAGCGTGCCTGCCTCTATCATTTTCCAGGCTTCGACAAAATCCGCGGGCAGACTGACGCCCTGTTCCAGCAACGCAAAGGCGTTGGTATCGTGCAAGTACATGGTGTAACCGTTCAGCATCGGATAGCCGCCGCACACGCCCACAGAGCAGCCCAGCATGTCGGTGCCGGCGATCCCCATGGTGTTCATCGTCAGGAACTGCCCAGGGTCGCTGACCAGGTGCGCAGAGGACATCCCTATGCTGCCGCGATGCTTGCCATGCGAGCACATGTCCGGAACCAGTTGCCTGCCCAGCGAAGTCAGGGGAGGTTGGACAAACTCCCATTCCTCCACCTCGCCGAAATCCGCTTCCGGATTTCCGGAGCCCACCATGCACGCCTCGCCATCGCGCCACGGAGAAGGCCCGCGGGGGCTGCTCCCCACATAACCGAAGTCCGTCATGCCCCAGGGTATTCCGTTCTTCAATACGCCGCCTGAGCCAATAATGGAATACACGTACTCGCACAGATAGGCCTCTTCCAGGAAGCCCCTGAGGAAATATGACCAGCCAAACACGTGGTTGGGCAACAACGACAGCATCGTCCCCACAACGTTGGGCGCGCAGGTGCTGACGTCGGCCCGCGTCGGATTGATAATCGATCCCGGCGGGCCTTCCACATCCAGCATCTTCAGGAGCGAGGTGTTGACCAGGGGACTCTGCACCAGGACAGCCATCGAATGCCAGCCCATTCCCAGCAGGATTCCGCCCCGATGGCCGTTAGCCCAAAAGTAATCCTGGGTGGTGCTGCCATCACAGTCCACATTGATAAACGACGTCGGTGCGATAGTGATCGTCTCATTCATATGAACGATCCAGTCCTTGTCCGCTTCGCGGTATATGTGGCCCATCATGCCCTTTTGCCGGATCGGGCGGAACAATGACTGGCGGAATTGTCCGGGCACCATCTGGGTTCTCACCCGGCGCACAATCGCTCGCCTTTCCCTCTCAAGGATTTCCCTGGTGGCCTGCTTGTAATAGTCCAAGCCAAACTCATCAATGAGTTCCATTACCCGGCCACGCAGCATGATGGCGCCGGTCAAACGCATCTTTTCGTCCAGGATGTTCAACGTGCCCGTCCGGGTCCGCCGCATCCACATACGCTCAAACCATTTGTACTCGATGAGGTCCTCGCCTATTTTCATGGGGCCATAGGTAAAGCCGTCGCAGTAGGTGGTGGGAGAGTGGGCGGGAACGCCGCCGGGGCAAATGGAATGCCCGGTGTCGGCAATGTGGTTGATGCCTGCGGCCCAAGCAACCAGCTCTCCATCGTAAAAGATCGGGACATAGGTATAGCAATCCGATTGATGCGGCCCACCAGCCAAGGGATCATTGGTTCCCCAGATATCGCCATCCCTGAACCCCGGATTCTCTTCCAGGCCTGTCTCGGCCATATGCTTGACGATCAGGGGGAAACTCATCACGTGGCCGGTGAGGCCAAAGGAAGACGCGACCACTTCTCCTTCAGGCAAAGCCAGCAAATGCAGCAGTTCGCCCATGCCCACCCCGGCCGGCGAGCCGGATACGTGCTTGGAAGTCTCTCTGGCCGCGCTGACTGCTGCTATCAGCCTGGTCTGAAATTTATCGAACTTGATCGGATCATGTTCGAGCAACTCCAGAAATTTCAGCCCGAACACATGCCCTGTCTCGCGATACTGCTTGTCTGCCAGATCAATTCGTTCCTTCAGCCTGACGTCTTCTCCCTTCAACGTTGTCCTCAGCATCTTGTGCTTTGTATCCATAAGTCCTCCATATCCGTTTCCAAATTAAGCTTTATCAATCCGACCTTCCCAAGCAGCGCCAATTGTATTTAGTTAGAACGTTGTTCAAGAATATAAACGCACAACAGGGTTTTTGTCAACGTACGCGCAGCCAAAAATGCAACCATTCGCTGGATATTCAACCAAAATGACCAGCACTCCCGACGGGTGGGTCAACCCGCTTGACGCGCCGGAAACCATACACTATATTATGAACGTCGTTCAATTATAATCTCGATTAAGGCGGCGAGCTACTGAAACATTTTGAATTGAATCTCGCACGCAGAGAAGATCGGCGCCGGATTCCGTGCTTTGTGCGCGAATACAATAACTAATGGGGATAACGAGGGGGCAAGAATGAGCAAGAGGTTGTTAAACAAGGTGGCGCTGATCACGGGCGGAGCAAGCGGTATCGGGGCTGCCCATGTGCGGCTCTTCGCGGAGGCCGGGGCCAAGGTTTTGATATGCGACGTGCAGGAGGAACTGGGGCGTAGCGTCGCAGACGACGTCAAGCGCAAAGGCGGTGAAGCTGCGTTCTATCGTCTGGATGTGGCCGACGAAAACAACTGGAAGAAGGCGGTAGCCGAGGCAGTCGGGCGCTTCGGCTCCCTGACGACATTGGTCAATAACGCGGGAATTTTCATTCCCGGCGGGGTGGAATCGGAAACGAACGAAGGCTGGAACCGGGTGATTGCCATCAACCAGACCGGCGTCTGGCTGGGCATGAAGACCGCCATGCCGGAACTGCTAAAAACCGGCAATGCGGCAATCGTCAATATCTCATCCATTCACGGCATCGTCGGGAGCGCCGAGGGGATTGCCTACCATGCGAGCAAAGGAGCGGTACGGGTCATGAGCAAAACGGCCGCCGTGGAATACGGCCGCCGCGGCGTGCGGGTGAATACGGTGTTCCCCGGCGTAATCAAGACGCCGATCCTGGACTGTGTCCCGGAAGACATGATGAAGGTACTGGCGGAAGCGATCCCCATGGGAAAGACGGGGGTTCCTGAGGATATTGGCTATTGTTCCCTTTATCTGTGTTCCGACGAAGCCCAGTTCGTTACCGGCGCCGAATTTGTGGTGGATGGAGGCGCCACCGCCCATTGAGCGGCAATACCGGCCCGGCGGCTTTGGTCCGCCGACGCCGGGCCGGCAACAGGCAATCGGCGGCTCTCTCTGTTACATAGAAAGAAAGCTTGTCCCCTGTTATGCAGGGGACTAATGGCTACTACTTGGCTACCTTCGGTTACTTTCGAAATACTGCGGCGCCGTTGATGAGCTGTGTGCCATTCTTGAACCCATAGCCGACACCCACGCCCGAACCGCCAGGGCCTGAAAACTGTCCCGCTATCGTGCCACTTGGCACTCCGGCGCATGCTGGACAGGCAATCGTTGGATTGGTCGCCTTGAAGTTGGCGCCCGGCATGATCGGAATTCCAAATGCAGTCGCATCAATGGTGACAGCCGGAAGTCTGGCTGGACTGGCCGCAGCGGGCATGCTCAGATTGAGGCCGACATCCACCGTGGAATTGGTGAAGTTGGCCGTGAATATCGCCGAGTTCAATTTTCCTATAGTTCCGTTGGCATCGGTCGGCGATGTGCTGCCTACCAAGGTATACGGAATGATTCCCGTCAGCGGCAAGGTGATAGCCTGAGTCTGCGTGGGAGAGGCAAACCAGTGCGTGCTGCCGGCCCCTTGGGAAACCATGGATACTTGTCCCGAATCCAGTGAAACGCGGCTGATTTGCCCGCCTTGCCAGCGTCCCCAACTCATGCCGGAGACCGGGTCGGTACCAAAATCCATGAGAGTTGCGGTACCGATCCCGACATTGAACCGATTGGCGCTGGTCACCGCCGTACCATCAAATGAAGGGGCATTAAAAGAAGTCATTGCACCGCCCGATGTGCTCGCCACGGTGCTTGCTTGATTCAACGACAACTCGATTGCGGTATCGCCTGTCAAGGAATGTGCGAAACCCACATTCCGATAACCCCCTGCGGGAATGGATACCTGCACACCAAACGCGTCATACATCATACCTTCCTCGGGAGTGGGTGCCGTGGCATAGGTGAGTTTTGTCTTCTTCTTGAATGCTGTTCCTGCCACACAGAATCCATTTGCATCCACGTGATTCGGCGGAGAGGGACATTCGCAAGCAGTACCAGCGCTATTTGGAACCCATCCATTGCTGCAAGTTAATGGCACCTTACAAGTAGAGGTGGCGGGATCCCAGACCATCGGTGAGGTGCAGTTTGGTTGGACGCAAGAAGTCCCCGTAGCATCCAATACCATCGGTGCCGTACAGGTAAGCGCAGCACAACTGGTTCCATTCCAGACCATGGGTGAGGTGCATGTTGGTGCAGCACAAGCGGTACCGTTCCAGACCATCGGCGCCACACAGTTGTTACCGGAAGTCGCGGCGACGCAGGTCGAAGTGGCGGCATCCCAGACCATGGGCGCGACGCAACTGCCGGCCGTTTGAGCAACGCAGCTTGTC
>JBAYVU010000070.1:0-12743 GCA_041674385.1 Sterolibacterium sp.
ACTCCCCTTGTCACCATTTCTCCGGCAGCACCCGATGCAGCCTACGAAAAAACCAGACTCAACTCCACATTCACTTTTGACACACTGGTCACCGGTCGCGCCAACGATCTTGCTCGTGCCGCAGCCAATCAAGTTGCATTGAATCCGGGCACGTCCTACAACCCGCTTTTTGTTTATGGCGGCGTCGGCCTTGGCAAAACACACCTGATCCATGCCCTTGGAAATGAGGTCTTTCGGCAGAACCCCAGCAAGGTAATTCGCTATGTCCATGCCGAGGACTACTACGCCGATGTCGTACGCGCCTACCAACAAAAATCATTCGATGTCTTCAAGCGTTACTATCGCTCCCTGGATTTGCTGCTAATTGATGACATTCAGTTTTTCAACAACAAAAACCGCACGCAGGAAGAGTTTTTCTATGCCTTCAATGCATTGATCGAGGCCAAGAAGCAAATTGTCATCACATGCGACACCTATCCGAAGGACATCACCGGACTCGAAGACCGTCTTATTTCGAGATTCGACTGGGGGCTTACGGTAGCCATCGAACCGCCCGAACTGGAAATGCGCGTCGCCATCCTCAAAAAGAAGGCTGAAGCCGAGCGGATTGAAGTCAGTGAAGATGTTGCTTTTCTGATTGCCAAACATCTGCGTTCCAATGTGCGTGAATTGGAAGGCGCACTGAAGAAAGTTCTGGCTTTTGCCCGCTTCCATGGCCGGGAAATCAATCTGGAAGTTGCCAAGGAAGCGCTCAAGGATCTTCTTGGAGCACACAACCGCCAGATCACCTTCGAATCGATCCAGAAAACCGTAGCCGAATACTACAAAATCAAGGTTTCCGACATGCACTCGAAGAAGCGTACTCGGATCGTGGCACGACCCCGCCAAGTCGCCATGTGGCTCGCCAAAGAACTTACGCCTGCAAGCCTGCCTGCCATTGGGGAAGCCTTCGGTGGACGTGACCACACTACAGTCCTGCATGCCTGTCGTACCATTTCCGATTTACGCCTGAAGGACACGTCAATAAATCATGACCTGCTGGTCCTGACCCAGGTTTTAAAAGGCTGAACAACTTGATGATGAATTGTGGATAACTACAAAAAACCGATTGTGGGAAATAACTATCCACATTTTCAACACAAGCATCGGCTACCCTTATCCAGAGCTTTACCAACATAGCAACTATTTGATTAGTTTTTATTTTTTAATGTTTTCCACAAAAATAACCGGTGTACTAATTACTAGTTGGAGATTTATATATGCTCCTTATTAAAACAAAACGTGACAACATTCTGACGCCACTTCAATCGGTTTGCGGCATCGTCGAGAAGCGTCACACTCTGCCCATCTTGTCCAATGTTCTGATCGAGAAAAGTGGCGATCAACTGACCCTGCTGGCAACCGATATCGAGATTCAGATTCGGACGCATACCGCAGGAGAGGGAGGCGGGGAAAAATCCGCGGTTACCGTCGGGGCGAGAAAACTTCAGGATATCCTGCGCTCTCTGCCTGAGAGTGCGGAAATCAGCCTTGAACTGACGGATAAGCGCATGCAGGTTCGTGCAGGAAAGAGCCGTTTTAACCTGCAGACACTACCGGCCGAGGATTACCCGCGGATGGCCCAATCCGACAGCGAACAGGCCCGGCTTCAGCTAACGCAGAAGCAGTTCAAGCGCCTGATTGGATTGGTGCAATATGCCATGGCACAGCAGGATATTCGTTATTACCTGAACGGATTGCTTTTGGTAGTGACTGGCAACGAGATTCGTGTCGTAGCAACGGATGGCCACCGTTTGGCATACGCCAGCGAAGCGTTGTCCGAATCCCTGCCTCGTACAGAAGTCATTCTGCCTCGCAAGACCATCCTAGAGCTCTCTCGACTGCTGGCTGACAATGACGAGGCCCTGAATATCAGTCTCTCGCCCAATCAGGCCATGTTCCGCTTTGGTGAAATTGAATTGGTCTCAAAACTGATTGATGGGAAGTTTCCAGATTATGATCGTGTCATTCCACAAAACCACAATAAGGTCATCACGATACCGAGAACCGTTCTTCTCCAGTCGCTGCACCGCGCCGCTATTTTGACAAACGAAAAATTCCGTGGTGTAAGAGTGGTTCTGGCACAGGGAAGTCTGAAAATCATCAGTAGTAATGCAGATCAGGAGGAAGCCCAGGAAGAACTTGAGGTTGCCTATGACGCCGAAGCACTGGATATAGGTTTTAATGTCACTTATCTTCTGGATGTGCTCAACAACGTATCCAACGAGGCTGTCGAGATTCGTCTGGCCGACGCCAATTCGAGCGCCCTCATTACATTGCCCGGCAACGACCGCTTCAAATATGTCGTTATGCCAATGCGCATCTGAAGCACATTAGGAGCATGCATTTGACGGTCGAAATCAGTCAGGACAACAACGGCAGCCAGGACAACAACGGCAGCTATGATTCATCCAGCATCAAGATACTAAAGGGATTGGAAGCCGTCCGGAAAAGGCCCGGGATGTACATCGGGGACACTTCCGATGGCACCGGACTGCACCACATGGTGTTCGAGGTGGTGGACAACGCCATCGACGAGGCACTGGCCGGTCATTGCGACGACATCGTCGTTACCATTCACACCGACAATTCGATATCGGTTACGGACAACGGACGGGGCATTCCGACCGACATCAAGGAGGACGACGAAGAAAAACGTTCTGCTGCGCAAATCGTCATGACCGAACTGCATGCCGGTGGCAAGTTCGACTCGAACTCCTACAAGGTATCGGGCGGCCTTCACGGGGTTGGCGTTTCGGTGGTGAATGCGCTCTCGGAGTGGCTGCGCCTGACCATCCGCCGGGATGGCAGGAAACACACGATGGAATTTCGCGATGGCGTCGCCGTCGAGCCACTCAAGGCCGTCGGTACCTCCGAGAAACGCGGCACAGAAGTGCACTTTCTTGCTTCGATTATCACCTTCGGCAACATCGAATACCACTACGACATACTGGCCAAGCGCCTGCGCGAACTGTCTTTTCTCAACAATGGCGTGAAAATCCGACTGATCGATCAGCGTAGCGGCAAGGAGGAGAACTTCGCCTACGCAGGTGGCGTAAAGGGTTTCGTCGAATACATCAACCGTGCCAAGACCGTTCTTCACCCCAACATCTTCCACGCCGTCGGTCAGAAGGACGGCATCACGGTGGAGGTCTCCATGCAGTGGAACGACTCCTACCAGGAACAGGTGCTCTGCTTTACCAACAACATTCCCCAGAAGGATGGCGGCGCCCACCTGACCGGCTTGCGCGCGGCGATGACGCGCATTATCAACAAATACATCGAGGATACCGAGTTGGCGAAGAAGGCCAAAGTCGAGACCACCGGCGACGACATGCGGGAAGGACTCACCTGCGTACTATCCGTCAAGGTGCCCGAGCCCAAGTTCTCCTCGCAGACCAAGGAAAAACTGGTTTCCTCCGAGGTACGTCCGGTGGTCGAGGAAATTGTCGGGCAGAAGCTGGCCGAGTTTCTGCTGGAAAGGCCGGCGGACGCTAAGACCATTACCGGCAAGATCATCGATGCTGCCCGCGCCCGCGAGGCGGCACGCAAGGCGCGCGAGATGACGCGGCGCAAGGGCGTGCTTGATGGCATCGGCCTGCCCGGCAAGCTGGCCGACTGCCAAGAGAAAGATCCCTCCCTGTGCGAACTGTATCTGGTCGAGGGCGATTCCGCCGGCGGCTCAGCCAAGCAGGGACGAGACCGGAAATTTCAGGCCATCCTGCCACTCAAGGGCAAGATCCTCAACGTCGAGAAGGCTCGCTTTGACAAGCTTCTGTCCTCGCAGGAAATCGTCACACTCATCACGGCACTCGGCACCGGCATCGGCAAGGGCGAGGACTACAAGCCAGAAAAACTCCGCTACCATCGCATCATCATCATGACCGACGCGGACGTCGACGGCGCCCATATCCGAACGCTTCTGTTGACTTTTTTCTACCGGCAGATGCCAGAGCTGGTCGAGCGCGGGCACATCTACATCGCTCAACCACCACTCTACAAGATCAAGCACGGCAAGAGCGAGCGCTACATCAAGGACGATCACGAACTGAACCAACACCTTCTACGGCTCGCGCTCGACGAGGCCGAGCTGAAGCCGAGCGAAAGCGCAGAACCCATCCGCGGCGAAGCGCTGGCCGAGCTGGCGCGTTCCTACCTGCTTTCCGAGGCGGTGATTTCGCGCCTGGGCAGCTTTATTGACAGCGAAGTGTTGCATGCCCTGCTTGCCCACGGCCTTGCCATCGACCTTGCGGACGAGACGGCCGCCCGCAGTTCCGCCGACCGTCTAACCGCCCACCTGCCGCCGGCCATCAGGGTCGAGGCAAGATTCGATGACAAGACCGAGCGCTGGCGGTTGCTGGTTGAAAAGATGCGACACGGGAATCTTAGGTCCGGTGTGATCGATGAAGAATTTCTTCTCTCCGGCGACTACCAGCAGATTCACCATACCTCGCAGCTGGTGTCAGGCCTCATAGGAAAAAATGCCGTCATGCGCCGAGGCGAGAAATCGCAGGCAGTGAAGGGCTTTGCCGGGGCAATGGAATGGCTGCTGGCCGAGGTCGAGCGCGGACTCTCCAAGCAGCGCTACAAGGGCCTGGGCGAGATGAATCCCGAACAACTCTGGGAAACGACGATGGACCCGACGAAACGCCGTCTGCTCAAGGTGCAGATCGACGATGCCATCTCCGCCGACGAGATCTTCACAACCCTCATGGGCGACAACGTCGAGCCGCGCCGCGCCTTTATCGAGGGCAATGCGCTGTACGCCCGCAACATCGACGTATAAGGAAGCGGGCGCTTGCAGTTCCGCATCATTCCCGTCACGCCCTTCCAGCAGAATTGCTCGCTGCTGTGGTGCGAGCGGACCCTGAAGGCGGCCGTGGTCGATCCCGGCGGCGACCTAGATGCTATACAGGCAGCTATTGCCAGATTCGGCGTCGGCGTGGAGAAGATTCTCCTTACCCACGGCCATATCGACCATGCCGGCGGCACGGCGGAGCTGAAACGAAGGCTCGGGGTGCCCATCGAAGGCCCCCAGCGCGAGGAGTCGTTCTGGATCGAACAGCTGCCGCAGCAGAGCCAGATGTTCGGCTTCCCGCGCGCCGAGGCATTCGTGCCCGACCGCTGGCTGGAGGATGGCGATGCCGTGACCTTCGGGGAGGTGACTCTGGAAGTGATCCATACTCCCGGCCACACGCCTGGGCATGTCGCTTTCTTCGACCGGGTAGCCAGGATCGCCGTGGTCGGCGATGTCCTGTTCCAGGGCTCGATCGGCCGCACGGATTTCCCGCGCGGAGACTATGACACGCTGATTTCCTCCATTCGGGAGAAGCTCTGGCCGCTCGGCAATGACGTGATCTTCATCCCTGGCCACGGACCCCTGTCGACCTTTGGCGAAGAACGCGAGAGCAATCCCTTCGTCGGCGATTTCGTCTGAAGCTTCAGGACTTCCTTGCGGGTTTCTTCTTTGCGGGTGTTTTTACCGCCGGCTTGGCCTTGGCGGCTTTGGCAACCACCGCCGGCGTCTTGACAGCTTCTTCGGCGGGCTTCTTTACGCCCGCCTTCGGTGCGCGAGGTTCGAACTCGAATCCAACCTTGCCATCATCACCCCTCACCAGGTAGGCGGAGAATTTGCGTTTGGTGCGTGAGGAGATGAAGCCGCGCAGCAGGTCAGTGCGGCCGCCCGCGAGCAGTTTGGTCATCTGGGCGCGTTCCACCGGCTGCTGCAGAATGATTTTGCCCGAGCGGAAATCGCAGGTTTTGGCTGTGCCAACCGCTTTCTCGCAAACATAGGCCATGCCGTGCTCGAAGACGGAAGCGCCGCACTTGGGACATTTGCCGAGCGTTTCCTGGCCGCTGAAATCCACACTCTCCGCCTCGCCCTCGCCTGAACCGCCCTGGCCGAAGTCGAATTCCGGCTGGAGTTCGGCATTGAGGCGGATCATGGCGGCGAACGGACGTCCCATCTTGCTGCGGAATCCCTGCAACGGCCCGACCACCCGCCTGGAAAGCAGTTCATCGACTTCTTCCGGCTCGTACTGACGCCCGGCAACGACCTTCCACAAAGCGTAGTCGCATTTCTTGCACTGGAACTTCTTGTAGTTCTCCTGCATTACACCGCTACATTTCGGGCAGGGGCTGGTCAGCGTGCTGAAGACTTCCTCTGGAATCTCGCCGTGCTTGATGCGGTCAACCATCATGCGCGTCTGCTCGACGATGTGATCCATGAATTCGTTGCGCTCGAGTTCGCCCTGCTCCATCTGCTTGAGCTTGTATTCCCAGTTTCCGGTCAGCTCGGGCGAATGCAGTTCGTCGATGCCCAGCGTGGATAGGGCAACCATCAGAGAGAAGGCCTTGGCCGTCGGCTGCAGCTCTCGGCCGTTGCGGTGGACGTACTCCTCCAGGATGAGTCCCTCGATGGTGGCGGCACGGGTGGCCGGCGTACCGAGACCGCGTGCCGACATGGCTTCGCGCAGTTCCTCCTCTTCGATCAGCTTGCCGGCGCCCTCCATCGCCGTGAGCAGCGTTGCTTCAGTAAAGCGCGCCGGCGGCTTGGTCTGATTCGCCTTTACCTCGACATCATTGGCCCAGACGCGCTCCTCGGGTTGCACTGGTGCCAATTGCGGGGATTCGTCTTCGCCTTGGGCCTCCTTGCCGTAGATAGCCAGCCAACCGGCCGACACCAGTACCTTGCCTTCCGATTTGAAGGCTTCCCCCTCGACGCGGGTGATGCGGGTCGTAACGTTGTATTCCGCCGCCGGGAAAAAAATCGCGAGAAAGCGCTTGGTGACGAGGTCGTAGAGCTTTTGCTCCGCGTCGGAGAGATTCTTCGGCGTCGTGCCGGTCGGGATAATGGCGAAGTGGTCAGAAACCTTGGCGTTGTTGAAGATGCGCTTGTTGGGATGCGCCCAGCCTCCCTTGAGAATCTGGCCGGCGAAGCCGGCATAAGGCGTGCCAGCAAAGCTCTTCAATGTCTCCTTCACCGTGGCGATGTAGTCTTCCGGAAGATAGCGCGAATCGGTCCGCGGATAGGTCAATGCCTTGTGCCTTTCGTAGAGCGCCTGCGCCAGTGCCAGTGTAGTCTTGGCGGAGAAACCGAAGCGGCCGTTGGCTTCGCGCTGCAGGGAAGTAAGGTCGAAAAGCAGCGGCGACATTTGCGTCGTCGGCTTGCTCTCTTCCTCCACCGTGCCATGCTTGCCGAGGCACTTCTTGCGCAGAGTCTCGGCGCGCTCGACGTCCCACAGGCGTTCGGGCCTGGCGTGCTCATCCTCCGACTTGCTGAATTTTTCGTCGAACCAGCGGCCGCGGTAGCTGCCGGCGACGGCGGCGAATTCCCCCTCTACCTCCCAGTAGTCGCGCGGCCGGTGGGCGCGGATGCGTTCCTCGCGCTCGACCAGGATGGCCAGCGTCGGCGTCTGCACGCGGCCGACCGGTGTCTTGTGAAAGCCGCCTTCCTTCGAATTGAAGGCGGTCATGGCGCGCGTGCCGTTGATGCCGATCAGCCAGTCGGCCTCGGAGCGGCAGCGCGCGGCATCCGCCAGGGGCAGCATTTCCTTGTCCGTGCGCAAATGGGCGAAGCCCTCGCAGATGGCACCCTGCGTCATCGATTGAAGCCAGAGGCGGCGTACCGGCTTGTCGCTTTTGGCGTGCTGAGCCAGGTAACGGAAGATCAGTTCGCCCTCGCGTCCCGCATCGCAGGCATTGATGAGACCGGCCACATCCTTGCGCTTCATCAGCCGCGTCAGGAGCTTGAGGCGATCCTCGGTCTTCTCGATCGGATTGAGCGCAAAGTGCGGCGGGATCACCGGCAGGTGGGCGAAGGACCATTTGCCGCGCTTGACCTCGTACTCTTCGGGTACGGTCAGCTCGAGCAGGTGGCCGATGGCGGACGACAGCACGTAGTCGTCACTTTCGAAATACTCGCCCTGTTTGGTGAATCCGCCCAGCGCCCTCGCGATGTCTTGGGCGACGGAGGGCTTCTCTGCAATGATCAGTTGTTTGCTCATTCGGTCAGGTGGTGCGCCTGGGCGCAACCGTCAAGGCGTGGGAAGGGCGGGATAATAAGGACTGCGCCGCGGGCTGGCAAGCCTGAGCGGTCGGCGCTCAATGCAGGTAACGGGCATCGTTGCCCGACAGCAGTTCTTCCAGGATAAGCGTGTCCATTGCCTGATGCTGGCTCCACAGGACCATCAGTACGATGATTTTCAGCTTCGACAGCGACACGGAGTGGTCGGACAGCGCCATCGCCCGCTCGAGGATCAGTTCGCGCGTGAGCGGATTCAGCACGCCGGCGCTTTCCAGGAAGGCCAGGAAGCCGCGGCACTCCGTGTCGAGCTTGGCAATTTCCTCCGGGCCGAAGCAGCGCACCGAATCGTTGTCGACAGAAATCGCGGGGGGGCAATCGGTGCCCGCCTCCTGCAGTCCGTCGAGCCATTGCAGGGCTTCGCTGATTTCCTCGTCCTCAAAGCCGGCGGCGGATAGCTTCAGGGCGAGCAGCTCGGGTTCGGGATAGGCGTCGGCGTGGAAAAAATTTTCGAAGAGATAGACAAGTATGTCGAACATGGCGGCGTCGTGTCGTCTGTTCATGGGCCGATACGCTGGAACCGTCCCCCCGGCAGGCTGGCGATCCTGCCGTCCAGCTCCATTTGCAACAGGATGGCGTATAGCCTCTCGGCCGTCAAGCCGGATCGCGACGACAACGTGTCCATATCGCAGGGGTCAAAGCCGATGCTGTCGAGCAGCCTTGCCGTTTCGGCGGTGATGGCGGGCGCAGCGGCCGCAGTCTTGTCAGCGCCCGTGGCCAGACCCAGTTCGTCCAGGATGTCGCACGCATCGTCGACCAGCTTGGCGCCCTGCTTGATCAGTTTGTGGCAGCCTTTCGACAGGGGCGAGTGGATCGAGCCGGGAATGGCGAAAACGTCGCGCCCCTGTTCGCCGGCCAGCCTGGCCGTGATGAGCGAGCCGCTGCGTTCCGCCGCTTCCACCACCAGGCAGCCGCGCGCCAGGCCTGAAATGATGCGGTTGCGGCGCGGGAAGTTCTCTCTTAGCGCCGGTGTGCCGAGCGGGAATTCGCTGACGATGGCGCCGTGTTCTGCTAAGTCGCGCGCCAGTGACTGGTTTCGCGCCGGGTAGACGCGGTCGATGCCTGTGCCGATCACGGCGATGGTCGAGCCCTTGCCACGCAGGCCGCCGCGGTGCGCTGCCGCATCGATGCCGAGCGCCAAGCCGCTGACGATGGTCAGTCCGGCATCGGCCAGTGCGACAGCGAAGGCTTCCGCGTTGGATTCGCCCTGCGGCGTGGCATTGCGCGAGCCGACGATGGCGAGGGCGGGGGCGTTGAGCAATTCGGTGCGGCCCTTGACATACAGCACCGTTGGCGGGTCCGGCGCATCGAGCAGGCGCTGCGGATAGGCCGCGTCGGCCAGCGTCAGGATCGTGTTGCCCGGCTCGGCGGCCCAGGTGAGTGCCGCGTCGATCGTTTCTTGAGAGTCGTGCGAGAACAACTGCTCGGCCAGCTTGAGCGGGATCGTGCGCGCCAGGGTAGCGACGCTGGCTGAAAAGATTCGATCGGGAAGACCGAATGCGGAAAGCACCTTGCGCTGCGTCTCGCCGCCGATGCCCGGCGCGAGGGTCAGGCGCAGCCAGGCGGCGAGATCATTGGCGCCTGGCACCTGCTTATGGCGTGCGAACGATGTCGGAAACCACTACCGGGCGCGAGACGTCCATCACCAGCGCGTAGGAAATGCGGTCGAAGACGCGGAAGACGAATATCAGACCATAGCGTTCAGGCGGCAGCTTGATGTTGCTCGTTTCGTTGCCGTCGCGGTAGAGGCGTTTACCGCCGTTGCGGTAGATCGCCAGCACATGGCCGAGTTCGACCCCATCCCGCTTGCCGCGATTCAGCGTGACTATGGAGTTGCGCCCGGTTTCCTTGACGCCGCCGTAGATGGCCGCGACCTGACCCTGGATTGGCCTGGAGGGTACATGGGGTGAGTAATGGATTATTTCTGCGCGTGTTGCAGGAATCAGCCGGTCATTGACGCCGATTTCCTGAATGGCAGTGGCGATGTCTACGGTTGCCGGTTCGCCTTCGGCGACAAGCTTGGCGGTGCCGAGATAGAACGCTTCGTGTCCGATGGCTTCCTTGGTTTCAGGATCGATGACCGGCTTGGTCGGGCGGAAAACCTGCCACAGTTGGGCATTTCCCTTCAGGCCGCTCACGTAGGCGCGGCCGCCTGGGCCGATATAGACGCGGTCTTCCTGTGTGGCGACGATTTTCGGCGCATCCTTCAGGCCGTCTTCCTCCAGCACCTGCGGCCTGGACAGAAAGGGCTCGATGACATTCTGCGGAATGCTTGGAATCGCCTGGGAGAGCTGTTCGGAGAGAACCTTGGGCCCGAGCTTGACGTCTTCCAGGCGTAACTGGGGATCGGTGCCGCTCCGGTCAAGGACCAGCACTTGGCCGGGATAGATGCGGTGCGGGTTCTTTACCTGATCCTTGTTCATACGCCAGAGTTCCGGCCAGCGGTAGGGTTCCTTGAGGAACTTGCCCGAAATACCCCACAGCGTATCGCCTCGCACGACGGTGTGGCGGTCTGGCGCTTTGTCGGCAAGCAGGAGCGGCTTGGTGCCCTGCGCCAACGCGCAAGCGGTTGAAAAAGTCAGAAACAGCGCAGATATAATGCGAATCATCGTGTTGGCCTCGCGCAAGGTTCCCTAGCCTGGGATCCGGATCCTCGTCGAAGTCTAGCATGCTAGCTTCGACTTTTACAGGTTTGCATTAATTGTTGCACCTAATTACCTAAATCGGCAAGCTTTTTTTATGGCACTTTTACCCATCCTTCGCTTTCCCGACCCTCGGCTGCATAAAAAAGCCGCCACCGTGCAGAAGGTCGATGAAAGCATACGCAAGCTCATCGCCGACATGGCCGAGACCATGTACGAGGCACCGGGCATCGGTTTGGCTGCCACCCAGGTGGACGTGCACAAGCGGGTCATCGTCATCGACATATCGGAAGACAAGTCGAAACTGCTCGCCTTCATCAACCCGGAAATCCTTGAGCGCTCCGGCGAGCAGGTCTGCGAGGAAGGTTGTCTGTCCGTGCCTGGGGTATACGAAAAGGTCGCCCGCAGCGAGCGCGTCAAGGTGCGTGCACTCGATCCGCAGGGCACGATTTTCACGCTGGAAGCAGAGGGTCTTCTGGCGGTGTGCGTCCAGCACGAGATCGACCACCTTGAAGGCAAGGTTTTCGTCGAGCATCTCTCCCAGCTGAAGCAATCCCGAATCAAGTCAAGGCTGTCCAAGCAGGCGCGCATTACAGCCTAATGAGGGTTATTTTTGCGGGCACGCCGGAATTTGCCGCTATTGCGCTGGATGCAATTCTTGCAGCGGGGTATTTCGCACCGTTAGTGCTCACTCAGCCGGACCGACCCGCAGGACGGGGCATGGCCATGCAAGCCAGCCCGGTGAAGCAGCTGGCCCTGAAGCACAGCCTGCCGCTGCATCAGCCGCCTTCCCTCAAGTCCGAGGCGGCGCGCCAGCCGATCATCGATGCGCAGCCGGACATCATGGTGGTGGCGGCCTACGGCCTTATCCTGCCGCAGGCGATCCTTGACATTCCGCGCCTGGGTTGCCTCAATATTCATGCCTCCCTGCTGCCGCGCTGGCGCGGCGCGGCGCCCATCCAGCGCGCCATCCTGGCAGGGGATGCCGAAACCGGCGTTACCATCATGCGCATGGAGGCCGGGCTCGACACCGGCCCGATGCTGCTCAAGGAAAGCCTGCCGATCGCAGACACCGATAGCGCCGGAACCCTGCACTACAAGCTGGCCAAGATGGGTGCGCGTCTGGTTGTCGAGGCGCTGCAATGTTTGGAACGGGGCGAGTTGGCCGGTGAGCCGCAGCCTGCCGAGGGCGTCACCTATGCCGCCAAGCTCGACAAGGCCGAGGCCGCGATCGACTGGCGCCGGGCGGCGACAAAGCTGTCGCACGCCGTACGCGCCTACAACCCAATTCCCGGCGCGATCGCCCGGATCGACGGTCAGTCCGTCAAGATCTGGGGGGCCGAACCCGTCTCCGGGACGGGCGAACCCGGCCTGGTGCTGGCGGCCGGCGCCGAGGGCATCGTTGTCGCCTGCGGCGAAGGCGCGCTGCGCCTGACCGAGCTGCAGAAAGCCGGCGGCAAGCGCCTGCCGGCGGCCGATTTCCTGCGCGGCTTCGCGCTCAAGCCCGGCCAGCGCTTCGCCGCCGCGGCCGATTGAATTTTCCGGCGCCTTCCCCATCTAACTTTTGCATTTCTTTTTGACTGGAGACAAGAACCCATGTTCGGCAACTGGCTGAAAACCGCGATCCTCATGGCCGGCATCCTGGCGCTGTTCGCCGGGGTCGGCGGTGCCATCGGCGGCGGACAGGGCATGCTGATCGCCTTCCTGCTTGGCGCGGGCATGAACTTCTTCGCCTACTGGTTCTCCGACAAGATGGTCCTGCGCATGTACAACGCACAGGAGGTGGACGAAGCCTCCTCGCCCTATCTTTACAGCATGGTGAAGGAACTCGCCCAGCGGGCGCGGATCCCCATGCCGCGCGTCTATATCATCGACGAGGCGCAGCCCAACGCCTTCGCCACCGGCCGCAACCCGGATCACGCCGCCGTGGCGGCCACCACCGGCATCCTGAAGTTGCTCTCGGCGCGCGAGTTGCGCGG
>JBAYVU010000071.1:0-12372 GCA_041674385.1 Sterolibacterium sp.
CAAAGCTTTCGAATTGGATCAGGCAACTGCTTGAGTTTGACCGTTATGAAATGAAGCGAGTATCATCGCACGCTTCGGAGACGTGGCCGAGTGGTCGAAGGCACTCCCCTGCTAAGGGAGCATCCGGTCAAAAACTGGATCCAGGGTTCGAATCCCTGCGTCTCCGCCAGTAACACTAAACCCGCACAGATAATGCGTCTTGCGGGTTTTTTTATTTATCTGTCGTTTACCTCGTTCCTCCGTTGACCTCTGTATTTTCTGTTGGCATTGGGGCGCCAATGGGACAACAGCACACCATGACAGCCCCTGGGAAAATGGCGGTTTAAACGCGTTTTTCCGCGCGCCTAGCTGATCCTCTGGGATCACAATCTAGGCATGTTCTATTTATCTCCAGTTGTCTGTATTTTTGGGGCGCTTCTCGTTGCGGCACAGGTCGACGCGCGTGACGAGGGAGAGCTACTGGCTGTTGGGATCAAAAAGTGAACGATCCGATCTCCATCCAGAAGCAATTAATTGAGCAACTGCACCTGAAGTATGGGCGCCTTGTGCTCAGCTTTGGTGAGGCGGCACTTGAGGTTGGCTTCAAAAGCGAAAAAGCAGGCTTCCTAGCGCGAAACAGAGGGAAGTTCCCTTTGGCGGTCTTTGACAGGGCTGGGCGTCTAGCAGTGACTCTCGCGGAAGTGGCTCGGTACAGCGCTACTGGTGTCCCTGCAGCACCCGTTTCATCGACTGGACTGAAGCGTCGTCCGGGCAGGCCGACGAAAGCAGAGCAACTTGCTCGCGCTGCCGCTGCGGCGACCCAACAGTAATGGACCATTACCCCCGCCATGATTTGGGTTTCCCCTGCCTTGATCAACAAGACGCGGAGAAGCCACCATATCTCGCCAAGCTCGAAGCCTTTGTTAAGGCAAGGAAGCTGAAGGAGGAAGCTGAAGCTAAACATCCTATTTCGGTACCCGACAGGATCGGCCAAGAGCCCGATAGGTTTGTACTAAATCTGCTTGATGCGTCCCTTAAGTGCGACCAGGAAAGCATGGAGGCTCCGCTCTATTCTTTGGCGACTAATGACCTTAAGGCATTTGAGTGGGTGTCCCAAGATGGGAGGATGCGCGTGAGTGTCACACCTCCACAACCATGCGAGGGCGAAAGCAGGAAAGAAAGTGAAACTCGACTGCCTGGCCGGGCAACAATTCACGATAAGGATATTCTTATTTTCCTTGCCTCCCAAATATTGGCTCAAGATCAGAAGGGGATGGGGTTACCTAGCACACGAGTTGTGCAATTTACAGCCTATGATTTTTTGATGGCGACCAATCGTGGCACGTCAGGTAACGAATATCAGCGCATGATTTCGGCGCTTGAGCGACTTTCTCGAACCTATGTGAAGATCCAGGTGCGTAACAGAGACAGCAACTCATGGAAAAAACGAGCCTCTGGGTTTAACTTGATTGCTGGCTGGGAAGTTATCGAACGTGGGGATGGCGATCCAAGGATGGTTGGCATAGCAGTACGTCTTTCCGAACCCTTTTTCGATGCAATTCAGGAGCGCGCGGTTTTGACTTTACATAAGGATTATTTCGGTTTGCGGCAGCCGCTTGCTCGTCGCCTCTACGAAATTGCCCGGAAGCATGTAGGTAAACAAAACTCGTGGAAGATTGGACTTGAGGCTCTTCGCGGGAAAGCCGGGAGCACATCACCATTACGCAATTTCCGTCTTCAAGTTCGAAAAATTATTAACGAAGATACTCTACCGGAATATGGCTTGAGATTCGATGATAAGGGCATGGTTGTCTTCTATTCGAAGGCCTCGCCATTCCCAATCTCAATCTTGAAGTTGAAATGACTTGCAAGAAGCAAGTCTTGAGTTCTCGTGGTTTTAAGTGCGCATCATCGTGGTTTCGTGTGCACTTTGTCGTGGCTTTGGGTGCTTATCTGTCGTCATTTTGAGTGCATGCAATTTCGTGGTTTTGTGTGCGCCACCTACCTGGAAACCATTGCCAGGCAAAGACTTCAAAAAGTGTAACACGCGCGCGCGTGTTAACTCTTAACTAATAATATTAACGCGTTCCCATAGGCTTGCCACTGAAACGCTTGCTTTGAGTGTTTCATTTCCAACTTTTTAAGGGAACAGAGTTATGAGATCAAGATTTATAGCAGTGACAGCTTTAGCTATTGTCAGCAGCGCAGTTCATGCTTTTGGACTTGACGGCGGCGATGACAAGGGTGTGGCCAGTGCCATCGTCGTTGGAACAGGCGCAGCAACCACCAACACCGGCAGCAACAGCGTAGTGATCGGCACTTCCGCTGGAGGTAGCAAGAACAGCGTGTCGATCGGAAACGGCGCCAACGCCAGTTACAGCTATGGCGCTGGAACTGGCAACGGCACCGCAGTCGGCAACGCCGCTAAAACCGGCGAAGGCGTGGCAGTCGGCGACGGGGCTGATTCGTCGCTTGGAACCACGGCTACTGCCGTAGGTGTCGGCGCAACTGCTTCATCCTTGGACGGTGTGGCCCTTGGCACAGGTGCCAACGTTCAGGCCGCAGCGACCAATTCAGTTGCGCTGGGCGCGAGCTCGCAAGCGACTGCACCCAACACTGTGAGCGTTGGCTATACCGGCGGTGAGCGGAAGATTGTTAACGTGGCCACAGGAACTGCAGGTACCGATGCTGTCAATAAGGCTCAACTCGACGCCGCGATCGCCGGCGTCTCTGGGGGAACCACCGATGCAACGGCCAGGGCGGCAGCGGCTACTGCGCAGACCACGGCCAACAGTGCATCAACAGCGGCGGCAACGGCACAATCAACAGCCAATACCGCCAACACTAACGCCGCTGCGGCCAGCGCAGCCGCTTCGTCTGCTCAGGCTACAGCCAACACCGCCGGCACCAATGCAACGGCGGCGCTCAATTCGGTCAATGCTCTTTCGCCCAGGGTTTCAGTTCTGGAAACGACCGTCGCGAGCCAGGGAACGGCGATCTCGGCGGCACAAAGCTCGGCCGATAGTGCCAATGCGTCGGCAGCAACCGCGGGATCTGCAGCGGCAACTGCCCAGGCCTCGGCGAACTCAGCGGCAACAGTGGCGAGTGTCGCGGACCACAAGGCCGTCATAGCCCAAAGCACAGCCGACACTGCCAGGACCGAAGCCCAGGTGGCCAATTCAGCGGCAGCTACCGCCGACAGAAAAGCCGTCGTGGCGCAGGCCTCGGCCGATGCGGCCGGCTCAAACGCGACCACAGCGCTGAATTCAATCGCTTCCCTTACTCCCAGGGTTTCCACTCTGGAAACGACCACATCAACCCAGAGCATAGCAATCACTGCTGCACAAACGACCGCCGACGGCGCGACGGCCGCTGCTGTCGCCGCCGATCACAAGGCTGCTGCGGCCCAGTCTTCAGCGGATACAGCTGGTTTCACGGCCGATTCGGCACTGAAACTCAGCACAAGTCTGTCTTCGACAGTAAGCACCTTGTCGACGACGCTGACCACGGTGAGCGGCCGTGTCGACACCGCGCAAGCAACGGCCGACGCTGCCGGCGCTACCGCTAGTCAGGCACTTAATCACTCCCAGCAGACTAGGGCCGCTTTAGACGATTTCATGGTCAAGACCAATGACCACTTTCGCGCAATCGACGCCAGGCTTGGCGACATGACGAAAGAGTACCGGGCAGGGATCGCCGCAAGCATGGCAGGCACGCATGCTGTTGCTTCCTCAATCCGCGGTAACAATCTCGGTCTCGGCTTGGGAACGTACGGCGGGCAAACTGCCGTAAGCGTCGGCTACGCTACGCAACTCCGCAGCGCGACCGTGTCCGCCAGCTTGGCCCATTCTGCCGGCAATACCGGCGCAGGCATCGGCTTATCTATACCGATTTTCTGACGACATCCCGCTCCTGTAGATGGAAGCTCCAGTCTACGGGGGCGGAATTTCAGCAGCCTTGAAATTCCTCTTTTAACACATGTTTTTCCGCGCGCCATCAACTGCGCACATACGTACCATTTAATCTTCCCCAAAGGAGTAAATGTAATGATGAATTTGCATTCGGATCTAGTTCAATTCACCGTGAAATTCCGGTGGTCTACCCTGGCTTTCTGGATTTGCTTCTGGATTTGTTTTGGGATTCTGACCCTCCAGAACAAGCGCTGGCTGGAGCTTAAGCGGTTGCGGCTGATCCAATTGGCCACGTCGGTGAAACGCAGGATCTGCTCAAAAATGCTGAATAATAAAGCGACAAGAGGATAACCCCTGAACTCCAGTCGGGCGGCCAGATTTGCCGTCTTGGCCGCATCAATTGCTGCAATGCGTCCCATTTGGGCGCAGGCTCCAGATTATTCCGGAGATATGGCGGCAGCGAAGTCGTTCATGTCTGGCTTCGCAACCTCGGCTGTGCCAGACGTACAGCGTCAAATGTTTGGAAACGTCGATCTCAGCAATGTCGCCAAGCTGGGGATCTCTGGGGCATCGGTCCAATCCCATAACACCGCAAACACCACGGCAATCAATGAATGTGTAGCCGCGGCCAAAAACAACTTCCCTGGTTACACAGATCAGCAGAAGCTCACCTGCCACGCGATCATTACCGCTGCCAACATCACCTACACGCCGAACCCCTATCTCGACGCGACCGATCCGCAAAACTTGCGAGCGACCGGTACAACCTCCAACTTGCTTACCGTTCAAAAACAACAGATCCAAGCCGCTCGGAGCGGTGCCATCACCAGTCCGACCAATTTTTCGACATCTTCCACAAGCTGCACGCCGACAACAACAGTAGTTCCTGCGGTAACCAGGCTTGATTATTGTCGCGCTGAGAAGGCAGTTACTGCATCAACGTGCAATACAACAATCTCAGCAACGGTGACCTATGGCACAGTTACGACAAGCGAGGATCTCACTGGCTGTGCATCTCAAATGACGAATCCCTCTTGCGTGGCAGGCGGGTCGAGTTGCCTGCAAACGACCGACGTCGATACCGGGACAAAGGACTCATCCGGAAATCCAATCATCCAGCAGGTATGCACACTAAAAAGCTATGGATACGATTGCTGGGACGTTGGGGGACCGTGGGATTACACTCAATGCAACAATCTTGACCTGACCTGCGCGAGAACAGGGAAGACAACTCCTACACAACTCGTTTCAGGGAATCCCGTATGGGAGGATGTCGAATACTCCTGCGTGATGACGCCGGCGACCGCGCAATCAACTTCTGGATGCCAAACTTCTATTTGCGTAGGCGGCACCTGTTTCGATGCGACACCCCAAGCCAGCACCGATTTCGGACAGGCGGCGGTAGGGATGGAAATCCTCCGCGAAAGCGGGGTGTACGCGAATGGCGTCGATCAGAATAACTTGCACATCTTTACCGGAATAGCGAACGGCTGCACACGTCCGACAGGCCCGGGCATCGGGTCGAACTGCTGCCAGGCAAGCGGCGGAGCGCTGAAGACAAACCGAGACATACTTCCGTCGATCGCCTGGCAGGCAGTAGGCAGTGCAGTGATAGCGACCGGACAGTATGGACGCCAGCAGGCGTCGAACTACATGTACGACTTCATGTTCCACAGTGGTAATGACTGGATGATCGAGAAGGCGTTTGAGGCAATGTCGTCAGGGGCATGGGACCGCTCAGCAGGCTTTAATATGTCGCTCTCAACCTACGGCTTCAGCATAGAAATTGGAGGCGCCGCATCTGGTTCAGTTGGCTCCGTCATCAATAGCGCTGCGAACACTTTCTTACCTAACGGGGCGAGCGACGTAGTAAAAGAGCTCAGCAGCATCTACAGCGATGCCACGATGACAACTACCACGACATTCGCAGGAACGGAACTGACCTTTTCCTTCAATCCATATGCTATGGCAGCGATGGTCGCGATCCAAGTGATTGCCGGCTTATTCACTTGCACGCAAGACGAACACATGCTATCGGCGCGACGTGGCGGCGATCTGTGCATGAAGCTGGGCGAGGGATGCTCAAAGCGATTGCCCTGGCCGCTTAAGACGTGCATCCAGGTTACGGAGACCTGGTGCTGCTGGAATTCTCAATTGGCGAAAATTATCGCGGAGCAGGGCGGGGCACAACTTGGCGGGGGTGCTAGATGCGGCGGCTTCACGCCGCAGGAACTTGCTCAAATCGATTTCTCGAAGATCAATTTTTCCGGGCTCATAAGCCAGATGGTAAAAAACGCCTCAACTCCAGACGCCATCTACAATGCCTCGACAGTCGCCCAAGCGAGCAATCGCGCGAGGCAAGGCCAAAGTGCAATCACGCCAACAGGGGTTGGATCTGCCGTAAGCAGCCCAGCACTACAATCCTATGTGCAGGGCCTTATACAGGGGATGCAAGCAAAATAGCTGATTACCTGATGTAATCGAATGAAGGTTCTGGAATTTCTGAAAGTTTGACACCAAAATCAAAAACTTGCTTGTGCGCATCCCAGGACATGCGGTTGGCTACGCCACGCTGATGCCATTTCCACTCGTCTACCCAGGCTGGATAGCAGTTGTGGCTCTTGGTGATGAAAATTGGATTAACGGCGCTGTCGGTTACCTGGACTACCTTCCACCAGTTGCCGGTGCTTCCTCCGTCACGTTCAAGGTGTACGATTGAGCCTGGTTTAAGTTTTAACGCCTCAGACCCGTCGATCAGCTTGACGTTTAAATTACTCCAATTGCCACATCCCTCTTCAAAAATCACCTTAATTTCCATCGGATGAAAGGCTTCGATGGCCACCTTATTGCCCGTATTAAGAGCGAGCCCGGTGATTACGTCTAACGCTGCGCCAACGGCAGGCCCGAGAGGCACGCCGGCCGCATTCACGACCGTGCTGGGCAGGCCACCGGCATTGTCACTGACTGCCCTGCCATTAGTATTGCGCAGATCAAGCGTTGCGATAACGATCGCGTTGCTGGTCGCGGCACTCTTTGTTGCCTGAGTAGTTGCGCACCCTGATAGCAGCACGATACTGCAAAGACCGACGGTAAGAATATTATTGTTGCTCATGGTTATCATCCCTTATGTTGTCTTCATCTTCTGGCTATCAGCGCCGCAATCGCAACCACCGTAGCAGGTTGATTAAGATTCTAAAGATTCAGTCGTAGCAATTCTTGTTTTTCTTGGATCGCCCGGGGTGAGGGCTGATAGACCTGTTGGGTGTCCGGTATGGACAGCGTGTAACGGGCAAGCGGAAGCTATGCCTTTTCATCAGGCTTTCCGTATTCTTCTTGGCCTCACCCTTCGGGAAATACTCGGTCTAGCACATGTTTTTCCGCGCGCTGACCTTGAAAAATATCAATAGACTCGGCAATCATGCCCGAATTCACAATCTACACATTTGGTGATGTCGAAGTCTTCAGAGCCGCGTTTGCCGCTGTTGCCATGATTTTTTCCCAGGATGGCTTTTTTACATCTAGCCAAGGCGTTGGGTTAGGGGAACTGGCAGGACTGGGGCTGTTGATTGGTCTGTTCGTCGTGCTTATGACTGGCATAACTACGGGGAAGATTGACCTTGGTGGCTTACTGATGGCTCTCATTGTTTATGTGCTGATGTTTGTTCCTCAGACGAGCGTCAACATAGAGGATTACAACGGAGCAGCAATTGCAAAAGTTGATAATGTGCCCCTCGGTGTGGCTTTCCCAGCGGGTTTGGTAAGCGGTCTTGCCAATGAATTGAATGTCAGGATGGGAACAGCGTTTTCAACGGTTAAGGGTTATCCCTCAGGTGTAAATACACCAGGTGCTCTTACCTCCCCATTGAAAGCTCTCTTGTCGATCAGGCATGCTCCAAATATGCTGCAGGCAAATACTCCTGTGCTGCCTGAGAATGTGGCAAACCTGGTGGCGTATTGTTTGGCAGGCCGCGGGGATAACTATACTTCGTGGCGCAAACTAAAACTCCAAGATGATCCGCTCCTTTATCTTATTCGCAGTGCTTCAAATTTTAGTGGCCTCACCTATTATCAGGATCTACGTGATTCGGATGGTTACCTACAGCCTTGTAATGTCGCATCCGGCAAGATCGAGAGTGACTTACAGAGCCTGTTGGATGACACACTGCGAGCTGGTGGTGAATCACAACTACAAATTATTCTTACCGCAGCTGCTGCCAGGGATGGTGCCTCTGTAATCGAACTCTCTGGATACAACTCAAGCGCACAACCAGTTACTCTAGATAGCATTGGTTATAGTTTCCAGACGTTATTAGATGCTAACAAGGAAAACGCTGCTAAATTCGTAAAACTGGCTCTGTTCACGCCTTCTGTGAATGGGGCCTTCTACTGCGCAGCAGACTCGGGCAATCCGTCAGATTGGGCACAGTGCATGCCTTTCGTGTCGGCAACCGTGCAGTCCCAGGAAGACTCTGCTGCTGGTGGATCTATGTTCCAGAGGATGATGTTTCATACTATGAATGCATTATTCTTTATCTGGATATGTCTATCTCCAGTTGTGGCGCTCTTGATGCTTTTCTTGGGAGCTCGCGGATTGAAACTAGCTGGCAGTTACCTTCTGTTTGGAGCATGGGCAGTCTCCTGGTATGTGGGCGCGAGCATAGTGAACTTCTATATGCTTAAACAGTTGCAGTATGAGGTATCAATGCTCGGTGGCGTTGGCGCGATAACACCCGAAACGCTTGGGCATTTTATGGATATTATGAGTATCAAGATTGCTCTTGCCGGTGAAATGATGAGCAATGTCCCACTTATCATGATGGCGGTTATGTCAGGGTCCGTCTATGGATTGGTACAGGTCGCATCGCGCACTGGCGGCCGCGAACACTACGACGAAAAAGTGAACTCCCCAACTTTGCAAGGATCCGCACCCATAAGCCAAACCAAGAGTCAATTTGGCGGCGGCTTCGGCGAGCCAACGACCGATCAGCGTTTTAGCCAGGGCGAAAATTTTGAGACGGGTAATTTTGACAGGTTCTCAAAAGAGATGTCTGTCCAAAGCCAGACTCAATACACCCAGAAAGTCAGTAATGGAATTAATAATGCGTTGAAAGAAGCCTATCAGCACGGTGATCGCGAACAACTGATGCGTCAGCTCGGAGAAACATATGGCGTCTCAAACAATGAAGAAAGTCGCGCTGCGATTGCTAGCGGCAAAGGAATGCAGTACCTCACCGAAAAGTCAGATTCATTTTCGCGTTCTAATTTTTCTCAGGAAAGTGCGGGATTTGGACTTGGTGGGGAATCCAGTGTAGGAGGTAGTCTTCCTGGTCCCGGAACACCGTCGCTTGATGAAAATGGGAAATCACGTATGACACCTGGCAAGCCATTAGTTAAGGCAGGTGGCGGAATTAAAGCGTCAGTAGATGTCAATGCGGGTGAAAACATCGAAGGTAAGTCTAGTAAAGGCACTCGAGGCTCCATTGGTGGTAGCAAACAAGCAGATCGATCTGACGGGACGTCCACACAGACTAAAGACGGTCTTGATTGGAGTAAAGTCAGCGCCGTCGGCAAATTTATGGAAAAAAATTACGGTGAAGAAATGTCTCATCAGTTTGGAGATGAGCATGCCCAGGTCAAGTCTTATATCGAGAGCGGAAGCATTTCTAGCAGTGCGGAAAAAACTGTTGGAGGGAAAGTCAGCTATGAACCGAGAGAAATGCTCAATGCTATTCGGACTTCAGGCGCCGACAGATATCTGGCGGAACAGGACGCCATCATGCGAACAGGCGCCAATAAAGAAGAATACGGGAGATTATTTACTGATGCCAGCCGTGAATATGGGGCATTTGGAGATAATTCGCGCCCACTCGCCATACTCAAGTCAATGGAGAGATTGGGAAGCCAATTTAACGATCGAGACGCAAAGTCTGCTTCATTGAGTGCTATCAAGATCGCAACCGGTTCTGATATGTCGATGCCGACAGTCCAATCTAATACTCAAGTTGATTCGTACTCTCCTGATATTGCTTCTCGCGCCGGAGCAAATCAGGTAGTTGGTCCAAATGAAGCGCAGGCAAGGAATCGCGGCCATGTTGTTGGCAACGTACCTCAAAGTAAGATGGAAGCGAAGAGCAACACGGGTATCGCTGTTCTTGAGAACGCGGGGAAGAAGACCGTAGCAACTAAGGACAACGAAAATAAGGCGGCAGCAACCAAGTACGATCCAACCCGTTAGGACAACGTTGTTTGGTGTTTAGAATTCACCGTCTGTCCAATGGTCGTCGCGCAGCCAGTATCCGCCACCGTGCCTCCATCTGTTACCTCGAAGACGATCTTGGAAAAGCGGATCAGTGGGGATCGTCCAATTGACTGTAGTCCAATCTTCGGTTTGGTGTTGATTCATTTGGTCTACTCTGGGCTGTTTGATCAAACCCAGCCCAATTGCACCAAGGCTAATGCCAAGAAGAATTATCAGCAGCCAGTACTTGGTAACTGGATTGGGGAAAAAGAAGATTCCAAGCAATGCAATGACGATGAACGGCAACGCTATCGTTAAATTGTAGATTATCTGGCGACGACGTTGGTTCATGTTTCCCCTCCATTTTGGAAACGGATCTGTCCTTTGTGGGAATTCTGGTTGCGTGGTAGCGGATATTCAACTACTTCGGCCCAATTTTCATCCGCTAATGGTACCTCACGAACGATAAGGTGGCCACCATCGACTGGTGTGGTGGATGTGCTGTTTGAGCGCCGGCGATCGGTTGCGGAGTTAACGGAAGCGTTTGTTGCAGTTTGCGTGGTCATGATCGGTAATAATCCTCAGAGTTGTTGAAAGTATTTGGATTATGCCTATCGATAGGTGGTGATTCTCAAAATTTTGAAAGTGTACGGTTCAGACACAAAATAGACCGAAATGAAACCGAACGGCAATCCCTCGGCCCCAACAACGTTTCGGCCCCTTTTCAGGGCGAAAAGAGGCCGAATGCCCCAACTTCACGAGCGAAGATAGACTTGCTTGACATAAGTGCCACGACCATCTCCATGACCCAGATCCAAAGAAGTCTCGGCGAGAGCTTCGCGACGATCACCACCAGTAGCTTCCAAGTGCTGTAAAAACCTGTCCTGGGCGTAGGTACAACGAAGCGCGTGGCTTGCAAATTCTTCGGTGAGACCTAGAGCCTTAAGATGTCTGCCGTAGGCTCTCATAGCGCCCTGCAGGCTGCGTGATTGGATGATCTGACCACCGTTGATGCGGGCGACTTCCAAGGCGTCTCGAACGGCCTTAAGAGCACGTTCGTGATTTATCGGACCAGTGTCTCGTGGATGGCCTCCCTTTGTCCCATGAATGACCCTGATACTTTCTCCTCTCAACAGAGATTTCTCCCATCGCTCGAGGCTCTGGACGGATTGGACCGCTTCTCGCGCGCGGAGTCCAAGCTCGCGCTGCAGTTCCATAGCGGCAGCGACCCCCGAATTACGCTCTCGAGCGTCAGCGAGGGCCTTCAAGTATTGCTCGGCGGTTAGCGCTTTGTGAGTGCCATCCCGGCTTGCACCAGAGGCGCCAAGGGACTTGTTGCTGATCTGGGCAGATTTCGCGAACTGCTCGCGACCTACCGCCCGGAGGCCTGCGCGTATATGAGCCAAATCATTCTGAATCGACCGGATTGATTTTCCAGCATCTTGTTCATGTTTGACATACGCGGCAATCTGCGAGGTCTTGACCGACACCAGTGATTTGATTTGGAGATTTAGATCATTGCGCCAGACATTAAAGGTGTGCATAAGCGCAGTCGCGCGCGCGATCACCGTAAGAGTGGCGCCCCCGGTGTGTCTGTTGATCAATTCAATCTCTTTCTGGATGCTCCTTGCGCCCATGATGGCCTCCTATAAATTGTGCTTGCACTTGTCATTAGTGTGCCGGAGGGCTTCTCACGATTTGGGTAAGAACTCCCTCCCGCAACACCAGTTGTCTCTGTATCGATGCACTTCGAACCACTCCCTGCCCCGAGGTCTAGCTGACCGAACAAAAAAATTGTGGATCAAGCAGGAGCACCTCGGGGTAATGAGATCGGTAAGGTGTACGGCATCAGCTTGAGGCTTTCGGCCTGGCTGCTCTTCGAAAAGAGAAAATTGCCCGACGGACTGGGATAGTCCGCGCACCCTGCTTTGCTACATGTGCTGCGTGTTACTACTAGATAGTTCCTCCTTTCGTGCATCGATAAATACATCATTGAGACGATCAACCGCCAAAACCGCGCTGACAAGTGCAAAATTCGCGGGGCGGACGCGCGTCACTACGACAGCTAAAGCTGTGCGTAGTGACGCGCAGCGCGTTAGCGCGCAAGAAATAGCCCGCAGTGCTTCCGGAACGGAAGTTCAGTTGGGCTTATGGATAACCTTGTGTACCCGGTCCGCAAAGGACAACAAAGACTACAAGGATCGGGACTGCGTCCCTAACGATTTGCCAGCTAGAGTTATGCTG
>JBAYVU010000072.1:0-11941 GCA_041674385.1 Sterolibacterium sp.
ATGGCAGCCGGCTTGTCGCTGGCCTGCGTGGGGAAGAAGTCGATGCCGGCCTGTTCGGCAACCAGCTTCAACTGCTGGATCGCCGCCGGCCGGTATACGTCTGCGCTGACCGAGAGCACCTTCTTCTTCATGCGCTCCCTGAGGAGCTTGCCCAGCTTGCCGGTCGTCGTGGTCTTACCGGCGCCCTGCAGGCCGGCCATCAGGATGACTGCAGGCGGCTGCACGGCGAGATTGAGGCCGCTGTGCGCACCCCCCATCAGTTCGGCGAGTTCGCGGTGCACAACACCCACCAGGGCCTGACCGGGAGTAAGGCTGCCGAGCACCTCCTGGCCAATCGCTTTTTCCTTGATGCGGGCAACCAGATCCCTGACCACCGGCAGCGCGACATCGGCTTCCAGCAGGGCCATCCGCACTTCGCGCAAAGCATCCGAGATGTTGTCTTCCGTCAGACGCGCCTGTCCGCGCAGCGTCTTGACGACGCGGGAGAGGCGCTGCGTCAGATTATCCAGCATGATGTTCCGATTGCTCCGGGAAGGATGTAGACTTGCGATATGCAAGGGATTTTACCGCATCTGCTTCCCGCTTCACTGTACGCTCTTCTCGGCTTTCATTTCTGGCGCACGCGCTGGGGACAAGCTGCGACCCGGACGCCGCAAGGAATACTCCCTTGGGAAAGGCTTGCCCTCGCCCTTGTCCTGCTGCTGCATGGGGATGTGCTCTATGGCGAGTTGTTCGGGGGCGGCGGCATGCGTTTTGGCTTCTCCGCGGCACTCTCACTCATGCTTTGGCTCGCCGTGCTTATCTATTGGGTGGAAAGCTTCCATGCCCGGCTGGAGGGCCTGCAGCCTCTGGTCCTGCCCTTGGCGGCCGCATGCACGCTCCTGCCGGGCCTGTTTCCCGGCCAGCACCTGCTGGCCAATGTCACCTCGGCCATGTTCCGTGCCCACTTCTTCATAGCCATGGTGGCCTACAGCCTGTTCACCCTCGCCGCACTCCACGCCATCATCATGGCGATCGCCGAACGACGCCTGCACCGAGGAGAATTAACGCGGCCGCTCGCCAGCCTGCCCCCCTTGCTGACAATGGAAGCCTTGCTGTTCCGGCTCATCACCATCGCCTTCGTCCTGCTCACACTGACCCTGGCTTCGGGCATCGTCTTCTCCGAAGAAGTATTCGGCAAGGCGCTCACCTTCAACCACAAGACGCTTTTCTCCATTATTTCCTGGGTGATATTCGCCGCCCTGCTGGTCGGTCGCCACGCTTGGGGTTGGCGCGGCCGCAAAGCATTGCACTGGACGCTGGCCGGCTTTGTCGCGCTGCTCTTTGCCTACGTAGGAAGCCGCTTCGTGCTGGAAGTCGTGCTCGGCCGCGCCGGTTGACAGGCATCCGCCTCACCGCGATACTGAACCATCCGCATTGCCTGAACGCTCCGCTTGACTGACGTTCCCATCTCGGCGCAATTTGCAGCGCTGGCTGTTCTCCTCGTTATTTCCGGCTTTTTCTCGCTGGCCGAAACCGCCATGATGGCGGCCAACCGTTTTCGGTTGCGGCATCTGGCCCAGGGAGGACACCGTGGTGCACGACTGGCACTGGACCTGCTGGCTCGCACAGACAAGCTGCTTGGCGTCATCCTGCTCTTCAACAACCTGATCAACGCCGCGGCAGCCACGCTCGTCAGCATCATTGCCATCCAGCTTTTCGGCGAGGAGGACTGGGCTCTCGGCGCCGGGACGTTGTTCGTCACATTCCTGATCCTGGTTTTTGCCGAGATCACGCCGAAAGTAGTCGGTGCGGGCAATGCCGACCGGCTCGCCCCGGCTGTCAGCTTCCTGCTCACCCCCCTGCTGCGTCTTTTCCAGCCCGTGGTGTGGTTCGTGAATCTCTTCGTCGAGACCCTGCTCATCCTGACGCGCCTGAAACCCAAGGGCAGCGGCGAGATGCCCCAGCTTTCACCGGAGGAATTGCGTACGCTGGTTCTGGAGGCGGGGCATTTCATTCCCCGTCAGCACCAGTCCATCCTGCTGAATCTTTTCGATCTGGAAAACATTACGGTCGAGGACATCATGATTCCGCGCGGCATAATCGAGGCAATCGATATTGCCGCCCCCATCGAAGAGATTGGCCAACAGCTGGCCACCAGCTACCATACGCGCCTGCCGGTCTTTGAGAACGACCTGAATGCCATCATCGGCATCCTGCACCAGCGTCGCTTGCTGGCGACGCTTCTGGAAGGCAGCATGGACAAGGCATGCCTGCGCGAACAACTTGCCGAACCGTATTTCATTCCGGCCGCAACCCCCGTCTATACGCAATTGCAATTCTTCCAGGAAAACCGGGAACGCATCGGCCTGGTTGTGGATGAGTACGGCGAGATCCAGGGTTTGGTGACACTCGAAGATATCATTGAGGAACTCATCGGCAAGTTCACCACCACTCTACCCGGCAACAGCGACGAAATTGTCTGGGACGCCGAAGGCAGCACGCTGGTGGATGGCGGACGCAGCCTGCGCGAACTTAACCGCAAGCTCAATCTGGCACTCCCACTGGAGGGCGCCAAAACCCTGAACGGCCTCATTCTTGAATATTTTCAGGATATTCCTGAGACCGGGGTTTCGCTGAAAATCGCAGGCGTGGCGATGGAAATCATCCAGACGCAGGACCGGATGGTGAAGACGGTCCGGCTGTTCAAGCCACCCGACTGACGGCGCCTCACCCCGACACAACAAGGAACTCAACAATCCGCTCCAACCACCTGATAGTCTTTACAAAACCGGGGCGGAAGGGCATCATCGCCTGAGATAATCAGTTGGAATTTCAATTAGCCCCGGGAACCAATGGCTGCATCCCTCCAGACAACTCTCAGCGGCTTGGCACGCGCGCTGGTCCAGCAAGGCCGTCTCAAGGAGGCTGAAGCGGAGGCATTTGCCGCCCAGGGCACTGGTTCCGGGGGAGGATTTGTCAATCAGGCCATTTCCGGCGGCCGTCTTAACGCAAAGGACATCGCCACTTTTGCCGCAGAAACATTCGGCTATCCCCTGCTCGACCTGAATGCGTTTGAAGAAAGCCATTTTCCTCCGGGTGCCATCGACCGCAAGTTGATGCAAACCCACCAGGTCATTCCCCTGACCAAACGCGGCAATCGCATCGCCGTCGCCCTGGCCGACCCGACCAATCTGCGCGCCCTGGATGAGATCCGTTTCCAGACCGGCCTGGCAGTCGATCCGGTGGTGGTTGAAGTCAGCAAGCTGGTGCCCCTCGTTCAGCGCTTGTCGGAGACGGCAGAGACCAAACTCAATGAACTGGCAGGCGACGACCTGGATCTCGAGCTGGCCGACGAAACCGAGGAGGCGGCCGGTGCCGATACCGGCTCGGTCGAAGTGGACGACGCGCCCGTTGTCCGTTTCATCCAGAAGATCCTCCTCGATGCCATCAATGAAGGCGCCTCGGACGTCCACTTCGAGCCTTATGAGAAGTATTACCGCATCCGTTTCCGCACCGATGGCGTTCTGCGCGAAATCGCCCAGCCTCCCCTGGTCATCAAGGAAAAGATTGCCTCCCGCATCAAGGTGATTTCCCGGCTGGACATATCCGAAAAACGCGTTCCGCAGGACGGCCGCATGAAGCTGGTGCTATCGAAAACCCGCGCCATCGATTTCCGCGTCAGCACCCTGCCCACGCTGTATGGCGAAAAAATTGTCATGCGCATCCTGGATCCCTCGAGTGCCATGCTCGGCATCGATGCCCTGGGTTACGAGCCGGAGCAGCGCGAGACGCTGATGGCGGCTATCGACCGGCCTTATGGCATGATCCTCGTGACAGGCCCGACGGGCAGCGGCAAGACCGTCTCGCTATATACCTGCCTCAACTTGCTCAACAAGCCAGGCATCAATATCTCCACGGCGGAGGATCCTTGTGAAATCAATCTGCCGGGAATCAACCAGGTCAACGTCAATGACAAGGCGGGATTGAATTTTTCCGTTGCGCTCAAGGCGTTCCTGCGACAGGATCCGGACATCATCATGGTCGGCGAAATCCGCGACCTGGAAACCGCCGAGATCGCCATCAAGGCCGCACAGACCGGCCATCTGGTGCTGTCCACGCTGCACACCAACGACGCGCCGACCACGCTCGAGCGCATGAAGAACATGGGCATTGCGCCGTTCAACATCGCGTCAAGCGTCATCATGATCACGGCCCAGCGGCTGGCACGCCGGCTGTGCTCCTGCAAAAAACCCATTTCCATACCGATGGAAGCCCTGCTTCAGGCCGGCTTCCATGAACACGAAATCGACGGCAGCTGGCAAGTATATGGGCCGAACGGCTGCGACAAATGCAAGGGCAGCGGTTACAAGGGCCGCGTCGGCATCTACCAGGTCATGCCGATCTCGGAAGATATCCAGCGAATCATCATGACCAACGGAAACTCGATCGACATCGCCGAACAGGCGCAACAAGAAGGTATCAAGGATCTGCGGCAGTCCGGGCTGCTCAAGGTCAAGCAGGGGCTAACCTCGCTCGAGGAAGTCCTCGCGACGACAAACGAATAGGGGGAACCAGATGGCAACCGCGACCAAAACAGCCAGAAGAAACACGGGAGTCAAGGAATACATCTTTGCCTGGGAGGGCAAGGACAAGACCGGCAAGCTGATGCGCGGCGAGATGCGTGCAGGCGGTGAGGCGCTGGTCCAGGCCACGCTGCGGCGCCAGGGCATCCTTGTCAGCAAGGTCAAGAAACAGACTTTCAAGAGGGGCGGCAAGGTCACCGAAAAGGACATTACGCTATTTACCCGCCAGTTGGCCACCATGATGAAAGCTGGGGTGCCGCTGCTGCAGGCTTTCGACATCGTCGGCAAGGGCGCCTCCAATCAGGCGGTCGCCAAGCTGCTGATGGATGTCAAGGCGGATGTGGAAACAGGCTCCTCGCTGAATCAGGCCTTTCGGAAGTACCCCCTCTATTTCGACGCCTTGTTCTGCAACCTTGTCGACGCAGGAGAAGCCGCCGGCATCCTGGACTCCCTGCTGGATCGCCTGGCGACCTACAAGGAAAAAATCCTTGCCATCAAGAGCAAGATCAAGTCGGCCCTTTTCTACCCGATCGCCGTCATGGTCGTCGCCATCATCATCACCGCGGTGATCATGATCTTCGTGATCCCCTCCTTCAAGGACGTGTTCAAGAGTTTCGGTGCCGACCTGCCCGCGCCAACGCTCATCGTAATCGCCATGTCGGACTTCATGGTGGCCAACTGGTACATCGTCTTCGGCATCCTGGGAGGCGGCATATACGGCTTCTTCTACATGTGGAAGCGCTCGGAAAAGGTGCAGATCGTCATGGATCGCCTTCTCCTCCGACTGCCTATTTTCGGCGACATTATTCGTAAGGCCACCATGGCGCGATGGGCGCGCACCCTGTCGACCATGTTCGCCGCCGGTGTTCCGCTGGTCGAAGCATTGGATTCCGTCGGCGGCGCTGCGGGCAATTACGTCTATAAAATGGCGACGAAGCAGATCCAGTCGGAGGTCAGTACCGGTACGAACCTGACCGTGGCCATGCAAAATGCGAATGTGTTCCCCAACATGGTCATCCAGATGGTTTCGATCGGCGAAGAGTCGGGCCAACTCGACGCCATGTTGAGCAAAGTTTCCGACTTCTTCGAAGCCGAGGTGGATGACGCGGTCGAGGCCATGTCGAGCCTGATGGAGCCGATGATCATGGTCGTCCTGGGCACACTGATCGGCGGCATGGTGGTGGCAATGTACCTGCCGATCTTCAAGCTGGGCGCCGTTGTCTGACATTCAGATGAATTCGCCCTCACCCAACTCGATAGAAGCATCCACATGAGTTTTTTGATGGAGCCGGTGGCCTATACCACTCTGGCCGCCGTACTGGGCCTGATGGTGGGCAGCTTCCTCAACGTTGTCATTCACCGCCTTCCCAAAATGATGGAGCGCGGCTGGATGGCGGAATGCGCGGAACTGCGCGGCGAACCGCCGCCCCAGACTGAAAAGCTGACGCTCGCGACACCATGCTCTCGCTGCCCGCATTGCGGCCACGGCATTACCGCGGTGGAGAACATCCCGCTCCTCAGCTATCTCTTTCTTCGAGGGCGCTGCCACGCCTGCCATGCACGCATCAGTCCGCGCTATCCCTTTGTCGAGGCGCTATCCAGTTTGCTGTCGGGGTATGCCGTCTGGCGCTTTGGAGCAAGCTGGACCAGTGTCGGCGCACTGCTCTTCATCTGGGGCATGATTGCCCTGACGTTCATCGATTTCGACACCCAGCTTTTGCCCGACAGCATCACCTTGCCCTTGGTCTGGATGGGGCTGCTGCTGAATTTGGACGGCACTTATGTCGATCTGAAGAGCGCTGTCATCGGAGCGGTGGCTGGCTACTTGTCGCTCTGGGCAGTGTATTGGGCCTTCAAGCTTGCGACTGGCAAGGAGGGCATGGGTTATGGCGATTTCAAGCTGCTCGCAGCCGTCGGTGCCTGGCTAGGCTGGCAAATGCTTCCCCTGACCATACTCGCCTCGTCCATGGTCGGCGCCGTGGTCGGTATCACCCTTATCGTCTTCGCACGGCATGGCCGCAACATCCCCATCCCTTTCGGGCCCTACCTGGCTGCCGCTGCCGTCATTGCGCTGTTCTGGGGCAAGCCCCTGACCCAGCAGTACCTCGGCTTGTTCTGATCCTCACCAGAGAGCTTGAAATCGGCCGGACTGGCAGCATTTGTATTTAGCCTGTCTATCTGGATTAACGCTTTCAGCGCAACAGCTTAGGTTATAATCTTCTGTTTTTGGAGACTGCCATGCCGATCTACGAATATCGCTGCGGCACCTGCGGATTCCAGAAGGAATTCCTGCAGAAAATCAACGACACGCCACTGACGACCTGCCCGGAATGTGGCAAGGAATCCTTCAGCAAGATGCTTACCGCTGCCGGCTTCCAGCTCAAGGGTAGCGGATGGTACGCGACTGACTTCAAGGGCAGCACCGCCAAGGCGGAATCGAAGCAGGAAAGCAACAGTACGCCTGCGCCGGGTTGTAACGGCTGCGCGTGTGCCGGCAACGGATGAAAAAATACTTCATTACCGGCCTGCTGATCTGGGTCCCCCTGGCGATCACCGCCTGGGTGCTGGCGCTCATCGTCAGGACCATGGATCAAACGCTCCTGCTCCTGCCCGAGGCGATTCGTCCTGAGCATCTGCTCGGCATCTACATTCCGGGCATTGGCGTCATTACCACCCTGCTGATCGTTTTCCTCACCGGCCTGGTCACCGCCAATATCATCGGTCAGCGCTTGCTGCGCTTTTGGGAAGGTGTGCTGTCACGCATCCCGGTCGTCAAATCTGTGTATTACAGTGTCAAGCAGGTTTCCGACACGCTGTTTTCCTCAAGCGGCGAAGCCTTCCGCAAGGCGCTTCTGGTGCAATATCCGCGCGCAGGCATCTGGACCATCGCCTTCCAGACCGGCCAGCCGGGAGGCGATGTGGTCAACTACCTGGACGGGGAATACGTCAGCATCTATGTACCGACCACCCCCAACCCCACTTCGGGCTTCTTCCTCATGCTGCCGCGCAAGGATGTCATCGAACTCGACATGAGCGTCGACGAGGCCTTGAAATACATCATTTCGATGGGGGTGGTGGCACCGCCGATGCGCAATCCTGCCGGACGGGCGCAGAATCAATAAAGCGCCGCCATCGCGGCTTTTCCTGGGCAATTTGAAATGCGTACTCACTATTGCGGCCTCGTCAATGCCGCCCACCTCGACCAATCCGTCACCCTGTGCGGCTGGGCACACCGACGCCGCGACCACGGCGGCGTCATCTTCATCGACCTGCGCGACCGTGAGGGCCTGGTCCAGGTCGTGTGCGACCCGGACCGCAAGGAAACCTTTGCCACCGCCGAGCGCATCCGCAACGAGTTTGTATTGAAAATCACAGGCCTTGTGCGCCGTCGCCCAGTGGGCACGGTTAACCCAAACCTGCCCAGCGGCGAGATCGAAGTGCTGGCACAGGACATCGAGATTCTCAACCCCGCCGCCACGCCGCCCTTCCAGCTGGACGAAGACAATCTTTCCGAGAATGTGCGCCTGATGCACCGCGTGATCGATCTGCGCCGCTCGCAGATGCAGAAGAACATGATGCTGCGCTACAAGGTGGCAATGGCCTTCCGCCGCTTCCTCGACGCGCAGGGATTCATCGACATCGAAACGCCGATGCTAACCAAGTCGACACCCGAGGGCGCGCGCGATTACCTCGTACCCTCGCGCGTGCACGCCGGCCAGTTCTTCGCCCTGCCACAATCGCCGCAGCTGTTCAAGCAGTTGCTCATGGTGGCCGGTTTCGATCGCTACTACCAGATCACCAAGTGCTTCCGCGACGAGGATCTGCGCGCCGACCGCCAGCCCGAATTCACACAAGTCGATATCGAAACGTCCTTCCTCACCGAAACCGAGATCACGGCGATCATGGAAGAACTGATCCGAACCGTGTTCAAGGAAACCCTGAACGTCGACCTGCCCAATCCCTTCCCGCGCCTCTGCCATGCCGAGGCGATGGCGCGCTTCGGCTCGGACAAGCCGGACCTGCGCGTCAAGCTCGAATTCACCGAACTCACCGATCTCATGAAGACGGTGGACTTCAAGGTCTTCCGCGCCGCCGCAGAACTCACCGACGGGCGCGTGGCGGCCCTGCGCATCCCCGGCGGTGGCAGCTTCACGCGCAAGGAGATCGACGAGTACACCACCTTCGTTGCCATCTATGGTGCCAAGGGCCTCGCCTACATCAAGGTAAATGAGAAAGCGAAAGGCATCGAAGGCCTGCAATCACCGATCCTGAAGTTCCTGCCGGCCGACATCGTCGCGCAGATCCTCGAACGCACCGGCGCGCAGGACGGCGACCTGGTGTTCTTCGGCGCCGATCGCGCCAGGATCGTGAACGATGCTCTGGGGGCATTGCGCGTCAAGATCGGCCACGAGAAAGGCACGGCGGGCGGCTATCTGGAAGCCGGCTGGCGGCCGTTGTGGGTGGTTGATTTCCCGATGTTCGAATACGATGAGGAAGACAAGCGCTGGGTGGCCCTGCACCACCCCTTCACCTCGCCCAAGGACGGCCACGAGGCGTTCATCGACACCAATCCCGGCAAGTGTCTGGCCAAGGCCTACGACCTTGCCCTCAACGGCTGGGAAATCGGCGGCGGCTCCGTGCGTATCCATCGCGAGGAAGTCCAGTCGAAGGTGTTCCGCGCGCTGGCCATCGGTGCCGAAGAGGCCGAGCAGAAATTCGGCTTCCTGCTCGATGCCCTCAAGTATGGCGCGCCGCCGCACGGCGGACTGGCCTTCGGCCTCGACCGCATCGTCACGATGATGACTGGCGCCGAATCGATTCGCGACGTGATCGCTTTCCCGAAGACCCAGCGCGCCCAGTGCCTGCTCACCAACGCGCCCGGGCCGGTGGACGAGAAGCAACTGCGCGAGCTGCATATCCGCCTGCGCCAGACCGAAACCCCAAAGCCTACGGCAGGCTAAGCATCGGCCGGCGTGATGCTGCGCCTTTGTTTATTTCTGCTGTCGATTCTCGTCGCGGCCCCTGCCGCCGCGCGCGAATCGTCTGTTGATCAGGGCATTCCATCCGTCCGGGCCGCAGCCCTTCCTGACGAAGCCCGGCAAACGCTGGTCCTGATCAAGCAGGGCGGTCCCTTTCCCTACCGCAAGGACGGCTCGGTCTTCGGTAATTTCGAGCGGCGACTGCCCGCACGGCCGCGTGGTTATTACCGTGTGTACACCGTTCCAACCCCCGGTTCGCGCAATCGCGGCGCGCGGCGCATCGTCGCCGGACGGGACAGCACGGGCGATGTGCGGACTTCGGGCGAGTATTATTTCACCAACGATCACTACCGCAGCTTCCGGAAGATACGCGAATGAACCGCGAGCATTACGAGAGAATCCTTCGTGAAATCGCCCGCGCTGGGGTCTATCACACGCCGCAGCAAGGTATGGGCGATCTGCTCGCTGCAGCCGAGGCATCCGGCTTTTCCATTTGCCGCATCGATCTTGCTCCGGTGCGCGACAAGGCCGCGCTCTTTGAATGCCTGGCAACCGCCCTCGAACTTCCCGACTGGTTCGGACACAACTGGGACGCCCTAACCGACTGCCTCGGCGACCTGTCCTGGCTGCCGGCGGTCGGCTATCTCATTCTGCTGGAGCACTGCGACGGCTTCCACACCCGCCACAGCGCGGATTTCGCCACGGCGCTGCAGGTTTTTACCGCTGCGGCCGACGCCTGGCGCGATGAGCGGGTGCCCTTCTGGGTGCTGGTGGACATGCACGCCGACGGCATCGCCTATCTGCCGAGAAGCGAGTGAAGAAACCGGTTTCGGTTCTCGTCCTGATCCACACTCCAGCCCTCGAGGTTCTGCTGCTCGAGCGCGCCGCCCATCCGGGATTCTGGCAATCGGTCACCGGCAGCCAGGAGGATGGCGAATCGTTGCTCAGCACCGCGGTCCGCGAAGTGGCGGAGGAAACCGGCATCGCCGCTCGGCCGGAGGACTTGGACGATTGGAACCTGACCAATCGCTACGAAATCTTCCCGGAATGGCGGCATCGCTATCCAACCAGCGTGACGGAAAACGTCGAACATGTATTCAGCCTGGTGTTTCCATCGCCGCAACCGGTCTCCGTCGCTCCCGGTGAGCACCTCTGCTACCGTTGGTTGCCCTGGCGCGAAGCCGCCCGCGCTGTTTTTTCCTGGAGCAACCGGGACGCCATTCTCATGCTGCCCCTGCGCTTCAATCCGGCTTGAGCGGTTTCCCGTCCAGCTTCTGCTTCAAACAATCCGGGCAGTAACAGCTCCTTCCGGTTTCCGGAAGGGAGTGCAGGGGCGGCATGTCCGCGCACCAACAGGGCGCCCAGCCAGCATCCAACCCGCAGGTAAAGGATCGGCCACAGCCTGGACAGGTGGGCTTCCGTTCGCAACTATTTGACATGAAAGCGATTATAAGGGTTATGCGAAGCCCTTGAAACCACGCCGTCTTCCCCTATATTGAGGGCATGGGTTTCATGCTTACTTTTTGAAAGGAGACATCATGGCCAATATCGTGCGTTCCGGTTCCGACCCCTTCGACGATTTCTTCCGCGGCTTCTTCGTGCGGCCGGTCGATTTCGGCAACCCTGTGGACGTTCCCTCAATCAAGATCGACGTCAAGGAGCAAGGCGATGCCTACAAGGTGCACGCCGAACTGCCGGGCATCCGCAAGGAAGACATTCACGTGAACATCGACGGTTCCGTCGTCTCGATCAGCGCCGAGCGCAAGCAGGAGAAGGAAGTCAAGGAAGGCGAGCGCGTCCTGCGCACCGAACGTTATTTCGGCAAGGTCTCGCGCAGCTTCCAGCTCGGCCAGGACGTCGACGAATCGAAATCCGCGGCCAAGTTCACCGATGGCGTACTCGAGCTGACGCTGCCGAAGAAGGCGGCCGCCGCTGCCAAGCGACTGACTATCGACTGAACCCCGATCCGGCCCGCCCCCTCCCCTTCTCTCGGGCCGATCACGGCGGGAAGCTTCGGCTTCCCGCTTTTTTTGCATAGGGCTTAGAATTCCGGCTTCACCGGAACCTAGGCCATCATGACCGACCACACCCTTTCCCCGGCAGACGAAGCCGGCATCCTCGCCGCCGCCCTTCCTTACATCCGTCGCTTCCAGGACAAGACCATCGTCATCAAGTACGGCGGCAACGCCATGACTGACGACACGCTCAAGCACTGCTTCGCGCGCGACGTGGTGCTGCTCAAGCTGGTTGGCATGAACCCGGTGGTGGTGCACTGCGGCGGGCCGCAGATCGACGACCTGCTCAAGCGCGTCGGCAAGCAGGGCCAGTTCATCCAGGGCATGCGAGTGACTGACGCCGAAACCATGGAACTGGTCGAGATGGTGCTGGGCGGGCAGG
>JBAYVU010000073.1:0-10927 GCA_041674385.1 Sterolibacterium sp.
CTCGCTGCTCAAGTTATTGCATCTGATTCTCGAAAATATCGGCGAGTTGACCCTGGACGAAAGCTGGCTCAAAGGCCAGGTCGATGGCTTGCTGAGCGCCATCGAACCGCCGCTGACCTTGCGTCAACTCGACGCCATGGAACTCCGACTCTGCGATGTGATCGTCAAGCAACGCGAGGCGAAGCGTCAATCGGTCGAAGCGCAGGAGGAAATGCGGAAAATGCTGGCCAGCTTCGTCACCAGTTTGGGGACGATAACCCGGTCCAGTGCGGCTTTTCAGGAAAAGATTGAAGAAAGCGCCAGGAAGATAAAGAAGGTCCGGCGAATCGAGGAGCTGGCACCGCTATTGAAGGAAGTCATCGATGCGACCAACTTGATGGCGGAAGGCACCTCTTACGCGCAGGAAAATTTGAAGCGCATGCAGGAAAAAGTCGAGGCAACCGAGACCAGGTTGATGCATTTGTACCAGGAACTCAATAACGCCAGCATACAAGCCCGCCACGACCCCTTGACCGATGCGCTGAACCGCAAAGGATTGGAAGAAGCACTGGCTCGCGAAATCGCCAGTGTGCGGCGAAAAAATTTGCCGCTATCGATCTGCCTGCTCGATGTCGACAATTTCAAGAAGCTGAACGACCGTCTGGGGCACGATACCGGCGACAAGGCGCTGATCCATTTGGTCAATGTCGCCCGGCAATGCATGCGGCCAAACGACTCCTTAGTGCGTTATGGCGGGGAAGAATTTATCATTCTGATGCCGGATACATTTCTTGAGCCTGGCATCGAGGCAATGACCCGCCTGCAGCGCGAACTGACCAAGAAATTTTTCCTGTCGGAAAAAGAGAAAATCCTGATCACTTTCAGTGCCGGGGTAGTGCAGTTGGGCACAGAGGAAACCGGCATGGAAGCCATTAATCGAGCCGATCAGGCCATGTACTTGGCAAAACGGGCCGGCAAAAACCGTGTGGTGGGCGGATAAAACAGACAGGGAACGAAGGATCACGAGCGCCACTTCGCCACCAGTTTGGCGTTCGCCAGCTTTGGCGGGATTTCGAGACTGCCGCGCAGGGCTTCGACGTATCTGCGGTAGCACCGCATCGATCGCTGTGGCGATCAGTTCCCTTACATTCAGCATACAGTCACCACTGAATGGTGATTGTATGGTTCATGTCAAGTTCAAAGTAACTTTGCTTGAATCTTCCCAGACTAATGCAGACAAATAAAGAACTGGACACCGAAGTACCCAGTTGAAGAGACGCATATCAGGCAATAGCGTCTCCGAAGGAGACATTCCGGCAGGTTCATCTTCCCCTCAAGACCCGCCTTATTGCGGCTTCATCAGCTTATGAGCACGGATTCAGTTCGCGTCCCAGAATTCAGCCAGACGCTTGGTATCCTGCGGGTATACGTCGAGATCACTTATCTTCTCATCACAGACTGTGTAGAGCTCGACGAACGGCATCAAGAGACTTTGTCCCGTCTTGCGCGATGTGAAAGTGACATCCATCGATACTGCCACCTTGTTCTCAGAACCAATGACCTCACATCTGCCGATCCCAATATTCAGCTTACTCAGAATCACGCCATATACATCCGTATGGAAAGCGGATAAACCGTTGTGTACGCCGCCATAAACCAGCGAGTCTGGTTCGATGACCTTGATATCCGGATGTATGTGGCTCATCGCACTTGCTTCGTCGCCTCGTAATACAGCGTCCAACATATCTCTCACAACCTTAGCGGCAGACTTCATGTTTTTCTCCCCAGTTCGGTTGGAGCAATTATCGACATGTGCGTATTACCTCCCTAGTGTGTAATCACATGGTTCCTGCATGTGTTTCTACAGTGGCATATAAAAGCAAGCTCCCCTTACGGGATGTTATAGTGACAGCATATGTTTCCCAGGATCCGAAACCTCCTCAGGTAAGGAAGACCGGCAATACAATGACCAAGCAAGCACAATTCGTTGAGACCTTGGTATTGAAGGAGATATTGCTGGTCGACGATGCACCGGCTTCCCTGCAACTTCTAACCCGTTTGCTGGAGGAAGCAGGCTACGTCGTTAGACAAGCGCCAAGCGGCAAGCTGGCGCTATGGACCATCGAGTCAAAGCATCCCGATCTGATTCTTCTAGACGTCAAGATGCCCGGTACAGACGGTTTCGAAGTCTGTCGGTTGCTCAAGGCTAACCCGGCAACGCGTGATATTCCAGTGATTTTCCTTTCCGCGCAGGACGAAGTCACCGACCGTGTGCGAGGCTTTAAACTGGGCGCTGTCGATTTCATCGCCAAGGATTTTGCCAAGGAAGAGATTCTCGCCCGCGTGGATACTCACTTGACATTGGCGTATGTCAAGAAAGCCCTCGAAACCGAGCGGGAAACCCTGGAAGCCCGGGTTAAGGAGAGAACCAGAGAAATTGAGCAAAGCAAGGTTCTGCTCCAACGAGTCGTCGATTCTTTCCCCGATTGGATATTCGTCAAGGATATCGACCATCGTTTCTTGCTGGTGAATAAGGCCATGGCCGATGCAAACGATTTGAAACAACAAGATATGGTCGGCAAGCAGGATATCGAATTGTTTTCGCCAGAATTGGCACAAGTATTTCATGAAGAAGACGAAAAAATTCTTGCTGGCAACATCTATCGGGGAGGAGTCCGTCACCTGCGTCTTTCCGACACCCAGGAGAGAATATTCGAGATATTCAAGGGACCTATGCACGACAACGATGGCCGCATATTCTCAATTTTGGGTAATCTTCGTGATATTACAGACAGAGTTGCCACCGAGAAAGTCAATCGGGAACTCAGGGAAAAGATTTCCAGTTCCAGGAGAATCGAGGCGCTCGGCCAGCTTACTGCAGGCATTGCCCATGACTTCAACAATATTCTCGCAGTCATCCTAGGCTTCGCTGAGTTTGCGCGAAAGGCCGTCGCTGCGGGCAAGCACGAAAAGCTAGGTTACTACCTTTCCGAGATTCTCCAGTCCAGCCAGCGCGGTAAGGAACTCGTCCAACAGCTCCTGACGTTCGCTCGTAACCGCGAGGCGTCAGATACCGCAATCGAAGTCACCCCCATTGTCAGGGAAATCAATCGACTGCTACAAGGAACGAGTGCCGAAGACAAAATCATTACGTTCTATATTGACGAGGCGCTGCCCCCGGTACGAATCCAGGCAGTGCATCTGCATCAAGTACTCATGAATCTCGTTACCAACGCCCACGATGCCTCCCCATCCGACGGACGCATCGAATTCCGCGTCGTCGAGGAGCATATTGCTCACGCGATCGAATGCTCATCGTGTCACCGGGAATTCGGCGGCCGCTTTGTCCGTTTTTCGGTGAAAGACAATGGCATTGGGATTCAGCCGTCGGCTATTTCCGCTATCTTCGAGCCTTTTTTCACGACAAAAGAGATCGGCAAAGGTAGCGGCCTGGGGCTTTCGGTCATACACGGCATCGTTCACTCCGCAAGAGGCCACGTCCATGTTTCGTCGTCCCCTGGTATTGGCACGCAGTTTGATGTCTATCTGCCGAGTGCCCCCACGGACATGGCGCCGGAAGGCACCCCCAGTTTCTTTGCTCGCTTGCATCAACAGGTGAAGGGACATCTGCTGGTCATCGACGATGAACCCAGTATCCTAGCCTTTGAGACTGAGCTACTCGAATCTATCGGATGCCAAGTCGTGGCGACATCCGATACGGCAGTTGCAATTTCACTGCTCGAAAAAGATCCGTTGCCGTTCGACCTGGTCGTCCTTGACCAGTCGATGTCCAATATGACGATGCTAGAGAAGGCTATGAACCGGCATCCGGCCCTACCAATAGTGATATGTTCCGGCTATGTGAAATATATAGGCAGTAATGCCGCCATCCAGCGTAATATCCGCTTCTTGCAAAAGCCCGTGTCCGGCGAGTTGCTCGCAAATACCGTAGAGGAAATGTTGCAGCAGAAAAGCCATTCTGATGAGCCTATTTAGACTCCGGCCGGGAAACCGCACCAATGATGGCCGTTAAGGGCTTGTCAGGTTATCTTGTCCTGCATCGGCTGACTGGTCAGCCATATCCACAGCTTCTGGTATTGCATCGTTCCGACGAGCTTACTTACGCGGTCCGCGAGGGCAGAATTCTCTGGCCGTATTTTTTCAAGCGCCGCTGCGATCTTCAGTGGGTTCAGCTCACGAATCGCCTCAGCTAATGTCGTTCGGGTATCGGTAGAAAGAACAGCCATGTCCTTGGCGGTAAGGTCGGTTTCGGTCGCTGCATTCTCCTCGTTTTCACCAGCATCGCGTTCGAAGCACACGCCCAATTGTTTCTCGAGCATGTCAAACAAGACATCTTCCTCCAACGGCTTGTACAGCAATTCGTCGGCTCCTGCCGCTAATGCTTCCTGCCGATACTCTGCAAAGGCGTTGGCGGTAAACATGACAATCTTCAAAAAGTGGCCGCCCGCTGAGGCACGAATTCGCCGGGTGGCCTCGGTGCCGTCCATCCTGGGCATGCGCCAGTCCATCAGGATCAAATCAGGCTTGAATATAGCGGCTTTCTCCACCGCCTGCGCTCCATCTTCGGCTTCGAGAAGGACAAACCCGAGCGGTTCCAACAAGCTGAGCGTCAGGAGACGTGCATCGGCATTGTCTTCCGCCACCAAAATGCGCTTGCCTCGATCATCGATACGTAAACCGATCGGGCGCCCCTTCGAAGCAGTACGGACAGCATGATCCTTGGCTACCGATACGGTCAATGAGAATTGAAAGTTGGAACCTTGCCCAAGAACAGATTTAACGGTCAGCCGGCTTCCCATCAACGACAAATATTGCTGGCAAATGGCAAGCCCCAGGCCGGTGCCCGCAGCGAGTGGATCAATTTCGATTTGCACGAAGGGCTCAAAAATAGAAGCCTGATGCTCTTTGCCAATGCCGATGCCTGTGTCATGCACTGTAAAGTTGAGATGGGCTTTCCCTCCGCCAACTAGCGAAGCAGCCACGTGCAAAGAAATGCTGCCTTCAGGCGTAAACTTGATCGCGTTCTTCAGCAGATTGATCAATATCTGTCGTAGTTTGACCCCATCCACCCGGATCGTTGCCGGCAGCCGACGTACTCTCAGATGGAAATGAAGACCTGCTTGTTCGGCTTGAGGCCGCAGCATGTTGCATACATCGTCCAGCAATTCTCTCAGGTTGATATTCACTTCCGTAACCTGCACGCGCCCTGCCTCTATCTTGGCGAGATCCAGTACGCTGTTGACGAGCGTCAGCAGGTGGTTGCCGGAGCGCGTAATAATGTCCAGGTGTTGTCTTTGTTCCTTTCTTAGCGTTGAGGTATTCGCCATCAGACGCGAAAACCCAATCACTGTATTCAGCGGCGTGCGTAATTCGTGGCTCATGTTGGTCAGGAAAGCGCTCTTTGCAAAATTGGCTCTTTCGGCATTGGTTTTTGCTGCTGACAACTCGAAGGTTCTCTCGTTGACAAGATCTTCGAGGTGCTCGCGATAGCGCAGCAACTCCATTTCAATGCGCTTTCGCTCGGTAATGTCCTGAACTGTTCCCAGCCGGGTAATGGGTTTGCCTTGTGCGTCATAATGCATATCGCCAGAACATAGCACCCATCTGGTATCCCCATCGCTTCGGCGAATGGTCCTGAATTCTTTATAAATCGGCTTTCGTTCTGCTGCGACCTCTTCAAAGTATCGACGAATCATGTCGACGTCGTCGGGATGAACGAGATCAAACTCGACCCTGTTCCACCGATAGTTTTCGTCAATGCCGAAAATTTGCCCGAATGTTTCGGAGAAGTTGATTTGCTTGGAGTTGATATCTATTTTGAAAGAACCTATGCCAGCGGCGAATTGTGACTCCCTGAGAAGAGACTCACTTTCTTTCAATGCTTCTTCCATCTGCTTTCGATTGGTAATGTCGATACCAATGCTTGCCATACCGAGGATTTGGTTTCCCACACCGCGCAGAATGACATTATCCCATGCGATCAAACGCCGCTCGCCTTGCCGGATGAGGATATCATTTTCATGATGATCAAGTATTACTCCGGTCTGGATTCCTTTAGCGAAGATTCTCCTGGCCCATTCGCGCAGGTCGTCAGGTATGAAATGATCGAACCAACTCTGCCCGACGAGTTCTGCATTTTCCTTGCCGGCCAAGTCAAGCAGAAAATTATTGCAAAAGGTGATGTTGCCCTGCGGATCCAACATCACGGCGGCCATCTGTATCTGTGACAACAATTCGTGAAATCTTTGTTCAGATGCGGAAAGCATAGCCTCTGCATCCTTGCGATCAGTAATGTCCCGTCCCACGCAATAAACGCTTCCGTCGGCTTCTACAGCGCTGACATTTACCTGTATCCACCGCAGCGAATCGTCTTTGCAGACGTACCGGTGCTCGAAGCTAAATCCCATTTGGCCATTAGATGGGGTTGTCGCCTTTTGAAAAATCTCCCAAATCTTGTGTCTATCATCGGGATGCACAAACTTGGAGATGGGCATAGTCAGACACTCGGCTTCCGAATATCCAAAGGTTCTTATGAATGCCGGGTTTACCGTTGTTAGAAGTCCACTGGTATCCGCAATGAACATGAGATCGGAGGCGGCATTGAAAAATTTGACATATCGCTCTCGTTCCTCCTCGATCAATTTACGTTTGGTGATATCTGTAGCAGTGCCGCGGTACCCAAGAAACTGGCCATCTTTCGCAAAGAACGGAGTTCCGCTGCTGGATAGCCAGCGAAAACCGTTTCCCTTCGATAACAGCTTGCACTCGAACTCAGTATATGTCTGACGGTCGCGTAGCTCGGCAATATGAGAGGCCAGTACCTGTTGATCGGTGGCGCCCATCTCTTTGATCACCTCTGAGCGGGGCTTCCCGATCAGCGACTCGCTTGGTATCCCGTTGATCATCTCGGCGTTTCGTGAAAAATAGGTTATACGCAAACCGGAATCGATCTCCCAGAAATACCAATTGCCGACCGTCGAGGAAAAATCATGAAAGCGCTGCACGTCCGCTCTGAGCTTGATGTCGTCCAACTTACGCTGACGAACCTCCTCCGCATCAAGCAAGTTGCGTTTAATCACCGCTACCAGACTACTCAAATTGGTATTTTTGACATAGTCCCAAGCGCCTAGCTTGATCAGTTCGACGGCCGCTTCCTCTCCGATGTCGCCTGATATTGCTATAAGCGGCAATTCTGACCAGGTTTCTGATATCTGCGTCAGTATCGCCTTGAGATGCGACCGCCTGGCATTGTAATCAAGCAGGACGACATGCCATTCTTGCTTGGGCATTACTGAAAGGAGTTCTTGCTCGCTATCCACTCTAACAGCATGGACACAAGGGTATACGCACATTATCGTGCGCAAAATCAGCTGATAACTGGTTTCGTTGTCCTCAAAGATGAGGATTTTGAGTTCGTCGCTCATATTTCTTTTGAATTTATTTTTCTAGCCCAAGTAAGCAAATATTTGCATTGGCATTGAATCGGATTTCCAAAAACCCAGTGCAATAAGAGTGCAGTTGTACACTCGTTGCGTACAACAGGTCAACACATTTGGAAGAATGGCGAGGCTCCCGGAACGAATTGGGTAGGCATGAGCGCATCATCCGAGCAGTACAGACATAGACAGGGGTACCGAAAAGTCTGCGTCGGCCTCGCCTCGTTCAGACTCTGGCTTGTCTGCAACCGTCGCTGGCTCACCAGGGTGGCATCAGTGTGCTGTGAGGGTCGTGACTGAGCACTCAGCTTAAAAAAATGCGCGACCGCTAAAGTGGAAGTAAACTAATAGGCATCATTCCATCTGACAAGATTTATCTGTTTCAAGGGGCGGGAACAACGTCCGGGCCATAAGAGGGTGCTGTATGAAAAATGCACAGAATTCCTGCGTTGTGTATGTGGTTGACGATGAGGCTCCGATGCTTCGGATGGTGACGGAACTGCTCGACAGCGTTGGTATCAAGGCCATCGCCTATAAATCGGCAGCCGATTTCATTGAACAGTATGTACCGGGACCATGCGAATGCCTGGTGTCGGACATTCGTATGCCGGGAATAGGCGGCATGGAGCTACAGCGTTTGATAAATCAAAAGGGATATACACTGCCGGTGATATTCGTTACCGGATATGCCGAGGTAGGCACAGCGGTTAATACCATGAAGCTTGGCGCATTCGATTACATCGAAAAGCCGTTTGCCCATCAGCTGTTTCTTGAAACGGTGCAACGGGCGTTGGAACGAAGCCGGGTGCTGTTTGCCGAGAGAGCCAGACTGATTTCCGCAGAGGCACGATTGGCGTTGCTTACCTCGACCGAAGCTCGCGTTCTAAAGCTGCTGGTAAAGGGGAAATCAAGCAAGAATATTGCCGATGTCATTGGCATCGGGTCACGAACCGTGGACAATCATCGCGGACGAATCATGGAGAAACTGCATGTAAATTCCACGATTGAGCTGGTTCTCATGTTTGCGCATTTGCTCCCGGATTGACAATCTGGTATCCATGCAATCTTGACTGCCTATGTCATCGGTCTCAGATACATATTCGTGAAATAACTATTTTCGGTTCCAGAAGTTTGCACGCGTATGTGTCAGTGCTGGCAATCATTGTCATGAATGTTCAACCCATCACCCGTTGCGTAAGATCCAGGTCAGTGTAGAAACGCACGTGGGATCCATGTGTTATTACACTAGGAGAGCAATGGACGACCACTTATGATTGGTCGAGCTTGGATTGAGTAACACTTTAACAGAAATGGTATGCAAAAATGGATAGGTGGATAGCCCGCTGATTTCCAGAATTCTCAACTGCACTCAAAATATGGGGGGTACACAGTGGAACACTGCAAAAAAGATATCATATCCCGCCCTGCGCTCCGTGTTTCACCTATCGCGGCTGCGCTTGCTGGCTTGCTTTGGTGCGCCGGAAGTGCGCAGGCATTTAATATTCAATCTGACAATCCGGACGTTACTATGGCCTGGGACCAGACGGTGCGCTACAACGCCGCTTGGCGTATGAAAGGCCGGGATCCCGGCTTGGCCAACAACCTTAACCAGGACGAAAGCAACTACCTGTTCGACAAGCACCAGATGATTAATAGCCGGGTCGATTGGTTTAGCGAATTCGACCTTTCTTACAAGAAAATGATGGGGTTTCGCATCTCAGGCCAGGCGTGGTACGACGATGCATATGGCCGTGACAGTAAGGCCCTCCCTGGCACCACCTTGGCACAGCAAAACATCAAAGGCACATTCAATAACGAAACGAAGCGCTACTATGCTGGCCCATCGGCCGAATTCATGGATTCATTCGTCTGGGGCAAAACCAATCTTGGCGATACCGAGTTAGTAGCCCGCCTTGGTCGCCATGCGATCATCTGGGGCGAAGGCCTGTTCGGCAATACCCAGGGGGTTTCCTACTCCCAAGTGCCCAACGATGGCCGCAAGGGTGTGGCGAGTCCAGGTGCCTCTGCAAAGGAAACCGCACTGCCTATTACCCAGACAACCGGCACTTGGCAGTTTCTCCCCAACGCTTCGCTGAACTGGCAATACGCGTTCGAATGGAAACCCAACCGCCTGAGTCTCGGCGGCACTTATGTCGGTACTGACGCTTTTTCCAGCTACGTCAGCGGTAGCATTGCCCGTGTCGAGCCTGAGAAAGGCAACAAAGCCCGCGGCCTGATGCTCAAGTGGAACCCCGAGCTGCTGGCGGCAGACGTGGGTTTGGTCTATCGCAAGTTCTCGGACACCAATCCATGGTCAGCCCAGACCAATACGGTCGCTGGCGTGACCAGTGGCCGCTATGTTTATGCTAGAGATATTGAATTGTGGGGATTGACGTTCAACAAACTGATCGGTGATTTCAACGTCGGCGCTGAAATCTCCCACCGGAAGAATATGGCCTTGAATACGATTGCCGGCAATGCAGGCGCAGGCAATCGCTTCGAAGGCCCTATCGGCGATACCTGGCATGCGTTATTGAACGGTCAGTTGCTCTTCAATAAAAATGCGGTGTGGGACAACGCCGTGCTGGTTGCCGAATTGAGCTATGCCGGGCTGGACAAAGTCACCCGGAATGCTCAGTTTTACAAGAGCAATAGTAACCCTGCGGCAACTGCATGCGCAGGGGGCGCGGATCAGGTGCTCAGCAGTTGCTCCACCAAGAACTTCTGGAACTTGGCGCTGCAATTCCAGCCGACCTGGCTGCAGGTTTCCCCGGGATTGGATAGTTACCTTGGTCTTGTTTATGTCGTCGGCCTCTCGGGCACGGCACCAACCAACGGTGGCGGTAACAAATCTTCAGGGCAATACAAGGTCACTTGGGGGTTTGATTACCAAGTCAGACACAAGCTGGAACTGGCCTATACCGCTTACATCGGCAGGCATGAGTACGGAACACCGGGAAGCGGTAATCCGCCTCTCACCAGCGGCGGCCTGCCCGTCGAATACACGGTCGGCGGCGGTATTTTTTCCGACCGCAACTGGATAAGCGCGACCTACACCTACAATTTCTAAGAATGACGGAGAACATCATATGAAAGCGTTGAATAGGCATATCGCGTTGGTTGTGGCCACGCTAACTATCGCGGGACTGGCAAAAGCGGCCGTAACTGCTGAGGAGGCCGCACACCTGGGCAAGGACCTCACTCCGTGGGGCGCCGAAGTCGCAGGCAACAAGGAGGGAACAATCCCGCCGTACACTGGAGGCATGCCAACCAATCTGATGGGACCCGGCTGGGATTCCAACAAGAGTATTGTCAACGGCCGGCAGTTCCAACCCGATCCTTTCAAGGATGAAAAACCCCTGTACAGAATCACCGCCCAGAACTTATCCCAGTACGCAGACAAACTGTCCGAGGCGACCAAGGCCTTGTTCAAGAATGACCCGAAATTTTTCATGGACGTATACCCTACGCATCGGGTCGTGAACTATCCC
>JBAYVU010000074.1:0-10685 GCA_041674385.1 Sterolibacterium sp.
CATGATGATTCCCCTTCCTATTGATTGAGTTTAAGAATGCGTTCGTCAACTATGGACTGCCGGAGTACGCTGTCCGTATGTTCTTCGTCACCATTGAAAACATCGTCAAAGTTCCGTACCACAAATAAATGGATCGTTCGGGGCTGCTTCGGTGCCCCATCGCAACCCATGAACCCACGCAGCTTATTTATTTCCCGCTGCCTGTCGGCCAGCGAGTAATAGAGTGGCGTTTTTTCAGTTACGTGTACCGGAACACGTTCGCAAATGTGCAATAACCAGTCCCCAATCGCCGCACGCACTTCAGGGTTTGTCATCAATTCCTCGCCGAAAGCAAAGCTCTTGCAATAGGCATCTTGCTGACGATTGCATACGTCCCGACGTTTGATGTCCGCCCCACTCGATGGAATAAAGCCTTTGTTTGTCAGGTATCTCTTTTCGCCATACTTTGGATTGCTGTCGAGAGCCAAGATATGTCGAGTCGGTCGTAGGACATCATAGAATCTGATAAACATCTCGCTGCCTAAAGGTCCATACCACTCGTCGATTGGTTCGACATAAGCTTGGCCGGCGCCTGGAATCATCTGTGCGCACCCAAACTGCGTGGCTATCAAGAGAAAAATTAGTGTTGAACGCACCATAGCATTCAGGGTTGGTCTGCTCATTACTTGTTACCTCCTTTGCAAGCTGATGGGCTATCTACGGCACTCATGCGACGGATGTTGTCCCGGAAACAAATTTACAGTGGCTTTCATTCCAGCTCAATATGGCATTTGCCATAGTGGAGAACCGGGGAGCAATCTGGGCAAAGTGGTAAAATTGCATTTTCCAATCACCAACCTTCCGTCACCATGTTTTCCAAACAAAGAACCCTTGCCAAAGTCGATCACGAATTGTGGCAGGCGATCCAGTCCGAGAATCGCCGCCAGGAAGACCACATCGAGCTGATCGCTTCCGAGAACTATGTGTCCTACGCGGTGCTCGAAGCGCAGGGTTCGCAGCTTACCAACAAGTATGCAGAGGGCTATCCCGGCAAGCGCTACTACGGCGGTTGCGAACATGTCGATGTGGCCGAGCAGTTGGCGATCGATCGCGTCAAGAAACTGTTCGGCGCCGAGGCTGCCAACGTCCAGCCGAATTCCGGCTCCCAGGCGAACCAAGCGGTGCTCATGGCCTTCCTCAAGCCAGGCGATACCATCATGGGCATGAGCCTGGCCGAAGGCGGCCACCTGACGCATGGCATGGCGCTCAACATGAGCGGCAAGTGGTTCAATGTCGTGGCGTACGGACTCGACGAGCACGAGGAAATCGACTACGACGCGATGGAAAAGCTGGCGCATCAACACAAGCCCAAATTGATCATCGCCGGCGCCTCGGCCTACAGCCTGCGCATCGACTTCGAGCGCTTCGCGCGCGTGGCCAAGGCGGTCGGGGCGATTTTCATGGTCGACATGGCGCACTACGCCGGCCTGGTCGCCGTGGGCTTCTACCCGAACCCCGTGCCCCACGCCGACGTCGTCACTTCGACCACCCACAAGACCCTGCGCGGCCCGCGCGGCGGACTGATCCTGATGAAGGCCGAACACGAGAAGGCCATCAATTCGGCGGTTTTCCCCGGCTTGCAAGGCGGCCCGCTGATGCATGTGATCGCCGCCAAGGCGGTGTCTTTCAAGGAGGCGCTGGCCCCCGAGTTCCGCGATTACCAGGAGCAAGTGATCGAAAATGCCCAGGTAATGGTGAAAGTGCTGATCTCGCGCGGTCTGCGCATCGTTTCCGGGCGCGCCGAGTCGCATGTGTTCCTAGTGGACCTGCGCGCCAAGAACATCACCGGCAAGGATGCCGAAGCGGCCTTGGGACGCGCCCATATCACAGTCAATAAGAACGCCATCCCCAACGACCCGCAGAAACCCATGGTGACCTCCGGTATCCGCATCGGCACCCCGGCCATGACCACACGCGGCTTCACCGAGATCGAGGCCGAGCAGATCGCCCACCTGATTGCCGATGTGCTCGACGCTCCCACCGATGAAGCGGTGATCGCCGGCATCCAGGACAAGGTGGAAGAGTTGTGCAAACGCTTCCCTGTATACGCCTGACAGGAACGTGAGGCACATCTTATCTTCGGGTGTGGCGAGCCGCCCTCAAGGGGGCCGGGGGGAAGTCCCGAATTGTGCCCGCAGGGCACTTCATGATTCGTTCGAGAAGAACGAATCATGAAGTGCCCCTACTGCACCGAGCCGAACACCCAGGTCGTCGACACCCGCGAGAACGAGGACGGCGATACGGTGCGGCGGCGCAGACGCTGCCTGGTTTGCGACAAGCGTTTTACGACCTACGAGCGGGTCGAGTTGCAGTTGCCTCACCTGGTCAAGAAGAACGGCAGCCGCGCCGAATACGATCGCGACAAGGTTCTCGCCAGCATGATGCTGGCATTACGCAAGCGTCCAGTCACGACCGAGAGCGTCGATGCCGCAATCGACCGCATTGAGGAAAAGCTGGTCACCTTGGGCGAACGCGAAGTGCCGAGCGACAAACTCGGCGAGTTGGTGATGCGCGAGCTGAAAAAGCTCGACAAGATCGCTTATATCCGCTTTGCCTCGGTATACAGGAACTTCGAGGATGTCGAGGAATTTTCCGACGCCATCCGTGAAGTCAAGAAGCCACGCGTGCCGCGTGTGGCGCGGTCCAGCTCGAAATCCTGAGGCGCCGGGCCGCCAAGCGTGCGAGTCTACGCCACGAGTCGCTGATGTTCTCCGCTGCCGACCACCGATTCATGGCGCGCGCGCTGCAACTGGCGCGGCGGGGCATGTACAGCACCACGCCGAACCCGCGCGTCGGCTGTGTGCTGGTGCGCGACGGCAACATCATCGGCGAAGGCCACACCCAACCGGCCGGGAAAAATCATGCCGAGATCCAGGCGCTCGCCGATGCTTGTGCGCGCAGCATGCCGACTCAGGGTGCGACCGCCTATGTTTCGCTGGAGCCGTGCAGTCATTACGGCCGCACGCCGCCCTGCGCCACCGCGCTGATCGAGGCCGGCATCGGCCGGGTGGTGGCCGCCATGCAGGACCCCAATCCGCAGGTGGCCGGACAGGGACTGGCGGCATTGCGCGCGGCGGGCATCGACACCGCATGCGGGCTGATGGAAAGCGAGGCTTACGAGCTAAACATCGGCTTCGTCTCTCGCATGACACGCGGGAGACCCTGGCTGCGCCTGAAAGTGGCCGCCAGTCTGGACGGCAAGACCGCCCTGAACAATGGCAGCAGCCAGTGGATCACCGGCGCCGCCGCGCGCGCCGATGGGCATCGCTGGCGCGCGCGCGCCTGCGCCATCCTGACCGGCATCGGCACAGTCCGGGACGACGATCCGCGCCTGACGGTACGCGACATCGAGACCCCGCGCCAACCGCTCAAGGTGGTCGTCGACAGCCGTCTGGAAATTCCCTTGTCGGCCCAGGTGCTGGCGGGCGGCAACGTCATCGTTGCCGCCGCGGTGACAGACGCGGCGAAGATGGATGCGCTGCGCAACCGCGGCGCAGAAGTGATTGTCGTACCGAACGATCGGGGCAAGGTCGATCTGGCCGCGCTGCTCAAAGAACTGGCCCGGCGCGGCATCAACGAAATTCACGGCGAGGCCGGCTGCAAGCTGAACGGTTCGCTGTTGCGTGCCGGCCTGGTCGATGAACTGCTGCTGTACCTCGCCCCCACCTTGCTGGGCAACGCGGCCAGAGGCATGTTCGATCTGCCGGAACTGACCGATCTCGCCGGCCGGCAGGATTTGCACATCATCGACATGCGCCGCGTCGGCACCGATCTACGCCTGCTGGCCCGGTTGAAATGAGCAACAACAAGAATGCGGATCTCCACCGCGATTTTGCCGGTCGCGGCCTGCTGATCAACCTGTTGCGCGCACTGCATCTGGTGGGCGTGGTCGGTATCGGCGCGACCGTGCTGGTACCCGCAATTGCCCCTGGCGTGCCAGGTAATCCAGGTGATTCCACGCCGACCGGAACGCCATACTATGCATGGCTGCTGATCGCGACCGGCATGGCCATCATCGGCCTGGACCGCTGGGCCAATACGGCTTATTTCAGACAGATCAATGGGCAGTGGATTTTGTTCAAGCTGCTTGTTCTGTGCCTGGTAGGATGGCTGGCAGGGATCGGTGCGGTTTTGTTTTTGGCCGTGCTGGTCTGCTCCGTATTGATGACGCATGCCCCGCGCTGGCTGCGACACAGGAAATTGTTCTGAGGGCTGGAGCCGACAGGTGCGCTGGCAGGTTCTGGCAAGTGTGGAACTTTCTTTATAGAATCCCCTGCATCATTAATTAGTCTGCGATCGATTACCTAAACTTCATATGGAGGCAAGCGGGCCATGGCAACAACTCAGGAAAACCTCAAGGAAGCATTCGCCGGCGAGAGCCAGGCAAATCAGAAGTACCGCGCATTTGCCAAGAAGGCGGAACAGGACGGATTTCTTTCCGTTGCGAAGCTGTTTCGATTGACTGCGGAAGCGGAGCGCATTCATGCGGAAGGTCACTTGAAAGCGCTCGACGGTGTTGGCTCCACCGCCGACAACTTGCAGGCCGCCATCAGTGGCGAAACCTTCGAATTCAGCACCATGTATCCGCCGATGGTCATGCAGGCGCATGCGGATGGGCACAAAGCAAAACGGATGTTCGAATACGCCGTCGCAGCCGAGGAAGTTCACGCGAAAATCTACCAACTGGCGCTTGAAGCCGTCAAGCAGGGAAAGGATCTGGCGGCCGACTTCTATCTGTGTCCCGTGTGCGGCTATATCGAAATGGGACACCCTGAAAAACCTTGTCCGGTTTGCGGCACCAAGCCCGAGAAATTCCTGATGGCGGAGTGAGCCCTCTCGCGGGAGCGTCGAACTGTTTGCCTCGCAATTGCGCCGGCTTCGTGCGGAATTACGGCGCACACGGCACCATGTTCCAGCGTAGCCTGACGATCCTCCTGCTGGCAGTCCTCGTCGCCTGCGCTCCATTGCCGTCTGGTCCAGGCGCCGGGACGATCAGCATGCCCTCCCCGAACTTCGACCAGCGTCATGCCAATTTCATCATCCTGCACCAGACCAGCAACGACTCGGCGCAACAGGCGCTTGCGACCCTGACGGATCCCCTGCGCAAGGTCAGCGCCCATTACCTTATCGGCCGCGACGGAACCCTCTTCCAATTGGTCGATGAAGCCAGCCGCGCCTGGCATGCCGGCGAATCCTGGTGGGGCGGTAGCACCGATCTCAATTCCGCGTCGATCGGCATCGAACTCGACAATACCGGCGATGAGCCCTTTGCCGAAGCGCAGATACTCGCCCTGCTCGCTTTGCTCGACGATCTCGGCGCACGATACCGCATTCCTGCCGCCAATATTCTCGGCCATGGCGATGTCGCCCCAGGGCGCAAGGTCGATCCCAGCCGCTGGTTCCCTTGGGAACGGCTCGCGCGACGGGGATTCGGACTCTGGTGCGACATCCCGGCGCCCGCAGCGCCGAGCGGTTTCGACGCGTTACTGGGATTGCAGGCGCTCGGCTATGACATCAGCGCACCCGCTGCGGCACGCAGCGCGTTCCGCCGTCACTTCGCCGGCAGCGATGACGCTGCGGAGTTCACCTCGAGCGAAAAAGCGCTGCTCCAATGCCTCGTACGGCAAAAGGCATCGCGCACTTCACCTGCGTTGAAGTCTCCGGTTGCGCAATAACAATTGGGTATGCGTATTTAGTGGTTAATTTGCGTTGTGCAATGCCGCAATGAAACCGACCATCTTCAGCTAGCCAAACTGATCGTCCTAGTCCGGCCATTTCCTGCCAGTCGTGACTGTCTGTTATCGGGCAGCGAATTTATGGGACTCTGTTGCGGCCTGTGCCATGGATGGATGTCGGAAACGAAACGGCGCTAAAGAATCTTCGTAACATCGAAATTGAAAAGGCCCGGCAGGCAAGCCTGTCGGGCCGGGTTCGGTACGTTGCCCGAAGGCAACTACCTTATTGCAGCAACGGCTCTCACCCCGGAAAGCTACAATGACGATATTGTATCTAAAAGGGAATGCGCGATGCAAACAAAAAACTTTCCTTACACGCTGGGCCTCGACATAGGAATGGCATCGGTCGGCGCTGCCCTTCTACTCCCGGATCAACAACGAATTTTGGCCTTGCATGTCCGCACCTTCGACAAGGCGGAAACCGCTAAGGAAGGCGAATCGCTCAACAAGATACGCCGCGATTCACGCCTCACGCGTCGTCGCATTCGCCGACGCGCGCATCGACTGGTACGCCTTGCACGCCTGATGAAACGTGTTGGCCTGATCACCGACGCGAATCCAGAAGCCTTTGCTCTGCCCGGCATATCGCCCTGGCACTTGCGCGCGGACGGTCTCGATCGACAGCTTGATCCAAAGGAATGGGCTAGTGTGCTCTATCACCTCGTCAAGCATCGAGGTTTTCAGTCCAACCGAAAATCCGAAGCCAAGGCTGACGAGAAGGCCGGGCAGATGCTCTCCGGCGTTGGACGCAACCAAACATTGCTCAAGGAAGCCGGCTATCGCACCGTCGGCGAACTTGCTGCCCGCCACGAAGCCTTCAAGGAGGCCAAGCGCAACAAGGGCGGCAGCTACAGCCACACTTTTGCTCGCGCCGATCTTGATGCCGAACTGAATCTGCTGTTCGAGCGCCAGCGTGCGCTCGGCAGCTGTCTCGCCAGCGCCGACTTTCAGGAAAATATTCGCGATCTGCTGATGGCGCGGCGACCCACGCTTTCCGGCACCAACTTGCTCAAGATGGTTGGCAAATGCACCTTCGAGAAGAGCCAAGACCGCGCACCCAAGTCCGGCTACCGCGCGGAGCGATTCGTCTGGCTGGGCAAATTGAACAACCTCAAGATCGTCGGTGGCGGCGACGCCCGCCCGTTGACCGATACCGAGCGTCGTACCATCATCAATCTGCCGTTTACTCAGGCAAAACTCACCTTCAAGCAAGTCCGCAAAGCGCTTGACCTTAAAGCGCATGAACGTTTCAACCTGCTGTCCTATCGTCCCGATCCGAAAGGCAAGGATAAAGACCCCGAAGATGCCCCACCGTTTTTCGAGGCGAAATCATTTCACATCCTGCGCAAAGCCTACGAAGGAGCCGGCCTCAAAGCAGAATGGCAGCGCGATTCGCTCAACCCCGACCGGCTCGATGCGCTGGCCTATGCGCTCACCTGTTACAAGGATGACGCAGAGAGCCGCCAGTGGCTGGCCGCACAAGGGATCGAAACATCCATCATCGAAGCCGTGCTGGTCGAATCATTCGACAAGTTCATCCACCTGTCGCAAAAAGCGCTGAAAGCCATCCTGCCGCACATGGAAGCCGGCCAGCGTTTCGATGAAGCCGCAAAGGCGGCCGGCTACGATCACAGCCAACCCGATGCCGATATCGGCAAGCGGGTAACACTGCCGCCACCCGACAAGGACACGATCCGCAACCCGGTGGTCTATCGCGCGCTCAACCAAGCAAGAAAGCTCGTCAATGCCATCGTGGCCGAATACGGCCCGCCCGCCGCCGTGCATATCGAACTGGCACGCGATCTGTCCAAGCCCATCGATGAGCGGCGCGACATCGAAAAAGGGCAGAAGGAATTCCAGGAGCTCAAGGAAAAACTTGCCGCTGCGTTTGAGGAAACCTTTCACCGCAAGCCGGGCGGGCTGGACCTGTTGAAGTACCGGCTCTTCCGGGAACAACTGGATCAATGCCCCTACTGCCAGAAAGCACTGATCGTCGACCGTTTGTTCGAGACTGGCTATGCGCAGGTCGATCACGCTTTGCCCTATTCGCGCAGCTTTGATGACGGCATGAACAACAAGGTGGTCGTCCATGTTGCCTGCAACCAGGACAAGGGCAACCGCACACCCTACGAATTTCTCGACGGTGCCGGCGACAGTGAACGCTGGCAGCGCTTCGTCGCTTGGGTACAAGGCAATAAGGCCATCCGCCAGGCCAAACGCAACCGGCTGCTGCGCGTTAATTTCGGCGCAGACGAAGCCAGCGAATTCCGTGATCGCAACCTCAATGACACGCGCTACATCTGCCGCGAATTTAAACGCATGGTCGAGGTCCATCTGCAATGGCACCCCGAGAGTACCGCCGACAACCGCTGCGTCGTTCTCTCCGGCCAGCTCACCTCGCTGCTGCGCGCCCGCTGGGGCCTCCTCAAGGTGCGAGAGGAAGGTGATTTGCATCACGCAATGGATGCCGCCGTTATCGCCGCCGCCAGCCGTGGTCTGGTCAAGCGCATGTCCGATTATTCGCGGCGCAATGAACTGGAAATGGTACGCAACCGTTACATCGATCCAGAGACGGGCGAGGTCATCAATGTTGCCTCCTTGCGTCAAATCGAAGATCATTTTCCCAAACCCTGGCCGCAGTTTCGCGAAGAACTGCTGGCGCAGCTCTCGCCTAATCCCGCGCTACAGTTGACTAGCGTACCGGGTTACGATGAAGTCTCGCGCGCAAGTATCCGCCCCATCCGCGTCTCGCGCGCGCCGACGCGACGAGGCATGGGCGCGGCGCATCAGGAGACGATTCGCTCGGTTCGGGATGGCAGCCTATCGGCCGTCAAAACGCCGCTTGCCTCGCTCATGCTGAAAGACTTAGAGAATATCGTCGGTTTCGAGCGCGATACCGCCCTGATCGACGCCATCCGCACCCGCCTCGAAGCTTTCGGCGGCGATGGCAAGAAGGCATTTGACGACAAGCAACCGCCGCTGCGCAAACCATCGAAAGACCCAGCAAAGGCACCGATCATTCGCAGCGTAAAGCTGCTCACTACGCAGAAAAGCGGCATACCGATTCGCGGCGGCATCGCTAATAACGGTGCCATGTTGCGGGCGGATATCTTTACCAAAGGAGGCAAGTTCAATATTGTTCCGGTATATGCAGCTGACGCTGTAAAGGCGGAGTTGCCGAATCGGGCGGTGGTTGCCTTTAAACCAGAAGAAGAATGGACTGTCATGGACGAAAGCTACCAGTTCCTATTCAGCCTGCACCCCAATGACTGGATAACCATTCGATTAAAGAATGAAGTACGTGAAGGGTATTACTCTGGCCTCAATCGTGCGACGGGAAATATCGATCTTTGGATTCATGACCGCAACCAGACCCAAGGTAAGAAAGGCATGCTCGAAGGCAACGGCATCAAAACCGCCCTCGCCGTCGAGAAATACCACGTCGACCTTCTCGGCAATTTGCACCGTGTGCACAAGGAAGATCGACAGCCAATTCACACAAAGCAGAACAAAGGATAAGCCATGGGCTGGCGTAGCGTGGTCATTGCCAACCCGGCGGCACTGACGCTGGAGGATCGCGCGCTCACCATCGCGCAAGGCGCCAACACGGCGCGCGTCATGCTGGAGGACATCAGCGTGCTGGTGCTCGACCATGCGCAGATCAGCCTCACCGCGCCACTGCTTTCCGCCTGTGCCGAAGCGCAGATTGCCGTACTCACCGTCAACGCCTCGCATCTGCCCAATGGCGTGCTGATGCCCTATCTGCCACACAGCCGGGCACTCAAGGTGATGACGGCGCAATTGGCGCTGAACCAACCCACCAGAAAACGTCTCTGGCAACGCATCGTGCGCTTCAAGATTTCCAACCAGGCGGCCATGCTCGACCGTGCAGCTAAGGATGACGATGCACGTCGCCTGCGGCAACTCGCCCGCGATGTACGCTCGGGTGACCCCGACAACTGTGAGGCGCAGGCCGCGCAAATCTACTTTCGCGGCCTTTTCAATCCGCAGTTCCATCGCGGCCAGATGCGCTTTCATAATGCCGCGCTAAACTATGGATACGCCGTGGTACGCGCCGCGATTGCCCGAACGCTGACGGGCTACGGCTTCCTACCTGCTTTCGGGCTGTTCCACCACAGCGAACAGAACGCCTTCAATCTCGCCGATGACCTGATCGAACCCTATCGGCCACTGGTGGATGCCGGCGTACTGACTTACTACCCGGAGGAACCCGACCGCGATCTGGAACCAGCCGACAAGGGCCGACTCGTCGCCCTGCTGCATGAGGATGTGACGCTCTCCAGCCACAGCGCCAATAGCGACGATGGCGGCAGCTGCACCTTGCTCGCGGCCATCGAGGCGACCGTTTCTGGCCTGTCGGGTATCGTTCTGCATGACGCATCGCATGAACGACTGGCGCTCCCCCAACTGGATACCGGTACGGCCACCACCACCGATGAGCTTGACAGTGACGGGCCATGAGCGAAGCGACCCGCCGTTATATGCGCCTACTCGTCTTCTTCGATCTGCCCGTCACCACTCGCGAGAAACGGCGCATCTACACCATCTTCCGGCGCTTCCTGATTCAGGACGGCTACGACATGATCCAGTGGTCGGTGTATGGCCGCATGGTGAATGGCATCGACGACGCGGAGAAGCACCTGAAACGGCTCGGCGACAACCTTCCCAAGGAAGGTTCGATACGCTGCCTGCAAGTCAGCGAAAAGCAGTTCGCCAACATGCGGCTACTGGTCGGCACGAAAAACTTCCAGGAAAAAAAGGTCAATGCCGATCAGATGCTACTTTTTTGAGACACAAAAAACTACCCTGAAATCCGTTCTAGTCAAGACCGACGCGGATTCCAGGGCAAGGAATTGTAGCCTTCCGGGGTGAGAGAGGGAGCTACAACCG
>JBAYVU010000075.1:0-10527 GCA_041674385.1 Sterolibacterium sp.
TCGCCGGCGGCAACATCTGGGAAATTCCCTGCCAGGTGGCGATGCCTTCGGCGACGCAGAACGAGATCAACGGCAAGGACGCCAAGACGCTGGTGAAGAACGGCTGCATCGCCGTCGGCGAAGGCGCCAACATGCCCACCACGCCAGAAGGCGTGCGCGTGTTCCTCGACGCCAAGATCGCCTACGGTCCCGGTAAGGCGGCCAACGCCGGCGGCGTGGCGACATCAGCCTTGGAAATGCAGCAGAATGCGGGCCGCGATTCCTGGACATTCGAGTTCACCGAGCAGAAGCTCGACAAGATCATGACCGGAATCCACCAGGCGACATGGGAAACCGCCGAGGAGTTCGGCGCGACCGGCAACTATGTGATCGGCGCGAATATCGCCGGTTTCATCAAGGTGGCGCAGGCGATGGTGCCTATGGGCCTGATCTAGCGGCAATCCGGTTCCGCTCTGCGGCATCGCCGGGGTAACGCCCGGCGATGCCGTATTTATTTTTGCATCCTGCTCAAGCAGAACCCATTGATTTAGAATTGAACCAATGATCGATGGGTGCGAGAGCAGCAGCATGAAGATTCGCTTCACCAAGATGCACGGACTGGGCAACGACTTCGTCGTCATCGATGCCGTGCGCCAGAATTTCGCCCTGACGCCTGCGCAGGCGAGCTTTCTGGCCGACCGCCACCGCGGCGTCGGTTGCGACCAGATCCTGGTGGTGGGGAAACCGTCCCGCCCCGGCGTGGATTTCGCTTACCGGATTTTCAACGCCGACGGCAGCGAGGTCGAGCAGTGCGGCAATGGCGCACGCTGTTTCGTGCGCTTCGTGTATGAGCAGGGCCTCAGCGAACGGCGCCAGATCCGCGTCGAGACACGTTCCGGCATCATCGTTCCGCGCCTCGAGGCGAACGGCGAAGTCAGCGTCGACATGGGCGCGCCCAGCTTCGAACCCGCTGCGCTTCCCTTCGTCAGCGACAGCCTCGCCGTGATCCAGCCCCTCGAGGTGGACGCCGGGGTTTTCGAGATCACCGCGGTCTCGATGGGCAATCCCCATGCGGTACAGGTCGTCGACCAGGTTGACGAGGCGCCGGTCGCGCGCCATGGCCCGCTGATCGAGTCCCACCCGCGCTTCCCGCGCCGCGTCAATGCCGGCTTCATGCAGGTGGTCGACCGCCATGCCATCCGTTTGCGCGTCTATGAGCGCGGCGCCGGCGAGACCCAGGCCTGCGGCAGCGGCGCCTGCGCCGCCGCCGTCGCCGGCATCCGCCGCGGACTGCTCGACAGCCCGGTGCGCGTGGCCATGCGCGGCGGCGATCTCATGATCGCCTGGGGGGGGGATAATACCCCGGTCATCATGACGGGGCCGGCCGTGACAGTATTTTCCGGTGAGATCGATTTACCCGAATAAAAGGAATGTTATGAAAGATGCATTAGAGGCCGGCGAAGTCGCCGCCTACTTGAAAAGCCACCCGGAATTCTTCGACCGTTATGCCGATCTGCTGGCGCAGGTGCAAATTCCCGATCCGCACGGTGGCCGCGCCATCTCCATCACCGAACGTCAACTCGGCGCGCTGCGCGACCGGAACAAGCAGCTCGAGGCCAAACTGGCCGAGCTGATCCGTTATGGCGAAGAAAACGACGCCATCTCCGAGAAGGTCCATCAAATGACTGTGGCATTGATTGCGGCGCCCGACTTCACCACGGTGGTGCGGGTACTGTATTCGCATCTCGGCGGCGCCTTTGCGGTACCGCATGTGGCGCTGAGACTGTGGGGCATTCCGGCAGCGGAAGGCAAGGCGGCCCAGGCGGAATTTTCTCCGGCCGACGAAACCACCAAAGCCCTCGCCAGCAGCCTCAAGCAGCCCTATTGCGGACCGAGCAGCGGTCTCGAAGCCCTCTCCTGGTTCAGCAGCGGCGTACGTTCGCTGGCGCTGGTGCCGCTACGGCGCAACCACGAGACCATCGGCCTGCTCGCCCTGGGCAGCGAGGAAGCCCACCGCTTCTATCCGGAGATGGGCACGCTGTTTCTTACGCGATTCGGCGGCATCGCCGCTGCCGCCCTGTTGCGTACCCTGACCTAGGGCAGCACGGGCACGGATCATGGCTGCGATATCCAAACTGCATGGTGCCGCAGCGCAAGCCGCGATCGACGCTTTCCTTGCCGCCCAGTCGCACGAGCGGCGCGCCAGTTCGCATACCATCGCAGCTTACCGGCGCGATCTCGCCATGCTGCTGCAACTCAGCGCAGCAAATTCCTCGGCTGCGCTGGATGCCTTGTCATCTCAGGACATCCGCCGCTGCGCCATGCAACTGCACAGCCGCGGCCGCTCGCCGCGCTCGATTGCCCGCACGCTGTCGGCCTGGCGCAGTTTTTATCACTGGCTTGGGCGTAGTGAGCAACTCACGGTGAACCCATGCGTGGGTGTCCGTCCCCCCAAACGCCGGCACGATTTGCCCAAATCGCTCTCGGTCGACCAGGCCGGGCTATTGCTGGATGGAGAGAAGCATGCAAACCAGCGCCTGGCACTTCTCGAATGCCGCGACCAGGCGATGTTCGAGCTGTTCTATTCCTCCGGCCTGCGCCTGGCCGAGCTCGTCTCTCTCGATGTCGGCGTCGGTCTCGATCTCGTCGCCGGCGAGGTCACCGTTACCGGCAAACGCAGCAAGACCCGTTGCGTGCCGGTGGGCAACAAGGCGCTGGCTGCCATCCGGATTTGGCTGATCCGGCGTAACGAACTGGCGGCACCCGACGAAGCCGCATTGTTCGTCAGCCGCCGCGGCACGCGTATCTCGCCGCGCATGGTGGAACTGCGCCTGGCACGCTGGACGCAACGCCAGGGCCTCGGCCTCAAGGTCAATCCGCACATGCTGCGCCATTCCTTCGCCACGCACCTGCTGCAATCCTCCGGCGATTTGCGTGCCGTACAGGAAATGCTTGGCCATGCCAGCATCGCCACGACACAAGTCTATACCCACCTTGATTTCCAGCACCTTGCCAAGGTGTACGATGCCGCTCATCCGCGCGCGCGCAAAAAGTAGGGCCGCAGTAAATCGCTGCCACACTCCTGTCGGGAGCACCACGAATGGAAAATAAAAGTGAATTTGTGGATATTGAGCTATTGTCCCGCTGCTGGCTTCTGAATGAACTTTCACGCGAATCCCTGTCGGAGATTCTGTCGGGAGGAAGCCGCCGGCGCGTGGGCGCCAAGGATGTCGTATTTAACCGGGGCGACCTCGGCGATGACATCTATTTCCTGCTTTCCGGCGGCGTGAAAGTCAGCACCCTGTCGCACGAAGGAAAGGAAATTATTTTTGACGTACTGGTCGCCGGCGACTTCTTCGGCGACATCTCGCTGTTTGACGACAAACCGCGTACAGGCACCGTCACCGCGCTGGTGCCGAGCGCGTTCCTGATCCTGGGGAAAAACAGATTCCTGGGTCTGCTGGAAAAATATCCTGGCGTGTCGATACGCTTGATCAAGACGCTCGCCGCCCGCCTGAGGCTGATGGACGGTTTTTTGGAAGACGTCTTGTTCCTGGATGCCGAGGCTCGTCTGGCCAAGCGCGTCGTGGCCCTCTCCCGCATCTTCGGGCAGGAAGGCGAGAACGGGCAAATCAAGATCGACCTGAAAATGTCCCAGCAGGAATTGGCCAACTTGGTCGGTATTACCCGAGAAAGCGTCAACAAGCAATTCAAGGGCTGGGAGAAATCCGGCGTGATCGGCCTTGAGAAAGGCTGCCTCATTCTGAGGCAGCCGGAATTGCTTGAATCGCTGCTCTTGCAGTTGTCCTGACAGCCGCTCTCAAGACAGCGCAGCGCCGGCAGCCTGCGCCAGCGCCGGATTGCGGTCGATGCCGCGCGCGACAAAACCTTTCATCTCCTGTGGCAGCGCCGCGTAAGCGGCACGGGCAGCGGCAGCTGTGGCAAATTCCACAAAAACACAAGCCCCGGAACCACTCATGCGTGCCTGGCCGAATTGGCGCAGCCAGGCCAGATATTGCGCGACAGCCGGATAGAGACGGCAGGCCACAGCTTCCAGGTCGTTGCTCCCCATGCCTGGCTGCCAGTCGGCGGCGGCGATGGCGGGAGTGTCCCGACGCAGTTCGGAAGAAGCGAATATTTCTGCCGTAGGCACTGCCACCGGCGGTATCAGCACCAGATACCAGGCCGGCGGCAGATGCAGATCGGTGAAGCGCTCGCCGACGCCTTCTGCGAAGGCGGCATGGCCATGGATGAAGATCGGCACGTCGGCGCCGAGTTCCAGTCCGAGCTGCTGCAATTCGGCGGATGACAACTGCAACCCCCACAGACGGTTCAGCGCCAACAATACCGTGGCGGCATCCGAACTGCCGCCGCCCAACCCGCCGCCCAGGGGCAGGCGCTTGTTGAGCCGAATCTCGACACCTTGGCGCAGGTTGGCTGCCTGTTGCTGCAACAGCTGCGCAGCGCGCACGGTGAGATCCTGTTGCGGCGCCACATTGGGCAACGGTGTGGCCAACAGAATGCGTCCGTCATCGCGCGGAACGAAACTCAAGCTGTCGCCGTAATCGAGGAAGCGGAACGCAGTCTGCAACAGGTGATAGCCATCGGCACGCCGGCCGACAACATGCAGGAACAAATTGAGCTTGGCCGGCGCCAGCCATTCGATTTGACAGCGAGTCATGGAGGCAGTTGCCAGTCGTCGATTTTCAAGCGGACTTCGATTTCCCCGCGGTTAAGCTCGATCAAGCTCGGCAGGGCATCCGCCGCCCCGCTCTCGTAACCGAGGAAATTCACCAGCCAGCCGTCTGCCACCCATTGTTGGGGCCGGCCCATCCCATCGTACTTCACGCCCAGCGCATCCGTCGGGACATCTCCTACCAGCCAGCGCGGCAAGTGCGCCAGGGGAAGATCCAAACCAAACATCCGGGTGCCCAGCGCTTGCCAATCAGGTGCGTTGTATTCGCGCCGGTCAGCCGCAATCAGGCGTGTTCCGGCAGCATTCCGGGTCAGTTCGGCGACACCTTGGCCGAGCGGTGTGGCAAGCATGATCTCGTCGCTCTCCGGGGTATGCTGCCAGGAGATGTTGACCGCATAATGACGCTGCTCCTGATGGATGGCGATGCGTCCCGCCAGCGTAAATGCATCGATGGCCATCCGCGTCGGGCGCGGCGCAATCCCGCTTCCAGTCGTACTGCCCGGCAGCTGCGCACAGCCCGTCAACATGACCATCAGAGCCAGCAGTGATTGCCGCAAACGGTAGGTCATGCCAGGGCGCGTTCTATTGCTTGAATTTCTTGATGGTCGCCGACAGCGCTTCGTTGGTCGGATTGGTCTTGACAGCCTCGCTCCAGGTTTTCTGCGCTTCTTCGCGACGCCCCATGACCCATAGTACTTCGCCGAGATGCGCGGCGATCTCGGGGTCGGGGCGCAAGGCCAGGGCCTTGTTCAGCAAAGCGTAGGCACCGTTCCGGTCGCCGCGGCGGTAAAGCAGCCACCCTTGGCTGTCGAGGATGAAAGGATCCTCCGGTGCCAGCTCAAGTGCTTTTTCGATCAATCGCTGCGCCTCGTCAAGACGTTCGCTACGGTCGGCAAGTGAATAGCCGAGCGCATTGTATGCATGGGCGTAATCGGGTTTGATTTGTATCAGCTTGCGCAGATTGCTCTCCAAGACTTCGTACTTGCCGAGCTTATCGGCCAGCAGCGCGGTTTCATAGAGCAGGTCGGGCTGCTCCGGCTGCTTGGCCAGGCTGGCGTCGAGCAGATCGAAGGCCTCGGCGAAGCGACCCGCGTCGCGCAGCAGCTGCGCTTCGGCGATCAACAACGCCACGCGCTCGTTCGATGATGGATTGGACTTGGTGGACAGGGCTTGTTGCAGCGACTGGCGCGCTTCGTCGAACCTTCCCTGCTGCGCCAGCAGTGCGGCGATACGCATTCTGGATAGCAGGAACTGCTCGCCTGCCGTTACCGCGGAATACCAATCCATGGCTTCTTGCGGCCGCTTGGTGCTTTCGGCGATCTGGCCTAGGTAATGGCGCAGGGGGTTAGGATCGCTGGCGCCGAGCTCCAGCAAGCGTTTCAAATGTTTCTCGGCCGGCACAAGATCGTTGAGTTGCAGGGATAGCAAGGCCACGGCATAAAGAATTTCCGGGTCGTTCGGGTTCTCGTCGAGCAGTGTGGCAAACTCGCGCCGCGCGGCTTCGTAGCTTTTGTCTCCAACCAGGGTTCGGGCGTAGGCGATGCGAACCTCGCGTGCCTTGGGGTAATCGCCGAGAAACCGGCTCAGCGTTGCCAGCGCCTGCTTGGTGCTGCTGCGCTGCTGCAGCTGCGCCTTGAACAATACGGCTTGGTCCCACTCCGGCCGCAGTGCCAGGGCGCGTTCGATGGCGGCCAGGGCACGTTCTTCCTGGTTGGCATTGGCGGCGGCCTGGGCTCGAGCCAATTGCGCTTCGGCCATGCCTTCATAGGGGGCGGTCAGCTGCTCGGTCAATTGCAGCGCCTGCGTTTTGTCGGCATAACGCGCAAGCAGGCGATTGAGGCCTGGCAAGGCTTCAGCAAGATTCGCCGGTTCCAGGGAAAGCAATTTGGCCAGATGGATTGCGGCTTCGTCGGGCCGCTGCGCGCCGAGCAGCAATCCGGCCAATATCTGGTGGGCTTGCGACGACTCGCTATCGGTCTCCGCCCAGAGACGCGCAGCTTCCAGTGCCTGATCGGGCTGGCGAGCATAAACAGAGAGTTGCGTGGCGCGCTTGGCAATGCGCGGGTCGCGCGTGGTCCTGGCAAGTTCGATATAGGTGCGAGTTGCCAGGGGAACATTGCTGCGAGCGCCAGCAATTTCGGCAAGCAGCAGTTGATAGAGCAACTGCGGCGTCAGCGCCAGCTTGGGCAGGTTGGCGGTGCTGGGAGTCTGTTCCACATCGTGCGGGTATGCGGCCAGCGCGTGAGGGGACATGCGCTGGCTGTCAGGCGCCTGCGCCCAGACGGTGGCACTGGTCGAAAAACCCAGGAGCAGGCCAAGCAACAAATGTGTCGAACAGGTCAATAAAGGATTCATGGGTTTGCGGGCTGGCTGTCTCAAGCTCGAATAGAATGTAGCCACCATGTTATCAGCTTCCCGCTGCGCGGTAACTCCCCTGCGCTATCCCACATGCGCCAAGGTTCGGCAGGCACGGTAAGCCATGCCCGAACTCCCCGAAGTCGAAGTCACTCGCCGCGGCATCGCAACCGAACTGGTCGGCCGTCGCGTCACCGGAGGCGTCACACGCACGGCGCGGCTGCGCTATCCGCTCAGCCCGGAACTGCCCGGCAGTCTCAAGGGCGAAACTCTGCGCGACATCGGGCGGCGCGGCAAATATCTGTTGCTGGATTTCGACCCAGGTTCCTTGCTCATCCATCTCGGCATGTCGGGCAGCCTGCGCCTGCTGCCCAGTGGAACCGCAGCGCAGAAACACGATCATCTCGACCTGGAGTTCGGCGAGCGCCTGCTCCGCTTGCGCGATCCGCGCCGCTTTGGCGCAGTGCTGTGGCTCGCCGCAGCGGATGACATTTACATGCACCCGCTGCTGGCCAGCCTGGGGATCGAACCGCTGGCGGATGATTTCACCCCGCGCTGGTTGTTCGCGGCGACGCGCGGCAGGAATGTTCCGATCAAACCGTTGTTGATGGATAGTCACCTGGTCGTTGGCATAGGCAACATCTACGCATCGGAAAGCTTGTATCGCGCCGGCATCGACCCCCGTACACCGGCTGGCCGGATTGCGTTAAAGCGCTACGAGCGTCTGGTCCCGGCAATACGGGCAACGCTACAAGCCGCCATCCGCGCAGGCGGCAGCAGTCTGCGCGACTTCATCCATTCCGACGGCAGCTCGGGCTATTTTCAGCAGCAGTATTTCGTCTATGGCCGGACCGGCGAGGCCTGCCGCGTCTGCGGCAAGCCCATTCGCAACTTACGCCAGGGACAACGCGCCACCTTCTTCTGTCCGCATTGCCAACGGCCTTAGCTTAGCAATGCTGACTCGCAACGTTTATTTTGCCGTCAGCTTTTGATACTTGGCCATCAACTGGTCTTTGCTCTCAACGCGGTCGGGGTTCTTCTGGATGCAGTCCACCGGGCAGACCTCCATGCACTGCGGCGTGTCGAAATGTCCGACGCACTCGGTGCACTTCTCGGGATCGATGATATAGGTCTCATCGCCCTGGGAGATCGCGCTATTGGGACATTCCGGCTCGCATACATCGCAGTTGATGCATTCGTCGGTGATTATCAGTGCCATTTTGTATTCCTCTTCAAATTTGTTGGTTAAGCTTTTCAGCCAGCCGCTGCACAACCAGCGGTTGGACGAATTTTCCCACATCTCCGCCAAATACGGCAATCTCGCGCACCATGGTGGCCGAGATAAACATGTACTGCTCGGAGGGAGTCAGAAAAATGGTTTCGACATCCGGGTAGAGATTGCGGTTCATCCCGGCCATCTGGAATTCATACTCGAAATCGGAAACTGCGCGCAATCCGCGCAGGATGATGTGCGCGTTCTGCTGGCGCATGAAATCCATCAGCAGGCAATCAAAACCGAGTACCTCGACATTCGGATATTCGGCGAGGAGGGTACGCGCGATATCGACGCGTTCTTCCATCGTAAAAAAAGGCTGCTTGCGGCGACTGTCGGCAACGCCGACAATGACGCGGTCAAACAGTTTTGAGGCACGCCTGACGAGGTCCTCGTGACCCCGCGTGAGAGGATCGAAAGTCCCGGAATAGACGGCGACACTTTGAATCATGCCTGCTCCATTAGGTGATAAAACACTTGTCCTGCACGATTCTGTTTGATGCTGCGCCATTCGCCCAGGGTTTCAATGACATGTTCCGCTTCGATGTAGAGTTTCGCCCCGGCAAGCACCAAACGCGGCAACAATGGCTCGATACGCTCAATCCAACCCTGTCGGTAGGGTGGGTCGAGGAAAATCAGGTCGTACCGCTGCGTCGTCGAGGCCGCGAATTTTACCGCATCCGAGCGGATCAACTGCAGCCGATCGCTTTCCAAGGACTGCGCATTCTGCCGCAATGCCGCGAACGCGTTTTGATCCTGCTCAACCAGTGTCACCAGCGCCGCGCCGCGCGAAGCCGCTTCGAAGCCCAGCACGCCGCTGCCGGCGAAGATATCCAGGCAGCTCAGTCCGGTCAGATCCTGGCCCAGCCAATTAAACAGCGTGACACGCACCCGGTCGGGTGTCGGTCGCAAATCCTTGACGGAGTCGGCGACCTTGATCAGGCGGCTGCGCCATTCGCCGCCGGTGATGCGGATGCGGGACATCAAACCTTGTCAGTCCGAGGCGACGACGACAGTCACCAGATGCTCGGGCTGAACATGCCGCGCAAAGGCCTCCTTGACCTGTTTCGCCGTGACCGCCCCGACGCGGTGGGGGAATTCATCCAGATAATTCAGCGGCAAGCCGTAGAAACCGATCAGGGAAAGCTGGCCCAGGATCTTGGCGTTGCTGTCGAGGCGCAGTGCCTGGCCGTCGATGAGGTTCTGCTTGGCAGCTTTGAGTTCCTTGGCGGTCGGGCCATCCTTGAGAAACTCCGTGAGCAGCGTTTCGATCAGCTTGATCGCATCCCCACTCTGCGTCCGCTTGGTTTGCAGGCCGATCTCGAACGGTCCTTCGAGCTTGCGCGGCGCAAAGTAGCTATACACGCTGTAGGCATAACCGCGTTTTTCGCGGACTTCCTGCATCAGCCGCGAGACAAAACCGCCACCGCCGAGCACGTAATTGCCCACCAGTAGCGGAAAGTAATCCGGATCACTCCGCATCACTGCCGGCATGCCAATGAAAATATGGCTCTGGGTGGCCGGATGCGGCAACCGGACGACCTGACGCTGGGGCAGTGTCACGGCCGGCAAGGGCGTCGCGGCGGAAGATGGGGCGGTTTGGGGCAAGGCATCGGTGAGCCGGTTGGCAATCGCTTCCGCCTCGGCACGCGTGACATCGCCGATGATGGAAACCACGGCGCCGCGCGCACCGAAATGATTGCGCCAGAAGGACAACAGATCATCGCGCACGATACGGCCGACACTGTCCACGCTGGCATTCACGCCGTAGGGATGATTCGGGTAGATGGCCCGCGCAAAGCGTTTGCCGGCAATGCTCTCCGGTTGCGTCTCGGCTTCCTGGATGGCGGCGATATGGCGCGCTTTTTCGCGTGCCAGCACGTCGTCCGGAAAACAGGGAGAGACGAGCACAGCACGCATCAATTCGATGGCCGCCTCCCGTTCCGGTTTGCTGGACAAGGTGCGCAGGCTCAGGCTGGCGCGGTCGTAGTCGTTCGAGTTGGACAAACGAGCGCCGATATCCGCCAGCCTTGCGGCAATCCGCTCCTCATCCCAAGTGATTTCCCCCACTTGGGCGCCGGCATCGAGCAGCCCCACGGTAAGGCCGGCCAGACCCGCTTTTTCGGCAGGGCCGTATGCCGAACCGGCGCTGAAGTCGACTTGCACGTCGAGCATAGGCAGGGTTGGGCTGGCGACATAGTAGACCCTTGCGCCGGAAGACGCA
>JBAYVU010000076.1:0-10371 GCA_041674385.1 Sterolibacterium sp.
GAACGTGCGAAAGACTGATCCCAGAATTATCTTCGGCAAGCGCATTGCAGCACTTCGTAAAGCGCGCGGCTGGTCTCAGGAACAACTTTCCCTGGAAAGCGGTCTGGCGCGAAGTTATCTGGGAGGCGTCGAGCGCGGGCAGCGGAATATCTCGCTGGTAAACATCTACCGACTCGCGGAAAGCTTGTCCTTGCCACCTTCTGTGCTATTTGACAATAATTAATCGCAGCACGGAATCCCATCCATTTCTTGCTGAAATTGGCTCATCTTAAGCCAATACATTTCAGTTCCATGAACGCTACGTGGCAATTCGGAATTGCCATAATCTCATCGACCTTGTGCGGATTTAGAATAGGCGTCAATTCGCTCGTAGGAGTTACTTTTTGCCAGTGCATCTAATTTGCTGCATAGCCGATAATGGCGAATATCAAAGAAACCATGGCCTTGTGCAATGAGTCGAGTCGACGAATACCTAGATGCTGCTGACCGAGAAAACACCCGGCAGAGCTACGAGTCGGCCATTCGTCATTTTGAAGTCGAATGGCGGGGCCTCCTACCCGCCACCGCCGATTCCGTAGCGCGTTACTTGGCCGACCACGCCACCACGCACTCAATCAACACCCTCAGACACCGACTCGCGGCGCTTTCCCGCTGGCATGCCGATCAAGGCTTCCCGGATCCGACCAAATCCCCAGTCGTTCGCCAAGTGCTGAAAGGCATTCGGTCAGTTCACCCAACTGCAGAGAAGCGCGCGAGACCACTGCAATTGGAAAACCTCCAGCAGACCAGTGACTGGTTGGACCTGTGCATCACCAACGCCCGTACGCGGGGTGATCAAACAAACGTCATGCGTCTCAGCCGGGATCGGTCCCTGCTGTTGTTGGGTTTCTGGCGTGGGTTCCGGGCCGATGAACTGATCCACTTGCGCATCGAAAACGTCGAGGTCTTCCCTGGCGAAGGCATGACGTGTTATCTACCGCGTACCAAGGGTGATCGCCAGCTTGAAGGTCGGTCATTCCGTTGTCCGGCATTGTCTCGACTGTGTCCTGTGGCGGCCTTCGAGGCTTGGATTACCGTTTTAGGATTAAAGGAAGGGCCAGTATTTCGCAAGATTGACCGGTGGGGACGTGTCGGCGAGGAAGGATTACACCCCGATAGCCTGATTCCACTGCTCCGTGGCTTATTTGCCAGCGCCGGCGTGACGGACCCGGAGGAATACAGCAGCCATTCGCTGCGCCGCGGTTTCGCGGGTTGGGCGCGTGCCAGCGGTTGGGATCTCAAGGACCTGATGGAATATGTCGGCTGGAAGGACATTAATTCGGCCATGCGTTATCTCGATGCCGGGGAGCAGGACATGAGAGCCCGATTTGAGCAGGGCTTACCCCCACTTGAGCCAGCACGCCAGACGGAACAAACCATCAAGGTCAATCCCCTGGTCATGCAAGAATCCACGCCCCCCATGGCTATCGTCCGGGTAACCTTGGTACTGACCCGGTTCAGCAAGGCAGTTCGCGGGGTCACCCGAGTCCAGCACCTGATCGAGCAGATGTGCTTTGAACGCTATGCCATGCAACGTCTCGATAAGACCGGCAACAAATACGAACTCCGCATACCCTGCCCATCCCGCGAGGCTCTGGATGAAACTATCTACGCCCTTATCGACGACATGCATCGAATCGCCGACGACAACCGCTGTTTTCTGGAAGCGACGGTCCGCGAACCGGCTACCGATTCGAATTGGGATTGATACCCGCCGCCGTGCGGCCCGGCGGGGAGTTCGGGAATGACCAGCCTTCACGAAACAGCCTACCCACGCCTTAAGCCGGATCCGTCGCCCAAGGAACTCGCCGAGCTTTACACTCCATCTGGCAAGGAACTGGTCTTCGTCTCTACCCTCGCCAAGCGGCCCCTGGCCCGAGTGGCAGCGTTGATGCACCTGAAGCTGTTCCAGCGTTTGGGCTATTTCATCCACTTGGCAGACGTGCCGGAAACGATCCGCGACCACATCGTCTCCCACGCTGGCATTGCCCGCCGGCCGACTTTCACCGATCTCAAGCGCTTCGAGGCTTCAGGTTCGCGCCAGAACATCGCGGCGGCGTTGCGCCGCTATCTGAACGTCCGGCCGCTCGATACCGCCGGCAACACCTGGCTCGGCCATGTAGCCAACACGGCGGCGGAAACCCGGCATGTAGTTGCCGACATCATCAATGTCATGCTTGAAGAGCTTGTGCATCACCGCTATGAACTACCTGCCTTCTCCGCCTTGGACCGGATTGCCATTCGCGCCCGGGAAGATATTCATCGTCAGCATTTCGCAGCCATCAGCGACCAGCTTAGCCCCAGCGCCAAAGCACTCATTGATGCGCTCCTGAAGACAGAATCCAGGGAAAAGTTCTCCGGATGGCAGATGCTCAAGCGGGAACCAAAGAAACCCACCAACAAGGAGACCCGCAGCTATCTCCAGCACATCCGCCGCCTCCAGCACCTGGTCGAGCAGCTACCGAAGCCGGATATCCCCGTTCCCAAGCTCAGACAATATCGTTTCATGGCGCGGGCATTGGATGCTAGCGAAATGGTCGAACTGAAGCCGCAAAAGCGCTATGCGCTAGCGGTGATATTCATTCGCGCACAATATGCCCAGAATCTGGACGATGCAGCGGACTTGTTCATCCGCCTAATGCAGAATCTGGAAAATCTGGCTGTGCAAAAACTGCTGGATTTCCAGCAGGAGCGCGTCCAGCGAACGGATATGCTGGTCAATCAGCTCAAAGACATCCTGACCGCCTACACATTGGACGGAACCGACACGCAGCGGGTCCATGCAATCGGCACGACCTTCGTTGCCGAGGTCGACGAGCTATTGGCGGAATGCGAGCAGCACTTGGCCTACGCCGGGCGCAACCATTTGCCGTTCCTACTCCAGCCTTACAAGATGGTGCGTGCCCAGTTATTGAACTGCATCCAGATCGTCTCGCCCCAGACCAGTACCGAGGATCGCGTAATCGAGAGGATGATTGAGGCACTCGATAAATTGCGTGCGAATCGTAGCGACCATGTGCCACTCTCGGCCCTGGGCCTAGACGAGGGAAGGGATTTTGGCTGGATGAACGCGCAGTGGCGAAAGCTGGTCCTGATCAAGTCGGCCGAGCGTGGCAGGCCGGATCTAGTGCATCGTCGCTACTTCGAGTTGGCGGTTCTGTACGAGATCAAGGAGGAGTTGAAGTCCGGCGATCTCTTCATTAAGCATGGGGAACGCTACGACGACTATCGGGAGCAGTTGGTCGATGACGCAACACTCGAACGTGAACTCACCGACTATGGCATTGTTACTGGTATCGAGATCCGTCCGTCGGCCTTCGTGTCCGGCCTCAGGGAGGAGATGGCCGATTTGGCAAGAGAGGTGGATGCTGGATTTCCGGAGAATGCCCATGCCGAAATTGTCGACGGTCGATTGATTTTGAAGAAACCGCCTCAGTCGGAACCCATCGCCGAAATCAAGCAACTGGACACGGAAATTATCGAACGGATGGAGTCGCTCAGCATTGTCGATGTGTTGATTGACGCGGAACGCTGGCTCGACCTGCACAAGTTATTTCGTCCTCTCGCGGGAACTGAGAGCCGGATCGAAGACTTGCGCATGCGCGTCATCACAACGCTGTTCTGCTACGGGTGCAATCTGGGGCCGACGCAGACAGCCAAATCAATTAAGGGACTCAGCCGGCGCCAGATTTCCTGGCTTAACTTGAAGTACGTCAGCGAAGATTTGCTCGACAAGGCCATTGTTAAGGTGATCAATGCCTACAACAAGTTCGAACTGCCTGGGTATTGGGGCACTGGCAAGCACGCGTCTGCCGACGGTACCAAATGGAACCTCTACGAGCAAAACTTGCTATCGGAACATCATATCCGTTATGGCGGGTATGGAGGCATTGGGTATTACCACGTTTCCGACAAACTGATCGCGCTCTTCAGCCACTTCATCTCGTGTGGCACCTATGAGGGCATTTACATCCTGGATGGCCTGATGGCGAACGAATCCGATATTCGCCCCGATACGCTGCACGGAGACACCCAGGCGCAAAGCTATCCGGTTTTTGCGCTTGCGTATTTGCTTGGTATCCAGCTTATGCCACGGATTCGAGGCATCAAGGATCTGGTATTCCATCGTTCCGACAGGCGCACCGCCTATAAGAATATCAATACGTTGTTTAGCGATGTCATCGACTGGAAATTGATTGAGACCCATTTGCCGGACATGCTTCGCGTTGCCGTGTCAATCAAGTTGGGCAAGATTTCGCCATCGACTATCCTGCGACGGCTGGGCACCCACAGCCGGAGGAACAAGGTCTATTTCGCTTTCAGGGAGTTGGGGAAGGTCATCCGGACCATGTTCTTGCTGAGGTACATCGGCGACGTCGAACTGCGCAAGGTGATTCATGCCGAAACCAACAAGACTGAACAGTTTCATCGATTTGCAAAGCTGTTATTCTTTGGCGGCGAAGGGATCATTGCCGAAAACATTCGGCACGAGCAGCGCAAGATCATAAAGTACAACCATCTGGTGGCCAACATGGTAATTCTGCACAACGTGGTCGAAATGACTCGTGTTCTGACCGACATGCGCACCGAAGGACATGAAATCACAGCCGCCTTGCTTGCCGGCGTAAAACCGTATCGATTGGAGTCAATCAACAGATTTGGGGACTACACGCTCGATTTCAGACGGAAGGTAGAGCCCTTGAAATTCGATGTGCCAATTATCCCAACAGAAACAGATGAATAGGGCAGTTTCTGCGGTTTTTTACATGAATCCCTGCCGACCCTCGATAGGCGATTATTGCGCGCTGCGACCATCAGCGCTGTCATGCCAGAATCAGACTGCGCATCAATATCAATATCCAAGGTCAGCAGATAATTGACAATTTCCACATGCCCTTCGAAAACGGCATAAATCAACGGAGTCCACCCCTTCGGGTCAATTTCTGCTCCTGCGGCAACCAATGCAGAGACGCTTTGCAGGTTTCCATTAAGCGCGGCCAACATCAACGCAGATTCACTATATTTGTTTTTTTTTCAATATATTGGCGCTATTTGTTAATAAAACTTCTAAGATGTGAAAGTCGCCGTTTCGGGCCGCCAGCATCAACAGCGTATTTCCCATTGGATCCGTTGTATTCACATCCATGCCGCGTTGCAGCAAATGAGACACTTTGACACTGTCCCGTTGATTCACTGCTTTCAACATGTCTTCATAAGCCCCTGCAATTGCAACAAAAGGGACAAGGATGCTTCCAAGAAATAGAAGCATCCGAAAAAAATACTTATCGATTCTGTGCATACACTTGCGCTGAGCGAAACAGGTGGAAAAAATTCCGCGTGGTGGCATCGGCGACCATTGCCACGCTCAACCCACGCAGACGTGCAATCTCTTCGGCAACATGCAGAACATAGCCCGGTTCATTGGTTTTGCCCCGATACGGCACCGGTGCAAGGTAGGGAGCATCTGTTTCGATCAATAGTCGATCAAGCGGAATTTGACTTGCTACCTCCTTGATTAGCTTTGCATTCTTAAAACTCACTATCCCGGAAAAGGAAATATAAAATCCCATCTCTAGGGCGGCCTCGGCGATATCCATGGTTTCGGTGAAACAGTGCATGACGCCACCGATGTTCTCCGCATGCTCATCACGCATCAATTGCAGCGTGTCCAATGCGGCGGCACGAGTGTGAATAATCAATGGCTTATCTGCTTGATGGGCTGCGCGGATGTGAGTTCGGAAGCGATTTCTCTGCCAATCCAGGTTTCCTTCTAGACGATAATAATCGAGGCCGGTCTCTCCGATAGCGACGACTTTGGGATGATGTGCCAGATTAACTAGCGTATCGATATCGGGCTCGCAACCGTCCCGGTTATCCGGATGAACGCCAACCGCAGCAAAAAATTGTGGGTACTTATCGACCAGATCAAGCATTGCCGGTATTTGTTCTAGGCTAACTCCGGCACAAAGTGCATAAGCAACGCCATTCTTTAGCATTAAATCAATAACTTGATCTGTTCTTGCGGCAAGCTCGGGAAAATCGATGTGGCAATGGGAATCAACCAGCATCAGGCTGTATCTCGGGAAATATTACTCATCAAACTCTCAAATAACACCAGGTTTTTTGTTTCTGCCTGACGTCAATAGACGCAGATAGCGGGTTGCCAAGTCTTCGAGAAACAATTGAGTATTCAAAGGATGCCTGACCACAGCTCGGATCTTTAGCAGGTCCTGATAGCAAGACATCAATCCGACCGTGGACACCCTGGCCACAAGTCCTTCAAGCTTCTTGCGCCAAGCTTCATGGTAACGCAGTTCCCCGACTGTCTTAAGCAAAAGCAAATCGAATAGCCATTTTTGCGTTGCCTCAACCAGTTGCGGCAAGCCAAATCCCTGCTCAGCCTTAAGTAACGAACTCCATTTTGCCGCCATTGCCACAGGGTCATCTGGGTTGTCGGCAAGCGTCTCTATTGCTTTTTGATAAGCATCCAATCTGCCCTGCTCTGCCCAATTTGCGGCCTGCAGAGGAGCGCCGCCAACCAATTGCAATAGTTCTGATGGCGACTTTACGCCTTCTGCAGCAAGCCATTGTTGAGCAAGTTGCTGGTTGGGGCATCCAAAGATTATCTTCCTGCAACGACTACGGATGGTCGGTAGCAAGTGCATCCATGCGCTAGTAATCAATATAAAATAAACACCTACAGGTGGTTCTTCAAGTACCTTAAGAAGTGCATTGGCTGCTGCCGAGTTCATGGCTTCAGCGGGAGAGAGAATGGCGATTCTTCTTCCACCTGCGTGACTGCCGATAAATATGAAATCATTTAACCCACGAATCTGCTCAACTTTTATCGTACCTTGTCCTGATTTGCGCAGGCTGGCGGCTGGAGGCGATTGTTCGTTTCCTTCCTCATCTTCGTCTTCGGGTTGGACCAGACGGAAATCGGGATGATTGCCTGACGCTAACCAAGTGCAAGAAGTGCAATGACCGCAGGGCAGCCGGTCTGAATGATTCGCCGCGTCATGCCCTTGACAGAGTAGCCGGGCAGCAAAAGTCCGTGCGAACGCCAATTTGCCCAGGCCTTCCGGCCCGGTCATAATCATTGCGTGAGGCATATTCTCTGTATCGCTAAGCAGTTGCCGCCAGAGAGGTTTTTGCCATTCGAATATATTCATTAACAAATAGTTAAGAGTGTTTTCTCAAGTATCAGGCGAATATCGATCAAGCGCTGTGTGGCATCAATCGAGATGATGCGCTGGGGTTCTAAGTCATGTCTTTCCAGATAAGCGCGACGTACTCGCTCGAAAAACTCCCTTTGCTCCAATTCGAAACGATCGGGGGTGTTTCCTGAACTGGCTAGGCGAATTCGTGCAACCTCAATCGGGACATCGAATAAAAAAGTGAGGTCGGGCTGCAGGTTGCCCTGTACCCAGGCTTCAAGCACTGCCAGCTTATCCTTGTCCAAACCTCGTCCACCGCCTTGATAAGCAAAGCTGGCATCGGTGAATCGGTCTGAAACCACCCAATCGCCGCGTTCCAGCGTTGGCAGGATTACTTTGTCTAGATGTTCTCGCCGCGCAGCGAACATCAACAATGCTTCTGTTTCAAGATGCATGGCATCCTTCAACAAGAGCTCCCGAAGTTTCTCTCCCAGCGGTGTGCCGCCTGGCTCACGCGTTGCCACAACTCGCTTGCCGCGCTGCTGCAGGAATTCCACCACCCAGCCGTGATGCGTGCTTTTCCCTGCGCCATCAATGCCTTCGAGTGTAATGAATTTGCCTCTCACAGGCTATTTCCTTCTCTGGTATTTATTTACCGCCCGATTATGTTCATCCAAATTGTGCGAGAACTCGCTCGACCCATCGCCTCGCGCCACAAAGTAAAGTTTGTCGGATTTGGGGGGATGCAGAGCTGCCTGTAGTGAGGCCAGCCCCGGCATGGCTATAGGGGTTGGCGGCAAACCAAGACGAATATAGGTATTGTAAGGGGAATCAGTGGCCAAGTCGCGTTTACGCAGGTTGCCATCGAATTTCTCCCCAATCCCGTAAATTACGCTGGGATCGGTTTGCAGCAGCATTCCTAGACGCAATCGATTGCTAAAAACTGCTGCGATTGCAGCACGATCAGCGGCATGGCCGGTCTCCTTCTCGATGATCGAAGCCAGGATAAGAGCCTGATAAGGCGTGCCAAGTTGAACAATCGGGTCGCGTTTCTGCCATTCGGAATGGAGTTGATGTTGCATGGCGCGATAGGCACGTTTCAGGATATCGAGGTCGCTGGAATTTTTCGCAAATAGGTAAGTGTCTGGAAAAAACAAACCCTCAGGATGCTTTTCGCTGGCATCCAGACGCACCAGGATGTCCTGGTCACTCAGCCTAAACGTATCGTGCCTGACCGATGGATGAGCGTCGAGCAAGGCACGCAGCTGTCGAAAAGTTTTCCCCTCGACAAAGACAATTTGATCTTGGTTGAAGTCGCCATGGGTGAGCTTTCCCAGCAAAATCAACGGGGTGACACCCTGCTCCACCGCATAGCTGCCAGCCTTGATTTCACTGGCTTTGTCGAGCAAACGTGCCAACAAAGTAAATTGCCACGGCTCAAATCCCAGTCCCGCTTCAGCCATTTGCTGTGCGGCGGTCCGCAAGGTGACTCCCGGCGGAATACTGAAATCAACCGACTTTCCGCCTTGCAGAGATAGGGGGGAATATGCAAACCATGCCAACCAGCCAGCAAAACAGACCGCCGTTAAAACTGCTAATAATGAAAAGTACTTTATGACACGCATCGAAGGTATGGAGCGAACTGATTGAAGGCGAAGCTATAATAACGCAACCTAAGTCATCCCCGAAGAACCCCTCACGATGAAACAAGAGTGGACTGATTTTCTAGTGCGGCAAGGCGCGCGCCATGATGGGCTGGATTTCGGAAAACCTGCCGAGGAACTGGCTCACGCGCAATCGGCCACTATTCTTACGCCATTGCTGGATCTGGCTTTGATCAGGGTGAGTGGAGAAGAGGCAAAGCTGTTTCTTCACAACCTATTGACAAATGATATCAAGAGATTGCGTTTCGATGCCGCCCAGCGAAACGGTTTGTGCAACCCTAAGGGACGATTGCTGGCGACATTCTTGGTTTGGTATGAAAACGCAGATTTGATGATCGCGGTATCTGCCGATTTGCATGCGGCCATCCTGAAAAAGCTCTCGATGTATGTGCTGCGTACCAAGGTCAAACTGACCGATGCCAGTGATGAGCGGGTGCTGGTGGGCTTGTCCGGAACACAGGTTGAAGCTGTGCTGGGGGGACTTGGCAATATCCCGGCTGGTACCATGACGGTTTCCAGTATCGAGCATGGTCACGTGATTCGCCTGGACGATCTGCGTTTTCTGCTGGCCTTGGATATTTCAGCGGCACCGAAGATTTGGCAGCGACTTGCTGTTGCTGCCCATCCGGCCGGCTTGTCCGCTTGGCACTGGCGGGAAATTACCTCGGGGATTCCCCAAGTGACAGCAGCGACATCCGAAGAATTCATTCCGCAAATGGTGAATTTCGATCTGATCGGTGGTGTCAGTTTTCATAAGGGATGCTATCCGGGACAGGAAATAGTGGCGCGTACCCAATATCTAGGCAAGCTCAAACGACGGATGTATCGGGCGCATCTGGAAACCGCGTCCACAAGTTTCGGCGATCAGCTCTATGCGCCTGAAACTGGTGAACAATCGTGTGGTCGAATAGTCAATATCGCACCTTCGCCGCAAGGCGGTAATGAATTGCTGGCAGTGATTCAATCGACTTGTGCCGATGCCGGTGAGGTACATCTGGGCAATCCCGTTGGCCCCAGTTTGGTTCTGCTACCCTTGCCTTACGCACTGCCTAACGAGGAAGCCAAAGTCTAAATTAATGTCATCTGGCGCACCGATAGTCCCAACTGCCTGGCGGCTTCTCCCTCTTGAGCCGCTTTTCCCGCACAGCTTCCACCTCCTTCAGCTGTTCCCTCTCTGTCCTGCTCATCGACAGTTCCCCCTCCACCTTCTTGCCCCTCTCGAAAATCAAAAAGGGACATTTCTACTTTGCTCAAAGGATATTACGACTTTGGGCTAACACAATCGCCCTGAAGATAGACACCGTCAATGTCACCAAGTAGAATTGCTTCGTCATTGGGGAGTAGTCGCCCTCCGCCCAGAGGGGCTTGCATCAACACACTTGGCCAGCAGGCCATGGTGCAAGCGGTTTCCAAACTTGGCAAGACCTTTGACCATATCGCCTTCGGACTGGCCGGAGAAGCGAAATGGTCAATTGTCTTTTTCCGGCCAAGGAGCATTAGCTTTGGAAGCC
>JBAYVU010000077.1:0-9709 GCA_041674385.1 Sterolibacterium sp.
CCCTTGAGCCGAAATGGATCGAGGTTCCGGCTGACTTTCTCGACATAGCACATGCGCGAAATCTCGCGCAGGCTGTCGGTGGACAATGACCCCAGCGGCTCAAGCCTGCCGAGGACCTCCGTCCGGATGCCCGGTGCGCCCACCCCGCCGGAATTGCCGCTGGTCATCCCACGGGGCCCTGCACTTCCTTCGGTCGGATTTCCGTTGGTCATAGTTCGAACACCTGGTTGTTCTGCAGCATGCGCGGCTTGTACTCGCCGATGAACTCCTCGATTTCCTGCATGGTCAGCTCGATCTGGCCGGGCTTGAGGTGGGTGATGTAGATTTCGGCCTCACGCTGCAGCTTGAGCAGTTCCTCCTTCAGCATGTCCGGGCAAAGGTGTTTGGAAGCGATCGCCAGTTGCCGCTCGCGGTTGGAAAAGGCGGTTTCAATGATGAGGTAGCGCAGGTTGCGGATCTTGTTGACGGCCTTCCACAAGTCGTCGCACACCGTCGTATCGCCGCTGAATACCAGGCTTCCCTCTCCGGAGTCGATGCGATAACCGACCGCCGGCACGGTGTGGTTGGCCGGCAGGGGCGTAATCTCGCGGCCATCGATCTTCACCACCTTGCCAGGTTTGATTTCGGCATAGCGCATGAAGGGCTTGTCACGATTGGGAATCTCGGAGAAATCAGGCCAGATGGCCCAGTTGAAAATATGCGCCTGGATGATTTCCAGCGTCGCCTGGGTGGCATGCACCGTCAGCGGCTTGTTGCGCATGTCGCCCACGGTATCGACCATGAACGGCAGGCAGGCGATGTGATCGAGATGGGAATGGGTGATGAAGACATGGTCGATCATCGCCAGTTCGGCCAGCGACAAATCCCCCGCGCCGGTGCCGGCATCGATCAGGATGTCGTGGTCGACCAGCAGCGAGGTCGTGCGAAGGTGCCGCCCGCCGATGCCGCCGCTACAGCCGAGAATGCGGATTTTCATGTCAGGCGGTTCTCGTCATTTCGTGTCGAATTTCCACACGCCTTTCCAGCCCGCCTCCGGCGGTTCCTTGCGCAGTTGGGCTATTCGCTCCATGTACTTGCCGTACAACCCACGCTCTGGCGCCATGCGTGTCAGGTTGAGCAGCGCCACCTCGACCTGATCCCAATCCTGCGCGCGATAATGCCGCAAAGCCTGATTCCACAGCTTGATTTCCTCCTGCAGCGTCTTGTCCACTTCGCCTTCAAGGCCGATCGGTTCGTAGATGGCGATCGGTTCCTCCTTGCCTTTCACCTGAACGCGATCCACTTCGCGGAAAACGATATCCTTGATTGCCTTGCGCGCCCCCTCGCCAACGAGGACACCGACGCCATATTGCTTGGTGATGCCCTCGAGCCGGGAGCCCAGGTTAACCGCGTCGCCCATGACAGTATATGCCTTGCGCACCGACGATCCCATGTCGCCTACGGTCATTTCACCCGTATTGACGCCGACGCCAATCTTTATTTCCGGCCAGCCCTTTGCCGCAAAAGCCTTATTGACTGCTGAGAGTGCGGCTTGCATCTGCATTGCCGTCACAACCGCATGGCGGGCATGCTGGGCATCGCTTACCGGAGCGCCCCAAAAGGCCATGATGGCGTCCCCGATGTATTTGTCCAGAGTACCGCGATTTTTCCGCACCACCTCGGTCATGGCCGACAGGTATTCATTCATCAGGCGGGTCAGCTCATCCGGTCCGAGCCCCTCCGAAATCGTGGTAAAGCCGCGTATATCTGAAAACAATACAGTCAATTCCGCCTTGCGGCCGTCCATGCTGTAGGACTCGGGGTTGCGGCTCATTTCCTCGACCAGTTCGGGCGGCACATACTGCCCGAACAGCTCGGTGAACTGGCGCTTGCTGCGCGACTCTACAAAGTAGCCGTAGGACATGTTGAGTGCGAACAGGGCCAGCACCAGGAGGATGCTCGACCCCAGCGGCAGCACCAGGTTGCCGTAATGCCAGAAGACGAGGTTTACCGTCACGACGAAGAGCAGCACCAACAGGGAAGCCAGGGAAGCGCGCAGCGGGGACAGCAGCGGCAGCAACAGCACCATCGCCAGGCCGGCCAGCAGCAGCAGGACGACCTCGGCCCCCAGCACATAGGGCGGTTTCAGCTTGATCGCCCCATCGAGCATGCCGGTAATCAGGTTGGCGTGGATTTCCACTCCCGGATAGGCTTCGCCGACCGGCGTGGCGCGCAAGTCGAGGAGTCCCGGCGCGGTCGTGCCGATGAGCGCGATCTTGCCTTTCAGCTCGCCTGGCTTGACCCGGTCCGCCATGATGTCGGCGATCGAATAGTAGCGATAGCTTCCCTGATAGCCGCGGTAGGGAATCAGTGCTGCAACGTTCTCGTCCACAGGGATGCGCATCGTGCCGCGCGCCGTCGGCAGATCGATGGCCTCCATGCCCTGGTATCCCTTGTTTGAGAACCAGCGATCTTCCGGGAACCAGGGCACCACCTTCGGCTGGCCGATCAGTGCCCGCACCATGGCCAGCGACAAGGCCTCGTAGTATTGCCCCTTGTATTCAGCCAGCAAGGGGACTCGGCGCGAAATACCATCGAAGTCGACCAAGGGATTGAAGTGTCCGCCAGACAGTGCTGCCTTCTGGAACTCGGCCAGATTGCCGCCGTGGTTGGCCCATACGGTGAAAGGAATGTTGCGACCCGTAAAACTGCCTTCAGGCAATACTGGCACCGGCAAAGCACCACTCGAAACGCCGTCGCTGCGCCCCGAGAGGTAATAACCGAGTATTACCGGCCGCCCCTTTAAGGTTTCCGCGAAGCGGCCATCGTGGTCCAGTTGCGAGCGCAGCGCCTGAAGGGCGGTCTGGTATTGTGCGCTGTCCTTCAGTTCGTTCCGGGCCAGGGCATCCAGCACTTTCAGCCCGGAACTCTCGTCAGGCTCGGCGAAAACCACGTCGAAGCCGAGCAGCGTAATGCCATGCTCGTCGAAGAGCTTTTTGACGAGGAGAGAAATCCGATCCCGGCCCCAGGGCCAGCGGCCTATTTCGCCAAGGGATTTTTCATCTATATCGAGGATGGCGACACGATCGTCCACGCTCTGCGGCATGGTCAGGCGGACCTTGGTGTCGTAGATGATGGCGTCCAGACGGTTGATGAAACCGAGTTGGTAGAAGCGTGCAGCATGGCCGAGCAGGAGCAACAGGACCACGAACCCCAGCGCATACCTGACGATGTGCTGCTTCAAGACCGCCCCCTCCAAACTGTCCCGCTATGAGCAAGCTTAGCGCCTGCCTCATGGTGACGGTATGAACAAATTCACGCAACCGGCCTGCTACACCCGGTCTCGACGCAGGATTCAGCCCTTGAGGAAGAACTCCATTTTCACGCCGGCCAGTTCGATGACGTCATGATCCTTGAGTTCGCGCGGATGGGCATCCAGCACCGCGCCATTGACGACCGGCATGTTGGCGCCCTCGACATGGGTGATGAAGTAGCCGTGCGGCCGGCGCGTGATGACGGCTACCTGCACACCCGGCTTGCCTAGGGTGGTGAGGTTCTTGGTCAGTTCAAGTTCCTTGCCGGCGTTGGCGCCGGTCAGGATCTGGATGGCCCCCATCGGCACGGCTTGGGAAGGCGGAGGAGGCGCAACGGCCGGAGCGGCCGGCGGCGGCGTCATGCCGGTGTGCGTGTCGACAGCCTTCATGCCGACCTGGGTGTCGCTCATCGAGGGAGACTTGGCTGCTGTCTGCTCCGCCGTCTTCTTCATGAGGTCGGGACGCAACACCATCGTCTTCTCGAAATCGGCGGCCGTTGTCTGCGAAGGCGCCTCGTTGATGTACTTGAGCTTGTACTTGCCCAACTCAACGACGTCATTGTTCTGCAGGAAATGCTTCTTGATCGGCTGGCCGTTTACGTACGTGCCGTTGGTGCTGTTCAGATCCTCGAGAAACGAATCGTTGAGAATCGTCACAATCACCGAATGCTCGCCGCTGATGGCCAGATTGTCGATCTGGATATCGTTGTGCGGCTTGCGCCCGATCGTCGTCCGCTCCTTGGTAAGCGGAATTTCCTTCAGCACCAGGCCATCCATGCTTAAGATCAACTTAGCAGCCATGTTGCTTCCTTCTCGTCAAATCACTTGAACCATTGCAGCAGGCGCGCCCACCAGCCACGCGCTGCCGGATATTCGCGCGCAATGCGCACCAGCACCACCGAAACATTGTCCCGCCCGCCGCTGTCGTTGGCGGTCTGAATCAGCTGCGTCGCCGCCAAGTCGAGATTGGCCGAAAGCGCCTGCAGGGTCAACGCAATCTCTTCGTCCTCGACCATGTCGTTGAGCCCGTCGGAGCACAGCAGGTAGACGTCTCCGGGCATCGTATCGTAATCGCGGATTTCCGGCTCGACCGCCGGATCCACGCCCAGCGCCCGGGTGACCAGGTTCTTGTTCTGCGAATGACGCGCCTCCTCCGCCGTAATCATGCCGCTGTCGATCTGCTCCTGCAACAGGGAATGATCGCGCGTAACCGCATGGAATTCATCTCCGCGCAACCTGTACAGCCGTGAATCGCCGATATGCGCGACGGTCATCATGTTGTCGTAGAACAGGGCCACCACCAGGGTCGTGCCCATTCCGGCATACTGAGGCTGACTTTGTGCGGCCTGGTAGATCGCGGTATTGGCCCGTGCGATTTCGGCCTCGAGGACGCTATGCGAATACAGCTTGCCGGAAGCATCCAGTTGGTGTGGCCCCATCTTCTGGAAGGCCTTTTCCAGCTCGGTGCCCAGCAGGTTGGTGGCCATGCCACTGGCCACCTCGCCGGCGTTATAACCGCCCATGCCGTCGGCAAGGATGGCCATGCCCTGCGCGACATTGAAAAAAACCGCGTCCTCATTGTGCGAGCGAACCATGCCGGCATCCGAGCGGCTGACCATTTGCAGTGCCTGACGGAGATCCATCATTCCTCTCAAAGATTGAAATCAACCTGAGGCAGGGTTCCGCCCCCGCCCGCGCTCATTCCCATGCAGGCACGCAGGTCCGCCGCCATCTCGGCGCCGGTCTGATAACGCTGGGTATTGTCCTTGGCCATCGCCTTGTCGATGATCGTGGCAAGGCACTCCGGCACCTGTGGGTTGAACTCCCGAATGTGGGGATGCGGCTCGTTGGCGATCTTGAACATCAACTGAGCCATCGAATCCCCCTCGAAAGGCAGCTTGCCGGACGCCATCTGAAACAGCATGACCCCAAGGGAAAACAGGTCGGAACGCCCGTCAATCTTCTTGCCAGCCAGCTGCTCCGGCGACATGTAGCTCGGCGTGCCGAGCACCATGCCCGTCTTTGTCTTTGAAGAATCGGTGATCCGGGCAATGCCAAAATCGGTCACCTTCACCGAATCGGATTCCGGCTCATACATGATGTTGGCCGGCTTGATGTCGCGATGGACCACGCTGTTCTGGTGTGCATAGGAGAGGGCGTCGGCAACGCGGGCGACCACGTCCATCACCTTGGGAAGCGGCATAAGGTTGCCTGGCTTGGTATAGGGCACCAAGTCCTTGCCCTTGAGGAATTCCATGGCGATATAGGCCAGGTCGTGCTCCTCGCCGGCATCGAAAATCGTCACGATATTGGGGTGGTTCAGGCGCCCGGCCGTCTCGGCTTCTCGGAAGAAGCGCTCCTTGACATCCTTCAGTTCGTCTTCCTCGAACTCCTGTGACAGCGCCATGGTCTTGATGGCCACGACGCGATTGATCTTGGGATCCCGCCCGAGATACACCACGCCCATGGCGCCCTTGCCGAGTTCCTTCTCGACCTGGTAGCGGCCGAGCATGGGCTTTTCCACCTGGCCGCCCTCGAGGATCATGGTGCCCTGCGCGGTCGAACGCCCCCCGCTCCCGAGGATCACCGTCTCCGACATGGCCTTGGCACGGGTGAGCTTCTGCTCCAGGTCGCGGAACTTGGGATTGAAATCGGCCATGTAGCGGAACACCGACTCGGCCTTGTTGAACTGGCGCTTGCGTTCGAAATCCAGTGCCAGGTTGTAGAGATTCTCCATCACTGCGTTATCGAGGGGGCATTTGCGGAACTTGTCGAAAGCCATGTCGAGCTGACCCTGGCCCTGGAAGGCCAGGCCCAGCATGCGGTTCGATTCGGCCGAATCCGCCTCGGACTTCTCCTTGCCCCGTTCGGTGACGAGAAAGCGCTTGGTAGTAAGCAGCGCGTGCCCCACCAGCAGCAGTGAGGCAGGCACCATGAGTTGCAGCCACATCAACTGTGTCGTAATGAGCACGAAATGCGCTGCAATCAGGACGATGAACAGGCCAGCGGTAACACCCGCACCCATGCCGGCCTTGAGGCGTGGAAGCAGTGCAATCAGGTAGGCGGCCACCAGCAGGAAGGCAAGGCGCTCGACAATCCAGCCCCAGGTCGGTACAACGAAAAAATGCTCCTGCAGGATGCTGGACACCGCGTGGGCCTGCATCAGTACCGCCGGCATGGCCGGCGATACCGGCGTGACGAAAATGCTGCCGATGCCGGCAGCCGTCGGTCCGATGAGGACGATCTTGTCCTTGTATTTGTCCAGCGGGATCTTGCCGCTAGTCACGTCGAAGAACGAATCCACCTGGAAGGCCGGCTTGCCGTCGCGATCCTTGTAGAAAAAGGTATTCATCTGCATGACCGGATCGGTGCCGATCTTCAGGTTGCCCAGACGCAGCGAGTCGCCCAGCTTGACCTTGATGTCGGCAACGCCCAGATTGAGGCTCTGCGCCGCAATCATCAGCGACAGCGCCGGATAGATCTCGTTGAAGTGCGCCAGCACCAGCGGCTCGGTGCGGATGCCGCCGTCGACATCGGGGTTGACGTTGAGATGACCGATGGCCGCCGCGCCACTGCCGAGCGATTCGACCACCGGCGCCTCAACATCGGACGTGAGCAACGGGGCATCCTCGCCCTTTTCAACCTGGGTGATGCCGTTCTTCTTGATGAAGTCCGGCATCGGCCTGTCCGGCCGTCCGCGCGGCTCGCCCAGGCGAAACAGCATCGGCAGGACGACATTGCCCGCCTTGACGACGGCTTCGCCCATGCGCCGGTCGGAGTTGAGTTTCTGTTCAGCCTCGGCCAGCACCGGCCCGAACTGTCCCAGGGGGGGCAACTGGGCGGCAAGCGCCTCGGGAGCCCCTGACAGCGGCGCACCGCCGGCCTGGCCGTAGAGTTCGATCAATTTGTTGATGTAGGCGAGTCCCGGGTCGATCTGAGGCTCGGAAAAGAAGATCGTTGAAGCAATGACCTTGGCCTTGGCAGACGCCAGCCCGTCAATCATCTTCGCATGCACTTCGCGCGACCAAGGCCAGCGGCCGAGGTTGTCGATGCTCTGTTTGTCGATGGCAATGACGGCAATCTTGCTGCTCGGATCGCGCGAAACGGCACCGACGCCGAGGTCGTAGGCCTTGCGCTCCAGGCTCTGCAGCAATTCGCCGCCGCCCGCAAAGAGCATGACCACGCTCACGACAACGCCGATAAACCAGTCGGTCTTCCAGAAACTCTTCGACACGCTGCGCTGTCCTCTCCTGCTGAATATTGTCTTTATTGGAGAAGCAACCGTGCGCACACGGACCACCCGGCCCGTGAACCACCCCACGCACAGCCTGAAACGTCAAAACCGAAGGCTGTAAGGATACCTCCAAACCTTCTCAACCTACGTAGAAACAGCTATTTAATTGCAATTCTTACAAACAAACATGAAGATAGTCAAATATTTCTGACAGGACAGCAGGTGCGCCAAACAGCAACGCCGCCAGATCGGCGGCGCTGTGACTGACTTGGGAAGGGTGTCAGAGGACGGACTTCAGCAACTTGCCCATCTCGGCCGGATTCTTGGTGGTCCTGATCCCGCTGGCTTCCATGACCGCCAGTTTCTCCTGCGCCGTGCCCTTGCCGCCGGAAATGATGGCGCCGGCATGGCCCATGCGCTTCCCAGCCGGAGCCGTGACGCCGGCAATAAAGCCGACCACCGGTTTTTTGTTCCTGCACTCCTTGGCATACCACTCGGCGGCCGCTTCCTCGTCCGAACCGCCGATCTCGCCGATCATGATGACGGCGTCGGTGTCAGGATCGTTCATGAACAGTTCCAGCACTTCCTTGTGCTTGAGGCCGTTCACCGGATCGCCGCCGATGCCTACGGCTGTCGACTGGCCCAGTTTGAGGTCGGAGAGCTGGCCCACCGCCTCATAGGTTAGTGTGCCGGAGCGAGACACCACGCCGATGCGGCCCTTCATGTGGATGTGGCCGGGCATGATACCGATCTTGATCTCTTCCGGCGTGATGATGCCGGGGCAATTCGGACCGCACAGGATGGTCTTCGAGCCGGCCTTGCGCATCTTGTCCTTCACCTCGACCATGTCGCGCACCGGGATGCCCTCGGTGATGCAGATGACGAGGTCCAGCTCGGCCTCGACCGCCTCCCAGATCGCCGCGGCGGCGAAGGGGGGCGGCACATAGATGACCGAAGTGTTGACGCCGGTCTGCTTCCTGGCCTCCTTCACGGAGGCGAAGATGGGAATGCCTTCGAACGACTCGCCGGCCTTCTTCGGATTCACGCCTGCGACGTAGCAGTTCGCACCGTTGGCGTACTCCTTGCTCATCTTGGTGTGGAACTGGCCGGTCTTGCCGGTGATGCCCTGCGTGACGACGCGGGTGTTCTTGTTGATCAGAATGCTCATAGACTACCTTCCCTCCTCCCCCTTCCCGAGAAAGGGGGTGACGAATGTTCGCCGCTGCGCGGCTCCATGTTGCTGACTGCGTCGTCCTTGGGGCGGCCCGGCGGACGACGCCCCTTACTTGCCGGAAACCGCGGCGACGATCTTCTGCGCCGCATCGGCCATGTCGCTGGCGGAAATGATGGGCAGGCCCGAATCCTTGAGGATCTGCTTGCCAATGTCCTCGTTGGTGCCGCGCATGCGCACCACCAGCGGCACGGAGAGATGCACCTCCCTGGCTGCCGCCACCACGCCGGTGGCGATGGTGTCGCATTTCATGATGCCGCCGAAGATGTTGACCAGGATGCCCTTCACCTTCGGATTGGCCAGCATCAGCTTGAAGGCCTCGGTAACCTTCTCGGTGGTGGCGCCGCCGCCCACGTCGAGGAAGTTGGCGGGCTCCGCCCCGAACAGCTTGATGGTGTCCATGGTTGCCATGGCCAGGCCGGCGCCGTTCACCAGGCAGCCGATGTTGCCGTCCAGCGAGATGTAGGACAGGTCGAACTTGGAAGCCTCGATCTCTGCCGGGTCTTCCTCGTCGAGGTCGCGCATGGCGACAATGTCCTCGTGGCGGAACAGGGCGTTGGAATCGAAGTTCATCTTGGCGTCGAGCGCGATGACCTTGCCGTCGCCGGTAAGGATCAGCGGATTGATCTCGGCCAGACTGGCATCGACCTCCCAGAATGCCTTGTAGAGCCCCTGCAGCACGCTGCGCGCCTGCGCGACGGAAGCCTCCGGCACACCGATCTTGCGGGCAATATCGTCGGCCTCGGCATCCTTCAACCTGGTGGCTGGATCGACGTATACCTTGTGGATCTTCTCCGGCGTATGCGCGGCGACCTCCTCGATGTCCATGCCGCCCTCGCTGGAGGCCATCAGGCAGACCTTCTGCGTAACGCGGTCCACCACCATGCCGATGTAGAGTTCCTTCTTGATGTCGGCGCCTTCCTCGACGAGCAGGCGGTGCACCTTCTGGCCC
>JBAYVU010000078.1:0-9707 GCA_041674385.1 Sterolibacterium sp.
TCAGCGCCGGCGCCGCGCGCACGGTGCACCACTGGCTCGGCGTGCCCTTCGTCTGGGACAGGCTGGTCGACTCGGTGGCGCTGCAGGCGAGCTGGTCGATCCTGTGGACCCTGCTCGCCCTCGGCCTGATGATCCACGCCACGCGCTGCGGCCTGCGCACGCTGTGGTTCGCCGGCTTCGGCCTGCTCGGCGTGGTCGGCCTCAAGCTGATGCTGGTGGACACCGCCCATGTGAACACCCTGGGCCGCACGGTGTCGCTGCTCGGCGTGGCGTTGCTGGTGATTGCCGCCAGCTACTTCGCACCGACGCCGCCGAAGGCTTCCGAGAAAAGCTAGCGCAGCTTCTCGAGAATACCGTCGAGCTGGTCGAGGCTGGCGAAGCCGATGGCGATCTGTCCGTCGCCCTTGGCGCCCATCTTGATCTTCACCTGCGCACCGAGTGCGTCGGCAAGCTCTTCCTCGAGGCGCGCGACGTCGCGGTCGTCCTTCTTCGGCGCGGCCTTCTGCTTGGGCGGGTTGAGCTCGTGCTGCACCATGCGCTCGGCCTCGCGCACCGAGTAGCCCTTGGCGGCGATGCGGTGGGCGAGCTGCAACTGGCCGGCTTTCGGCAGCGGCAGCAGGGCGCGGGCGTGGCCCATGTCGATCTCGCCGGACATGAGCAGGTCCTGCACCGGCTTGGCCAGATGCAGCAGGCGCAGCAGGTTGCTCGCGGCGGGACGCGAGCGGCCGACGGAGTCGGCGGCCTGCTGGTGGGTCATGCCGAATTCGTCGATGAGGCGCTGGATGCCCATCGCTTCTTCCAGCGGGTTGAGGTCCTCGCGCTGGATGTTCCCGATGAGCGACATGGCGAGCGCGGAATCGTCGGGAATGTCGCGCACCAGCACCGGCACTTCGTGCAAACCGGCCAGTTGCGAGGCGCGCCAGCGCCGCTCGCCGGCGATGATCTCGTAGCGTCCACCGTCGACCGGGCGCACCAGGATCGGCTGCATCACACCCTGCGCCTTGATGGAGGCGGCCAGCTCGTTCAACGACTCCTGGTCCATGTGCGTGCGCGGCTGATACTTGCCGGGCTGCAGGTAGTCGACGCGCAGGCTGTCCTGGCGCTGCGGTTCGCTGCTGTTGCCGGCCAGCAGGGCGTCGAGCCCGCGGCCGAGGCCTTTCGGTTTGGCTGCCATGTCTTATTCTCCCTAAAACGTCTTTGCGCGTTCGATCATCTCGGCGGCGAAGGCTAGGTAGGCCTGCGCGCCTTTCGCGGCGCGGTCGAAGAGCACGCCGGGCACGCCGTAGCTCGGCGCTTCCGCCAGGCGCACATTGCGCGGCACGATGGATTTGAACACCTTGTCGCCGAAATGCTGCTCGAGCTGGGCGCTGACCTGGTTGGACAGCGTGCTGCGCGTGTCGAACATGACGCGCAGCAGGCCGATGATCTTCAAGTCCGGGTTCAGGTTGGCGTGCACCTTTTTGATGGTGTTCACCAGATCGGAGAGGCCTTCCAGCGCGTAGTACTCGCACTGCATCGGGATGATGACGCCGTTGGCGGCGCACAGGCCGTTCAGCGTCAGCATGCTGAGGGAGGGAGGGCAGTCGATGAGGACGAAATCGTAGTCCTGGTCGTGCAGCGCGAGGGCGTGCTTCAAGCGCGTCTCGCGGTTGTCGAGGTCGACCATTTCCACCTCGGCGCCGGCGAGGTCGCGGTTGGCCGGCAGGGTGTCGTACTTGCCGGTCTCGGAGGCCTTGCGCGCCTCGGCGAGCGAGGTCAGGCCGAGCAGGACGTGGTAGACCGAGTTCTTCAGCGTCCGCTTGTCCACGCCGCTGCCCATGGTGGCGTTGCCCTGCGGATCGAGATCGACCAGCAGCACGCGCTGGCCCTGGGCGGCGAGCGCCGCGGCGAGGTTCACCGTGGTGGTGGTCTTGCCGACCCCACCCTTCTGGTTGGCGACTGCGAATATGTACGACACGTTATCCCCTTTTATCCTCTCTCCACGCGCACCAGATGGCGCGCGCCCTCCACGCCCGGCACCTGCAGCGGCGTCACCGACGCCACGCGCCAGCCGGCCGGCAACTGGGCGATTTCCTCGTAGGGGTGCACCCCTTTCATGGCCAGCAGCGCGCCGCCTTCGGCGAGCAGATGGCCGGATAATCTGACGAACTCGGCCAGGTCGGAAAAGGCGCGCGAGATCACCACGTCGCATTTTTCCTCCGGCTGCCAGGCCTCGACCCGCTCGCAGTGCACCGACACGTTGGCGAGGCCCAGTTCGATCTTTGCCTGCTGCTGGAAGGCCGATTTCTTCTGGTTGCTCTCCACCAGCGCCACCTGCAGCTCCGGCCGCGCGATGGCCAGCGGAATGCCCGGCAGGCCGCCGCCGCTGCCGATGTCGGCCAGCCGTTTCGCGTTGCCCAGATGCGGCAGCACGGCCAGCGAATCCAGCAGATGATGGCTGATCACCTGTTGCTCGTCGCGCAGCGCGGTGAGGTTGTACACCTTGTTCCACTTGCCCAGCAGCGCGGCGAAGGCGAGCAGCTTCTCCTGCGCCGGCGGCGGCAATTCCAGGCCCAGCGCGGCGAGTCCGCGCGTCAATTGCCCTGTCGAATTCATGCGCGCTTGCGGGATTCCCGCACCGGCGAGCCGCGCCGCTTGAGATGCACCAGCAGCAAGGAGATCGCAGCCGGGGTGATACCCTGGATGCGCGAGGCCTGGCCCAGAGTTTCCGGCTTGTGCTGGTTGAGCTTCTGCTGCACTTCGATCGAGAGGCCGCGCACCGTGCGGTAGTCGATGTCGCCCGGCAGCGGCGTGTCTTCCTGCTCGCGGCTTTTGGCGATTTCCTCGGCTTGACGGTCGATGTAGCCTTGATACTTGGACTGGATTTCCAGTTGCTCGACGGCCTGCGGATCGCTGATCGGTTCGCCCGCCCCGGGCAGGGTCATCAGGCTGGCATAGCTCACGTCTGGCCGGCGCAGCAGTTCGGCCAGGCTGTATTCGTGCTCGAGCGGCTTGCCGAGGACGCGCTCGGCATTGGCGGCGTCCACAGTTTTGGGGTTCACCCAGGAAGTCTTCAGTCGCTCCTGCTCGCGCGCGATGGCGTCGCGCTTGCGGTTGAAGGCGTCCCAGCGGACGTCGTCGACGATGCCGAGCCGGCGGCCGGCTTCGGTGAGGCGCAGGTCGGCATTGTCCTCGCGCAGGCTGAGGCGGTATTCGGCGCGGCTGGTGAACATGCGGTAGGGCTCGGAAACACCGCGCGTGATGAGGTCGTCGGCCAGCACGCCGAGGTAGGCCTCGTCGCGGCGCGGGCACCAAGGCGCTTCGCCCTTGGCGAAAAGCGCGGCGTTGAGTCCGGCAAGCAGACCCTGTGCGGCGGCTTCCTCGTAGCCGGTCGTGCCGTTGATCTGGCCGGCGAAAAACAGGCCACGGATGGCCTTCGTCTGCAGCGAGGAGTGCAGGCCTCGCGGATCGAAGTAGTCGTACTCGATGGCGTAGCCGGGCCGCAGGATGTGGGCGTTTTCCAGGCCCGGAATGGAATGCACCAGGGCCAGCTGCACGTCGAAGGGCAGACTGGTCGAGATCCCGTTCGGATAGATTTCGTGCGTCGTCAGGCCTTCCGGCTCTAGGAAGATCTGGTGGCTCGACTTGTCGGCGAAGCGGTGTATCTTGTCCTCGATGGAGGGGCAGTAGCGAGGGCCCACTCCCTCGATGACACCCGTAAACATGGGCGAGCGGTCCAGGCCGCCGCGAATGATGTCGTGCGTGGACTGGTTGGTGTGGGTGATCCAGCACGGCAGTTGCCGCGGATGCTGGGCAGCATTGCCGAGGAAGGAGAACACCGGCGCCGGATCGTCGCCCGGCTGCACCGCCATCACCGAGAAATCGATGCTGCGGCCATCGAGGCGCGGCGGCGTGCCGGTCTTCAGGCGGCCTGCCGGCAGCTTGAGTTCGCGCAGGCGCGCGGCGAGGCTCACCGCCGGCGGGTCGCCCATGCGGCCGGCCTGGAAATGGTCGAGGCCGACGTGGATCAGGCCGGCGAGGAAGGTGCCGGCGGTCAGCACCACCGCCTCGGCCTCGAAGCGCAGGCCGAGCTGGGTGACGACGCCGGTGACGCGGTCGCCGGAGACGGTGAGGTCGTCGACGGCCGCCTGGAACAGCGTCAGATTGGGCTGATTCTCCAGCCGGCGGCGGATCGCCGCCTTGTACAGCACGCGGTCGGCCTGGGCGCGCGTGGCGCGCACCGCCGGGCCCTTGCTGGAATTTAGGATGCGGAACTGGATGCCGGCCTCGTCGGTGGCCGCCGCCATGGCACCGCCGAGGGCGTCGACTTCCTTGACCAGATGACCCTTGCCGATGCCGCCGATGGAGGGGTTGCAGGACATCGCCCCCAGCGTCTCGATGTTGTGCGTCAGCAGCAGCGTGCGACAGCCCGCGCGAGCCGCGGCAAGCGCCGCCTCGGTGCCGGCATGGCCGCCGCCGATGATGATGACATCATAACGCGTGGGGAACAGCATGGTCTTTGATCGCAGCGAAGAGGCGACATCATACGTGAGGGTGGAACAAAAAGACAGGGGACTGTTCCACGTGAAACATCATGGCGTTGAGTTCTTTTATTTCAGCTACTTACCATGTTCAGCCGTGAAGCGTATCCCAAGCAAACTTCAAAATGAAACCAATTGCCACGACAAGAAAGGCACGCCGGACAAAACCGGCACCGTGGCGGATCGCCAGATGCGAACCGACCAGCGATCCACCGATGTTAAACAACGCCATCGCCAGGCCGATGGCGACCAGCACATGACCATGCGCCCCAAAAAACAGCAGCGCTGACAGGTTGGTGGCGGCATTGACGATCTTGGCCGATGCGGAAGCCCGCAGAAAATCCAGCCCGAAGAGACGGACAAACATGAAAACCAGGAAACTGCCCGTGCCAGGACCAAAGAAACCATCGTAGAAACCGATCACTCCCCCAGACAACAGTGCCAACAGCATGTCGCGACGCCCATGTACCCGGCGCTGATCCACGGCCCCCAGGTCTTTGCGCACATACGTGTAGGCCGTAACGATGAGCAGAAGAACCAGGACCAGCGGCCGCAACCACTCCTTGGGCAACAGGGCCACCGTCATGGCGCCGAAGTAGGAGAGAACAAATGCCGCCAGGGCCGCCGGCAAAGCCGCCCGCCAGGGTACGTCGATGCGCCGGGCGTAACGGAGGGCGGCGCTGCTGGTCCCGAAAATACTGGCCAGCTTGTTGGTGCCGAAAAGGGTGGCCGGTTGTGCCTGGGGCAAGACGCTGAAAAGCGCCGGGATCTGGATCAACCCGCCGCCGCCCACGACCGCATCGATGAGCCCGGCCGCGAATGCGGCGGCGCACAATAATATTAGATTGATCGGTTCCACGTGGAACAATCCGCCCGCCTGGGCTTTACTTGCCTATGCAGAAGCGGGAGAAAATTTCCCCCAGCAGGTCGTCGGGAGTGAACTCGCCGGTAATCTCGCTAAGTGCTTCCTGTGCCAAACGCAATTCTTCCGCATAGAGCTCCAAGTGGTCCGGGCGGGATAAGGCCGCTTGCAAGTGCGATCGGGCCTTTTCAAGCGCCATGAGATGACGCTCCCGGGCCAGAAAAACATCCTCGGCGCCAGCTTGCCAGCCTGCAATGCGCAGCAATTCCTTCTCAAGCACCCCCATCCCCTCTCCGGTCTTCGCCGATAACCAAAGAGATACCCGGCCGGCCGATTCCTCGCGATTGAAAGGATGGGCCGCCAGATCACATTTGTTGAACAGGGTGATCTGCTCAACGCCGGTGGGCATCCTGGCTGCAATTGCCTGATCGGCCGGGGTCAAGCCAACCCGGGCATCCAGCAGGTGCAACACCACATCGGCGCGCTCGATCTCCTTCCAGCTGCGGGCAATGCCAAGTTGCTCAACTTCGTCTTCTGTCTCGCGCAGCCCGGCCGTATCGACAATATGCAATGGGATGCCCTGTACCTGAATAGTCTCGCGCAGGGCATCCCGCGTCGTACCGGGTACGGCAGTCACGATGGCGCGCTCCTCCCCAGCCAAGCGGTTGAGCAGGCTGGACTTGCCGACATTGGGCTGGCCGGCAATGACGACGTGCAATCCGTTTCGCAGCAGGCTGCCCTGTCGTGAGCCGCGCAGCAATTTGCCGACATCCCCGGTCAGGCCGGTCAATTGGCCGGCAGCATCAGATTGGCGCAGAAAATCAATTTCCTCCTCGGGGAAGTCCAGTGTGGCTTCAACCAGCATGCGCAAGGCAATCAGTCGCTCGACGAGCTCTCGTACTGACCGCGAAAACTCGCCGGAAAGAGATCTCACCGCAGATCGGGCAGCCGCCGCAGTAGACGCCTCAATTAAATCGGCTACCGCTTCGGCCTGAGCCAGGTCCAGCTTGTTGTTAAGGTAGGCACGCCGGGTAAATTCACCCGGTTCTGCCAGGCGCGCGCCCAGTTCAAGGCAGCGCCGCAACAGCAACTGCATCACCACCGGTCCGCCGTGACCCTGAAGTTCGAGTACATCTTCCCCAGTATAGGAATGGGGGGCGGGAAAATAGAGAGCGATGCCTTCGTCGATCTCGCCCCCTGTCGTATCGTGAAAGCGCGCCAGGGTGGCGACGCGGGGCTGCGGGAGGATTCCGGTCAGGCTGCAGGCAATCGATGCAAGATTAGGCCCGGACAAGCGCACGATGCCGATGCCACTGCGTCCGGACGCGGTGGCAACGGCGGCAATCAGATCAACTGGCTTTCTGCTTGCCACCCTCGATCAGGCGCGTGATCTGCCACTGCTGGGCAATCGAAAGGACGTTATTGACGGTCCAGTACAGCACCAGGCCGGACGGGAACCAGAGAAACATGAAAGTAAACACGATCGGCATGGCCATCATCACCTTGGCCTGGATCGGATCGGGTGGGGTCGGGTTCAGCCGGGTCTGGATCACCATCGATATGCCCATGATGATAGGCAGGACATAATAGGGATCCTTGGTCGATAGATCCTCGATCCAAAGCATCCAGGGGGCGTGGCGCATCTCGACGCTGCCGAGCAACACCCAGTAAAGGGCAATGAAGACGGGGATCTGAACCATGATAGGCAGACAACCACCCAGGGGATTGATCTTCTCCTTGCGGTACAGCTCCATCATCTCCTGGTTCATGCGATTACGGTCTGAGGCGAATTGCTCCTTGATTTTCATGAGCTTGGGCGTAACCAACTTCATTTTCGCCATGGAGCGGTAGCTCGCTGCGGAAAGCGGGAAAAACATACCTTTGATGAGCATGGTGAGGAAAATGATCGACCAGCCCCAGTTGCCAACGAAGCGGTGAATCAGCTCGAGCAGCCAGTAGATGGGCGCGGCAATCACCGTCAGCCAGCCATAGTCCACCACAAGGTCGAAGCCAGGGGCGATCTTTTCCAGCTTGGCCTGCTCCTGCGGGCCGGCATAGAGCGGCACACCGAAGCGGGACGTCTGCCCTGGCGCAACAGCCGCAACCGGCAGAATGATGCCGGCCGAGAAAAGGTTGTCGGCCACCTTGCGCATGAAAAATTCACGCTCGTCCTTTCCTTGCGGCGTCCATCCAGCGACGAAATAGTGCTGCACAAACGCGATCCAGCCGTCCTTGGCTTTCGGAACGTACTTGGCCTTGCTCTTGTCAATGTCGGCAAACTCGACTTTCTGGAACTTGCCTTCATCCGTATAGATCGCCGGTCCGGTGAACGTGGCAATATTGGTCATGCTGGCTTCCGGAACCTTGCCGTCACGCGTGAGCTGGTAGTAGACATGCGCGTCAAACGGCGCCTGCCGCTGGTTTACGACCTCGTATCCAACGTCGATCTGGTAGCTACCGCGACTGAACGTGTAGATCTTGGTCACTTTCAGACCTCTAATCTCCGGGGCTTCCAGCCTTAGTACCAGTTTGTCGGAATCCGGTTTTAGCTCATAAGTGCCGGGTTCCAGTTTGAATTCTGTCTTGTGGTTGGGCAACCCCTCCCCGATCAGGCCGGTTTGGGCCAGATAGGTACGTTCCTTGGAAATTTCCATCAGGACAAAATGCTTGCTCTTGTCCTCGGTAGCCTTGTGCTGGGTAAGTTCCAGCCGAACAAGGTCTCCACCCACCGAAGAAATCTCGGCAAGATAAAGGTCTGTCTTGACTACAGCCTTGACTCCGGGCGTCGAAACTGCGGCTTGCGTCGGAAGTGGCACGGCGGATGTCGATGGCGGCGACAACAATGACAGAGGAGTGGTCGGCGTCGGCGTAACGCCCTGAACCCGGGGAGCGGCCTGCGACGCCGATTGCTCTTTTGCGATTACCTGTACCGGTTGATTTTGCGTCTGCCAGCCATCCCACAGCATGAACAGGGAAAAAAGGAATACCAGCAGGAGGATCAAACGTTGATTGTCCATCAATCGGCTCTTGTAATTGGGGGGGGCTCAGGGAACGGGATCATATCCGCCTGGATGCCAGGGGTGGCAACGCGAAACACGCTTGGCGGCAAGCCAGCATCCTCTGCATCCGCCGTGCTTTTCGAGTGCTTCGATGGCATATTCAGAGCAGCTCGGGTGAAACCGGCAATTTCTCCCCATCAGAGGACTGAGTGTCAACCGGTAAATGCGCACAAGTAGAACAAGCAACTTATTCATTGGGCCAGGCGAGCAAACAACTCATCAATTTCTTTCCGCAAGGCCTGCCGATCGAGTGTGTCCATGCGGATCGAAACACGCACAACGATGTCGCGCTGCGGCAGCCTCATGCGGGACAGGCGGAAGGATTCTCGCACAATGCGTCTGGTCAGATTTCGATTCACAGCAGAGCGAACGAACTTTTTTGCGATGACCACACCGAGCCGGGCTGTGGCAAGCGAGTTCGGGCGGTAGAGCATATCGAAATGTTTGCCGCGAAGCGTCTTTCGAAAAGCAAAAACGGATGAAAACTCATCCGTTTTGCGTATCCGATATTCGCCGCGGAAGCCTAAATCGACGCCCGCTTCTGCCACTTCAAACGCCGAGTCGGGCGCGCCCCCTGGCACGTCGAGCGCGTATGACAGCTCGTCCACCGCGCGTACGCATGCGAACGAGGAAACCATGGGTGCGTTTGCGCCGAATTACAGAAGGTTGGTATGTGCGTTTCATGGCCGCCGTCTATACAAGAAGAGAAACACACGATTACATCTTTTCATCATTGATTTGTCAAGCCCATTTTTTTTGACCGCCTGTGGATAACTCTAGCGGAATAGCGCTAGAATTCGCCACTTGATGTTCTTCGCAAGAGCCGGTTCAGGCAGCGACTTAAATAAAATAATAATAATAATCAAATAATTATCTTAACATCACAAATAACATACGCTCACCTTGCATGACATGGTGACGGGTCATTAAGAATGAATGCATTTTGGTCATCCTGCCTCCAGCAATTTGAGCAGGAACTACCCCCTCAGCAATTCAATACCTGGATCAGGGCACTGCGCCTCGAAGATGGTGATGATTCGAGCCCGGGCCTGAAACTCGTTGCGCCCAATCGCTTCGTTCTGCAATGGGTGCGGGAACGTTATTTGCGCCGCCTGGAAGATATGGCCAGGCAGTTCTTTGCCGAGCCGGTGCTGATCTCCATCAATCTCCCCGAGCCGTCCGAGTTCGAGCGTCTCAATGCAATGCAACCTGTGACAGCAGTCAAGAACGAATCTAGCGGTAGCATAACTACTCCCCTTGTCACCA
>JBAYVU010000079.1:0-9167 GCA_041674385.1 Sterolibacterium sp.
ATGGTTGAATGCTCATTATATTGCCGTCTGCAAGCCATATCTGACGTAACCCTGGCGTTGGCGCACTCATGAATGATAAGCCGCTGCGTCTCGCTCTCAATGCGACAGCCATGCTCACACCCCAGACGGGGATTGGGCGCTATGTCAGGGAGCTGGCCGCGGTTCTCAGTCAGTTGCGGGTACGCATCGACTATTTCGATGCCATCAATGGTTGGCGTGATCGACCGCCACCGGTCTTGGCCGGCGTTTCCGCAGCCCCTCTGCGTTTCCTGCACAATCTGCCTGGGGCCAGGCTGCTTGAGAGGAAGCTGCAACAACTGAGATTTTCGCGCGACATCCAGAAGAGCCGAGCGCAGCTGTACCACGAACCGAACTATCTTGCCTTCCGCTTCAACGGGCCTATTGTGATCTCGGCACATGACGCCTCTTGGGTACGCTTTCCGGAAACTCATCCTATCCAGCGGGTTCGCATCATGGATCGGCAGTTTCCCGAATCGCTGGAACGCGCAAGCCGCATTATTGTGGATTCCGATTTCGTTGCGCGCGAAATGAACTCTTTGTTTGGCGTGTCCTTTGACCGCATTCGCATGGTTCCTCTCGGCGTCACCAGCGACTTTCGGCCGATGTCGGCGACCGAGACTTCCCGCGTTTGCAGACAACTCGGCCTTAACCACGGTGGATATGCGCTGGCTGTTGGCACACTCGAACCGCGCAAGAATCTGATCAGCCTGATCCGCGCCTATCGGCTTATGCCACCCGAAATTTCAAGACGATGTCCATTGGTGATCGCCGGAATGAGCGGTTGGCGACATGAAGAAACCAACCGGGAAATGGCCTTGCTTGAACGCCAAGGTTTGCTGCGTGTTCTCGGGCATGTTGAGGAAATCGACCTTCCTCCGCTCTATGCGGCAGCCAGGCTATTCGTTTATCCCTCAATCTACGAGGGCTTCGGCCTGCCGCCGCTGGAGGCCATGGCGGCCGGCATACCTGTGATCGTTTCGGATCGCGCATCTCTACCAGAAGTCGTCGGTGAAGCCGGCCTGTGCATCGATCCCCATGATATCGACGCGATGACCGAAGCACTGCGCAGTGTCATCGAAGATACGCAGCGCCAGAAAACCATGGCCGCAGCCAGCCTCCTGCGTTCACGCCATTTCAGCTGGCCGCGCTGCGCCCAGGAAACCCTCGCCGTCTACCATGAAATCCTCGCCAAATGAACCTCGGTGTTTATGCAAAAAACCACATAGACAGGCGAATTAAATCGATTTGAATTATCATAACGGCTTTTCCTGATCAATCCTGCCAGCAGTGACAAGCAGGGCGTTCGCATTCGCTCGGCCATCGCACAGCCTGCTTTGAGAATGAAATAACTACCCATCCATGCGCATGTATGCCAAACCATTGACCAAGGATTTCCCGGCTCAGCCTGTCACAAGGAAAACCTTTTGAAAGTCCTTCACTTTGGCAGATATTACTCTCCGTATTTCGGTGGGACCGAGCGTCATGTCGGCTCTTTGCTCGACTGTCTTCAGCATTACATGCAAGTGGCCAATGTAGTCGCCAATGAAAACTGCAGCAACGAAGTGGTCCACCGGGGCGGATACGATATACACAAAGTGGCCTCGATCGCTACTGTGGCCGGCACTTCGTTGTGTCCGAGCATGCCCTTTTATGTCCGGAAGCTTTACGAGCGGGAACGTTACGATATTATTCATCTGCACTTTCCCGATCCCATGTCGCATCTGGCTTATGCTTTCTTGCCTCGCAAGCCCAAGCTGGTCATTTCCTGGCATAGCGACATCATCAGACAGAAAAAACTGCTGACGCTCTACCAGCCGTTCTTGAATCATATCGTTGCCAGGGCCGACGCCATCATCGCGGCGACTCCGCGACACTTTTCATCCTCCACGCAGATGCACGCTTGCCAGGACCCCCTCCGCAGGCACGTCGTTCCCTATGGCGTGGATCTCTGCCGCTTCGAAAAGAACGAACAGACCATGCAGGGATCTGCCTGCCTGAAAAAGAAATATCCGGGGAAAAAAATCGTTTTTGCTCTCGGCCGGCATGTCTATTACAAAGGATATGAATATTTGATCCGGGCCATGCAGCAGGTTGCCGAGGATGCGATTCTTCTGCTGGGCGGCTGTGGGCCAAAGACCTCGGAATTGCAGCATCTGGCCAACACACTCGGCCTGACGGATAAAGTCGTTTTCCTGGGCAGGATTCCCGACGAAGAACTGCCGCATTATTACTACGCATGCGAGTTTTTTTGCATGCCTTCTGTCGAGCCCAGCGAGGCGTTCGGCCTGGTTCAGCTCGAAGCGATGGCTTGTGAAAAACCCATCGTCTGTTGCGAACTGAATAATGGTGTGACCTACGTCAACCACTCCGCCAAAACCGGTTTAGTGGTGCCGCCCCGAAATCCCGAGGCACTTGCCCAGGCCATCAACGAGTTGCTGTCCAACGAACAAAAACGTATCGCCTATGGCAAAGAAGCCTATGCCAGGGTGTCCCAGGAATTCACGCTGAAGCAGATGACAGAGGGAACTTTGGAGGTATACAGATCCCTGCTGGGAAGAACGATCCGATGATTGCGATGCAATGAAAGTCCTCGTCACCGGCGGCACGGGTTACATCGGTAGCCACACCGTCATCGAACTCCTGAACAATGGGCACCAGGTCACGATCCTCGACAACCTCAGCAACAGCAAACCGGCCGTCCTCGGTCGCATTAAGCAAATCACCGGACAACAGCCCACCTTCGTGCAAGCGGATGTCCGCAGCCGCGACACGCTGGCGCGCGTATTGCCAGGCAACGATGCCGTCCTCCACTTCGCCGGCCTGAAGGCCATAGGCGAATCCGTAGCGCAGCCCTTGCGCTATTACCACAACAATGTTGGCGGCAGCATCGCACTGCTCGAAGCCATGGCCGAAACCGGGGTAAACACCCTCGTATTCTCTTCCTCGGCCACAGTCTATGCCGCGACCGAGCCGCCACCCTGGTCCGAATCGACACCGCTGGACCCCATCAACCCCTACGGTCGCAGCAAGCTCATGGTCGAGGACATGCTCCGCGACATTGCTGCCGCCGACCCAAGCATGCGCATCGGCTTGCTGCGCTACTTCAACCCCGTTGGCGCCCACGTCAGCGGCTGGCTCGGGGAAGATCCAAACGGCATACCCAACAACCTCCTGCCCTTTATCGCCCAAGTGGCAGCTGGTCGCCTGCCGCGTCTACGGATATTCGGCGGCGACTACCCGACGCCCGATGGCACGGGTATCAGGGACTACATCCACGTGGTCGACCTTGCGCTGGGCCACCTGGCCGCGCTGGATTACCTGCGACAAAATCCCGGGCTGCTCACAGTCAACCTCGGCACTGGACGAGGTTATAGCGTACTCGATATCGTGAGTGCCTTCGAAAGCGCGTGTGGCCGCAGCATTCCCTACGACATCGTTGACCGCCGTCCGGGCGATATTGCTGCGGGATACGCCGACCCTTCCCGTGCGCAAGCGCTGCTTGGATGGAAAGCCGAACGAAACATCGTCGCCATGTGTGCCGACGCATGGAACTGGCAAAAGCAACAAATACGCGATTAGGCGCGCTTAGTGAAGAAATTTTTCACTAAGCGCCCAGCAGAGCGAGCTTGCCCGCTCCTAGCCATCCCCATTATCAGATACCTGCCGCCGCCTTCAAAGCTGCTGCTTTGTCGGTGTTTTCCCAGGTGAATTCCGGTTCGTCGCGGCCGAAATGGCCATATGCGGCGGTTTTCAAGTAAATCGGCCGTAACAGGTCGAGTGTCTGAATGATGCCCTTGGGGCGCAAATCGAAATGCTTGTCGATCAGTTCGACTATTCTTTCGTCACTGACTTTGCCGGTGCCAAACGTGTTCACCATCAGCGACACCGGCCTGGCAACGCCGATGGCATAGGCCACCTGCACTTCGCAGCGCTCGGCCAGACCGGCGGCAACGATGTTTTTCGCCACGTAGCGGCCGGCATAGGCAGCTGAACGATCCACCTTGGACGGGTCCTTGCCGGAGAATGCGCCGCCGCCATGGCGTGCCGCGCCGCCGTACGTGTCGACGATAATCTTACGGCCGGTCAGGCCGCAGTCGCCATGCGGGCCACCGACGACGAAACGGCCGGTCGGGTTGACCAGGTAGCGCGTATTGGCAGTCAGCATTTCCTTGGGTAACACCGGCTTGATGATCTCCTCGATGACCGCTTGTGCCAATTCGGCGTGAGCGATTTCCGGACCGTGCTGAGTCGAGACCACCACGGTGTGTATTTCCGCCGGCTTGCCGTTTACATAGCGCACTGTCAGCTGACTCTTGGCGTCCGGACGCAACCACGGCAAGCGTCCATCCTTGCGGACCTCGGCCTGGCGCTGCATGATGCGATGCGCATAATACAGCGGGAACGGCATGAGCGAGGGCGTCTCGTTGCAGGCATAACCGAACATCAGCCCCTGGTCGCCAGCACCCTGATCGAGATCGAGCCCTTCACCTTCATTCACTCCTTGGGCAATATCCGGAGACTGACGGTTGATGGCGGTGAGCACGGCGCATGACTTGTAGTCAAATCCGATGTCCGGGTGATCGTAGCCGATGCAGCGCACCACGTCGCGGGCAATTTCCATGTAGTTGATGTGGGCTGTCGTCGTGATCTCGCCGGAGATGACGACGAGACCAGTCGATACCAGGGTTTCGCAAGCTACCCGGCCTTTTTTGTCCTGCGCCAAAATGGCATCCAAGACGCCATCGGAAATCTGGTCGGCGACTTTGTCGGGGTGTCCTTCGGAAACGGATTCGGAAGAAAATAGAAAATCATTGGACATGCTGACTGCTCCTGAAAATATCCCCCATCTCGCCGACGCTACCGGCTCCGGGGAGGAGAGCAGGTGACGCTTTAGCAGTATTTACGAAGCCCGCCCTGCAAGTTGTCCTGATTAACTCGGCGAAGCGTAATTTTACTTGCGGCAAAGGATGGGGTCAAACACGCTAGTGTCCGCTTTTTCTTCTAGGGTACAGGATCATCTGATCAGGCCAGCAATGCAATGATGCGGGGATGTCAGGCTTTCGGCGCAAGACGCCATTTGTAGGTGCCGCTGTCGTCGGCAAATAGCCGTTCCCCTGCCCCGCCCGACTCGCGCAAGCGAATTTTCATTTCCTTTGGACTCAGCGCATCAAACAGCACGCCCTCGACCGGACCCGTCCTAATCCGCACGATGGTCTCACCGGTGACTTCCCTGATTACGCAGGATACCGCTTCTTCCGCGCTCTTTCGTGCGACTTGCAGTTTCTCTGCCTGGTTACACAGATACTCTTCCTCAATTTTCAGTTTGCGGACTTCATCGATCAACTTCTCAAGTTGACGCGTCACGGTGGCAAAACGAACGACGGTTGTTTTCCAGCCAGCCTCCTGCGCCGGAGCGATCTTTATTTCTCCCGCATCCACTTTCTGGCGCAAGGCAAGAAATTTCCGCACTTCGCTCTGGTTGGAAATCTGTGCCGCATTGGCCTCTTTACCCGCCATGGTCTTCCTGATATCCGCGAGCTGCTTGTCGAGGTCTTCGCCACGCTGGTCCCAGGCAGTTCTGTCCGGCACCTGGATCGAAATCAGTGTTTCGATACCCTTCCAGTCGCCCGAGGTGTGGAGCAGAACCATTTTGCCCAGTATTCCGCATGCCGAACAGGCTTCCACTTCAACCTCCTCGGCCAGAATGTCGCAATTGACTGCCTGCTGGACCTTCACTTTCTTGCCGATGATGAGTGTGTTGTGGGCAACGTTGATCACAATCTCGCCGCCCCTGGCCTCGACGGTGGCATTCGACGCGGTGCCTTCGATGATTATGCTGCCTTGCGGGCTACGCGCCTCGCCACCGGCCAGATTGGCTTTCAGATCGATCTTGCCGCCATCGGAAATCACTTGGCCAAAGACGTCGTTGAAGAACGTCATATTGTGGCCCGTCACCTGACGCTGCTCCAGCACCTCACCGTGTTCCTCGTAATCCGCGCCGGTCAGTTCCAGATTGCCGGTGGTCTCCATGCTGACGCCGGTTTTGCTGACCATCTTCTCGGTCACCGAAATCAGGTTGGACTGCACATCGATATAGAGGAAGCCCGACATGGCTGCGACAATGAACTCGCCCTGCGGAGCCCGCTCTATCCGTGTGCCGGGCCCGGCCATCGCTTCGAGATCCAGGTCCTTGGGGATCGGCGGCTCGAAAACCGTGCCGCGAACATTCCAGCCAGGTTTGCCCATGGCGCGCGGAATCTTCTTCATCAACCGGCTACCAATTGCGACCTGCGGAAAATGATTGCTATAGGTGCTCAGGTCGACCCGGCCATCGGCAAGTCGTTTGGGGGCATCATCCCGATGCAGGCTCTCACTCTGCTCGACAATGCTGGCATCCCGTCCGGGAAAAGGCTCGAGCATGTGGGCGATCTCCACCCGCCCCGCACGGTCGTCCTTGATCATCGCGCGGATCGTCCGTATGTCGAGGCCGTAGCGTATGCCCTGCATCCACATCGCAGCAATGAATTCATCGGGGTCAAGCTTGACTCGGACCAACTGTTTGCGCTTCTCGTAACCGAGAACCGGACGCGGCGTGGCGGGATTTTCCGGAGCAGGCCCAAACACGGGCAGCTCAACGTCCTGCTCCAGCATCACCGGCTCGAACAGGTACTCAGCCATTTTTCCGTCTTTGACTATCTTGGCTTCCCGGTAGACTTTCCGGCGTTCCGGGTTGAATGCGGCGACATCTTTGGCCAAGCGTACTTGCGGCTTGGCTTCCGCAGTCTTGCCAGTCGTTGGCAATACCAGCGAATCGGGTTCGTAGATCAGTTTCAAGAACAGCGAATAGTCGAGTTCGGCGAAAAAAGCGTTCCCGGTAAACACGCGATCCGCGAACTGTTGGAAATTCTGTTCGGATTCGAGCAGGGAAATATCGACATACAAGCCATCGTCACCCCGTGCAATAAATCCGGGCAGCAACAAACCCACCTCCATCGAGTCGAGTGGGGCGGTGTCGGACTGCGTCGGCGGTGTGGGTATTGTGCTGATGGGCCTTACCTCTGAATATGGCATTTTACCAATAATGGCGCGACTTCCAGATTGGCGACGATTTTTTTATTTTTGATGATAACATTTCAACCGCATGAACTGGTGCTTCCTCCGTGCCCGCGGATCGCAGACAATGCGCATTCTTCAATAACCCGGCTGCCATGAGTTTTCTGATCCGTTTCCTGTCCGTACTGCCGCTATATCTATTGCACAATCTCGGCGCATTGCTCGGTTGGACTGCCTATATCGGTTCGCCGACCTATCGCCGCCATATGCGAGAAAACCTGGCGTCGGCTGGCAATTGGGCCAAGCAGGCGCGCACAACTGCCATAGCGGAAGCCGGCAAGAGCATCTTGGAGTTGCCGAAAATCTGGTTGCCGCCTCAAGCTGAGGTAGTCGCACGAGTGGTCCGCGTGACGGGGTGGGAATTGGTGGAAGCCGCCTGGCGCAAGGAAAACCCAGGGATCCTGTTTCTGACGCCGCATCTTGGCTGCTTTGAGATCACGGCACAATATTATGCCAGCCACCGCCCGATCAGCGTGCTCTACCGTCCGCCCAAGCAGGCTTGGCTGAAGCCCCTGGTGGAAACTGGACGCGGTGCCAACCTGAAACTGGCAGCGGCCGATCTTGGCGGCGTACGCACTCTGATGAAGGCGCTGAAGAAGGGCGAGGCGATCGGCATGCTGCCCGATCAGGTACCCGGCAAAGGCGAGGGGGTCTGGGTGCCGTTCTTCGGCCGCCCTGCCTATACCATGACACTGGCCGCACGACTCGCCGAAAGCGGGGCGACCGTGCTGCTGGCTTATGCCGAACGCCTAATCTACGGTGCCGGCTATCACTTGAAATTGCGCCCCCTCGCAACGCCGTTGAAGGGCACCTTGGCGCAACGTGCGGCTCAGCTCAACCACGAACTGGAAGGGTTGATACGCGAGTGCCCCGGGCAATATCTGTGGGGCTACAACCGCTACAAGGTACCGGCCGGGGCATCTTCCCCCGAAGATCGGACATGATTCGGCTGGCGTTGGCGTTGATGTGGCTGCTGCACTGGCTCCCGTTGAGCTGGCAGGCAGTGCTCGGCCGAGGGTTTGGCAATCTGTTTTATCGATTCGGCCGCGAACGGCGTCATGTCACACTGACCAACCTGCGCCTGTGTTTTCCAGAACTCAGCGAGACGCAACGCGAGTCGCTGGCCAGGAAACACTTTGTCGCCTTCGGCCGCAGCTTTCTCGAACGCGGTCTGCTCTGGTGGGCGCCGCCGCAACGTCTGCAGCAACTGGTCCAGATTGAAGGGTTTGAACATCTCAAGAGCGCCGAAGGAAAACCGACCATCCTGCTGGTTCCCCACTTCGTCGGACTCGACATGGGCTGGACGCGGTTGACCATGGAGCTCGATATGGTCAGCATTTACGCCAATCAGAAGAACTTGCTGTTCAACGCGGCTTTGCTGAAAGGACGCACACGATTCGGCGGTTCGACCCTACTTTCGCGCCAGGAAGGCACCCGTCCGGCGTTGCGGGGAATGCGTGCCGGGAAACCGTTCTACTACCTGCCTGACATGGATTATGGCCAGAGAGACACCATTTTCGTGCCATTTTTTGGCGTACCGACCGCTACCATCACGGGTCTGTCACGCTTGGCACGCTTATCCGGCGCGCTCGTGCTGCCCGTGGTCACGCGCATGCAACCGGGTGGTCAGGGATATGTGGTCACCATCGGCCCGTCTTGGCAGGATTATCCGGGGGTAAGCATCGAGGCTGACACCCGACGCATGAACGCCTTTATCGAAACCGAGGTGCGGCGTTTACCGGAGCAATATCTTTGGCTGCATAAACGCTTCAAGACTCGCCCCCCCGGCGAAAAGAGCCCGTACTAGGGCTCTTTTGGCTCAGTTCCAGATACGGATTCGGTAAGCCTATTCGATCACCTTGGCGACGACACCGGCGCCGACGGTACGGCCACCTTCACGGATCGCGAAACGCAGCCCTTCTTCCATGGCGATCGGCGCAATCAGTTTCACCGTGATCGATACGTTGTCGCCAGGCATCACCATCTCGGTGCCCGCCGGCAGTTCCACCGACCCCGTCACGTCCGTCGTGCGG
>JBAYVU010000080.1:0-8945 GCA_041674385.1 Sterolibacterium sp.
CACCTTCTTTTACGTGCGGGAGTTATGGGGGGGTGGGGTTGAATCTTGTGAATATATTCAGGAGGGTTGAAAGCATGGGCTGCGTGAAGTGTGGAAAGGATATTCCCGAGATCGGGGGGCCGGGCCGCCCGAGGAAATTCTGCGGCGATATCTGCAGGAAGTCGGTAACGATGGAGATCCGCAGGCTTGATGCCCGAATCGCCAAGGTGGAAAAGGATGAGTCGAACTACCGCATCAAGGGCGCCGAGGGTTGGGCCAAACGCGCCGCAGAGGAAATCCGCCGGCTTGAGGCCAGGCTGGCCGAGCTGGTGGCGACCCAGGCTGACGATGCAAACGTCTGCACTCACTCGAATGGGGATTGCCATGAATGATGAGGTTACTTTCGAAGAACTCGACGCTCGCCTGGCCAGCCTATGTGGCGAGGCGTTGAAGACCTTGCTCCGGAGCGCTGCGGCCCGGAGCGGCGAAGGCCTTGCTGAGCGCATTGCCACGCTACAGGAGGCCCGCCTGGTGATTCACGCCAACGGCAACCTGCTGCAGGTCGACCTGGTTGTGCCTGATGCAAATGGCGGCGCGGAGCTGCTGCTGGGCCTTACCGCCACATCAGAGGAACAGGCGTGCGCGCTTCACTGATCCGCCGGGCTGAGCGGCTGATCACCACGACAGGCGCCGCGGCGGAGCACTTGCCGCCGGCTGGCCAGGCGCGCGATGAGATCCTCGGCCTGGTGCGCCTGGCGCTGCCGTTCGCCGCTCAGCAGCGCGGCAAGCGCCCCGGGGCGCTTGCGCGCCTGGTGCTTGACCGCGCCAGACGCGCCGGGCCGCCGTATTCGTTCGAGCGGCTGCTCGACGTGCTCGAGGACGAGGTGGCCCAGTACGGAAGCGACGCCTGCAGCCCCATCGACCGGGTGAACCGGGTTCGTGAAACCGTGACTGTCTGCCTGCCACGGCAAGCGGTGAGGGAAGTGCCATTCGCCACACTCCGCCGTCACCTGACCGGCGCGAAAAAAATATTGAAATCGGAAATTCGCACGCCCCCTAAACCGCGCAAGCGGTGAGATTAAATCGTGCTCAGCCTGGCCTTCAGGCGACAACCTACCAGGAGCACGTCATGCAAAAAATCTTGAACCACAAGCTTTTCGTTCCGGCGATGATCGTCGTCGCCGTCCTTGCCGGCCTTGCCGGCTTCTATCACATCCCCGCCGAGTTTCTTGCAGGTGCCGGCCTGTTGCCGCTGGCTGCGGGCACCGTCGGCCTCGACGACGTCAAGCGCATACTCGAGGATCAGGGCGAGGTCATCGACAAGTGGACCAAGAAGCACGACGCCCGCCTGGGTACCGTAGAGCGCGAACTCGGCGAGATCATAAAAAAAGCCGGCCGCCCGCCGGTTGGCGCCACGCTCGATGAGGACGGCAACCTTCTCACCAGCGACGAGACCGGCAAGATCGCCACGCTTATCGACGCCAAGTCCGGCACGCCGATCCCGGTGCTGGAGCACAAGCAGGCCCTCGCCTCGATTGAGCAGCGCAGCGAATCACTGCCCAGCATGGGTCGCCTGCTGCGCGGCATTGTTTCTGGTGGCCGCGCGCACGATGCCGACGAGCTGGCGGAGGAGCGCAAGGCGCTCGGCATCAGTTCCGATCCGAGCGGCGGCTACACGGTGCAGGGCGCGCTGGCCAGCGAATGGATTGACGCCCTGCGCGCCAACATGGTGCTGAGCCGCGCCGGCGCACGTACCGTGCCGATGGATAGCAAGTCGCTGACGCTGGCCAAGGTCACCGGCGACCCGACTGTCACCTGGCACGCGGAGAACGCTGACCTGGCCGCCGCAGATCCGACCTTCGGCGCGGTCACTCTCAACGCGAAAACCGTCCTCTGCCTGGTCAAGTTGAGCCTGGAGCTATCGCAGGACAGCGCCAACATCGAGCAGATCCTGGCCAGTGTTCTGACTTCGGCGCTCAGCCACGAGATCGACCAGGCCGGCCTGGTCGGCAAAACGACCGATGCGGCCATCTCGCCGGCGGGCATCATGAACGCGGCCGGCCGCAACAAGGTCACCTCCATCGGCGCGCCGACGAGCTGGGACTACCTGGTGGACGGCATGTACGAGCTGATGCTGGACAACGTGCCGGCTGAGCGCATCGGGGCCTTCGTCGCACATCCGGCTGTCTGGAAAAAGATGCGCAAGCTGAAGACCGGGATCTCGAGCGACAACACGCCGCTGACGATGCCGGCGGAGATCGCGGTCCTGCCGAAGTACTGGACCACCGCGGCGCCGCTCACCGGCGGCACGACCGCGGCCGGCATCGTCGCCGACTGGCGCGACCTGCTCTTCGGGGTGCGCAAGGAAATCACCGTGCAGGTACTCACGCAGAGTTACCTGGGCAGCAACCTGCAGCTTGGGATTCTGGCGTATGCGCGATGTGATTTTGCCTCGGTGCGGGATGAGTCCTTCTGCACCCTCGAGGGCATCACGGTCTGATGTTGCATCCCGAGCCGCTCGGGCCCCGCAATGGAGTGGGCGGACCAGGACAAGTCGGAGAGTGTCCCGGACTCCACAACAACCCCGACAGCCGGCGGCCCACTACGCATGGTGGGCGTGGCCGGCAATCTTTCAACCGATCTTTGAGTACAGGCGTCTGCAAAAGCAGGGTTATGGGGCAACATTGGGGGCAACTAGCGGCTTCGAAAACACAAACCCCGCGCCATTATTGGCGCGCAGACCTACATGCGATCCCCCCTCCCGGCACCACGAAATAATTCAATACGATCCGTTAAAGTCCTATAGTACCTTAGAAATTAGCAAGTTAAGCTAATTCGATATCCGGTTCCATCCGAAATAGGCTATTGCAATCCGGGGGCAACTGGGGGCAAAATTGGGGGCAGTTGCACTACCCGTGAAGGAGATGCCCCCAATGCCACTGACCGATCCCGCTGTAAAAAGAGCGAAGCCTGGAGCGAAAGCGTACCGGCTCTTTGACGCCGGTGGCCTGTATCTGGAGGTCTCCCCCAGCGGCGGCAAATGGTGGCGGTGGAAGTACCGCTTTGCAGGCAAGGAGAAGCGCCTCTCACTCGGGGTCTATGACGATGTGAGTCTGAAAGAGGCGCGCGAACGGCGCGACGAGGCGCGAAAGCAGCTGGCCAGGGGCATCGATCCAGCGGAGCAACGGAAAGCAGAGAAGGCGGCGCAGCGCGAACTTTCCGAAAATAGCTTCGAGGCGGTTGCGCGTAGCTGGCATGCGCAGACGGCTCCCACGCTTGCCGAAACCACCAAGGGGAAACAGATTCGCTGGCTGGAAAAGGATGTGTTCCCATGGATAGGCCAGCGCCCCGTAGCCGAACTGACGGCGCCCGATGTGCTGGCTGTCATCCGCCGTATCAAGGACCGCGGAGCGATCGATATCGCCAAGCGGGTCCATAACAGCATCGGGCGAATCTGCCGCTACGCCGTCGGCCACGGCCTGGCGAATCGAGACCCCAGCCGCGACATCGAGCTGCGGGACATCCTGCCGCCGGTCGAGGTAAGGCATCACCCCTCTGTCAAGGATCCCAAGTCTGCCGGCGAGCTGTTGCGTGCAATCGAAGGTTTCACGGGTGCCTTCACCACGCAGTGCGCCCTACGCTTGGCACCGCTGGTTTTCGTGCGCCCGGGCGAGCTGCGCCATGCCGAGTGGACGGAGATCGATTTCGGCAGGTGCGAGTGGCGGATCCCGGCCGGCAAGATGAAAATGAAGGAACAGCACATCGTCCCCCTGTCCCGCCAGGCCATCGCCGTACTGCAGGAAATTCAAAATGTCACAGGCAACGGTCGCTATGTTTTCCCGAGCGAGCGCGGCGGAGCGCGCCCCATGAGCGAGAACACCATCAACGCAGCATTGCGCCGCCTGGGTTATACCTCAGAGGAAATGACCGGGCACGGGTTCAGAAGCATGGCGTCCACCTTGCTGCACGAACTTGGGTGGCTCCATGCTGTGATAGAGCGCCAGCTGGCGCACGGAGAACGCAACAAGGTTTCTGCCGCCTATAACCACGCTGAGCATCTGCCTGAGCGGCGCAAGATGATGCAAGCCTGGGCCGACTATCTCGACGGTCTGAGAACTGGCGCTGCAGTGATCCCGCTTCGCGGCAATGCTGCATAAGAATTACCGCGCCTGACGGTTTCAGGCAAAGAACGGGGCCGGCGAGTGCGCAAACACCCGGCGACCCCTAAGCACAATCCACCTGCAAGGAGGTGAACCATGCCTATCGCACATTCTACATTCCGGCCGCGCCACGGCGATGCGCAAATCCGTCGCGCCCTGGAGATTCTTGAAAAACGCCTTAGACGGCCAGGTGAGGCGCTTTCGTCGCCGCGCGCGGTGCGCGAGTATCTGCAGCTGCGCTTTGCCGAGATGGAGCGCGAATGCTTCGCCGTGCTGTATCTTGACGCGCAGAATCGGCTGATTGAATGCGCCGTGCTGTTCTACGGCACCCTGTCGCAGACGAGTGTTCACCCGCGCGAAGTCGTCAAGCTGGCGCTGGCACATAATGCCGCCGGCACCGTCTTCGCTCATAACCACCCTTCCGGTTGCGCCGAGCAGAGTCGCTGCGACGAAGCGCTGACGCAGGCGCTCAAAAGTGCGCTTGCGCTGGTGGACGTCAAGGTGCTCGACCACTTCATCGTCGCCGGGCTGGCTGATCCGCTGTCATTTGCAGAACGCGGGCTGCTGTAACCAAATTGCCGCGCCTAGGCTGATCCCCGAACAGCCGGCCCCCTTCGCCGGCCAGGCGCGGCATCCCAATTCGAGGGGCGCACCGAAGGGGGTGCCATGAGTCTTCCAAAGTCTGATCTGAGCGATAAGTTTGAGGCGCTCCTTGATGTTGGATACCAGGAGCGCGGAATCGAAGTCATGCGCGAATGGGCGGGCTGCCCAGAAAGTGCCTATGAGGCGAACTGGGCAAAGATCGTAACAGAACTGTTAATCGATCCGCTGTACTGGTGGATTGGTACACAAAAAGGCAATCGACTCGAGATCCGGGCGGCTGAGGATTTGGCCGAGTACGCAAGGTTAGATATTGCCTATGGGCTGCGATGCCGGCAGAAGCTTTACCCAGAGCATATTTCAAGGCTAGAGGCGCTCTGGAAAGAGTTTCAGCGCCTGATTGGGTGTGGCGCTCTTTATGATGCCGATCTTCGCCGGACACGGACAAGCAGACAGCAATCTATGCGGGCCAGCGCGCCCAGGAAAAAGCAGGTTACAAAAGAGGCTCTCGAAAAATTTTCCGAGAAATATATCGACAAAAATGGTACTGAGCGCGGTTGGAAAAAGGCTGCCTGTATCGAGTTTGGGATCGACTACAAGACTCTAAGAAAGCGAATTTGAGGGACTAGCCACGGCTAATCCACCTTCCGCAAACATATTCCAAAACGGTTCGATACCATCTGTCTTAATGGCTTAACGCAACAAGCCATCTAAGGAGGTTTAAATATGTCGAATCAGTTGAACGAGAACCAGCTGCGCGTTCTGCGCATCTTCCACCTGACTCAAAAAATTGGCCTTGGTCGCAGCGCAATCTACGACCGTCTGGATCCTCAGTCCCCTCGGCACGATCCGACTTTTCCCCAGCCCATAAACCTGGGCGGCAGGGCTGTCGGTTTCGTTGAGGCGGAGGTGGACGCCTGGCTGGCCAGCCAAATCAAAAAAAGCCGGCCGCAAGCCTGATGGACCCCTTTGTCCACCAGGTGGCCGCTGAGGCACACGCGGCCGGCTATTGCCACGACTGCGCCATCTGCGGGAAACCCTTCACCGCCGCGCGACGGCCAAAGGCCTGTGGCGCGTATGGCGAGGAAACCCGATACCCTGGCCAGGCGGTCATTTATCTGCTTTGTCGGCGCTGTGCGCGCCTGTCAAGAAAAGAAAAAATTGAGCGCCTCCTGGTGCTAGGAGAGCGCGCCCTTCAACGCGCCTACCTGGTGAGAACGCCAGCGAAAGGTTCGGCATGACCGGCGCGAGCATTCCCAAGCTGTTGCGCGATCGCCCTCAATGGCTCCTTTGGCGCTTCGAGCAACACGCCGGCGAGAAGAAGCCGCGAAAAGTCCCCTACTACGCGAACGGCCGCCGGCGAGCAGGCGAGCAGGGTTCGCCTGAGGACCGCGCCGCCTTGGTGACCCACGCCGCCGCGGTGCGAGCTTCCGGCGGATATGCGGGTATTGGTTTTGCCTTCCTACCAGGCGATGGCCTGATTGGCATCGATCTCGACGCCATGATTGACGCCGACACCGGCGAGATCTGCGACAGGGGGCGCGGCATCATCGAGGCCTGCGCCAGCTATACCGAGCTATCGCCAAGCGGGCGTGGCGTGCACATCATCTGCAGCGGCGAAACCGAGACTTTCAAGAGCAACGTCGTCGGCATCGAGGTTTTTTGCGGCCGGCAGTATTTCACCTTCACGGGAAGGCACTACCCTGGCACGCAGTCAGAGGTGCAGCCCATTACAGCGGAAGCGCTGCGCCGACTAAGGGCGACCGTCGAGCAAGCGCGACAGAAGGGCAGGCGGGCGCCAGATCAAGCGGTGGAAGGCGCCGCGAAGATCGAGACCGCGCTGGCCTATGTTTCGCCCGATCTCGGGTACGACGATTGGATCCGTATCGGCATGGCGATTCATGCCGAACTGGGTGAAGGCGGCTTTACCGTCTGGAATGCCTGGAGCGCGAGGTCTGAGAAATATCCAGGCGAGCGCGATCTGCACAATCATTGGAAATCGTTCCGCCCCGGCGCCATTACCGGGGCAACCCTCTACAGCATGGCTACAGACGCCGGCTGGCGCCCGCCGCGCCCGGCCCCGGGTAAGGCAAACGGCGTAGCGAGAAAGGCGGCAGGCGGCGATCCTGGCGCGTCTGCGCCGGTGAATGAATGGCCGGATCCCATGATGCCGGGCGCCAGGGCTACGCCGAATATCCCCGCGGACATCTTGCCGGGGGTCTTTGGTGCGCACGCGGCCGCCGTGGCTGAAAGCACGCAGACACCGCCAGCGATGTCCGTGCTGTTCACCATTTCCATCTTGGGTACTGCCCTGCAGGGCCGCTTTGAAGTTGCGCCCTTCGGCGACGATTACCGCGAACCGCTGGCGATCTGGACAGTGATCTGCTATCCGGTGGGCGGACGCAAGACGGCAGTTTTCAATGCCGGCGTGGCACCCGTTCTGCGTTGGGAGAAGCTGGCCGGTGATCGGGCCCGGCCCGAAATTTATCGTCGTTTCGCAGCGCGCGAAGTAGCCATGAAACGGATCGAGCGGCTGAAACAGGATGCCGCACGCGAGGACGATGCCGCGCGGCGCGAGCTGATCCAGAACGAGATCAAGCGCGAGCGCGAGAACATGCCGGATGAACTGAAGCCGCCGCGCTGCTTCACGGGCAACGCGACCCCTGAGCGCACCGAGGGGCTGCTCGCGGAGCAAGGCGGCAAGATCGGTATTCACAGCGACGAGTCGGACACGTTCCTGAACCTCAGCGGCGGATTGCGCGGCGGTGTGGCGAGCCTGGATGTCGTTCTGAAGGGACATGCCGGCTCAGCAATTCGCGTGGATCGCCAGGGGCGGGAAGCACACCTTGATCGGCCAACACTTAGCATGGGGTTGATCGTGCAGCCCGAAAGCTTTGCCGCGCTTGCCGCCGGCCGGCGGCTGCGTGCAACGGGCGTGCTTGCCCGCTACCTGTATGGCGTACCGAAGTCGAACATCGGTTTGCGCGACGTGCGCAAGCGTGCCCCTGTTCCGCGGGAGGTATCCGAGGGGTATCACGACGCGGTGATTTCGCTACTTGAAGGCTATGAAGAGCGCGGTCGAGAGCCGCGAATCTTGCCCTTCACCGCCGACGCCCTAAAACCTTGGCTTGACTTCGCCGAGGGCGTCGAACAACACCAAGGGGAAGGGGGGCGCTTTGAAGCTATTTCCGATTGGACCTCAAAACTTCCCGGCCATGCCGCGCGCCTGGCGGCGCTGTTCCAGATTGCCGAGCATGGGCTCGATACCTGCGAGGTGGGGCGCGCCGCAGTAGATCGTGCGCTCGACCTATGTCGATTGTTGATCCCGCATGCTGAGGCGGCCTTCGGCATGCTCGGCGCCGATGATACCGACGCCGATGCTCTGTCTGTACTGCGATGGATCAGGGCCGGCGAGCGGCAGGACTTCACCAGGCGCGAAGCACAACGGGCGATGCATGGCCGTTTCACGAAAGTGGAACGGCTTGAGCGCGCCCTAAGTGTGTTGCGCGATCTCTACATCATCAGCGGCGAGAAGAAAGCGGCGACCGGCGGGCGCGCCTCTGCGTTCTACTTGGTCAATCCAAAGATATTCCATGTGACAAAAGGAGGCGCATGAGCTTTGTCACTAAAAGCCATTTGTCAGTAGACATGATTAATAACCTTTTTCTTTTCTTTCATATAACTACACATTCCCATTCGGTGACAGTGACAAAAGCGACAAAAGCACTTCACCGCCTTATGTCCCTTTTGTCATTGTCACAAGGAGAGAGTTATGCCTAATGCAGCACCACGCCCCTGTTTGCACCCCGGCTGCGGTGCCTTGGTTCGCGACGGTTCCGGCCGCTGCCCTAAGCACCTCGATGTGAAGCGCCAGGCGGACAAGCAACAGCAGCGGCAATACGACAAGGAGCGAGGGTCTTCCTCGCAACGCGGCTACGGGAGCCGCTGGAGGAGGGCACGGGCGGCATACCTGGGCGCCCATCCGCTATGCGAGGCGTGCTTGAAGCAAGGCCTTGTGGTCGCAGCGGAGGTTGTTGATCACATCACTCCCCACAAAGGCGACAGAGAACTGTTCTGGGACGGCAACAACTGGCAAGCCCTTTGCAAGCCTTGCCATGATGCCAAGACAGCAAGGGAGGACGGCGGATGGGGGAGGGGGGGCATGAAATCTCAAGAGGGGGGTGTCGATTGACCGTACGCCATCAC
>JBAYVU010000081.1:0-8861 GCA_041674385.1 Sterolibacterium sp.
CGCGTCGGTCGGTTCGTCGCAAGCGCCGACCGCCGCCGCGGACAACTCTGCACCTTCCACAATCCGCCCGGTGTCCACTTATAAATCGGGGAAAGCTGTTCAAACCAACGGAGCCACTTCTCAATGCGCGGCAACAGCGAAGTTCGGCAGGATCAGTAACACAGATTAACCAACGCATGCTGACAAGTTAACACGCCTATTTCGCGATGTTCAGCCCGCTTGGCATAAGCTGTCGACAAGCAGATCGGGGCTACCCCGGCAGCGCAGCACTCGATAAAAATCCGTGCGAGTGTAATGAATCTGGCGAAATAATCAACTGTGCCAGAACGTAAGACAAACGATCCACGCGCCAGCGTTGATTTTATTCTCCTTGGATTTATCCGCCTGCGATAAAATTCAATCATTCTTTGCTTGAATAGCTTAAGCCCCATGAACGAACCTGATTACTCGAACCTGCGCATTGCCATTACCGGTGGAACCGGAAGCTTTGGCCAAACTGTAACCAGACACTTACTAGATTTGGGTGCAGCCGAGATTCGCATTATTTCGCGCGATGAAACAAAACAGGATGCGATGCGACGAGAGTTAGCCGATCCACGGTTGCGCTATTTCATTGGAGATATTCGTCATCGGGATAGTTTGTTTCACCCTTTTCGCGGCGTCGATGTGATTTTTCATGCAGCAGCGCTTAAGCAAGTGCCGTCGTGCGAATTTTTCCCCGAACAGGCGATCAGCACTAATATCCTAGGAAGCGAAAACGTCATCCTGCAAGCCGCCGCCCAGAGTGTTAGCAAAGTTGTATTCCTTAGTACCGACAAGGCGGTAGCACCGATCAACGCGATGGGCATGACCAAGGCCTTGATGGAAAAATTGGTACAGGCATATGCGCGGCGCTTTCAGGGTGACGGGCCGGTGCTTTGTTGTGTTCGCTATGGCAATGTAATGTATTCACGCGGATCGGTGGTGCCACTGTTTACTGATCGCATTTTAAAGGGATTGCCTTTGCCGATCACCGCACCGCAAATGACCCGCTTTATGCTACCTCTGGCAGAAGCAGTGGATCTAGTGAAAGTGGCGCTAGTCCATGGTCTTCCGGGGGATGTGTTCGTGCGCAAATCACCGGCGGCAACAGTCGCAACTTTGGCCGAGGCGTTGCAATCGCTTTTTGGCACTCGGTTACCTATTGAATTGCTTGGCATCCGTCATGGCGAAAAAATTCATGAAACGCTGGCTACCGGTGAAGAACTTCGCACCGCTGATGACCTCGGCGCACACCTGCGCATACCGATGGATTGCCGCGATATCAATTACGCCGGGAATTCTTTCGTAAATGCACTGGTGACGGAGGAACACAATGACTTCACCTCCGAAAGCACCTTGCGCCTTGATGTGGTGGGAACAAAAGAGATGCTGCTACGGATACCCGAAATTCGTCTGGCTCTTGAGAAACGATAGCATGCGCATTCTTGTGCTCGGGGATACAGGAATGCTGGGGCATGCAGTAAGCCATCGATTGAGATGCGCCGGCATGGAGGTCGCTGCGCTTGATAGGGACGTCTTTGATGCCGGGAATCCAGACCTGCGGATTGTTGCCGCCACAAAATCAGATGCCGTTGTGAATGCCATAGGGATAATCAACCGCCGTTTGAATCCATCTGAGGCTGATTTCTTACGGATAAACAGCCTATTCCCGCGTCGCTTGGCTGATTTGTGCGCAAAACTGGCAACCCCCATGATCCACGTTTCCACGGATTGCGTTTTCAAAGGCGATGCAGGGCCTTATGATGAATTGTCTTTGCCGGATGCAAGCGATCTGTATGGGATGACAAAGCTCTGGGGTGAGCCAGACAATGCGATGGTTATCCGCACCTCCATCATTGGCCCGGAACTCCGAAATTATTATTCGCTGATGTGCTGGTTTCTTAATCAAAAAGGGCAGGTGCGTGGATTCGTTAACCATTTATGGAATGGAGTTACATCTTATGAATTGGGTGGCGTCATCGCCACCATCCTCAGGCAAGGCATTTGGCAACCGGGGTTGCGCCATGTCCATGGCGAAGATATGACCAAGTTCGACCTGCTGCAGTTGATCCAGAAAATCTATGGAACGCCTTGTACCGTCCAGCCATGCTTGGATAAACCTGCGCGGGATACACGCCTTAGAACGCGACACCCTGATTTTCTTAGTGCCCTGGCTATTCTCCCCATGTCGGAGCAACTGGCGCGGCTGCGCACGCTTTCAGACAATTATGGGCACTGGTCTGCAGTTTGATGCCGTCTACCAAGGAAAGAACTGGCGCGCAAAGGGCACCTTGGTCGGCAGTGCCACATGATCACCTGACCTACAGGTCGGAGGATTTATGAAGGTTCCGCAGAAGCAGGATGTTGCGTTTATAGCAGCAGTAAAAAAACACCGTGGCGGCTATCTCGAAGAAGCCGCTGAGGCTTATAGGAAGATTTTAAGACTCCGGCCTAGGCATGTGGATGCACTGGTCAATCTCGGCCTGATCTGCCGCGTGAAGGGGGATTTCAGCCAGGCGCAAACGCTCTATGAGCAAGCCGTTCAGGTAAATCCACACGCCGGAGTAGCCTGGAGCAACCTTGCCAGTTTACTTCTGGCAATGGGCCAAAGGGAAAATGCAAGGATCGCTGCGCAGCGCGCTACGATGGAAACGCCTGGCCTTGCGGCCGCGCATGATAATTTAGGGTTTGCCTTGTTTCAGTTGAACCGCTTTGATGAAGCCGAGCAGTCTTTACTACTGGCAACGAAACTGGACCCGAACGCAGCGAATGCTTGGAACAATCTGGGGCAGGTATTGCAGAGGCAAAGTCGCTTGGTTGAAGCTGCAAGCGCCTTTCAACATGCTGTCAAATTGGCTCCTGCTTCACCAACTGCATTTTCTAATCTATTATTTACCATGCATTTCGGCAGTCAATGGACAGCCGAAGAAATTCATACGGCACATTTGAAGTGGGGCCAACAGTTCGAGTCACCGCTACTTTCGCGGTCGCCAATGTTCAGTCGGAAGATTGAAAATATTGCAGCCCGACCTAGGGTTGCTTTTATTTCGCCCGATTTATGCAATCATCCAGTCGCAATGTTTCTTAGGCCATTGATTACCCACTGGCCGCATGACCGCTTTGAATTGGGCTTTTACGCCAGCATCAAGAAGGCCGACAAAACCACCCAATGGTTCAAGGAACAAAGCGACCTCTGGTCCGATATTTATTCTTTGACTGATGAAGCGGCTGCGAGTCAGATCGCACAAGACCGGATTGATATCCTTATCGATTTATCTGGTCATACGGGGTTCAATCGCCTCATGGTATTAGCCTACAGACCTGCGCCGATACAAATGAGCTGGCTGGGATATTTTGATACGACAGGAATGTCTGCGGTTGATTATGTTTTGGCTGACGAGGTATGCGTCCCCCCCGTTTTGGAACATCTTTTTACTGAAAAGGTATTGCGGCTGCCTGATGGATTTGTTTGTTATGATCCGCCTGCAAACAGCCCTGAACCTGGACCGCTTCCGGCATTTGCCAATGGTCATATTACATTTGGCTCCCAGAACCAGTTGGCCAAGATCACGGACGAAGTGATTGCCCTCTGGGCAGAGTTGCTGGCTTCCGTGCCTAACTCGAGGTTGTTCTTTCAAGCCAAGGCATTCAACGATGCACGGACGGTCGAACATATCGCCAAAGCGTTTGAGGATTATGGAATCGATAGATGTAGAATCGATTTTCTCCCAGCCAGGCAACCCCAAGAGATTCTGGCAAATTATCGACATATCGATATTGCCTTGGATCCTTTTCCCTGTGCGGGAGGCACAACCACCTGTGAAGCACTCTGGATGGGGGTGCCGGTGGTGTCTCTGCTGGGCGATCGCTTTGGTGGCCGCCACTCGGCAAGCCATTTGACCAACGTAGGCCTGTCGAATCTGGTTGCAACCGACAAGACAGGCTACCTATTTGCTGCGAGAACTCTGGCTTCCGACCTGTCTGCGTTAGCCGCCATCCGTAAACAACTACGGCAAGACATGCTTGCATCCCCCCTGTGCGATGGAAAACGCTTTGCTGAAAATTTTGCCATGTTGCTTGCACAAACCAGCACGATGCGGCTCGGCCAGTAAAAAACCCCACCTCCTTGTGGGAAGCGGGGTTCGTTGATTTTCTACCCTCGTTATTCTGAAGGCTGGGACTTGACCAAGCTATCGGTCAAAGTCCCCTTGCTATCTGATTACGCAATCCACTCGAAGTTTGCGGCAGCAAAGGTCGAGGAACCGATGGTCGTTACACCGGCAAGTGTCACCAGATTGTTAACATCCAGACCGCCAGCGGCAAAGACACCGTTGGTGCTTGGGTCTGTGACGATCCTGGCAGAAGCAACGTACGCATTGACTCCATCAGTGTAGACCACGATGAATGCGTCAGCAGCAGCCAAGTCAGCATCAGTAACAGAAACTCCGATCTGGTAAGAGCCGCCAGTCTCCAGCCCATCTTCAACTTCTGAAACATCCGCAAACGTCGCACCTGAGAGAACGAAAATGTTGGCTGCACCCGCCGATGCCGCAGCGGTAGTCATCACTTGAACTGTACCGGCACCAGCAGCTGCATCCGTATTTGCATTAAGTGCCTGGAAATTGGTCGTAGCGGAATGGATACCCGACGTCCCAGCCAGCTCTAATCCACCCATGCTCAACTGAATTTCATCGCCCGAAGATCCGGTGGTAAATCCAGTCACCGTGTCGACATACAAACCTGCTTCACTGTAGTCGAGAACCACATCATCCACCGCAGCCGTCGATTCCGTCAGCGTGATGACATCGTTGCCCGAGCCGCCCAAGATCGTATCGGCACCGGTTCCGCCCGTGATATTGTCGATGCCTGTGCCACCCGTGATCGAGTCGGCACCCGCGCCGCCGTCGATCGTATCGGCACCCGCGCCGGCGTTGATCGTATCGGCACCCGCTGAACCGGTGATGCTCTGGTTCGCCGAGCCGCCAAGGAGCTTGACCAGCGGAGCGGACGCGCCAGTATCCGTTACACCGCTCGCAGTAATGGTCGTCGCATTGACAGCAACGCCAGAGATATCGAACGATTCAGTACCGGTAAGCGTCAGCGTTGTTAGGCCGGTCGCCGTCAGATCAAACGTATGAGTACGGATGGTAGCTGCATCAGCCGTAACTTGAGAAGAGGCGATCGTCAGGTTTTCAATGCTGGCGATGGTCACGTCACCAAAGTTCGAAGTGGCGTCATTTTTCAAATTAATCGTCAGCGCATCGGCAGATCCAGTTGCATCTGCGTAAGTCAGGGTCAGATCATCCGTGCCGTTGGTGTCACCGCCCGTGTCAAGCAATGTGACTGTCGAGTTCGCCACCATACCGATGATCGCCTCTGCTCCAGCCCAGTCGACGAGACTTATGCTGCTGATGCTGTCCAGGCGGGCGATATCGAAGGAGGTCTGATCCAAGTCGTCGGAAACCAGCACCGATTCAACATTGCTGATCGCCGCATTGAGCGAAGTCACGGAACTGATTGACAATGCATTAATAGCGGTAAGAGATGCATTCGTCACCGAAAGCGCATCCGTGCCATCGCCGCCATCGACCGAGTCAAGATAGGTCAGGTTGTCCCCAAAGATAATCGAATCATTGCCAGCACCTGCATTGATGGTGTCATTCCCCGCACCACTGGTAATGGTGTCCAAGCCATCGCCACCAACCAGCGTATCAGCACCCGACCCGCCAACGATGCTATCGTTGCCTGCGCCGCCATCGATGGAAGATGAGCTATCACCCAGCAGCGTATCGCCACCGGCACTACCGGTGATGGTCGACAATCCGGACGCAGCTGCCGTGGACATCGTGAGGACCGCAGTACCCGTCAACCCGGATGCATTGATGGTCTTCGCGGTAATCGCACCCGAAGTTGTAAAAGTGTTACTGCCTGTCAGGTTCAGCGTAGCCGAACCACCCGTGTCGGCGGTAATCGCAATGGTGCTGAAAGTCTGGCTGGTAGCGGTCCCAGTGCCCGTACCGTTGATCGTGACAGTCTCAAAACCACCAATCGTCAGGGCATTGCCATCGCCCATGTCATCGGCAGCAGAAGCTGAGTTGGTAATGGTTAGCGTGTCAGTCGTTGCCGTACCCGTGTCGTTGATCGTCAAGCCACCCGTCAATGATGAGGATATGTTGACAGTTTGCGCTCCCGCTTCAAGGGTCAATGTTCCCGTACCCCCGGCGTTTAAGGTTACAGTTGTGATACCCGCTTGCACACCCGCTGTCGAGACGGTGTTAGCCAAGGCATCGGTAATCTTCAGCGTCTCAATCCCACTGATCTTCGAGTAAGGCGTTGCGGTAGCCGTGGTATCCAAATTCGCAACATAGGCCACCAGAGTATCCGTGCCGTCGCCACCAGAAACGGTGTCCGCTGCCGTCAGAGTGGCTCCGTTGTCGAATGTAAATGAGTCATTGCCTGCATTGCCGGTTACCGACACGGCTCCCGCTGTCGTTTCGAAGGAAAACACATCATTACCGGAGCCGCCGGTTACTGTGACCGCCCCTAACGTATCAAAGTCCAGATCAACCTTACCGGTTGCTGCCGACGCATCGACGGTAGCGACGACGCCAAGGTTGTTAGTAATCGTGAGCGTTTGATCCCCTGTCACAACCAGATTGCTTGCAGCAGCGGCCGTCAATGTCGTAATCGTATTGGCCGACCCTGTCGAAGCGATGTTAAGGGTCTCAATGCTAGCGATAGTATATGTGCCGCCGGTTACCGCGCTCAGAGTCAGCGAAGCGGTATCGGTGGAACCGGAAACGGCTGAAGATGCGAAGCTGTAAGTAATGTTCTTGTCGGTATTTGTGACAGTCAGTCCAGTTGAAGTACTGCCCACACCAGTGACGATTACATTGTCAGTCGGACCTTGAATTTTGACGCTGCTGACTCCTGTTGCACCCAGCAAAGAGAGCGTACCCGCCGCCGTAAAGTTTGCGACGACATTCTCGATGTTAGCCAACGAGGCAGCCTGATAGGTGCCAGTGCCGCCGATACCAACATTCAAGGTATCTGTACCAGCGCCGCCATCAAGCGAATCGCTAGAATCAAAAGTCATGCCAGACGTGGAATTATAGGGAGCATTGAAAGTGTCGCCCCCACTTCCACCAGTAAAGCTATTCACACCCGTAGTGAGCGTGAAGGTCTGGGGAGGATTGGCCGCTGCCGCTGCCGCGGTAACAATCGAAGTCAGAGTGGCGTCCACCGTGGTCTGATAGGCGGTCGTGTCCGTAGTATCGTTCACAGCAAGCAACATCGTGCGTGCGCTCGCCGCAGCCGTGGCACCGGAATAGGAAACAATTTCGTCCACCGTGTCTTGAGCGGCGGTGAAGTTGGTCGCTACCGTAATTTTGTTCGTCACCGCAGCAGCGTCGATCAGGCCTTGCGCAGAGGTGTTATTCAGGGCGCCTTCCATGATGGCCAGTGCTGCCTTGCCTCTGGTCAAGCCGCCATTGTCGATGGCATCGACCCAGAAGTCCAAGCCTGCGACAAGTGCGTCACGATTCAACACTTGGTTGAATATGGCGTTGACGAAAGTCGCGGTAGTGCCGCTACCGTATAACGTAGTTGATTCGCTGCTGTTGCCGAAGGAATCGACTAAATCCTTGACCGACGTGTTGGTTCCATAGGCGCTATTGATCGCCCCAATGTTCGCCGCCACGCCCGTCGCCTCAAGGGAGGCTGCCATATTTATCAGGCCGTAGTGATCGGCCGGACGCCCAAAATATCCGACATAAAGCTCTTGTACGACGTCATAGTAATCAGATGCAGCCATGTTTAATGCTCCTTGTATTGTGTGGATGAACCCCGGTAATACCTATCGCATTGGCAAATTCAGTATCAACCAATAGCGGACAATTTTTGTCAGTCTGGATTTTGCCTGCGTATGCCCATCAACAGTTGTGACGAACGTCACAAAGCTGAAGATTCTTAAACTTCAAATAACTTGATTTTCCTCCTTTATATCTAGTTGAAGGGTGGTGAGTCATTTCCCTCGTTTCCCTCTCCCCGGCCCTCTCCCACAAGTGGGAGAGGGGGTATGGGATGTTCTCCCTCTCCCGCACGCGGGAGAGGGTCGGGGAGAGGGCAAAATTCCCTAATGTGCATGTCCGCACTCATGATCGGTCTCATCCTTGGACTTCCTTGGACTTGGATAAATAGGCCAATACCAAAGATACCAGACCAAACAATAAAACCAGCCCCCTGCCATAAAATGCAGCTTCTGAGAATGTCATTTTTCATGTATTGAATTGTAGCCCGGCACAAGAAATATTACTCAAGCCCTTTTGCCGTTCCCCAACACACTATATGCATGCAGCATGGTTGTTATTTTTTCCCGTAAGCTCCGTCGTGATCTTGATGTAGGGCCTGGAACCGCATAAAGCCTTCACTACGAATAACAACAGCACGGTAGGCCTGAGATAGCCGAATCGTATATTTTCCGGGAACGCTCTTTGGCTCTTCCCATTTCAGGCCGTGATCTCTAAATACCTCGTTCCAAGTCATGCCCCTGATCTTCTTGAGTGTCTTGAAAATTTTCTTGATCTCGGAGACATCGACATCGAACAGTTCTGATTGAAATTCCGGAAAATTCAGATCGAGTCGCACCTTGTCATCGTTGCCGCTCACGAAATAGACTCAAGCCTGGCTTCCAGCTCATCCAAGTTGGTTTCCTTGGCGGGGTTGCTGCGCATCCACCTGTCTGCGCGTGCCAGTTTTTCCTTCATGGCCGGTTCGTGTAGCCAGCGCTCGTTGATTGGCGCCACGACTGCGTGTTTCAGCAGGATGTCGCCATCGGGGAG
>JBAYVU010000082.1:0-8017 GCA_041674385.1 Sterolibacterium sp.
ACAGGCGACAAAGAGTTGCGCGCAGTGTCCGGAAAAACCGGCAACCCATCCTATCCTGGTGCATGCCGATGGAAAGGCCGGAATCTCTCGTTTCCGAGAATGGCAATCCGGCGGCGGCTATTGCAGCAGTACCTTGCAGATCAGCGCAGACCGGCGACGTAATCGGAAACCGCCTTGATCTCCACATCGGTCATCTTAATGGCCACCATGCGCATCATCTTATTCAAGTCGTTGGTCCGTTCGCCGGCACGAAATGCTTTCAGCTGAGCCTCGGTGTATTCGACAAACTGACCCGAGATTTGAGGATACTGCGCGGGAATTCCAGCACCGGTCGGACCATGGCAGCCAGCACAAGCCGGCAGGCCTTTGCTTTGATCGCCGGCACGGTAGAGCTTACGGCCGAATTCGATACTGTCGGGGTTTTTCGCCACTTCCCCTTTGCGCGGCTGCTCAGCGAAAAAAGCGGCAAGGTCGCGCATCTGCCCTTCATCGTAGGCCATGATCATGGCATTCATCACAGGGCTGGTACGTTCTGGCGGTTTGCCATCCGTGTTTTTAAAGTTTTTCATTTGCTTGAACAGGTATTCCGGGTGCTGGCCTGCCAGTTTCGGATTAGTCACGATGGTGCTATTGCCATCGATATTATGGCAAGCGAAGCAAACTGTCGAAACAATCTGCCGGCCCTTGGCTGGATCGCCTGTTACAGCGGGAGCGTGATCGGCAGCATAAACGGCAGTCGCAGCGGCAACGCCAGCAAGCAACGACAAAAAGCGCTTCATTGTGATACTCCTCAAAGCTTTAGATCGCATAAAGCTGATATTCTATACCAATTCGACATTGCGCTACTCGAACAACTCGCCAGCACCATGCCATCCTCATTATTTCGCCACGCCGTTTTCGAAACCTCCGTAGCGAAGCCGATCAATCTGCCGCCCCCTTCCTTGGCGGGACCGGAGATCGCTTTCGCCGGCCGCTCCAATGCCGGCAAATCGAGCGCCCTCAACACTTTGGCCGGCCACACCCGTCTGGCTTTTGTCAGCAAGACGCCAGGGCGGACCCAGTTGATCAATTTCTTTCGATTGCCTAACGGCGCATGCATGGTCGATCTGCCAGGATACGGTTATGCTGCGGTACCAAAAGAAGTTCGCAAACAATGGCAGGGGCTACTGGAACATTACCTGAAAAAGCGCGAGAATCTGATCGGTTTGGTTCTCATCATGGATGCCAGGCATCCACTGATGGATCTGGATGTACAGATGATTGAATGGTTTGTACCGACCGGCAACCCCATTCATATCCTGCTCACCAAATCGGACAAGCTTTCGCGCCAAGAATCCGCACGGACCCTGCAGATGGTACGTGAAACTATTGCGGTCTATGGAGACCAAATCACGGTACAGCTGTTTTCGAGCCTGAAAAAGACGGGGATCGAAGAAGCCGAGGCTGCCATAGGCGCTTGGCTGAGCGGTGTGCCAATAGAGGAAACAGGTGAGTAAAGAATGGCCCCCGACTAAAGGGGAAAAAGCCGGGGGCCGATTGCCTTGTTCCGCTTTGGATGGAAATAAGGCACCCGCTCAGGGAGGGAAAGCGGGAGACGGTAAAGCACCATCTATTTACTAGGATAATTTATCCTAGCAATAGTTCCAGCTGTTTTTACAAATATTTTGAGCTTATGCCATGACTAGAAAATGTTTATTTCCAGCGACTCGGATGAGGAGGATGCGCCGCGATGATTTTTCGCGCCGCCTGATGCGTGAAAACACACTCACCGCGAACGATCTGATCTACCCGGTATTCGTCCTTGACGGCAACAACCGCACTGAGTCCGTGGCTTCCATGCCTGGGGTAGAGCGCATGAGCCTGGATCGACTTTTGCCAGTGGCGGAACGTGCGCTTACTCTGGGAATTCCGGCATTGGCTCTCTTCCCGGTCATCGAAACCAGTCTCAAAACCCCTGGTGCGGAAGAAGCTTGGAATCCGGATGGTCTGGTGCCGCGGGTGGTCGCCGAATTGAAGAGGAACTTCCCCGAGCTTGGCGTCATTTGCGATGTGGCGTTAGACCCTTACACCAGCCACGGCCAGGATGGATTGATCGACCCGAACGATCCCCGTGCTTACGTACTCAACGATGAAACGCTGGAGGCCTTGGCGAAGCAGGCGCTTTGCCAGTCGCTCGCCGGCGCGGACGTGGTGGCCCCGTCGGACATGATGGATGGGCGCATCGCACGCATCCGCGCAGAACTCGATGCTCACCAACAAATATACACACGCATTCTCGCCTATGCGGCCAAATACGCTTCTGCCTTCTATGGCCCGTTCCGCGATGCGGTGGGGTCCGCCGGCAACCTTGGCAAAGGCAATAAATACACATACCAGATGGATCCGGCCAATTCCAACGAGGCACTGCGCGAAGTCGCGCTCGACATAGAAGAAGGTGCCGACATGGTGATGGTCAAACCCGGCATGCCCTATTTGGACATCGTACGCCGGGTGAAGGACGAATTTGGTGTGCCGACCTATGCCTATCAGGTCAGCGGCGAATATGCGATGTTGAAGGCCGCCGCCCAAAATGGCTGGCTGGATGCCGAGGCGACCATGCTGGAAGCTTTGCTGTCATTCAAACGTGCCGGCGCGGACGGTATCCTGACTTACTTCGCGATTGAAGCTGCGGAAGCGTTGGGTTCCTCTTTCCTCTTGACAGTCAGCGCCTGATTGACGGTTCCAGCAATGCCGACACCGCAACGATGGCAAATAGCAACAGACCGGCAAGCCCGACCCACAACCCGGCATGCCATCCGAGACTGAAGGCGAATCCGCCACTGACCATAAGCAAAGCCCGCAGGCCAGCCAGCCGCCCGAGCCTGCCGCGCAATTGCTCGTGCCATTCCCGTTGCGATCCGGGACGCAACCATACCGGCAGGAGTTGTGTCACCGCACCACTCACCAGCGGCAACAGAAAAGCCACGATATATCCCGGGCTGGCATCGCGACCGGGCAAAAAACCCAGCATATGCCCCACCCCGGCAAGCACCAACCCGACCAGACCGATACAGGATAGCAGCAAGGATGGCGTTGCGCCATTCAGGCTCGCGATCCGTCTGCCGCAGCCATTGCACCAATGTATTCCCATACGCAGTGGCGCTATCAGATACATTGCCGCGCCCATCAGGGCGATCGATTTGGCCCAGATCAAACGAGCATTTTCTGTTTGAAACTCAGCGATACAAGCCGAACCGATCGCCATGAGCAGGACACCGCCGCAGGCAAATTTGAGATCCTTGGATAGGCGGCCAGCGACAGCCCCATCGGCATAGCCCGCAGCCGTTGGGAGTAAAACTTGCAGCGTGCCAATCGCTGTGAGGCCAACGAAACCGAGCAGATTGACGTGCAAATGGAACAATCGCAGCATTGCCCGTTCGCTTGGCCACTGCGCCATTGCCGGAACCGCCAGCAAGGCTGTTCCAAGAAAAGCCAAGGCGGCAAGATACCAGGCAAAACAAGGGTGGGGAGAACCCAACATGCGGCGTGAGCGCTTCATCATCCAGATCATGATGACTGCCGCAGCCGAGCCGGAAAACATCACGGAAACATTGCTGGCGAACACCAGTCCGAGCATCCCGCTGAAACCGGCGAGAATGATGCCGGCACCGAGCCAAGCCATGAGAGGAAGCGCCTGCAACCAATTTGGCGCGCCAGAACCACGTGTCAGCACCGGAGCAAAATAGACAATTGCCGCCAGGATCATGGGCAGGATGCCAAGTGCGAAGGTAATATGAACCACGGCCTGAGGCGGGCAGGCGGAGATTGAAGGCATCAGCCACAATCCCAGGGAAACGGCCATCATGACGATGGCGTTAATTGCGAGTAACGGCAGCATACGCTGAGATTTGGCGACCGCTCCTATCACTGCTATCACTGTGTCTGCACAGCGGTCTGCACCACGACGTCGGTCACCGGGACATCGGTGAGGTTGCCCTGCGTACTTGTTGTCACGGTGCCGATCGCGTCCATGACGTCCAGTCCTTGAACAATCTTGCCAAACACTGCATAGCCGGGGTTGTTGGCATCCCGATAGTCCAGCGAAAGATTGTCGGCAAGATTAAAGTAAAACTGGGTGGTGGCGGAATTGGGATCCGTCATCCGGGCCATGGCGATTGTGCCGCGCAGATTGGACAAGCCTTTATTGGATTCAAGCGTAATCGGGGCAAGCAAGGCAGGCAGGGCGGCCAAGCCATGGGAATACCCACCGCCCTGAATGACGAAGCCGGGAATGACTCGGTGAAAGAGCGTATTCTTGTAATAGCCAATTTGTACGTATTCAATAAAATTCTTTACCGTTATCGGGGCCGCCAATGGGTTAAGTTCCACGACGATAATCCCCATTGATGTAGTCAAAGTCACCTGAGGCGCGGGAACAGCAAAAATCTTGGAAAAGACCACGGTGCCGGCGCCATCGACAATCTGGAAGACCAGATCGCCCGCAGCAGTGATGGTACAGACCATGACTTGTTGCACGGACAATTTTGATACCGGTGTTTGCCCAATGCAATTTGCGGCATTGACACTTAGCCCGCCGAGATCAAGATTGCTTCCCAAGATGACAAATGTCGCCCGTTGGCCATAGCGAAGATTCTGCGCCTGGATATCAGTGACGGTAGTCGTATTGCCGCCATTATCCATGCAAGCCGTGACCAGGATGATGCAAAATAGAACGAACCAATGTTTCATAATCTCATCTCTTGTAATTCAATCACCCATAGTGATAACGGCAGGCAATAACCACCAAGTCGCCGCCATCGACACAATAGACGAGGCGGTTCGTGTCGTCTATGCGGCGCGACCAAAAACCGTTGAGATTTTCCTTCAAGGGTTCAGGTTTACCAATACCATCGAAGGGCTCGCGTAGGCAGTCCTGAATCAGATTGTTGATCCGTTTTAACGTCTTACGATCTTGCCCTTGCCAGTACAGGTAATCTTCCCAGGACGCCAATGTCCAGGTAATGCGGCTAGGCATCAACAAGTCTCTGTTCGGTCAACTGCCCCTGGCGGTATTGCTCGATAGACTTGGCCAGATGGGCGGCATTGGCCGGCGACTTCAGTAAATGGACGGTTTCCATCAGGCCGTTGAAGGTGTCAAGTGACATCACAACCGCATCGGGCGCATCGCGCCGGGCGATCACAGTGTAGTCGGCATCGTCAATAACCTGATCGATGACAGCTTTGAGGCTATTGCGAGCCTCGGAAAAATTTACGACGCGCATAACGCATTACCTGTACGATAAACGGCACAAGTCTACGCTCATGGGTTTCCGTTTGCAAGTGAAGACGGTGCCTCGATGCGTGCACATCAATTCCAGGGCTGCCCGCGAGGGCAGAACCTGGAATCCAAGTGTTTTTGACCGTATTTTCTGGAGCGTAAAGCCTACCCTCGGGGTATTCCGGGTTCCGCTTCGCGGCCCCGGAATGGCACGCTGAACTTTGTGGCTAATACCAGCCATGGCGGCGATTTCGCGTTTCGCCCACGCACTACCACCACCGTCGTTACCGCCTCTATCGCTTCAAGTCCCGGTAAAAGTTCTCATGAGAACCCAGCAACAGCAGCATTCGTAAACCAGGATCATATTCATAGGCCAGCAAGGTCAGTTGCCCATTGCACATAAACTTGTGTACAAAAACTCCCGACAGATCACCCTTCTTGGCCTCTCCAATAGCAGGATCTCGCACAATATCGGCAACGGCATCATCCACGTCGGCTTTCTGATTCGGATGCAAGCGCTTGTATGCTCGTTTGAACATAGCGCTCTGTTGAACCACAACTGCATCGACCATCAGCGGTGCTTCCCCTCGGGGACAAAGGGGGTGGCTAGCGTCGGCCCTTCTGCACGGGCAATTAGCAAATCGCGCACAAAATCAATATGAAGGTCGGGGTTATCTAAAGCGGTCCTCCCCACCATAGCCCAGAACTCAATTTGCCCGGCGATCGTGCGTCGTTCCGCCTGCGCCTGTGCTCTTGCTTGATCGTATAAAACATCATCAATGCGTACCGGCATGCCCATAGATTCACTCCGAAACAATGCACTACAAAAGTAGCTTCATCATAAGACAACACCAGTTGAAATGCAAATGCTACTTGCTGCAACTGGCCGGGAAAGTTTTGGTGAACGAAGAAGATGCGCATCTATAGCGCTATCTGCTTGCGTGCAGGACGAAATAGGTTCTGCCAGCTCCCAGACCATGATCTCGACAATGGAACCATCGTCTCGAACTTCCTTGGCCTGAGCGATCAGTATAGTTTTCATATATTGCATCAATGCAATAGGATGTTTGCTACCCCGCCAACCCCTCCACCCACTGCAATTGCTTCGGCAGACAAACCGTCTTCAAATCGTAATTCGCTCTGGCGAAGATTCGCGCAGCACTACCCAGCCTTGCCCGCGCCGCCGGGTCATCCAGCAAGTCGCAAACCGCATTCGCCAACCCGGCCACATCGAAGAAATCCACCAGCCGCCCCGTTTCATCGTGCCGGATCGCCTCGGCGAGCGGCTGGGTGCCGCTGGCGACGATGGTGCAGCCTGCACTCATGGCTTCAAGCAGGCTCCAGGAGAGCACGAAGGGGTAAGTCAGGTAGACGTGCACTGTAGACAGCTGCAGCAGCGGAATGAAATGCTGGTAGGACACAAGCCCGAGAAAATGTACCCGAGCCCAGTCGGCATCGCCTATCCGCGGCCGCACTTCAGCTGCGAAAATATCCTTCCACTTCTGTCCCTCGGGCGGCCGGGCGCCATAGCTAACGTCGTCTGCTCCGACGATCAACACGCGGGCCTTGGGACGACGACGCAAAATCTCCGGTAACGCGCGCATGAAGATGTGGTAGCCACGATACGGTTCGAGGTTGCGGTTGACGAAGGTGATGACTTCATCGTTGCGCGTCAGTTGCAGGTTGCCATTCAAGGTCAGGCCCGCCGCCGGGTTCGGCGCAACAGCCTCGCAATCGATGCCGTCGTGGACGACGGTGATCTTGCTGCGGAAGGGTTCCGGGAAAGTGCTAGCCTGCCAGTGTGTTGGTGAAATACCGGCATCGGCAATTTCGAAGTGCAGCAGGTTGTTGAGGTTCTTCAGGCGCAGGCGGCAGACATCGCCGGGATCGGTGGCCGGAAACTCGGGATCGAAGCCCACGTCCGCCCCATGCGGGTGGTAGAAGAACTCGCAGTAGATGCCCAGCTTCGCTTGCGGCCAGACCTCTTTCAGGAACAGGCTCTCACCCCAGCCGTGGTGGGCGACGATCACATCGGGCGCGCAGCCTTCGGCCTTCATCTTCAGCGCTGCCAGGAAGCAGGCCTCGCCGCGTATGGTCTTGGTCTCGAAATCACTGACCCAGGGATGAACGTTCGGTGTGGTCCCTCTGCTGGCCGCGTAGGGTAGTAGCTTCACTCCCTGCCACTGGCCGGCATTGACCTTCTGCATAGTCATGGCCATCACGTCGTGCCCCTGGGCGACGAGCGCCGGAGCCAGAAACTTGAACTGGCCGGGGAAATTCTGGTGGATGAAAAGAATGCGCATCGATCTACCTTGCCTCTACCTGATTGACCACAAAGTTCAGCGTATTATTCCGGTGCCACAAAGCGAAATTCGAAATCCAGGTTCTGCCCTCGCGGGCAGCCCTGGAATGAGGTTCTTCTCGATTGATCTGATGATAGATGAACATCATGGCGAATCATGATTCTCCAAGCGCTTCAGGTCGCGATAAAAGTTTTCGTGGGAGCCAACCGTCAGCAGTTTGATGCCGTTCTCGTCCATGACGCGATACGAGAGCAAGCACAGTTGGTTGTCCATCCGGAATTTATAGACGCGGACACCTGCAAGGTCACCGACTTTGGCTTCGCCAATCTCAACATCGCCGGCAACTGCCTTAACTGCCTCGTCGAGATCAGCCTTCTGCTGCCTGTGCAACTTCTTGGCCACCCGTTCGAAGGTGGGGGTAACGAGAATACGCATCAGCCAAACTGATACTCGCCGA
>JBAYVU010000083.1:0-8001 GCA_041674385.1 Sterolibacterium sp.
ATCGTGTATATGACTGACAATCGCTCGTCGTCCCCGCGAAAGCGGGGACCCATGGATTCCCGCTTTCGCGGGAATGACGGTGCTACGCTTGAAGCTGTCAGTCATATTTACGAAGCTCAATAAATTCCGATTGAACTCGGAATGCGCCTTCTTCTGCAAAAGGCAGTCCCCGCGACACGGCGATTCCCGCTGCCCAGGGTAACGGATGCGGGTTCGACGATTACGCGGCCACGCCGTGCCTGTTCAGCGTTTCCCAACCCGCAGAATTCCAAAGGGCCGGGCTCCCATGGCCGCTAGCCTGTTTTCAGCGTGGCGACAGCCTGGGCGGGACGGACGATTCGAATGCCGCGATAGGTCTCGCCCAGACTGTGCAAATGCTTGTCGCCCGAGACGATCCAGTCCGCCCGGGCGGCGAGGGCGCAAGCGAGCACCTGATCGTCGGCCGGATCGGCTGCTATGGTTGGAGCGAGTCGGGCGGGAGTGACGACCGTGGTCAGCGCCACGTAGTCCAGCACCAGGTCTTCAATGGACAAGTCCGTGGCAGCGACCGCCTTGGCGAACTTGCGGCGTGTCAGGATGCGCGCCAGTTCGGCCAGCAGAGGGCGGCTGGTGCACAGCTCGATTTCCCCGAGTTGTGCGGCATCGAGCAACTGCGCCGGATGTCCGCCCCAAAACAAGCCAGACGCGACGATGTTGGTATCGAGCACCAGCCATCAGGGCGCGGCCTTGCCGCGTCGCTCGGCGCGCACCGCGTCAACTTCCTCCTGAATCTCTTCCAGGCTCATGGGGGCAATGCCCGCCTCGGCGACGCGCTGGCGTGCCAGGGCCAGCTGCGCGATGCGATGCGTGCGCACGGCCTCGCGCAAAAGCATTTCCAGACTGTCGGGACTGAGTAACCCCATCTGCGCGGCGTCCTGCGCCAGGCGGTCGGGCAGATTCAGCTTGAGTTCCAAAGTCGTCATGTTCGTTTCTCCTTGCCGTGCCGGCATCGCCGGGTGCGGCCTGTGCTTCGTTGCCCGCAATATGTCCCGCCGCCAGGCCGCACGCCACCGGTCGCCAGTCCGGAAAGTCAGTCCCCGCGACACGGCGCAATAGTTCCGCGCAACCGCCAACCACTGCCTGCTCAACACCAACAGGAACGGCCGCCTCACCCAGCGCGTCAGTTACACCGCCTACGACGTGAACGGCGCCGCCATCGCCGTCTCCGAAACCTTCCGCACCAGCAAGAACCGCAGCTTCGTCGTCGATAACGCCGGCCGCATTCTCCAGAAAACCGAAAACGGCGGCACGCAGCACTACTTCTACGCCAACGACAAGCCGGTCGGCTCCTCGGGGGCCTTGGCCGCCGCCGATTTCGACTACAACACCACCCCCGTCACCGACCAGTACCCGGCCCTCACCCCGGGCAACTATGTCGTCTCGGCCGGCGACACCCTGCGCGGCATCGCCCTGGCCGTCTATGGCGACGCCCAGCTCTGGTACCTGATCGCCGACGCCAACGGCCTGCAGACCGATGCCGAGCTTACCGTCGGCGGCAACCTGACCATCCCCAACAAGGTCACCAATCTCCGCAACGCCTACGACACCTACAAGCCCTACGAGCCGGGCAGGATCATCGGGGACCTCACCCCCACCCTGCCGAATCCGCCGCCGCCGAAGAAGGATGGCGGAGGTTGCGGCGGCCTGGGCCGCATCATCATGCTGGCCGTCCAGATTGTCGTTTCGTACCTCATCCCCGGCCCGATCGGCGCGATGCTTGGCAACCTGGCAGGCCAGGTTGTCGGCAACGTGCTTGGCGTACAGGACGGCATCTCGTGGAAGGAAGTGGCCAAGGCCGGCTTGAGCAGCTTTATAGGCGGCCAGTTGGGCGCGGAAGGATCGCCGCTGGCCGGTTCGGATTTCCCCATGGTTGTGGCGCGCGCGGCAGTCAGCAACGTCCTCACCCAGGGCATCAGCGTTGCGGTAGGCCTGCAAGAGAAGTTCGACTGGAAGGGCGTAGCGGCCGCGGCCGTCGGAGCCGGCGTCAGCCATGTCGTCGGCAACGCGATCGGCGAGTCGCAGTACGGCGAAGAGCGCTGGGCCGAGATCCACGACAAGCCGAACATTTTCGGAAAGGATTTCGGAAACACCTTCTCCCGCGAACTGGCCACCGGCTTTGCGAGTGGCATTGCCAAACAGGTGGTCTATGGCGGCAAGGCCAACTGGGCAAACATTATTGCGGATGCCTTCGGCAATGCGCTGGGGAACTCGATCGCCTACTCGGCCACCGCAGCGGCAAGCACAAGCCAGCAGGCCTCGGCGCTGGATAGCGCCGAGGCCGAGGCATGGTCCGGCGGTGGGCTCAAGCTCAAGCCTGGCCAGGCGGATACATGGGGACCGCAGTTCGCCTCGGAAAACGATTACCCGGCATATACATCGCCCAGCTACTCGCTGGCAGACGGCGATACATCGGTTCGTTTCCCCACCCAGATCGGCGACCGCTTCAGCCACACCATACAAGCGGGGGAGAACCTCACCGGAATCGCCGCCTCCTACGGCCTGAGTCTGGGCGAACTGCTGGCCATGAACGAACTGGCCAATCCCAACCTGATCTACGCCGGACAGGATCTGACCGTTCCCGTCAAAGGTCTGGTTTCGGCCGACGTAAGCGGCGCCATCGAGAAGGCTTTCTGGCGCTGGAACGCGAGCACGGTCAGCCAAGTCGCCGCGAGCGCTACGGCGGGCGCCAGCGTGGGCGGCATGTGCACGCCGGAGAATCCGAGCGGCTTGTCGCAGACGGACGTGATGAAGCAGATGCTCGACCCCCTCAACACACTGCGTTCGTTGCCGGACGCCACGATCAGCGCGTTCGAAGCCGGCACGCTGTCGATCCCGCGCCAGACCACCTGGGCTGACGATTTCGCAGATGGGGTAAAGGGCGGCATCGATTACTGGAGCAACCGCCTCAAAGGCGTGGCGCAAAGCGATCCCGGTTGGTTGGGGACAACCGCGAAGGTTCTTTATCCGCTAACCGGATTCAGCCGTACTGTGTTTGGCTTTGTGCCGGAGGCTGCAAGGTTCTTTAGCCATCCTTTGCAGAGCTTCGGAGATGCTTTGGACTTCGGCAAGACGGTCTATCAGCATCCCGAGCTGATCGACAAATGGGCCGGCGATTGGGGCCGGAAGTCGTGGTACGAGCAAGTCGCCGACGTCGCCGCTCTGGGCTCCGGTGCTTACCTCGGCGGCAAGGTCGGCAACCTCGTCGGCTCGGCTTCCTGGCAGGCGGTCAGCACAGGAAGCCGGTGGGCGTGGCAGGCGGGGGCGTCGACATGGTCGCGTCTAGCGGCGTACGATGTCACTCTCGTTTCGGTACCGTCAGCGTTTGGTCAGACTGGCGGGATAGGGTTGAGGGTTGAAAGCAGAAGCACTAGTTTTTTTGACGAACTTGCTACTCGAGCGACAAGAAATCCTGATAGCGCCAGAGTTGTGCTTGGCAGGTTTGACGAAGGCGGCAAGAGTTATGTTGACGTCGCTGCTCACTATGAGGCGTCATATTTCAAGCTAGAGAATTATCGAGAATTGTCCGGGTCAATGACTTCTTATGAGCTATGGCAGGTCAACAAATCATTTCTTGATCAGCAAATCAAAGCCGGAAAAGAAATAATTCTTTCGCATGATCCGGCAAGAGCAAGGGGGTCGTTCGCAAGAGAAGTTCAACGCCTTGAAGACCTTGGGTATCATTTTGTGCCAGATGCTTGGGTGTGGAGAGCGCTCAGATGAGTAATATTCCCAGTAATGCCGATTTCGCGAGGGCGGACGAACTGGATAGAGAACGATCTCGGAATCTTGATGCCGCGAGCAGAAATGTAGCCGAACATTTCCAGGAGGTTTGTCGACTATTTAAAGTACATATTCTCCCCCAGCGAGATGTTAGTTTCAGGGCATATATATTTTTTTATACGGATGAAAACATTCGCGACTCTGAACGAAATGGCATGCTGTACGCCATTCAGGATTACGTATATGAAGAACTTGAACGTCAGGGGCGTGGCAAGAGAGGGGAAATTAGTGTGGCTTTCGAATTCGATTCCGATGAAAACGTCGCAGCGAATTATGATGGTGACTATTTCCTCCGCCTTCGGAACTAACGTGCCAGCGAAAGGGGCCAGGGTGGGATTATTTCCAACAGACCCACCCACACCATTCTCCCCAAGCCAAAGTCAGCCCGCGCAACACGGCGAATCCTTGGCGGCTGAATAGGCGGAGGAGCTAGCGCACCGCCTCGATCAGCTCGATGTCTTTCTTCAGCATGTCGTTCACCAGCTCGGCAAGCTCGACGCCCTTGGCTTCGGCCTTGGCGGCGAGATAATCCTGCACCTTCTCGTCGAGATAGACGGGCAGGCGGAAGATGGCGTCCTTCCGGTAGAACTTGCCGCGCTCGCCCTTGCTGAAGTCGTAACGATCCTTCATCGCGGTCACCTTTGGCCGCTAATGCGGTGCCTGTTCATAATCGCGCACTTCCGCCGGATCGGCGAAATTAAAGGGGCCGCGTTCGAATTAAATTCCAATCGAACTCAGAAGACTTGCCACTCATGGCAAAAGTCAGTCCCCGCGACACGGCGAGAAGGGGTTGGGTATATGCGTGGAAATGCGCCGCGGAGCGATGCTCAATGAGGTTGCGGCGCCGGCGCCCCGCGCAACAAGCCCTCGGTCGACAGGTCCTCGTCGATCTCCGGCCAGTGTATGCCAAAGCCGCCGCCGCACACCTCCCAGCGATTGCGCTGTGCGGGTGTGGCGTTCATCAGGCGCGGATACCACGCCAGCGGCACGCTGATCGCGCGCCCATCCATCAAATCGACGGTGAGGCTGTCGTCGCTCACTCGGACATTCTTCACGCGCTCATCGGCGCTGATCGCCAAAATACCCATTCCAGGCCTCCTGCAATCCTGTCTGTTCGGCCCGCACGATGCGGGCGATTTCCCCCAACTCCCGGGCACTGAAGCCGGCGTTGCGAAGAACTAAAGGGGCCAGGGTGGGATTATTTACAACAGACCCACCCACACCATTCTCCTCAAGCAAATGTCAGTCCCCGCAACACGGCGAAACCGCGCCCGGTTGCCCTATCGTCCGATGAGCTGCACCGCCTCGGCGGGCGTAACGATCCGAATGCCCTGGTACGCACCGCCCAAGCCAAGCAAATGCTTGTCGCCGGAGACGATCAGATCGGCGTCGGCGGCCAGCGCGCAGGCGAGCACCTGATCGTCCTCGGGGTCATTGGCCACGATGGGCGGCACTTCGGAAGGCGTCACCAGCATCACCAGCGCGCCATAGCGGACGGTCAGCGCCGAAGGCGTCGTCGCGCAGAGGGTGGCAATGCGCCGCGAGAATTTCGGGTAGTTGAGCGTATGCGCCAGTTCATCGATCAATGCCGGGCTGCTGATGAGCGCGATGCTGCCGTCGATGGCCAGGTCTAGCAGATGGCGCGGATGCCCATTCCACAGCAAACCGGCGACAGCCACATTGGTGTCGAGCACCAGCCGCATCAGTTCGCGGTCCGCCCGCGGCGTTCGGCGCGCACCGCTTGCACTTCCTCATTGATCTTTTCCTCGATCTCCGGCGTCAGATCTTCGCTCGGCATGCGATCCCACATGGCACGCAGGGCGTCGCCGGCTTGCTGTCTCAGCCGCTCGCGCAGCAGGCGCTCGATGGCGTCCGGGTTCAGCAAGCCGGCGGCTTGGGCATCTTGCGCCAGGTCGTCGGGCAACTGGATCTGAATCGTGGTCATGGGATTTCTCCTGTCGGCGCAGCCGATTAACCGGCTGCGCATATTGCTGTAACGCGATCATTATGCCCCGCTCCCCCGCCCTGCGCCACCGGGCGCGTTGCCATGCCACAACCGAGTGCCAAAGGTGTTCGAATTGAAATCCGATTGAACTCGAAAATCCGGAAAGCCGCCGCCCTCGGTAAAGTCAGCCCCCGCAACACGGCGAATCCATCCTGCTTCACTAAAAGGGACAGGGTCATTTAAACTAAATGGGCCAGGTTCGAATTAAATTCCAACCGACCCCGGAAGGCTTGCCGCTCCCGCTAAAAGTCAGTCTCCGCAACACGGCGAGCGCGGGTGGATTGAATTGAAGTAGTAAAGAAGAAACCTAGCCCTCTCCGCCTGTAGCGGATAGCGGCTAAATCGCAGGGCCGCGATCGCGGCCCGGTGTTTATTTACGGGCGGTGCGCTTGGCCGCCTTCGGCCTGGCCGGCTTCTCATCCGGCGTCACGAAGCCTATCGGTCGTTTCGGCGGCGCTGGCGGGGGTGCCATCAATTCGCGGATCGCCTCGAAAACCTGCTTCAACTGAGCGCGGGTATTGTGCGCGAAGGTGTCGTGCCGCAACGCCAGTGCTTCCGTGGTTTGCTCCAGGTCGTCCAGCCGCTTTGACAGTTCCTTGTGCGAGGCCAGCACTTCGCGCAGGCGCACGAAGGCGCGCACCACATAGACACTCATTTCCACTGCACGCGGGCTGTTGAGTACGGTCGCGGTCATGATGGCGCCGTGTTCGGTGAAGGCCAGTGGCAGCTTGCGCCGTCCGCCCCAACTTGAAGTCGCAAATTGCGACTTCAAGTTGGCGAACTCATCGGCAGTCAGCTCAAAAATGAAGTCTGCCGGAAAGCGATCCTGATTACGGCGCACCTGCTCATTGAGTCGCTTCGTCGGCACGCCGTAGAGTTCCGCCAGGTCGGCATCGATCATCACCTTCTGGCCGCGCATCACCAGGATGCGCGAGGCGATGGTTTCGACGGGCTGCAAGGCTTGCTTCTTGGGGGTCATGTTCGATTCTTCGCGCCGTGCCGGCATCGCCGGGTGCGGCCTGTGCTTCGTTGTCCGCATTATGCCGCGCCGCCCGGCCGCATGCCAAATGGAAAGAACCTCGAATAAGTTGTTTACGGTCAATGGCATAGCGAGGGGCTGTTCACAGCGGTCTGAATATGGTCATATCCTGACTTTTCGGCAGGGGTCAGGATGGATCGAAAGATGCTGCGCGACGACCAGTGGGAGCGCATTGAACGATTATTGCCCGGCAAGGCAACGGACTGCGGTGTTACCGCCAAAGACAACCGGCGCTTCGTCGAGGCCGTGCTATGGGTCATGCGCACCGGTAGCCCGTGGCGAGATCTTCCGGAGGAACTTGGGCATTGGCATCGGACATTTGTTCGCTTCTCGCGCTGGCGCGAGAAGGGTGTCTGGGAGCGTGTCGCGATTGCGCTGCGTGGTGATGCCGACATGGAGCATCTGTTCATCGACTCGACCATCGTTCGCGCCCACCAGCACTCGGCCGGCGCCCAAAAAAAGCGGGCAGTCAGGAAATTGGCCGCTCGCGGGGCGGACTGACGACCAAGCTGCATGTGGCGGTCGATGCCTTGGGCAATCCGCTGCGGATCATTCTCTCGGCGGGTCAGATCGCGGATATCGAGCAAGCCGTGGCACTGATCAAGGATCAGCCCGCCGAATTCATCGTGGCCGACAAGGGCTACGACTCGGACGCCTTTGTCGAAACAATCACTGCGCAGGGCAGCCAACCGGTCATTCCGCCGCGAACCAATCGGCTCAATCCCCGCACGTTCGGTCGGCACATCTACAAGAGCCGCAACCTGATCGAGCGATTCTTCGGCCGCATCAAGCAATTCAGACGCATCGCCACGCGCTACGACAAGCTTGCCAAATCCTTCCTGTCGTTTGTTCACCTCGCTTGCGCTTTCGTCTGGTTGGCTTAATTGAGAACAGGCCCTAGTCATACTGGAACGGGCACTGGAAACGATCCGCCGGCAGGCGCCGGAAGGGAATGGCGGGTTTAAGCCGTAATGCCCGCCAACATCCTGAACCTCCCGGCTTTGCCGGGGGTCATTTATTGAAGATCGTGTATATGACTGACAATCGCTCGTCGTCCCCGCGAAAGCGGGGACCCATGGATTCCCGCTTTCGCGGGAATGACGGTGCTACGCTTGAAGCTGTCAGTCATATTTACGAA
>JBAYVU010000084.1:0-7803 GCA_041674385.1 Sterolibacterium sp.
CGCCCAGAACTTATCCCAGTACGCAGACAAACTGTCCGAGGCGACCAAGGCCTTGTTCAAGAATGACCCGAAATTTTTCATGGACGTATACCCTACGCATCGGGTCGTGAACTATCCCAAGTACTTTTTGGATTCCAGTATCAAGAACGCTACCCGCTGCAAGATGGAGCCGGATAACGAAAGTATGCACGGTTGCAAGGGAGGTATGCCTTTCCCGATACCCAAAACGGGGGTCGAGGTCGTAATGAACCTTCAAGTGGGCGCCTATTTTGGGCCTGGTCTTGATCTCGATTTTTCGGCGATATACGCGGATCGCAAGGGCTCGATCGTCACCACGGCAATTAGCGACCTACGTTATCAGTATCCTTTCCAGGATCCGCGTTACTCAGCGGAGGATTTCGAGAACACGAAAAATCTCTACTCCCAGTTGAATAATCGTGTTGTATTGACGAGACTGGGGCCACCTCGAATTACCGGCGAGGCCAGCGTCTTTCTTTTTTCTACCGACAACCGTAATTCCCGCTCCTGGGCCTATCAGCCCGGCAACCGCCGCGTGCGCATGACGCCAAATGTTGAATACGATTATCCGATTGCCTCTTCGGGCGGTGCGATGTTCTATGATGAGGTTAACCTGTTTACCGGGCGCAAGGACAAGTTCGACTGGAAATTATTGGGAAAGAAAGAGATGATTCTTCCCTACAGTAACTACAGGCTCGCCTGGGGAGACAAAGATCAAGTAATGATGCCCGGCCACCCCAAACCGGAATACACACGGTGGGAATTGCATCGGACTTGGGTGGTGGAGGCAACGCGCAAACCTGGCGCCCGCCACGCCTATGCCAAGCGGCGTTTCTACGTCGACGAGGATAGTCCCGCCTCAGGGATGGGCGACAATTGGGATGACAAGGGTGACATCGTACGGGGCAATTACCAGTCTGTGCTTTGGATATGGGATTATCAGGTGAACTTGCCCTACTATTGGAACAACGATCTGGTCAGTGGTGCTTTTTATAACTCTGTTCATCCCGGCAACGGATTGGGAATCGGCGCTCGTTTTAGAAATGGGAATACAGGTCTTGGCGGAAAGACACCTGACGGCAAGATGGTGCCGGACGTCGACTTTACGCCAGAGGCATTGAGTCGTCTAACTCAGCGGTAGCCAGTAGCAAGAGTCGTCGCCGAACAAAAGCAAGGCAGTAGTACTCGCCTTGCTTTTGCCTGGCTAAGTGCTCCGAATTTACATAAAATTCTCAAAGGTCTGCCACTACTATGATTGCGAACAAGAGCCTGACAACGGCCATGATAAATGGGATGGTTCTTGCTACCCTGGTTCTTGGTCACGTGGCGGATGTTTGTGCCGTTTCTCCCGGCCGCTTTCAAGATCGGCTCGATATTCCCTCCACATTCACAGCGCGCGCCGTCATATCCAATCTGATTGGCGTCTGCCATGCAGGTGGGAACTACGTCGTAGTCGGTGATGGTGGTCGTATTTTGCTCTCCGCCGACAAAGGCAAGAACTGGGTTCAGTCCTCGGTTCCGGTCAGTTCACCTCTCGTTGCCTGCAACTTCCCGACGCCGCAGAAGGGCTGGGCCGTCGGTCACGATGGCGCAATCCTGCATACGGTGGATGGCGGCAAGCATTGGGAACGACAGCTCGACGGCCGCAAGGTCGGCGATGTGATGGTGGCCTACTACGAAAAGCAAGCGCATACGGGAGACCCCAAGATTGCCAGAGCGCTTGACGATGCTCGGCGCATACAGCAGGAAGGTCCGAGCAAGCCGTTCATGGACGTTTATTTCGAGAACGAGCGATCAGGTTGGGTGATCGGCGCCTTCAACATGATTCTCAAAACCGCCGATGGCGGCAAGACATGGGAACCTTGGCTGGAGCGCACCGTAAACGACAACGCCTATTCCCTGCACGCGCTGGCGGTTGCCGACGGCGAACTCTTCATTGTTGGCGAACTCGGCTTGGTTCGGCGCCTAGACCGACAGCAAAACCGGTTTGTGCCCGTCAAGACGCCTTACGCGGGATCCTTATTCGGCGTGAGCGGCAAACCGGGAGTGGTCTACATCTACGGGCTGCGCGGCAACGTCTTCAGCAGCCAGGACAAGGGCCAATCCTGGCAGGCATTGAAACAGGACATGGGTGCAGCCCTGGTGGGAGGAACTTTTCTCGACGACGGCAGGCTGGTGCTAGTCTCGAACGCCGGACACGTGTTGGTAAGCAATGACAAAGGCGACTCCTTTATCCGGACGCGGGACACCGAAGGGATGTTCAGCACAGTCGCACCCGTGGATCGCAATTCGGTCATCTTGGTGGGCATACGCGGCGTGCGCCTCCAGTCGCTCAAGTAGCCGTAGCCGGGACAACAAGGAACATGGACAACCATATCAAGGCCGACAGCGGCATAGACTTCCCGGTCATTGCCGATCCGAAAGATTTTCCGCGGCATTCTGGCAATCTCGCGGAACGCATCGTCTTCAACTACCGGGTGTTGATGCTCAGCATCTGCGCGCTGCTAACGGTTTTTCTCGGCTATCACGCGATGCAGTTGACCGTCAATGCCAGTTTCGAGCGGATGATTCCGAGTTCCCATCCCTACATCAAGAATTTCTTTGACAACAAAGACCGTTTACGCGGGTTGGGCAACTCCCTGCGGGTCGTGGTGGAGAACACACAAAGCGACATTTTCGATCCAGAGTACTTGCTGGCTGTGCAGAAAGTCACAGATACTCTGTATGTGGAACCAGGGGTGGACCGGGCCTGGATGAAATCGCTGTGGACGCCGTTCGTGCGCTGGTATGCGATCACCGAGGTGGGGGTGGATGGCGGCCCGCTGATGCCAAATAACTTCGACTTCTCACCCGCCGCCATTGATCAATTGAAATTGAACGTGTCGCGTTCCGGTGCGGTCGGAAGCATCATTTCAAAAAACATGAAATCCAGCCTGGTCTACGTGCCGCTACTGGATCAACATGCTGATGGCAGCCCCATCGATTATGGTGTTCTGGGACGCGACATCGAGAGCAAGGTGCGCAACCTGGAGACCGCCAAGATCAAGATCCACGTGGTCGGCTTTGCCAAGCTGGCAAGCGACTTGATCGAGGGCATGGGCCAGATCATCTTCTTCTTCGTCATCTCGGCGACGATAGCGACTTTGTTTGTTTATGTCTACACGCACTGTCTGCGCAGTACCCTGCTCCTGGTTAGCGTGTCGATCCTAGGCGTCATCTGGCTCCTGGGTTTGATGCGTCTGCTGGGTTATGACCTGGATCCCTATTCGATTCTGGTGCCTTTCCTCATCTTCGCCATCGGCCTGTCCCATGGCGCACAGAGGATGAACGGCATCATGCAGGATGTCGGGCGAGGCACCCACAGGTATGTGGCGGCTCGTTACACCTTCCGCCGCCTTTTCCTTGCCGGGCTGACCGCGCTGCTGACCAACGTAGTTGGCTTTGCCGTATTGATGATCATCGATATTCCGGTCATCCGGAACATGGCGATCACCACCAGTATCGGCGTCACGGTACTGATCTTCACCAAGCTCGTGCTGATTCCGGTGATGCTGTCCTACATCGGCGTAAGCGAAAAAGCCGCAGCACGCTCTCTCAAAGAATACGGCGCCGTCGGCAAGGAGCAGGGAATCATCAGCAGACTATGGCTCTTTCTGGACCGTTTCACCCTGCGTCGCTGGGCCGGCTATGCGGTGGCATTTACCGCAGCCCTGGCTGCCATCGCCTATGCCGCCAGCCTGAACATACAGATTGGCGACCTTGATGCAGGCGCCGTCGAATTGCGGCCAGACTCCCGATACAACAAGGATGTCGATTTCGTGGCGAGATACTTCGGCCTCTCCAGCGACCAGTTCGCCACGATTGTCAGGGTTCCGGCCTATACCTGCCACCATTACAAGTCGCTGGTACTTGCGGAACGATTGGGTCAAGAATTGGAGAACGTCGAAGGTGTGCTGGCCGTCAGTTCCCTGGCTGAAAAAACCCGGACTTTCCTTCTCAATAGCTACGAAGGCAATCCGAAACAGAATGCCCTCCCCAATGACGATCAAGCGATCGGCTCGGCAGTGCAGAGTGTCATCGGCTTCGCGCCGAACGAGATGAGTCCGGAATGCGAAGCCTATGCAGTGGTTGCCTATCTGAGCGACCACAAGGCTGCCACGCTTGACCGGGTTCTCAAGGCGACCGAGTCGTTCGCCTTGGAAAACAATAATGAAGATGTTCAATTTCTACCCACCGCCGGCTCGGCCGGCATAGAGGCAATCACCAATATTGTCGTCAAGGAGTCCAATACGCGGATGCTGCTGGTACTGTACTCCTCGGTCGTGGCATTGTGCTTCATCACCTTTCGCAGCTGGCGTGCGGTGGTGATCGCGATGGTGCCGCTCGTCATCACATCGCTACTGTGCGAAGCCATCATGGTCTGGCTGGGTATCGGCATCAAGGTGGCCACCCTGCCGGTCATTGCGCTCGGAGTCGGCGTGGGTGTGGACTACGCGCTGTATCTGCTTACCGTGCAGCTGGCTCTGCAACGGGCAGGTGAGTCCCTGACTGAGGCTTACAGGCATTCCCTGGATTTCACTGGCCGAATAGTGGCACTGGTCGGATTCACGATGGCCGCCAGCGTCATTACATGGGCATGGTCTCCCATCAAGTTCCAAGCCGATATGGGCATCTTGCTGGCGTTCATGTTCCTCTGGAATATGCTCGGCGCCTTGATCATGATCCCTGCGCTATCCCACTTCCTGTTGCAAACCAAGGTCTGCAAGCAGGCCGGTAACGCAGGATTGGATGAGCGCAAGACAGTCTTGGGCGAGCCGCTGTAGGAAGAGCCCGATCCAAAGACATCCGATTTCTCTTCACATGGTCGATATCAAGCAATCGTTGGACATTGACGAGCCACGCCTGGCTGCAATTCTGCGCGATTTCCTAGAGGAGCGGGTGCCATTCAACAAGTTGCTCGGGCTGCAGATCGTTTCATTGGACCCGCAAGCACCGGTTCTCCGTTTCGACATGCGTCCTGATCTGGTCGGCAATTCCTTGCTCGGCGTCCTTCACGGCGGCGTAATCGCCACAGCGCTCGACGTGTCCTGTGGCGTCAGTGTGGTACTGAGTGTGATGGAAAAGCACATTCACAAGGGAGAATCGTTTGAGGCCCAACTGGAGCGGATTAGTCGCATCGGAACCGTCGACCTGCGTATCGACTATCTTCAACCCGGACTCGGCAAATGGTTCCTTGCCAAAGCTGAGGTCATGCGTTCCGGAAATCGGGTAGTAGCTGTGCGGTCGGAGTTGCGCAATGACAGCGCCGAATTAATTGCGCTGGCGGTTGGCGCCTTCACGATCGGGTGAATACGCCACGAACGACGGCCAGGTTCCCTTGCGCTTTCAGTTGGGCAAATTGGCCTTCGCCGGTTTCGGCAATCGGGGTTGCTCCAAGTAAACCGCTCGTCTGAGTATTGCCTAGAAAGGCAGCAATGCCTGCAACCAAAAGCGACGGAACTCGCCGCGATTCTTCACGCCGAACTCCTGCTGATATTTGCCGGTAACTGCAAAGCGCGGGGAAATTCTGTAGCTCAGGAACGGGCCGATCGCGTTTGCGCTGCCGCGGTTTCCTATGCCGCTACCGACGAGCCTGCCATTGGCGGACGAGGTTGGTTGACCGTTCAGTTCATCATCCGAGGTCTGACGAAAGAAATAGCCTTGCAGACCGAGGGTCGCGGCTGGCGAAAGTCTGTAGCCGGCGCTGAATTCGGTGGTGAATTCGTCGCCCGATCGATATTGGGTATCCTTGTTCTTGGTGTTGATGCCGTAGCGCAGCTTGAGGTGATATACGCTGTTGGCCGTGGGGCGCCAGGACAACGCGTAAGCCGGGGCGAACTGCCAGTAATTGCGCCCGGTATTGACTCTGGCGTTCGCATCGTAGGCGCCCAGCGGCGCGACGATCTCCAAGGCAGCGGACTGGTTCACTCCGTCACCCTTCCAGGCCAGACGCACCGGAATAATCATCGGATCGGTCAGCGCGAAGCGGGTTCCGCTGGTATCGGGCAAGGCGTTGGAAACCCGCTTCTCCAAGTCGACGGCGGGGAACGGCAGCGCCATGGCCGTCTCGGCGCTGGCGCCGAACACCGTGGTGTTCCAGATATATTGCAAGCGGTAGGAAATGGTATCCGCGGTCAGCCGGTAGCGTGCCCAGCCGAGATCCTGTCCGGCATTCCCTTTCAGGGAAGTGGCGCGCGCATGGCTGTAATAGGCGAGGTTGTACAAGCCGGGGGGCAGCATGTCGCCGTAGCCAAGCTCCACGCCGATCGGGTAGGAGCTGCCGCCCAGTTCGGTCGCGCCGGCCAAGCCGCCCTGGAACAGCATGGCCGCCAATGCCAATGGAATGGCTGCGCAACAACGCCGGGAATGGCCGCATGCATTGGGTCGTCGGTTCATGTTCTGATCTCCTTGAAATTGGCGATATTCTTTCCATCGGTTTGCTTGTTACCCATCGAGCATTTCCTTTATCCTGATGCGGTACAGGGGCGTGAGCTTGACGGTCGCAATCAGTCCGACGATCAGCAGGGCGCTGGCGACGAAAAAAAGATCCTGCACCGGCATGCCGCGCGCGAGCATGGCCCCGCCGGCCAGCGGACCGATGACCGAGCCGACGCGTCCGAAGGCGAAGCACGAACCGACGCCCCAGGAACGGATGTAGGTCGGATAGACCTGGGTCTCCGTCGCGATGATGCCGAATTGCAGCGCGATCAGGCTGAAACCCGCCAAGCCCACCAGTCCCATGATGGCCCACTCGGGCAAGCCCGGTATGCCGATCAAGCCCACGGCGGGAATGCCGATCGCGAACAGAAGCGGCACGGGGATCAGACCGAGCTTGTCTACCGGACGCATGATGGCCAGCACGCCGACGAAGCCGCACAACATGAACAGGCCGGTGGATATCGCCGCGCGTTCGACCGGAATACCGGTGCTGGCGAGCAGCACCGGCGTCCACTGGTTGACGAAGAAGAACACCAGCAGGCTGATGACATTCGCAAGCCAGAACAGCGGTGTGATCAAAGCCAGCCGACCCGCGAGCAGGTCCTTGAAGGCAAACCTGGCACGGTTGGTTTCGTCGCTCAGCACGAAGCGGGCGTCCTCGGGAACGCTCACGCCGGGCGCAAGCCTGGCCAGCGTCTTGAGAAGCTCCTTGCGCCGCGCAGGTTTGAGCGAGAGGAACTTGAGCGATTCGGGGAACACGAACAGGGCCAGGACGCCCACCAGGATCGGGGCAATGCCGCCGCTCCAGAATATCACCTGCCAGCCGTAGCTCCCCATGAACATCGAGGACACCAGGCCGCCCAGCGCGCCGCCCAGCGCTACGCCGACGAAGCTCAGCATGGTCATGCTGGCTCGGACGCGGCGCGGGGCGAACTCGGTGTTCAGCGATACCGTGATGGGCAACACGCCGCCGATGCCGATCCCTGCGATGAAGCGCAAGGCCATCATCGACCCCAGGGAGTTCGCCCACACTTGGGCCAAGGTGAACAAGCCGAAGAAGAACGCGCCCCAGATGACGGCGGATTTCCGTCCGTACCGGTCCCCCAGGTAGCCGAACAGCGGCGGGCCGAACAGCCCGCCCAGCAGACCCGCGCTGAACAGCGGGCCGAGCGCCGACTTGTCGATACCCCACTCTTTAATCAGCAACGGCGCAATATAGGCGATGGAGATATTGTCGTAGCCGTCCACCAGCATCAGCAGAAACGACACGGCCACCACGGTGACGTGAAACGAACCGATCTTCTGCTC
>JBAYVU010000085.1:0-7492 GCA_041674385.1 Sterolibacterium sp.
CCTCGCGCGGGGTTCGGCTGGAAACCTTGATCGGGGCGACTTCCACGCCCAAGGCGTCGAGCAGCTCATCGTCGTCCATTTCATTCATCGCCGGACTCTCCTCGCGCCGCTTCTGCCTCTTTTACCGCCCTGGCCTGCGCACGGTAACGCGCCAGCGCGGCTACGCCCTCGGCCATGCGCTTTTCCCATGCATCGGCGGAATTGATGTCCGGCAGGCGGCCGCGCTCGTTCTTGAACTGCAAGGCCCGCTTGGCGAGTTCGCGGGCCTCGTCTTCGGGAATGCTCGCTTTCTTCGCGGCGATGCTGGCCTGCACCTGCCGCAGCGATTTCTCGTCCATCGCGATCGCCAGCACCGCATAGGCGGCCTCGAAAGGGTTGATGCGGTCGATCAGGTCGATGTCGAGGTCACGCACGTTGACGAACTTGCGCACCCCATCCAGCAAAGCCGTGTTGCTTTGCGTTGCACCTTCGGCGTCAGCCTGGGCCAGGGCCAGCTTGGCCTGCTGGGTGATGTTCATGGCGGCGATGGCGTGCTGACGGATAGCCTCCTGATCGGCCTCGCCCAGCTCCGGGTAACGCTCACGCACGATCTTGCCCATGCGCAGCTGGGTCAGCTCTTCGGGCAGTGTGTTCTCCTGGTCGAATAGGCCGCGCTCCAGCACCGTCTTGTCCTGCAGGAAACTGGTGACGACTTCGTTCAGGTCCTCCTTGCAGATGCGCGTAGCTTCTTGGCTTTGCGGCGTCGCCAGTCCGTTGATCTCCACGTGAATCTGGCCGGTGTCCAGGTTCACCCCGATGTTGTGGCCGCCTTCCTTGTAGCCGTCCTCGCCGTAATCGAAGCCGCCCAATGGGCCATTGTTCTTCGGGGTGAACTCGTAACGAGGCGCCAGCACCTGCTCCATCAGCAGGCTGGCGGAAATGGCCTTGAGCATGTCGTTGACCGCCTCGGCCACGGCGGCTTGTTCGGCCGCGGGTTCGGCAATCAGGTTGGTGAAGCGCGCCCGCTCCTTGCCCTCGGCGTCGCGGGTGGCACGGCCGATGATCTGCACGATTTCGGTAAGGCTGCTGCGGTAGCCGATGGTCAGGGCGTGTTCGCACCAGATCCAGTCGAAGCCTTCCTTCGCCATGCCCAGCGCGATGATGATGTCCACGTGGTCGCGGTTGTTCTTCTGCGCCGGGTCTTTCAGCGCAGCCAGCACGCGGGAGCGCATGGCGAGGTCGCTGTCGTCCACCAGGTCCGCCACCTTCAGTGTGCGGCCCGTCGGGGTTCGTATCCGGTGAAAGCCGGTGACCGGATCGATGCCTTTCCATTCCCCCAGCGCGTGCATGATCTCGTTGACCTCGCGCTCCTTGTCCTTGAGGCTTTCGCGGGCATTGACGTTGGGAATGTGGACGATGGTTTTGAGCCGCGGGTCCAAGACCTTTTCCACGGCCTCCACATACCGGCCCGTGTAGAAGAAGTAGCCGATGTCCAGGGACTTGAGCCAGTTGTAGCCGTTGAGTTGCTCGTAGTAGGTGTAAGTGACCGTCTCGAATCGCGCCTCGTCCGCCGGGGCCAGCACTGCCTCGCTGTCGCCTCGGAAGTAAGAGCCGGTCATGGCCACCATATGCACCTTGTCGCGGGCGATGAAAGCGCCCAACTGATTTCCCAGCACGTTGTCCGGGTTGATGGAGACATGATGGAACTCGTCGACGGCAATCAATCGATCATCGAAAGCCTGGACACCCAGTTCTTCCACCGCAAAGCGGAAGGTGGCATGGGTGCAGACCAGCACCCTGTCGCCGCTTTCCAGAAACTTGCGCACCGCCTCCACCTTGGACTTCGCCACGCGGGGTTCGTCCACGCCGGGAGCGTTGCACAGATTCCACTGCGGAGCGACCTGCCAGTCCCAATAAAAGCCGGACTGGCTCAGCGGCTCATCGGCAAAGCTGCCGCCGATGGAACGCTCCGGCACCACCACGATGGCCTGCCGCAAGCCCTGGTTATGGAGCTTGTCCAGCGCAATGAACATCAGCGCGCGCGACTTCCCCGAGGCAGGCGGCGACTTGATCAGCAGATACTGCTCGCCGCGCCTGGCCCAGGCGCGCTCCTGCATGGCGCGCATGCCCAGTTCATTCGCCTTGCTCGATGCGCCGGTGCGTGCCGTGGTGATGGATACGGAGGGTACCGTGTAGGCGTTGGTCGGGTTGCTCATTGCGAGTCGTCCTCAACAGATATGTCGCTACCCGCCAACTCGCGCTCGATCTGTTCGATGCTGGGCAGACTGGTTTGCAGCTCGGCAGGCAGGGATTCGAGCAATTTGTATTCGGCAACGCCCATAGGCTGCGTCTTGTCGCCCAAGGCATATTCGGCCACGATCTTGTTTTTGGTCTTGCAGAGCAAGAGGCCGATGGTTGGGTTGTCGTGCTCGCTTTTGACTTGGCGATCCACGGCGGTCAGATAAAACCCGAGCTGGCCCAGATGCTCAGGCTTGAACTTGCCGCCCTTGAGCTCGATCACCACATAGCAGCGCAGCTTGAGGTGATAGAACAGCAGGTCGATGAAAAACTCGTCGCCGCCCACGTCCAGCAGCACCTGTCGTCCGACGAATGCAAATCCCGCGCCCAGCTCCAGCAGGAATTCGGTCACGTGCTTCACCAGCGCCGTTTCGACCTCACGCTCCTGCGCCTTGTCGGTGAGGCCGAGAAAGTCGAAGCGATAAGGATCTTTCACCGATTCGTGGGCCAAGTCGGACTGCGGCTTGGGCAGGCTGGCGGCGAAGTTGGTCACAGCCTTGCCGCCGCGCTCCCGCAATCGGGTTTCGATCTGCATCGTCAGAATGTTGCGCGACCAGTTGTGTTCGATGGCCTTGGCCGCATACCAGCGACGGCTTTCGGAATCAGGCAGCTTGTCCAGCAGCGCCAGTTGGTGATACCAGGGCAATTGTGCAAGCACCTCTTGCACAAATTCGGCATCCGGCCACGCCTCGGCAAAGGCGCGCATGTACTTGAGATTGCGCGGCGAAAACCCCTTCATGTCGGGAAATGCGGTGCGCAAGTCGTGGGCCAGCCGCTCGATCACCTTGGCGCCCCACCCTTGGCTTGCCTGCCGCGCCAGGATGTCGCGCCCGATCTGCCAGTACAGCAGCACCAGTTCGCGGTTGACCGCCAGCGTGGCGCGCTGCTGGGCGGTGTGGATGCGCCCCTTGAGATCGGCCAGCCAATCGGCATAGCCAGCGGGCGGCGCGGTCAGGCCAACGGGTAAATCGCTCATGAGGCTTTCCTCCCCCTTGTCGCTTTCGGCGCGGATTTGGCCGCCGCCGTCATCTTCGTATATAGCTCGAACAACTTTTCCAGCCGCTCGGTGTCGTTCCTGAAGCGGCGGCCGATGTAGATGCGCTCCAGCACTTCGTCGTTGCGCTCGTGGGCGTGGCGCAGGTTCTCCGGCATATTGTCCGGGTCGTACAGGTCGGCGATGGTGGCGGGGAAATGCGCTTCGCGCGCCAGCAGGATGGCCTCGGCGCAGGCGGTCAGGTCGGCTTTATTTTGCTCGGTGAGCAGGGGGACGGGGAAGGTGTTCCAGCCAATTGAATTGGAGTATCGCACGTCAGTTTTCATCTTGCCGGAGAGCGTGAAGTTCCAAACAAAGCTCATTTTTGATGAAAGCAATGCAACGCAATACATTGGCCCGTCATAAATAGCGAATGCAGTGAGCGAAACGATTATCTGAGGTTTAAGCAATCCTACGGGAGTGTATTCACGCCTTTCCGACGAAAGTCCTGGAACGATGATGACACTGTCTCTCGGTGTTTTCATTTCGCGGAATTGATGAGGCCTTTCCGCCATTGGAACCAGCCCTTCATCTTTACTCGTGAGGCGATACTGTTTTACCGCTTCAACGCGTGCTTGAATGGCCGGGATATCTAGCGCCTCTTTCTTGACGCTATCAGGTATCCAGATACAAAATCGGTCTACCCCTTTCATCAATTCCTGAGAGCCGCAAAGCCTTCTAAAGAAGCGTGTCGATTCAGGGTACTGTTTCTGTATTTTCTCGGCTTCTTCAACTGTCAATATTAGACTTCCATTGTCCGCAGCCTTGTTTCCATATTCCATGGCAGGCAAGAAGCACGAAATCGGATGGGAACGCGGAGTAACAATTAAATCATCACCTGACGCCAAGTAAAAATTGATATTGTTGGCACGTATTGAAAGCTCTCCGTCAAATATGAGGGGGCTCCTTCCGTTCGACGTATTTTCAATTCCGACGATGATGCAAACTACTGCCGCCTTATTTGAAGCGTTGTTGGACCACTTGAAGGAACGGTGGGCGAAGCCGATCCGACAGTCGTTATTCAGTATATTTGGCCAAATAATTGGGGCTTGTTGGCCTTGGCAGATAGAGTTGGTTGCAACAAATGCACAGCGGCCCGGATTGGCCTGCAAGAAGTCTCTTCCCTTGAAAAACCACGCGGCAACATAATCCAGTGATTTCCATTTCGGCACTCGACCTTCGAAAACATATGCCATATCAGCTTTTTGATCTGAGTTTTGATTTCGAGTACCTAGGTAAGGCGGGTTCCCGCAAATAAACGTCTCCCCGCCCTTATTCGCAAAATCGATTTCCGTCTGATCGAGCGGTGTGCCGAACAAATCATCGGCCACCACCCTCACGCCCGTGCCCGTCGGCGGGCAGATGCCCAACCAGTCCAGCCGCAGCGCGTTGCCGCAAACGATCCAGTTCTTCGCATCCAGCGGCAGAAACTCTGCTAACGCATCCTTCTGGCCGCGATACATCACGTCGCACTGGAACTCGGCGATGATCAGCGCCAGGCGGGCGATCTCAGCCGGGAAGTCGCGCAGCTCGATGCCGCGGAAGTTGGTCAGCGGGATTTCGCTGCCCAGGTGTGATTCGCCGCGACGGCGGTTGATCTCCGCTTCGATCTCGCGCATCTGTTTGTAGGCGATGACCAGGAAGTTTCCCGAGCCGCAGGCCGGGTCGAAGACGCGGATGCGCGCCATGCGGCGGCGCAAATTCAGCAGCTTGATCTTGTTGTTCCCGGCCTCCTCCAAGGCGGCGCGCAGCTCGTCCAGGAACAGGGGGTTCAGCACCTTGAGAATGTTGGGCACGCTGGTGTAGTGCATGCCGAGGGCGCCGCGCTCCTCGTCGTCGGCCACGGCCTGGATCATGCTGCCGAAGATGTCCGGATTGATCTGCTTCCAGTTCAGGTTGCCGGCATGGATCAGGTAGGTGCGCGCCATGCGCGTGAAGCGCGGCACGCCGGTACTGCCGGAAAACAAGCCGCCGTTCACATAGGGGAAGCCGTTGGCCCAGTTCGGCAGCCGGGGCTGGGCATCCGCGCGCTCGGCGCTCTTGATGTTCATGGCGCGGAAGATTTCGGACAGCACCGCATGGGTGTTGGTGCCGTCGCGCTGGCTCATCTGTTCGATGGTGTGCGTGAATAAGCCCTCGCCATTGAAGATGTCGGTGTCTTCGGCGAAGAAGCAGAACACCAGCCGGGCCATGAAGTGGTTCATGTCGGGGCGGCGCTCGCCCGTGGCCCAGTCCGGGTTCTCACGCAGCAGCTCGACGTAGAGCTTGTTCAGCCGCCCGGTGGCGCGCACGTCGATGGGGTTGTCCTTGATCTCCTTGATGGTGGAAATGCCGGCCAGCGGCAGGAAGAAGCCGAAATGGTCGGGGAAGTCCGGGTAGGCGCAGGCGATGGTTTCTCCGCCGACCAGTTCTTCGGCCTCCAGCGTTTGTCCATCGGTGGCGAGGATGAACTTGGCCTTCGCCTTGGCGGTGGCCGGGCTCTCGCGCAGGGCCTTGAGGGTTTCGCCCACGGCGCCGGCTTCGCAGACGGCAATGTGGATGTTGCTGCGCTGGAGCACGCCGCCCGGCACGTCGGAGGCGTTGTTGTTGCCCGTGCGCAGGCGCTTGAGGGTAGTGTCCTTGTTGCCGAAGGCGGCGAGGAAGGCGAAGGGGAACTCCGCCGCGCCGAAGGGCTGGAGGGCCAGTTCCGATAGGGCGGCTTCGATTTCTACTGCGTTCATTGAATATCTTGCCTTTGTGACTTTTCCTGCCCGCCCCGGGGGAGGCGCCTTGTTAATGGTCGTCCGTAATTCCAAGTGGATGTCAGCAACTCGCCATATTATCGATATTCCCAGCCAGACAGGCCAATGGCAGCCATGGCCGAGTCGCCGCCGTCTCGCCCCAGCTTTGAAGTCGCAAATTGCGATATCAAAGCGGCATCTTCTACTCCACTCATTCCTCAGGCCGCATACAGCACCTTGGCGTCGCGCAGGATGGTCTTGCGGCGGTAGGGGTTCTCCAGTATTTCCGGCGTGGCGATATCCACCTTGCGGCCACCGAAGACGGCTGAGAAGGCATCCTGGATGGCGGGGATGTCGAACAGCGAGACCTTGCTGTCGGGCGAAAACTCCACCAGCAGATCAATGTCGCTGTCCGGCGTCATTTCGCCGCGCGCTGCCGAGCCGAACAGGGCCAGTCGATTGATGCCGTACTTGCGGCAGAGCCGCTTGAGCTTCGCGAGGGGAGGCGCCAATGTGCCGGTGGCAGGCTGAACGGAATATTCGGCTCGGAGCGAGTGCAGCGTGTGTGCGACTGGTTCGGTCTTGCGCCTTCGCTGCGCTGCCGGGGCCTTGGTTGTCTTCACGGCAAAGTTGGCTGCCTTGCGGAAGATTTCGACCAGCTCCGGATAAAGCGGCGCGGCGCGGTTGGCGCGGTAGCGCACCTGGTTGCCGGCCGGTTCGCGCAGCAGCAGCCCGGCCTCGGTGAGGGTGCGCAGCTCGCGGTGCAGCGAGCCGGCCGGCACGCCGGTCAGCCGCGAGATTTCCCGCACGTGCAGGCTGTCGTCCGGCCGCAGCAGCAGGAGGCCGAGCACCTGGCGGCGGTAGGCGGTGAAGAGCAGTTCGATCGGATTGGCGCCCATGCCGGTTTTTATCCGTTCTCAAATGAGCTTCAATCGTAGCACGGAAGAGAACAGTATGCGAATGAAGCCCGGGCTAGCAACTGCAATGGGCACGCAACTGGACGATCGGTTCCCGCAACAGGCGAAGCAGCGCATCGAGCCACTCTTCCTGTTGATCCTGGCGTGGCATTCCCGATTCGTCACGGCCGGGTTGTTCGTCCGCTTGTCGTGACTTGCCGTAAGCGCCGAGGATCAGCATTGCAATATCCATTGGCTGCCGGGCCGCCCATTCTGTTGCGGCGGGCAGGTAAGGCCGGCCGGCAAAACCGATAAGCAGCACGGCAAGGCCGACCAGCACGGCGCATTTGATCGCCTGCCTTCGGCCTCGTGCATTTCGCGTGAAATCAGCGCCCATCCCGTCCTCCAGGGTTTGGGCACATTGTCGGGCCGTTGCTGGCTCAGAAGGTGAGCCTGTCCGGGGTGGTTTTCCCCTGGGGGGGGCGGTTCGTCCCGCAGCCAGGCGGGGCAACGCTTTATACTACGCCCCGCTTGTACCGCCACCCGTTCGACCGGCCACCCATCCG
>JBAYVU010000086.1:0-7126 GCA_041674385.1 Sterolibacterium sp.
ACGGTGTTGATGACACCGATCGGACTGGAGGTGGCCAAGCGGGCGCGGACGATACTGGCGACGGCGCAGGATATGGTGGAAATCGCCGCCGGGGCAGGGGCGCCGATGACAGGACTGCTCCGCCTTGGCGTCATCCCGACCATCGCACCTTTCCTGCTGCCGCTTTCCCTGCCACTGCTGCGCGAGCGCTATCCGGCGCTGCGCCTGGCCCTGCGCGAGGACCTGACAGCCAATCTGCTGTTTCGGCTGGAAGACGGCCAGCTCGATTTCGCCCTGATCGCCCTGCCCTATGACACGGCGAACTTGCTGGTGGAAACGCTCTTTGACGACGACTTGTGGATTGTCGGGCGGAAGGGCGATCCGGAAGTCAAAGCGAAAACGGTCAACGTCACACCGTCGATCTCCGACCGTCTGCTGCTCCTTGAGGAAGGACATTGCCTGCGTGATCATGCGCTGTATGCGTGCGGTACGCCGAGCCGTCGGTCATCTGAGAGCATGGAGGCTACCAGTCTCTTGACCCTGGTGCAGATGGTCGAGTCCAGGCTCGGCATCGGGCTGGTTCCGGAAATGGCGGTGAGAAGCGGCTTGACGGACAGTCCAAACCTGGTTGCGCGACCAATGGCCAAACCCAGTCCCAATCGCACGATCGCCCTCGTGGCACGGCAATCCACGTCGCGGCTGGCGGATTTGAAGGCACTGGCCGAAGTGATTCGGACGGCCAGTGCTGCAGGTACTCGAGTCAGGAAGGGGTAGAGTGATCGGGCGGCGACACCGGTCGCGTCGGTGCTCCTCGGACGGTTAGCCGCAACCGAAAGGAGAGCAACGACCGCTATCAGCGATGGAACTGGAGAATCCACGCGGCGGCGATGGCGCTGGTCGCCACGGCATAGGGAATCATTGCCGCGATCGTCGATCGGATTCCGGTGGAGGGTCGGATCAGGCGGAAGCCCAGATACAGCGACCACAGCACGCCGCAAGCCAGGATCGCATCGCGCGCCCAAGGCAACCAGGCGAACGTGACACCTTCGCCACGCAACTGCGACAGGGTCATCATCGACAGGCCGAGGAACAGGCTGGCGCCGCCCAGCGGCGTGAGGCCCAGCGCGATGCGGCGCCAATCGGTCCGTGCCAGCCATGCTGCGACAGCGAGGTTGATGAACACCAAGCCGCCCAGCAGCAAGGTCACCGCGCCGATGTAGGCGAGGATGGCGAAGCCGTCGAGCCAGGAGAACACATCGTTGGCTTCCGGATAGGCAGTCAGCAGCCACCATGCCGGGCTGTCTTGCAGCGGCCAGAGGATATCGTGTGTGACCAGCCATTCCGCCGCCTCCTGTTTGGCGGTCACGAACCACGGATTCGCGCTCCACTGAAAGGCCCCCATGGCCACTCCGAAAATGCCGAACACCAGCAGCAGGGCCTCGGGCGTATTCGCTTGGGATAGGCCGAGGATCTCGGTGTTGGGCGAGCGCGGCGCCAGCGTGACAGCCTCGAGATGATCGCTGCAGCGCCCGCAGGCATGGCATTGCGCCATGCCTGGCAGGTGCTTGACGTCCAGCAGGGGCGCACAATCTACGGCGGCGCCATGCGCCGGATGGCGTTCCCAGGCGGTGCGGTCAACGCGAAAGTGGAACGGCGCCAAGCGTGCCAGCAGGGCAAAGATACCGGATACCGGACACAGGTAGCGGCACCAGACGCGCTTGCCCTTGCCCCATAAATAACCGGCGGCCATCGCCGCCACGGTGGAGCCACCGAGGATCACCAGCACGGCCTTAGGATATTCGTAGACGCTGACGAGCTGGCCGTAAATCGTGGTCAGCGCGAAGGCGGCCACGGGCCAGCCGCTCCAGCGCACCCAGCGCGGAATCTTGCCGCCGCGGCCATGGCGGCTGGCGAACTCGGTCAGTGCGCCTTCCGGGCACAGCACGCCGCACCAGACGCGGCCCATCAGCAGCGTCGACAGAATCACGAAGGGCCACCAGACGCCCCAGAAGGCAAACTGGGCAAAGAGCACCAGCTTGTCGTGCCAGGGGATGAGCGTCGGTGTTTTCTCCTGCAGGACCGGCTCGCCGAATATCGAACACAGGCTCGGGTCGATGAAGGAGGCGGCGCCGAAGTCGCCCGAGAACAGCCGCGACTCCGCCAGGGGATGCGGCAGAAAGGCTGGCAGCGCCACCAGCACCGCATAGAAAATTACGATCACCCACTGGATGGCGAGGAGGGCGCGTCGGTTGCGCGCCATCCAGTCGCCCAGGCGGGCCAGGCGATTTCGCTTGGTGCGGCCAATTCGGCCATTGGACGGAACGAACTTTAGGATGTGTGTGTTTTCCACGGCAGTTTCCATAAACTCAGTGGGCGGCGGCAGTGGGGCTACGATAGAGACGCCACAGCGCAAAACTCCAGAACGCCAGGCTGGCCAGCAGCAGCATGCCGGCCGGACGTGCGCGATAGCCGACGAAATCGGCGAGGAAGCGGCCCAGGCCCTGGCCGTCGCCGAGCAGGGACGAGGCATCCCAGGCCGGATCGAGCAGCGGGGGCAGCCATTCCAGGGCGATCATGCGGTCGATGCCGTTGGCCAGCAGCGCATTGGCGATCAGCAGCAGCAGGATTTCGCTGACGCGGAACAGGGTGCGGTAGTTGAGATGGCGTGCACCGCTGGCGACCAGCCAACTCGTGGCCACGGCCAGCAGGAAGCCGGCGAGGGCGGCGCCCAGCAATCCGGCCAGCGTGCCGCCGGCGTTTTCCAGGCCGAGGCCATAGAGGAACACCACGCTTTCGGCACCCTCGCGCGCCACGGCCAGCGCGGTGATGGCGGCGATGCCCCAAGCGCCGGAACTGATGGCGGCCTGGGCTTCCAGCTCTTGCTTCATGTGACGGCCGTGACGGTGCATCCACAACACCATCTGAAGGATCAGGCCGGCTGCGATCAGCACCATCGCCAGTTGGAAGCGCTCCAGTGTTTCGCCGGCGAACTGGCTTTGCACGGCAAAGGTGGCGACACCCAGGACAAGCGCCAGCGCCACGCCGGCGGCCGCGCCGCCCCACAGTCCGCGCTTCAGGACGGCGGGTTCTGGCTGGCGGGCTATCCATGCCAGCAGCACGCCGATGACCAGCATGGCTTCCAGGCTTTCACGCCAGACGATGATGAGAGCATTGAGCATGATGAATCTACCTTGCAATGAGCTGCATCGAACCGGTTTCCGGATGGAACTCGTCGACGAAGGTATGGACGCCGGGTTTCAGCGGCGGCGTGACGACGAAAGATGTACCGCCGGGTGCCAGCACTTTCTCGACCCGCATATCGAGATTCTCGAACTCGATCGGCCCCGGCCCTTCATTCTGGAGGGTGAGTTTGATGCGCTTGCCGGCGGGTACTTCGATGCGCTCGGGCGACAGCCGGCCGCCCTTGGCAACGACATGAAAAGTGGGCAGCTCGACGGCCTGGGCGTGGCTGTCCGTCGCCCAGCCCAAGCCCAGCCAGAGCGCCATGGTTAACGCCGCATAGACAACGGGAGCACGAACCATGGTCAGAATCCAACCTTGGCGCGCAAGCCGAGCACCTTGACTGAGGGTGCGCTGCCGTCGCCGCCTGGCTGGCGGATCCACTGGAAGTCCGGCGTCAGCTCGACCTTGCTGTTGAGCTTGTAACGATAGTAGATTTCGATCTGCTTCTCGGCACCGCTGGCCTGGTAGCCGAAGTCAGGCGTACCATCGGCGTCGGCATCCAGCGTCAGCGAGTCCTTGCGGAAATTGGCGCTGGTGCGCGAGCTTCCCAGTGCCATGCCGAAGCCGTCGGCGGCGCGCGCCCAGCGGTTGCCCGCAAGTTCCGCACCGAGGGTCAGCGCGCGGTCGAAGCGGACTTTGCCGGTGAGCTGGTGACCGTAGCGGCCAAACAAAGTCAGGTCGTCGGCCACCTTCTGATCGGCAGAGAAACCGACCCCGCTGTGGCGGCGCTCGATGCCGTCATAATCGGCGCCACGACCGTTGTGCCACAGATAGGCGCGGTAGTTGCCCGGCAGGTAATTGAAACGCATAGCAGTCTCGGCCTGGGCGATGACGAAGGGGCCGGTCAGCGATCCGGTGAAGTTGGCGCCCGGCCCGGAGCCGAAGACCCCCAGCGAAAGGCCCCATTCCGAGCCTTTCTGGCGTTCGTTGGAATATTTGACGATGGCGCCGGGAGCGAAGCCGTAGGCATCGGCGCCGGTATCGCCGCCCGAGTCGAGCAGCGGGTTATGCACAAAGGCATTGTTCATGAACTTCGCCGTTTCGTCATCCGCCGCCACATTCTGGTCGAAGAAGACGAAGGGGTCGATCTTGCCGAAGGTCAGTTGCAGATGCTCGCGGGCATTGGCCTTGACGCCGTCGTCCATGAGCGGCACGCTCAGTTGATACCAGGCCTGTGCCAGGATGCCGAAGGAGTCGTCGGGGCCGGCATTGGTCTGGAAGGCGGTGGTGTTGGCGGTGCTGGTATAGGTCGGGCGCAGGCCGATGCCGACGCCCTGGCCGAGGCGGAAGTGGGCGAAGATTTTGCCTTCCGCATTGCCCGTTTCGCCGCCGGGCAGCGTGACGGAAATGTCGCCTCGGTAGTTAGCGCGGGTTTCGTCGATGGCGCTGGCCGTGCCGCGGGCGCCGACCTGCTGCACCACACCGGTGAGGCTGGCGCCGACCGTGATGCCTTCCAGCGACTCGATCTGGCGCGCCTGCTTCTGCATCGACAGCGTCTGGAATTCCACCGCCTTGAGACGGGTGACGATTTCCGGTTCGCGCTCGGAGAGCCTTTCGGTTGCCAGCGCCTTTTCCGTTTCCTGGTTCTGGCGCTCAAGGGTTTCGATGCGCTCGGCCAGGCGCTTGAATTCCGCCTTCAGCGCGGCGATGTCGTCAGCGGCGAACGCTAATGTCGGCGTCATGCACGCGAGCATGGCCGCCACGGCCGCGGCAATGGCGGTATGGGTGAGTTTCATCTTAGTACCCGCCTTTTTTGCCGATGCCGGCGTAGGTGAACTCCCACTCCACTTCAAAGGGCTTGAACCAGGGCCGCACGCCGGTGGCCCGGTCGGTGTGGCGGCCAAAATGGTTGCCCTGGGTGTTTTCCTTGGCGCCGGGCGGATAGACGAGGAACTTGACCTTGTACTTGCCCGGTCCCTTGAGTTTCACGTTGTCGCCATAATGCGGACCATCGCTGGCCACCATGGGCATCATGTCGCCCTTGATGATTTCGTTGCCGGGCAACTTGGTGAGTTCGTACTTCACCATCAGGTGGGGAATCCAGAAGCCTTCCGGGAAACCGTTCGGATTATTGGCTAGGGCGTGAATATCGGCTTCGAGATGGATGTCGGATTCGGAAGCCTTGCGCATATGGCCTTCGGGTTCCATTTCCACCGCTTGCAAATACACGGCGGCAACCTCCATGCCTGCAAGGTTATTGGGTGTTCCGATGGGATATTCGAGGGCGACGGCGGCGAACGAGAGACCCGCGCCAAGGACAAGTGACAATGAATGAAGCAAACGCATGGCAAACCTCCAAAGGTGAACGAAAAACTGTCTTTGGCTGGCTTGCCGATGCGCTGGCTGGCTGGCTGGATGCGGCAGTGCGAAGCACCACCGCTGAAATGCTAATTACGAGCTGGACGACTCTCCCATCTGCGTTTGCAGATAGTTCTGTGCGCCGACCTTGCCGATCAGTCCGAGCTGGGTTTCGAGATAGTCGATGTGCGCCTCGGTGTCATCGAGGATTTTCTGCAGCACGTCGCGCGAAACGTAATCGCTGACGCTCTCACAGTACGCGATGGCCGCTTTGAGGTCGGCATGAGCCCCTGTTTCGAGTTTGAGATCACCGGCTAGGCATTCGGGCACGTTCTCGCCAATCAGGAGCTTGTTTAGCGCTTGCAGGTTGGGCAAGCCTTCGAGAAACAGCACGCGTTCGATTAGGCTGTCGGCGTGATGCATTTCCTCGATGGACTCCGCATACTCATGCTTGCCTAGCGCGGCAAAACCCCAGTTCTTGTACATCCGGGCATGCAGGAAATACTGGTTGACCGCGGTGAGTTCGTTGACGAGCTGCTTGTTGAGCAACTGGATAACCTTCTTGTCGCCTTTCATGGGGAGCCTTTCATCGTGAGCCTTGCATGGGAACCTGCCTTGCTCATGCCGCGGCAAATTGAGGCATGGCGACGGATCGATCGGATGTGTGCGCATGCAGGGTATCCCGCAATACGCCGCGGGCGCAATCGCAACAACGGCCGCAGCAGGCGCCGACGCCGAGTTGCGCGCGCAATTCCCGTAGGCTTCGGCAGCCTTCGGCAACGGCGGCGCCAATATCGCGCTCGGTAACGGCATTGCAGACGCAGACGAACATGATGGCCCCTATTTGGTCAAAATCAGCTTGCCCTGGCGCGTGCGCCGCAAGCGATAGGTTTCGCCCGAATGGGAAATTTCAACTTCGCCTCGGGCACCAAGTAGTGTCGCGCTGTCGAGTGACCATGCGGAAGCCTGTGCGTGGGCAACACTCAGGGTATCGGTTGGCGGTACGGAATAGGTCGGTGTATTTGGTTTCATCGCGGCAAATATACTATGAAGATTGACTAATGAGAATCATTCTCATCTATATAGAGCACAATGTCAATACGGAGAATTGCTTTTTTCTCGTATCCTCCTCGTACTGCTGGTACACGACACGGATTGACTAGGCTGCTGCGTGGTTTCGGCTGACTAGGACAAGATCAAGCAAAACACTTATCTGACAAATTCTTAGCAGGGCCCTGGTGATCGGTTGAGGTATCCACTCGATGAAATTGCTGCGCGTTTTAGCCACCGGCTCGTTGCGATTCATCCTTTTGCCAATGGGAACGGCCGGCTGTCACGCACCATTGCCGATCTGCTGCTGGTACAGCACGGTGCACCACGCTTCACTTGGGGTGCGGCGAATCTCGTAGTTGACGGGGAGGTGCGGCAACGCTATCTCGCAGCTTTGCGCGCCGCCGATGGAAAAGACTACAGTCTGCTACGGGCCTTCATACGCTCATGATGAAACCCTGCACAACTTATCTTGGATCGCCTGGAGCCATAACGGAGCCGTTACAATTTGGAGCCATAAGCGTGCCGTGCGGCACGCTTATGGCTCCAGGTACAG
>JBAYVU010000087.1:0-6772 GCA_041674385.1 Sterolibacterium sp.
CAAGCTAGAACTTCTCTTAACTCCAGTATGAGCACTCAATACAATCGATCCGCCCAGACCTAAATCCAGACGCCCAACCAACCAAGTACCCACACCTATCGGCTGTTTGTGTTGTTAAAGAACGATGTTGCAAAGCAACGAGAGCCGCGCATTATACAGATCGACAAATGCGGGTCAAGGCTTTTGTGGGATTATCTCCGGCGCTCATAGGAGCGTGCCCATTCCGGCCTATTCAAATGAGTGTAATTCGGGCAAATTTGCGCTTGCCGACCTGAAGAACAGCATTTGTTCCCGCCTTCAGAATCAATGAACGATCACTTACTTTCTCTCCGTCAAGCCGCACGCCACCCTGCTCGATCAAGCGCAAAGCTTCGGAAGTGCTGCCGGTCAATCCGGTTTGCTTCAACACCTGCGCAATCGTCAGGCTTTCAGCACCACAGGTAATACTGACTTTCTCGATATCCTCAGGAATCGCCCCCAGCCTGAAGCGCGCCTCGAAATCCGCCAGGGCATCTTCGGCCGCTTGGCGCGAATGAAAGCGCTGAACGATCTCCTGGGCCAAGAGAACCTTCACGTCGCGCGGATTGCGGCCGCCGGCAATCTCCTGCTTGAACCGGGCAATCTCCTCGCTGGAGCGGAACGAAAGCAGTTCGTAATAGCGCCACATCAGATCGTCCGACACCGACATCAGCTTGCCGAAGATCTCTTTCGGCGGTTCGTTGATGCCGACGTAGTTGCCGTAGGACTTGGACATCTTGTTGGCCCCATCCAGGCCCTCGAGCAGCGGCATGGTGAGGATGCACTGGGGCGGCTGGCCGTAGTGCTTTTGCAGTTCGCGGCCGACCAGAAGATTGAATTTCTGGTCGGTGCCGCCGAGTTCGACGTCGGCGCGCATCGCCACGGAATCGTACCCCTGGCAAAGCGGGTAGAGGAATTCATGGATGGCGATGGGCTGCTTGTTACTGTAACGCTTGGCGAAGTCATCCCGCTCCAGCATGCGGGCAACGGTATGCAGGGCCGCCAGCTTGATCATGCCGGCGGCACCGATCGGTTCGAACCAAGTGGAATTGAAGCAGACTTCAGTCTTTTCCGGATCGAGAATCTTGAACACCTGCTCCCGGTAGGTCTTGGCGTTGTCGAGAATCTGTTCGCGAGACAACGGCGGACGCGTGGCGTTGCGCCCGGTCGGATCGCCGATCATGCCGGTGAAGTCGCCGATGAGAAACATCACATGGTGGCCGAGTTCCTGAAAGTGCCGCAGCTTGTTGATGAGAACCGTGTGCCCGAGATGCAGATCCGGTGCCGTCGGGTCAAATCCGGCCTTAATACGCAAAGGACGGCCTGACTTGAGCTTGTCGACCATAGCGGCCTCGATCAGTAATTCGTCGGCACCGCGCTTGATGAGGGAAAGGGCTGTCTGGACGTCCGTCATGATGGATTACCCCAGGTTTGGGCTTGGGCCGGTTCTTTGATACACTAATGCACTTATCCGAGTATTTTCCCGCGCGCCTGCATGAACCACGAAAAGACGCGAATTTTAGCGCATCTCCAAGCCATCCGCGAAAACCGGCCTCGCCATTTCTGGGCGGGCGGCATAGTGGCTGGCTTTTCCCTACTCAGCATGGTGGCGGCGTTCGGTACTGCCCCGGACGGCGCGGAGATCCGGAATTTTCAGCGCATCGTTGTCGAGCAGCTGCCTGTCGCGGTTGATATCAGCCAAGACACCGAGAGCGACTCATTCGTACGCGAGGAACGCATACAGCGCGGCGATACCGTGGCAACCTTGCTGTCACGTCTAGGAGTGCAGGACGAGCAGGCATTTGCTTTCCTGCGCCAGCAACCGGATACCCAATCCATTTTCCGACAGTTGCGCCCCGGCAAGATAGTGACCGCCCGCACCAGCGAATCAGGCGAACTGCTCGCTTTAACGTTTCCCCTGAATGGGCCCAAGGACAACGCCCTGGTAGTTGAAAGGCGCGACGGCAAGGTGCAGGTCGGAGAACAGGTCCAGGAGCTCACCCCCCAGGTAGTGATGAGGTCCGGCGAAATCCGCAGCTCTCTTTTCGCTGCCACCGACGCCATTGGACTACCAGACAGCATTGCCACGCAAATGGCAGACATCTTTGGCGGCGACATCGATTTTCATCGTGACTTGCGCCAGGGTGACCGTTTCAGCGTTGTCTTCGAGATGCTCTTCAACCAGGGCCAGCCGGCGCGTAGCGGCCGCGTTCTCGCGGCTGAGTTCGTCAACGATGGCAAAACCTTTCGCGCTGTCTGGTTCGAAGGCAAGGAGGGGCAAGGCTACTACACTGCTGAAGGCAAGAACATCCGCAAAACCTTTCTCCGCTCCCCTTTGGAGTTCTCCCGTGTCACTTCCGGTTTTTCGCACTCACGGTTTCACCCGATTCACCAGACTTGGCGAGCGCACAAAGGTGTCGATTACGGTGCACCGGTCGGCACGCGGATCAAAGCGACGGGCGACGGCATCGTGGAATTCGTCGGCAAGCGGGGCGGCTATGGCAACTTGGTAGTCATTCGCCACCAGGGCCGGTACACAACGCACTACGGGCATCTGAACGGTTTTGCGGCAGGCATTCGCAAGGGGCAGCGCGTCAGCCAAGGCGACATCATCGGTTATGTCGGCAAGACGGGCTGGGCCACCGGTCCGCATCTGCATTACGAGTTCCGCATCAATGACGTGCATCAAAACCCGCTGGCCGTCGCCTTGCCCAGCGCACCGCCCCTGGCACCTCAGCAGATGGCCGAGTTCAAACACCATGCCGATACCCTCGTTTACCGCCTCGATCGGATTCGTGGCATGAATCTCGCCCAACTCGACTAGCAAACGTCTCGCAACGCGCTGCGAGATGACCTCGGACAAACCCAGTAGGAACACCACAGCCGATCTGTTTATCGGCCTGATGTCCGGCACAAGCCTTGATGGCGTCGACGCCGTGCTGGCAGATTTCGGCACGCACCCGCCAAAATTGATTGCCACACACTACCTCCCTTACCCGCGCGAGCTATCCGAACGCCTGCTGGACTTGCAGGAAAAGGGCTTCAACGAGTTGCATCATGCCGCCTTGATCGGCAATGAGATCGTCCATCTTTATCATCGTGCGGTTGAAGCCGTGCTTGAGAAGTCCGGCGTCATGGCGGAATCAATTCATGCGGTCGGTTGCCACGGCCAGACGATTCGCCACAACCCGCACGACGGCTATACGCTTCAGCTGGGCAATCCGGCATTACTGACTGAATTGAGCGGCATCAGCGTTGTTGCCGATTTCCGCAGCCGGGATATGGCCGCCGGCGGGCAGGGAGCTCCGCTGGTTCCGGCATTTCATGAGGCTGTGCTTCGATCCCCCGAGGTTCACCGCATCATCCTCAACATAGGAGGCATCGCCAACATTACCGACCTCAACCCTGGTTCCATCACCAAGGGATTCGATACCGGCCCAGGCAACATGTTGCTCGATGCCTGGGTACAGCGGCACACCGGCCGAGTCTTTGACGAGAATGGGAAATGGGCATCGGGCGGTCATGTCATTCAGCGATTGCTCGATGCGCTGCTGGACCATCCTTTTCTCGACATGGAACCGCCAAAGAGTTGTGGCCGCGAGCAATTCAACATCGACTGGCTTGAGTCGAACCTTGTTGGCGGCGAGCCCGCAGAGGATATCCAGGCCACGCTGCTTGAACTCAGCGCAAGATCCATCGCCATAGCCATCGAACGCTGGTGCGGCGAACCTGAGGAACTCGTCGTCTGTGGCGGGGGGGCGCACAATGAAGCTCTACTGAGGTGTCTGTCCGCGCTTATGCCGCGAACCCGGGTTCTGACGAGCGATATGCTGGGAATCGGGGCGGACTGGGTGGAAGCCTTGGCATTTGCCTGGTTGGCAAGGCAAACTCTGCACGGCCTGCCCGGCAACTTGCCCTCAGTCACCGGGGCCAAGGGGGCGCGTATCCTGGGGGCAACCTATCCCCGCTAAAGGAAAACGGGGAGCTGCGGCTCCCCGAGGCACATCCGAAAAACCCGGTTTATACGTTGAAAGACGATCCGCAACCGCAGGTCGAAGTTGCATTCGGGTTCTTGATGACGAACTGCGCACCCTCCAAACCTTCGGTGTAATCGATTTCCGCCCCGACAAGGTACTGGTAACTCATCGGATCGATCAGCAGCGTCACGCCATTCTTCTGCATCACAGTATCGTCTTCGTTCTGCACCTCGTCGAAAGTAAAACCGTACTGGAAGCCGGAGCAACCGCCGCCCGTCACAAACACGCGCAGCTTGAGTTCAGCGTTGCCCTCCTCGACGATCAGTTCGCGCACCTTGTTGGCGGCATTGTCGGTGAAGTTCAGTGGCGACATTTCGGTGACAGCGTTCATAGAAAACTCCTGAATACAATTAATACTCTAATAATATATGGACTGACAACTGCCCCGTCAATTGCTGGAGGCCAATTTGAGTTCTACTGCCTTCCCAGTACCGCCCTGATGTACCAGTCTGCCCTGGACGATGGCGCCCAAATGCATTTCGAGGCTGTTGTACTGGACATCCCCTGTGACGCGGGCCCGAGGTTGAAGTTCAAGAAATTCACTCGAAAAAATCGGACCGATGACTGTACCGTTTATAACCTGATGGGAAACATGGATTTCTCCCTCGATCCGGGCATGCTCGCTAACCACCAGCGTTCCACCACCCTCACCCGTCGAGCGGACATTGCCCTTCACCTCGCCATCTACGCGAAGCCCGCCGACAAACGTCACATCCCCTTCGATCTTGGTGCCAGCCCCGATCAGGCTATCGATCCGGCTTTGCGGTTTGCTGGATTTGTCTTTTTTGAGAAACATGGCATTCCTCCTCTTTATAGCGTGACTGTCTGCGATGCTCGCGTTATGCCGTCCTGAACCAAGCGTGCTTCGACACTCGTGACTCGTGCGCCCACGGGGACTTGAAAAGTCCCATCCACGCGCTGAAAGTGCTTGAAATTTATATTGAATTTTTGCCTGCCAGGGTCGTTTTGTGCAGGCAAAATCATCATAGCACTTTTACCCTCCTGCTGCAGACTGATCACCAGTTGAATACTCCCTCGAAATTCGCGATCTTTTTTCCCTCCCTGCGCCGCGGCAAGCAGCCGATATCGGTAATGCTCTGGATTCCCGTTTGGCTCGACACGAAGCCGATTGATGGTAAAACCAGCCTCCTTTCCTTCGGCAGCGGCCAAATTTTCAAAGAAAGCCAGATCTTCCTTCAGCCGACTATTTTCCTGTTCCAACGCTTTGACTTGGTGACTCAATTGCTGCTGCGTCGTCCGCTCGATCTGCACAGTGCTTTCACCCGCATTCGTAAGGGCACGTAATTTGGTGGCTTCCTGCTCCAGTTCTGCAACACGGTCTCGAAGCATAGTCATCTCCTGTTCCGTCTCGCGCTTGTCGAATCCGGCAATTTTGCGACCGGCATCATAGACCCATCCGGCAAGCGCAATGGAGATAGACAGGACAGCAATCATCGCCAGCACACGCCAATACCATGGAATGTGAGTGCGCACTGCCACCTTGGGAGCTGAAATGCCGAAACGGCTTCGCAGCCGCCGCATCGTCACGGCAAGACGGGAATCTGCATAAGGCCAGCGCATTCGTCGAACCCGAACATGATATTCATATTCTGCACGGCTTGGCCAGCCGCACCCTTGACCAGATTGTCAATCACCGACAGAACGACCAGCGTATCTCCGCCCTGCGGCCGATGCAGGGCAATCCTGCAAATGTTGGCTGCCCGTACCGAGCGTGTATCCGGGTGGCTGGCGAAAGGCAGCACATCCACGAAAGGCTCATCCTTATAGCGCGATTCATATAACGCCTGGAAATCTGCCTTCCGTGTTACCCGGGCATACAGCGTGGCGTGGATGCCGCGGATCATTGGCGTCAGATGCGGCACAAAGGTCAGGCCAACTTCTTTGCCAGCGGCAATGGACAATCCTTGGCGGATCTCGGGCAGGTGACGATGACCTGGCACCCCATAGGCCTTGAAACTGTCGGATGCCTCCGAGAAAAGACTATGTACCTCCGCCTTGCGACCGGCCCCGGATACGCCGGATTTCGCGTCGGCAATCAAATGATCCATGTCCACCAAACCGGACTCGACCAATGGCAGGAATCCCAACTGAACTGCAGTCGGGTAGCAGCCCGGGTTGGCCACCAGGCGGGCTGGCTTGATTTGCGCACGGTTGGCTTCCGGCAAGCCATATACCGCCTCGGAAACAAGTTCCGGTGCGGCGTGCTTCATACCGTACCATTTCTCCCATACAGCGATATCCTTGATCCGGAAATCGGCTGCCAGGTCAATCACGCGCACCCCAGCATCGAGAAGCGCCCTAGCCTGGCCCATGGCGATGCCATTCGGCGTGGCGAAGAAGACAAGATCGCAAGCCTCCAGGTCAGCCGCCTTGGGGTCGGTGAAATTCAAAGCAATTCGCCCACGCAGGCTGGGGAACATGTCTGCGACCGCTCTGCCGGCATCGCCTCGCGATGTAATGGCGCGCAATTCAGCGTGCGGGTGCTGTGCCAGCAAACGCAACAGTTCCACGCCCGTATAGCCGGTACCACCGACTATGCCAACATTGATCATTAATTTCTCCACTGCAAAAGGCTAGGGTAATGCACGATTTCCGGATCGTGCCACGAAAGCACCATAGACGAAAAAGCCGCCTTGCGGCGGCTTTTTTCATCGCTCCAAACTGCTTAACGCTTGGAGAATTGCTTGCGACGGCGC
>JBAYVU010000088.1:0-6733 GCA_041674385.1 Sterolibacterium sp.
AATGGGGGCCATCTGCCTCGTTCCCTTCGGGTTGCTGTCAAATGCGGCGTCCGCTTTGTTGCTCGTCTCGTCAAGGGGGATGGCCATTGACTTCGACTCGCGTCGCGCGGCCATCCGCATTTGACAGCAACGCATCGCGCCGATTAATTGAGAACATGCCCTAGGCAACCAACAGACGTGCGTGCTCAATCTTGATGCAACGATCTTCCACCACATCCAGACCAGCTTCCGATGCCCGCTGTGCGGCTGACGGGTTGATTACGCCAAGTTGCATCCAGAGCACCCGGGCGCCTATGGCAATGGCATCTTCGGCCAGGGGCGGAATCTCTTCGGATTTGCGAAAGCAATCGACAATATCCACTTTTTGCGGAATCTCCCGCAGACTCGCATAGCATTTCTGACCAAGAATCGCGTTTTCGCCAGGATTCACTGGAATGATGGTGTATCCACGCTCCAGCAGGTATTGGGCAACTACATGGCTGGGGCGGGTGGGATTCGCGGACAAGCCGACCACTGCGACGACGCGGTTGTCCTTTAATATCCGGAGCAAACCGGCACTGTCATTGACTATCATTTGGCTCCCTCTGTCGATAAATTTCAGTCATTGGCAAACTGCGCTGCCGCGGCACGTGAGCCAGCCCCCAATGCGCCAGAGCCCATTGCCAAAGTTCGGCAAGACTGGTTTGCTGCAATTCGGCTGGCGGCATCTGGCCAAGAAAATGCAAGACGGCCCAGAGCGCGGTTTGTGGTTTTGCCGCATCGAGCGGTGCGGCGCGGGTCTGCTTGGAGAGTTTCTTCCCCTCCGCATTGACGGCCACCGGCAAATGCGCATAGCGCGGGGGCGGCAATCCCAGCAAACGCTGCAATAGAATCTGACGCGGCGTCGAGTCGAGTAAATCCGCGCCGCGCACGACGTGGGAAATACCTTGAGCGGCATCATCGACCACCACTGCCAACTGGTAAGCAAAATATCCATCGGCGCGGAGCAACACGAAATCGCCCACCTCTTTCGCCAAATCCTGCGCTATGCGGCCTTGCACTGCATCCTCGAAAGCCATCTCGTCATCATCGACAAGCACTCGCCAACTGCGCGCCGACTTGCCACAAGGCATGCCCGAACGACAGGTGCCTGGATAAATTTGGGCGCCATCGCTGGCTTCTTGCGCCCAATGAGAATCCGCCAGTTCGCGACGGCTGCAGGCGCAGGGAAAAATCCTGCCGCTGGAGCGCAGTTGCTCCAGTGCGCTGCGATAGGCCTCGTCACGCCGGCTCTGAACCAACACTTCCCCATCCCATTCGAAACCGAATGCTGACAAGGTGCGCAAAATGCCGTCGGCCGCTCCCGGCTGGCAGCGCGATCGATCGACATCCTCCATGCGCAACCGCCAGGCACCGTCATGGCTACGCGCATCAAGATAGCTGCCAACGGCAGCCACCAGCGAGCCGAAATGCAACGGGCCGGTCGGAGACGGAGCGAACCGGCCATGATAGGAAATACTCAAGAACGCTGGACCCGGGCCGGCGGGTGAAACAATTTACATATGCAACAACGGCGACATCACTCCGCCGATGATGGTCCAAGCGGTGTAGATAATGATCACGGCCGGAACTGCGGCAATTGCGGCCTTGAGGAGAAACCAGATCATTGAGGAAATCTTCATGTCCATGTCGGAAACGATGACGGACACCGAGTCATCATCCTTGGGTACGGCACCGCAATGGGGGCAGGCGACAGCGAATTCGCTCACCTTGCCTTTGCATTCATAACAGTCTATTAGCACGTTATTTCCTTTCGGTTCTATCATCCGGCACAGATGAAAAGGAACGGATTGGGATTGTCCACCCCGATTTCCCTATGTAAACAGCAAGCTCACTGATCGGCCGCGCCCAGTTCCTGCGGACCCGGCCCATCGGGCTCCTTGTGAGAAATTCCGAAATGGCAGTCAACGCAGGTGAGGCCCTCCCTCTTGGCCTTGGCATGCCTGGCTTGGGCTTTCTCGGTCTGCTTTTCCGGATCCATCTTGGTTGTGTTGTGGCAATGGCGACACTCACGCGAATCGTTCGACTTCATGTCCAGCCAGACGCGTTTTGCCAATTCATAGCGCTTGGCTTCGAGTTTTTCCTTGGTGTCGATCGAGTGGGTCACGAAATGGCCCCACACGTCGCTGAGAAGGCCCAGCTTCGCAAGATAGTTGGGAATATACGCATGCGGCACGTGGCAGTCGTTGCAGGCAGCGCGAACACCGGTGCGGTTCCTGTCGTGCACCGAATCCTTGTACTCGGCCGCCATATAGGTCATCTCATGGCATGCAGTGGAGCAGAAGCTCTCGGAGTTGGCGTGCACCATGAATGCCCCGAGAGAGGCAAAAATTACCAAGCCTACGCCCAGGCCCAGACCCAGCACGCCGAGTGCTCCGGGTGCCGAACTCCAGTTACGAATTTTCTCAAGAACTTTGGACATCTCGCCCTTCTCCTCTGATGCGCACAACGTCGCCGGAACAATGCGGAAACCGATGCAATGACGCGTGGATTAAAAAATTGCCCCTTTCGAAATCAGGCTCCTGTCAACTTCCAGTTCCTGAGGTCCGACGCCGCCCTGGGGTTCGTTATGGGCGATGGCAAAGTGGCAGTCGATGCAGGTCAATCGTTCTTTCTTGGCCTTGGCGTGACGTGCCTGGGCTTTTTCCGACTGCTTTTCGGGATCCATTTTCGCAGCGGTGTGGCAGCCGCGGCATTCGCGCGAATCGTTCTCTTTCATGTAAATCCAGACCCGTTCCGCAAGTTCCTGGCGCTTGGCCTCGAATTTCTCTCGCGTATTGATTGAACCAGTAATGAAGTGGCCCCAAAGGTCATGGACGGCACCCATCTTGCGTATATAAAGCGGAACCTGGGAGTGCGGAATATGGCAATCGGGACAGGTCGCCCGCACGCCGGTCCGGTTCTTGTCGTGCACCGTGCCCTTGTATTCCATGGCCACGTTGGTGGTCATCTCGTGGCAGGTCGTCGAGCAGAACTCCTCGGTGCTGGTGTAGACAATAGTTGTGGCTGTCAAACCAAGTATCGCCAAGCTGGCGACAAAACCCGTCAGCAAGACAACAATCGACTTCTTGCTAGCAGTCCAGCCACGCAGTTTTGCGAGCAGTTTGAGCGGTCTATTGCGCGCCATCTGCGCCTCCTCCAATAAAAGCAAACTTCGGCGAAAATTTTCGCCGATACCAAGCATCGGACCCGGCGATCGTCCAGCAGCACATGCAGAGCCTCAACCGAGAGGCTCTGCATCAATCAGAATCAAAACAAAAGCGGGACGACTACAACGAGAGAATCCACTGGATCGCATTTTGGATCTCGGGTTTTTCTCCCTTGATCGCCTTGTGCTCTTCTTTCTTGCCATCAATCTCGATCGTCGGCTTTGTCGTCATATGCTTGAACAGCTTGTCTTCCGCATCAGCCTTGCCCTTGTGCTTCTTGGCCACTTCCTTGTAGGAAGGGCCGTCCTTCTTCTTGTCGACAGCGTGACACTTGAAACAGTCGCTCTTCTTCAGCAATGCTTGTGCGGCATCGGCATCCACCGCAGCATTTGCGGCAAAGGGCAGAAATGCTGCGGCAATGATAATGCTTAATTTTTTCATGATGGTTCCATCTCCATTTATCAAAAAAGTCTCGAACTTCAGCTTCAACCAAATACAGCATGGTCATTGTAGCATCGATCAAATAATCACCCCCCGCTGAAGCTGCCGGTAAAGCCGATCGCCACAAAAGTCAGCAACAGGAAGCCGATCACCAGCAATGTCAAGCCAAGTATCTTAGAGGCCAGCGTCATCGGCTTGGAAGGCACATCCACGAGATATTTCTCGAGTTCTCCCGTTTCCACCAGACGGCTGTATTCAGCCCAGTGCTCGTGTTTGAACTCCTCCAGCGAGACCGCGCCGGTGAACATCACGATATCCGGCGGCGGATACTTTTCCGGCCTGAGGTGGTTGTTGAAGAAATGCACTGTGAACAAGAAGACTGCGGCCAGGAAGGCTTCTTCACCGTGCACCACCATCGCCACGTTGAACACCCAGCCGGGCAGGAAAGAGGCTACCACGCTGGGGAAGGCCAACGTCATGCCGCTGCCGCCGATGACCGCCATCCCCCAGAACACCGCCCAGTAATCGAATTTTTCCCAGTAAGTCCAGCGGTCAAAGGCCGGTCGCGGCCCCATCCCCAAGCCCCACTTGAACATGCCGATCATGTCCCACAGATCCTGCCAGCGCGGCACTAGCGAAGTCGGCCCAAACCACTGGAAGGTCTTGCGATTGCGGATCAGGAAGTACACCACATACACCAGATGCACGAAGAATATTCCGAGCATGACCGTGGCGCTGATCCGGTGCAGATAAGCGGCCACTTTCGGTCCGCCGAGCGCATCAATGATTAGCGACGCCCAAGGCGTTGCGGCATAGAAGACCGCCATCCCGGTCAGCACCAAGGTCATGACACTGATCGCAAAGCACAAGTGGGCCAGACGCCAGGGCCAAGCGAAACGGCGGAAGTACTTGTTGCCCGTGTCCAGGTTCAGCTCCGCCGTACGCACCGCCTTGCGGTGCTCCTTCTTCTCATTGCGCTCTTTGTACTCGCGATAAAACCACAATCCCGAATGCGCCCAGAAGAACACGAATACGCCGATCAGCAGCGCAACCATGAATTTCGTGGTAATCCAGACCTGCGGATAGCGTGAGAAGTCGTGACTGTTCGCATGCGGGCTGAATGTGACGAAGCCCGCCGTGGCCTCCTTCAAATCCTTTTTGCCGTTATGGCACTGCTGGCAAGTCTTGAGGCGGTTGGCCGGGTTCACTTTCGACTTCGGATCGTCGGTCTTCAGAATGCCGTGGCTGCCGTGGCAGTCATAGCACTTGGCCGTATAGCCATAGCCGAGGGTGTTGACTTGGCCGTGATAGGTATCCTTGTAGGATTTCAGATTGTCCTTGTGGCAACTGCCGCAATCCTGGGCGATGCCAACCTTGAAAGGTTCGGCGGAAGTGCTCGTGATGGCATGCGTGGTGTGACAATCGATGCACACCGGCGCTTTCGCGTTGTTGTTTTCGAGGAGCTCCTTACCATGCACCGACGAAGAATATTCCTCCACTTCGTCGCTATGGCACTTGTCACCGCACACGTTAGGCGTGGTCTTGCGCCATTCCACGCGCTTGGCGGTACCCTTGGGCGGAACGTTGAAGATGTGCGTGTTGTGGCAGTCATCGCAGTCCGCCTTGGGCTGTGTTTTGTCTTCCTTGCCGGGCAATGCATGGAAAGACTTCTTGTACGCCTCGAAATTCTTGACGACGATCCCCAGTCGCTCTTTTTCCTTGGTCAGATTCTCTTTCTTGACGGATTCCCAAAGCGCCTCGTGACATTGGACGCAATTGGGTTTCGGCGTGGCGGCGTCTATCTTATGTGAGGAGACCGAGTCGGTTATTTCTTTGTGGCACGCGACACACTGAATTTCCGCATGCACACTTTTTGCAAACTTATCCGCAGGTACCTCCAACAGGGTACGCTTTTCACCATTATTGCCCGGAACCTCGATTTTTTCTTTCTTGGCATCGTGGCAACTCAGACATGTTGCGTTGTCGAGTTTCTCGGGCGCTTTGGCGGCTGCTACGGCCTGCCCGGTCAATGTAAAGCCCGCCAAACAAATAAGCCCGGCGATGGTCCAGCTGACTAATCTTGACGCACGCATGATCTCCGTATCCTTAGCGAACATACTTCGGTTCCTTCTGTTATTTTTGCACGGCCTTCGCCCAGTCGAGGAATTCCCATCAGGGGGCGCCCCCTCGCACTCTAAAACAGCTGCATGGCACTGCACCAGTCACGTCCAAGAGGCGGTCTCATCCTGCATCGAGAATCGCGCCCGGGGTATCGAGACAAAAAAAAACGGGGGCGACTTTCCGCGCCCCGCTTTCCATTTCATCGACAAAACATCGTTAACGTTGGACCATTACCTCTTGCAGCTAACGTCACAAGAACCCGTTGAATCGGTCTCGCCTTAGTGCGAGAGTATCCAGTCCGTCAAATTCTTGAGTTGCTTCGGATCCTTGGTGTCGATGATCTTGTGGTCTTCTTCCTTGCCGTCATCCAGCTTGACTTTCGGACCGGTGGTAATGTTCTTGATCACCTTGTCCGGACCATCCGCCTTGCCCTTGTACTTGGCGGAGATCTTCTTGTAGGAAGGACCTTTCTTCTCCTTGTCGACGGCATGGCACTTGAAACAGTCGTTGGACTTCGCCAGTGCCTTCGCCGCTTCCTCATCGGCAGCGACTGAAACTGAAGACATGCTCATAGCGGATAGTCCGAACAACAGGCCGACAATCATTCTAAGTTTCATGTTCATTTCCCCAGATGTAATCAAAAAAATTGGCAGTCGAATAGTGTCAGAATGCCACATTTTTAACTTGATTTACATCAAACCTCCTTGCTCTAAGGTTGTTCTAAGGGATAGCGCAGTGCAGAAATGCATTCTGCTTCATCAGCGATTGTTGCACCGGGCAAGCGTACCGGACAGATGCTGCCAGCCGCCAACGCATGGAATCTTGAACGCGAGTCAGGCCGGTTCAGGCAGGACGAACAAGGCATCGACGCGCACCACGCCGGGGGTATTGCTCCCGCCCGCGCCGTCCGCAGCATCGACATGACAATTGACCAGGCGCAGCCGCGCATCGCGTTGCAGCAGCGCCACCCATTCGAGCCAGCG
>JBAYVU010000089.1:0-6650 GCA_041674385.1 Sterolibacterium sp.
GACGGAGCGGGGGCATCTTTGTCCGCAGGTGATATTCCCGTGCGCCGATGGTTTTATTTCCTGGAGAGTATTCGTTGGCCCCCAGGGAAACAAGACGCGTGCGCTGGTGAAATGGATGGAAGCCGAAGGAAAGGCCGGCAGCTTGGCCGATGTCGATTGGGCAAAGGTCGATATGAATGCGGTGACCCAGCCGGAGTTGGAGGCTTGGGAGAACGGCTTCGCGGATTTCTTCATGCAGTATCCGAAAAAACGCCTGAGCGAAGAAGCGTCGAAGAGTGGCATCATGCTTTTCCCGGTGAATACGGTAGCCGAGATCAAGGACGCTGCGCAACTCAAATCCAGAGATTTCTGGGAGAAGGTCGAACACCCTGAATTGGGCACCAGCATCACTTATCCCGGGGCGCCGTTCAAGGTCGAAGGACCCCAGTGGCGGATGAGTCGGCGGGCCCCGTTGATCGGTGAACACAATGACGAAATTTACTGCGGCGAACTGGGCCTGTCGCAAAGCGATTTGGATGAGTTGAAAAGCAGGAACGTAATTTAGCGCCTATTCCCGTGATGCATCGCATCCCAGTGCGCCCCGGCACATAGCGCTTTCCCCACTGAAATGTACTCTCCAATGGACTCGATAAGGGACAACCATCCATGCTAGAAGGCATCAAGGTTATTGACTTAACCTGGAATATTGCTGGCCCATTGTCCACTAAATGTCTCGCCGACTATGGGGCGGTGGTGGTGAAATTGGAGTCGCACAAGAAGGCGGATCTCCTTCGCACCTATCCCCCTTACGGTGGCCGCAAGCCGGGAATCAATCGCTCGACATTCTGGCCTGCCTATAACAGTTCCAAGTACAGCATCGGCCTGGACATCAACAATCCCAAAAGTCGCGCCATCATTGACAAGCTCATCCGATGGGCCGATGTCATCGTGGAGAATTTCTCGGCTGGGGCCGTCGTCCGCTGGGGACTGGATTACGCAACGGCGAAAAAAATCAATCCGCAGATCATCATGGTCAGCGCCAGTCTGCAGGGACAGACCGGGCCGTCGGCGCAACAGCCCGGACTCGGCACCATGATGGAATCGGCGGCGGGCTTCACCGAGTTGCTGGGCTGGCCGGACCGGCCGCCCAGCATCGGCTTTGCCTATACCGATTATTGCGCGCCGTGGTACGTGACGAGCGCCGTGCTGGCTGCGCTGGATTACCGGCGGCGCGAAGGGCATGGACTGTATTTCGACTTGTCGCAGCTCGAGGCTTCCATCTCCTACCTATCCTCCTACATCCTGGACTACACCGTGAATGGAAAAGTCAGGATGCGGACGGGAAATCAGCACCCGCGATTTTCCCCCCATGCCGTATACCGCTGTCAGGGGGATGATCGGTGGTGCGCCATTGCCGTCACCAACGAGGAAGAGTGGGCGGCGTTGTGTGGCGCTATGGGGAATCCGCAGTGGTGCCAGTCCGAGAAATTCAGCACGGCGGAAAACAGGAAGCGCAACGAGGACGAGTTGAATGCGCTGCTGGAGGGCTGGACGGTGTCGTTTGACAGGCAAGCCCTGTTCGAGATGCTGCAAAAACACCAGATTCCGTGTGGTATGGTGCAAAATGGCAGAGATTTGCACCAGGACCCCCAGCTTGCTCACCGCGACTACTTTCGGCGCGTGGATCATCCGGAAATGGGAACTATCGTCCAGGATTCGCTGCCGTATCGTTTCGCTGGCGAACCCTCGCCGCTGGGTCCTGCGCCCTGTCTTGGCGAGCACACTTTCCATTTCATGTGCGAAGTATTGGGTGTACCCGAAGAAGATTTTGCCGAACTGATGGGTGAGGGTGTGTTGGAGTGATTTGAGAAAACGTGATTGATTGTGATTGTTGATGCTTGCCGACACTCAATGGAACACAGGTCGACCTGGGAAAGAGAGGCGCAATTGTGACACGCGAAAAGTCCGCGCTCGGTGACATGTCGGATTACCGGCTGTATCGCATCATCATCGTACTGATGATGGTCGAGGTGCTGAGTTCGCTCGAAATCAGCATGGTGTTCACCGCCTTCCCGACCATCCAGCGCGAATTCAACGACCCGCACATGACCAGCTGGTTGCTGACCTCATTTTTGCTGGTCCAGGCGGGCACCGCCGCAGTGGGCGGGCGGCTTGGCGACATCTTCGGACGCAAACGGCTACTGGTCATCATCATTACGGTTTGTGTGCTCGGCTCCCTGATCAGCGCCGTGGCGCCAAACCTCGAACTCATCATCCTCGGCCGGGCCTTGCAAGGCGTTTCTGGCGCGATCCTGCCGCTCTGCTACGGCATCACGCGCCAGGTGACGACACCCAAGAGCGCCCCGTTTTTTATCGGCTGCCTGACAGGCGCCTACGCTTTCGCTGCGGCAATGGGCTACGTCGTTGCCGGGTACCTCACCGACATGGGCAGCTGGCGCTACATCTTCTGGTTCACCGTGATCTATGGCGCAGCGGTTCTCCCGCTGCACTTGCTGGTAGTCCCTGAGCGTAGGACTCCGCCAGTTTCGAAGAACCTGGACATACTGGGCGGCCTCTTGTTCATGCCGGCGATCGCCTGCCTGTTATACGGCGTGATGCTGGTCGGCAAGCTGGGCTGGAGCGCTGCAGACACCCTGGTCTTTCTATCCGCTGGCGCCGCCATATTGGCTTACTGGATTTGGCATGAGACCCGCCAGGAGGACCCACTGATCGATGTTGGCCTGTTGCGAGAACCGAAAATCGCCATGGGGAATGTGTGCATATTTCTCGTAGGCATGGGAGCCAGCCAGATCGGGCTGATCTCCATGATCATCCTGCAGCAGCCGGCCGCGACCGGGGTTGGCTTCGGCGTGACGGCGACGCTGGCGGGTATCCTGAAACTGCCGTGTAATGTCGCGATCACCGCAAGCGCAGCGCTCAGCGGCTGGATTGCGGGGAAATTTGGCGCCCATCGGGCAGTGCTGCAGGGCGCCGTGATCGGTACCCTGGCCTGGGGATGCCTGATCTTTTTTCACCACAGTCTTTGGTTTGTCATCCTCGGCACTATCGTTGCCGGTTTCAGCATCGGCATGCTTTTGGCCGGGTTGCCAAATATGATTCTGGAAGCCTCGCCGCTGGAACGGAGCAGCGAAACGACTGGCTTGGCGGCGGTGCTTCGTGGCATCGGCATCACCATGGGCGCACAGATTCTGACAACGATTCTTGCCGGCTCGCGCGTGAGTTTGCCGGGTTCGGATGCGAACTTCGCGTCCGAGACAGCCTACGAGCAGTGCTTTGGCTATATCACATTGACCCTGGCCGTCATCGTCATGCTCTGCCTCTTCATCAGCCATCAACGACTGAACCGCCCGGCAGCAACTTAACTTCGGAATCCATTGATAAAAACAAACTCTTCACGCAACATCCTGGCCAATCGGGATGCGCTTTTCGGTGCCGCGTTCGCACTGCTCTCAGCGATCGGCTATTCGGGCAAAGCGATCCTGGTCAAGCTGGCCTATCTCGACATCCCGGATGCAGTGACGCTGCAGGCTTTGCGGATGGGGTTCTCGGTACCATTCTTTATCGGGATGGTGCTCTGGGACAGGCGCCAGCACAGCGAAGCGCTCGGCATGCGCAACTGGCTGTTGGTGTTGGCCCTGGGCATGATCTACTACTTTGCAAGTATCCTGGATTTTCTCGGGCTGCAATACATCTCCGCCGGACTGGAACGTTTGATCGTGTACCTCTATCCGACGATGACGGTGATCCTTTCGGCAGTGGTATACCGGCGCGCCATCGGCAGAAAAACCATAACGGCGATGCTCTTGTGCTATGCAGGGATCGTACTGGTTTTCTTGCACAACACCGAGATCCAGCAGGAGAGTATCTGGCTAGGCGCAGCGCTGGTGTTTGCCAGTACTCTGTCTTTAGCTGTCTATTTTCTGGGCGTTGGGCATGCCGTTGCCCGCATCGGGGCAACGCGCTTCACGGCCTATTCGTTGCTTGTGACGAGCGCAGCCAGCTTGCTGCATTTCGCCACTACACGTCCGCTAAGCACGCTCAACTTGCCGCCACTGGTCTATCAGCTCGCTTTCTCCATGGCGATCTTTTCCACGGTATTGCCCGGATATCTGCTGTTCTATGCCATCCGCCGCATCGGGTCCGCCAACACATCGATGATTAGCTCCATCGGGCCGATCAGCACGATCTACTTGGCTTATGTGTTCCTCAACGAGGGTATCTCGCTGCTGCAAATCCTCGGCTCAGCGCTGGTGTTGGGCGGCGTGCTGATCATCAGTCTGGGAAGCGGCCCTGAAATTAGGCGTGGCTGATCGGTGAAGCCTGCTCCATGAGTAGTGGCGTCACAGCACATGACTGAATTCCTTTACCAGGAAGACCACCATCGTTTTGTGGCCAGTACGAGCGCAATAAGACAACGCCAAATTGTTTAGAGCCTATTTCAGTAGGGAGAGCGGTATGCGCACTCTTACGGAATAAATTCGTGTATATGATTATAAACTCATGTGCTATAGCGTCGGGCTAGTTAAAAACCCGCCACAGAGGAATGACCATGAAACACCAACAGGAAGGCAGGAAATCCCACTCTGCGTTTCGTGCTACAACTGGAATAGTTGCGCTGACTGGGTTGCTTGGCTGTATTGGTAGCGCGCAGGCATTCAAGATTCCTTCGCATGATCGCGACATTTCCATGGCGTGGGACCAGACTGTACGCTACAACGCCGCCTGGCGTATGAAAGGCCGGGATCCCGGCTTGGCCAACAACCTTAACCAGGACGAAAGCAACTACCTGTTCGACAGGCACCGGATGATCAACAACCGGATCGATTGGTTCAGCGAATTCGATTTTGCCTACCAGAAAAGGATGGGCCTGCGTATCTCCGGCCAGGCTTGGTACGACCACGCTTACGAGACAGGCAGCAAGGCGCTTCCGGGTACCACCTTGACCCAGCAAAACATCAAAGGCACATTCAACGCCGAAACGAAACGCTACTACGCTGGCCCGTCGGCCGAATTCATGGATGCGTTCGTCTGGGGCAGGGGCAATTTCGGTGATACCGAGGTGGTAGCCCGCTTGGGTCGTCATGCGATCATCTGGGGCGAAGGCATGTTCGGCAATACCCAGGGGGTTTCCTACTCCCAGGTGCCCAACGATGGCCGCAAGGGTGTGGCGAGTCCTGGCGCCTCCGCCAAGGAAACCGCACTGCCTATTACCCAGACAACCGGCACTTGGCAGTTCCTCCCCAACGTTTCGCTGAACTGGCAATACGCGTTCGAATGGAAACCCAACCGCCTGAGTCTCGGCGGCACATATGTCGGTACAGACGCCATTTCTGATTACATCAGCGGCTCCATCTCTCGCGTCGGCACCGAAGGCGGCAAGAAAGCCAAGGGGTTGATGCTCAAGTGGAACCCCGAAGCGCTGGGTGCGGATATGGGCTTCGTCTATCGCAAATTCTCGGATACCAATCCGTGGGCGGATCAGACAAATACAGTTGCGGGCAAGACCTATGGCCGTTATGTATACGTCAGGAATATCGAGCTGTGGGGGCTGACGTTTAACAAACTCATTGGTCATATCAACGTCGGTGCGGAAATCTCCCACCGGAAGAATATGGCCTTGAATACGATTGCCGGCAATGCGGGCGCAGGCAATCGCTTCGAAGGCCCTATCGGCGATACCTGGCATGGGTTGCTGAATGGCCAACTGACATTCAATAAGAATGCTTTGTGGGACAATGCGGTGTTGACAGCCGAATTGAGCTATGCCGGGCTGGACAAAGTCACCCGGAATGCTCAGTTTTACAAGAGCAATAGCAACCCCGCGGCAACTGCATGCGCAGGGGGCGCGGATCAGGTGCTCAGCAGTTGCTCCACCAAGAACTTCTGGAACTTGGCGCTGCAATTCCAGCCGGCCTGGCTGCAGGTTTCCCCGGGGCTGGATAGTTACCTTGGTCTTGTTTATGTCGTCGGACTCTCGGGCACGGCACCAACCAACGGTGGCGGTAACAAATCTTCAGGGCAATACAAGATCACTTGGGGATTCGATTACCAAGTCAGGCACAAGCTGGAACTGGCCTATACCGCTTACATCGGCAGGCATGAGTACGGAACGCCGGGAAGCGGCAATCCGCCTCTCACCAGCGGCGGACTGCCCGTCGAATACACGGTCGGCGGCGGTATTCTTTCCGACCGCAACTTCTTGAGTGCAACCTACACTGTCAACTTTTGAAAACGACGGAGGCTATTAATTGAAAGCGTTGAAAGCACATATTGCTTTAATCGCGGCAGCACTGGGCGTCGCGGGCTTGGCGAATGCCGCCGTCACCGCCGAGGAAGCTGCTCACCTGGGCAAGGATCTTACGCCGTGGGGCGCCGAAGTCGCAGGCAACAAGGAGGGCACCATTCCACCATACACTGGGGGGTTGCCGGTCAACATGATGGGACCCACCTGGGATTCCAACAAGAGTATCGTCAATGGCCGGCAGTTCCAACCCGATCCTTTCAAGGACGAAAAACCCCTGTACAGGATCACCGCCCAGAACTTATCCCAGTACGCAGACAAACTGTCCGAGGCGACCAAGGCCTTGTTCAAGAATGACCCGAAATTTTTCATGGACGTATACCCTACGCATCGGGTCGTGAACTATCCC
>JBAYVU010000090.1:0-6449 GCA_041674385.1 Sterolibacterium sp.
AACTCCACACTGAAACAGACGAAAAAAAGCGCGATCCATGGAGGACCGCGCTAAATCCACACCAAAGGAGGAGGGTGGAGGAGACAAAAACCCGAAACGCTAAAAAATTCAACAACGCTTCAATGGGGTGAATTCTGGCAAAAATAATTGTGCAATGCAAGATTTTTTTGTGCGGCGCACATTATTTTCATAATCATCGTATAAATAAATTAAATTCGATATTTACTGCATGGTTATGAAATGCGATACCAGTTGAAGTCCGCTACGCAAAATTCGAATTGGGTATTCAAACTCTTCCTATTGTTGCACCGCACAAGAGACATTCCTTCCTAAAGCACCGAATGCCTTGTGAAGTTACCGCTAGAATCCCGGCTCGAATCGCCAAGTCAATTGCAGGGGATGAGTTATGGAATGCACTGTCCAATGGTTGGGTTTGAATGGAATGGCCTTCGTCGCACGCACCGGAAGTGGTCATATCGCGGTCATGGATGGCGCACCGGAAGGTGGCGGCAATAACCTTGCCCCCCGCCCGATGGAACTGGTTCTGGCGGGGACGGGAGGGTGCACTGCCTACGATGTAGTACTGATTCTCAAGAGAAGCCGCCAGGAAGTCACCGGCTGTGAGGTGAGCTTAAAGGCCGAACGCGCAGAGAACGACCCGAAAGTATTCACCAAAATTCATTTCCATTTCACGGTGCGGGGCAAGGGCCTGAAGGCAGAAGCGGTGGAGCGGGCCATCCAGCTTTCCGCAGAAAAGTATTGCTCCGCTTCGATCATGCTGGGTAGAACCGCGGAAATCACCCACGACTGGGAAGTCGTCGGGGAATAATCAAATCCAGTAGGCCGTGCGGGTCATCACGCCCGATACAAGTCTCATGGCCTGCCTGACCACCCCGGGCAATTCATGGGCACCCAGTTGTTCCGCAGTACGCGCATGGTCGGCTTCGTCCCTCTTCATTTGCTCGATGACAGCCCATGATTTCCTGTCAATTTCCGGAAGTCGCTGTAAATGACCATTCAAGTGCGCCTCTACCTGGCGTTCCGTTTCAACCAGAAAGCCCAGATTCCAGGCTTCTCCCAGCTTGCCGGCCAATAGGCCCATGCACAAGGACCCCGAATACCAAAGCGGATTCAACAGGCTTTTCCGCCCCCCCAGTTCGCCCAGGCGGCGTTCCGTCCAGGCCAGATGCTCACCCTCCTCTGCGGCGGCATGGCGCAAAGCGGCACAAATCGCAGGATCCCGAGATGCCAAAGCCTGCCCCTGATACAGGGCCTGGGCGCAGATCTCTCCGCAATGATTCACCCGCATCAGGGCTGCCACATGCTGCCTTTCGATTTCGGCAAGTCCGGACTCGGGCAGATCGCTTCCCGGCATGGCGCGTATGCTGCGCCCCGGTGCAAATACCGTACGCAGTGCCTTGTCAAATTCGATAATCAGGCGGTCTATCATCGCCAGGCACCGAGTGGCATGGATGAACGAATTATTCCGGCAAGTACGGCAACAAATGCTGACCTTTATCTGGCCTCAGGATGGCCTCCGCGCCTGAGGGCATCCACGCCCTCATCCGCCTTGAAAATGACATTATTCCCTGGGCAGAAATACTCCTTGTAGAGCACGGCCTGATAGCTGCCCGGCCTGATCGACTGCCAAGCCTGGGTGCGAGATTTCCCCCACATGTTGTCGCTGCGACCGAACGCGTACAGCTTGCGTTCCTTGGCACCACATCGGATGCCCTCGTAATTGACGTTGGTAGCCCCACCTGAAGTTTTAACGACAACCACGTAGCGAACCACGCCGTCTTCGCCGACGCTCAGTGTCGAGCCATCGACATAATAGCGATTGCTTGTTGCGGCTCCCGCATCGAATTCGATCAGGTTCTGCGCGTGCGGATAGTCGGGAAGCCTTGCTTCCAGTTCAACCCACTTCTTTTCCTCTTCGTAATACTCGCCGTACTTCTTGTCCCCGTAGAATTGCTGCCCTGCTGCCGGTCCGGCAAGCGCCAAGAAACCAGCAACAAGCAATAGCGCTTTTCCTTCATGCATATCCGCAAGTGCTCCAGATGGTGGTCAGGCAAGCCTTTTTCGCCCGCCATGGCCAGGAAACGTGTGCGGATGATACACCGTGATGGATAGCCTCCTCAGTGAGCAATGGCCGCTTCAATTTCGGCAAAGGTCGAGGCGATCTGGGTTGCGTTGATCACCATGCCCAACTGACAGGCAATCTGTGAAGCGGAAAAAATCCCCCGGATCATCTGGCGGCCGGAGGCGTCCTCTTCGGCTACCAGCGCATGCTGCCGGCCGGTCCGCTTAAGGGTCGCCACCACATGACCAACTTCTGCTTCAAGTATGTCCTCAAAATCGAGCACCTCCAGCCGTTCGCAAGGCGTCATGACGTCTCGCACCAACACCTCCTCGTGCCGAATACCGCGCTCTCGCACGATCTGCATGGGCTTTTCGCCAAGCGTGTCGGTCGAAGTGATAATGCCGAGAATGCAGCGCTTCTCGTCGGCCACCAATAGCGATCGTACAGTGTTGCGCATCATGGCTGTGTTTACCGCGGTCAGCTTGGCCTCCGGGCCGATACTAACCGCATGTACGCGCTTGAGGTCGGTCATCACGCCAAGGGCGGGCGAATCGAGGGTAACACTGCGCAGGGGCTGCGGCTCGGCCTGATGGTAGCTTGCGCACCGATCGAGCCTGGCCTGGTGCAAAGGCTTGTATTGTTCGCGAACCACGCTTCTCCTCCTTTCGTGCCGTACGGCGGAACGCCGCGGAATGCGCATCTACCTAATATGTGGACGCTGCATTTCATTCTCGACACAAAACAGGAGAAGTGAAAATGGAACCTGCGGATTGCAGCATTAGCTGCCTGAATCGTCCACAACCCCGTCAGGACAGAAGGGAGTCAATAGGGACCGCCCACTTGGGCTGCCGGTCCGCCGGATGACGGAAGGCAAAGCGGGACAGTTCGATCAGCGCCTGCTGGTACACCCCGCGCTTGAACTCGATCACGGCATCAAGCGGCACCCAGTAGTCGCTCCAACGCCAGGCGTCGAACTCCGGATGATCGCTGGCGCGCAATGAGACATCGGTATCCCGCCCGGTCAAACGCAGCATGAACCAGATCTGCTTCTGGCCACGATAGGTGTTGCGCCATTCGCGCCGAATCCACTGTTTCGGCACCTCATAACGCAGCCAGTCCCGCGTGCGCCCGAGAATCCTGACATGCTCCTGCCTCAGGCCGATTTCCTCTTGCAGCTCACGGTACATCGCCTGTTCGGGCGACTCGCCGTGCTTGATCCCGCCCTGCGGGAACTGCCAGGAATGCTCTCGTATGCGCTTGCCCCAGAATACCTCGTTCCTGCCGTTAACCAGGATGATGCCGACGTTAGGGCGATAGCCTTCACGGTCGAGCATGATTGCTACCCATCAAAATTGAACTGGGTTCATTTTTCCACAATTCACCCTTGATTGAAAGCCACGGGCACAACCCGTCTGGAGGGGGTCAGTACTACGGTAAAATCCTTCTTTTTTCCATAACCTACGACCATGCGCGCCACGCAATTCTTTCTCGCCACGCTCAAGGAAGCCCCCTCCGACGCGGAGATTGTCAGCCATAAACTCATGTTGCGCGCCGGACTGATCAAGCGGTTGGCAGGGGGCATCTACACCTGGATGCCGCTCGGTTTGCGCATCCTGCGCAAGGTGGAAAACATCATCCGCGAGGAGATGAACCGCGCAGGCGCCGTCGAACTGCTCATGCCGGCGGTCGTCCCGGCGGAGTTGTGGCAGGAGACGGGCCGCTGGGAGATGTATGGGCCCGAATTGCTGCGCTTCAAGGATCGCCATCAGCGCGACTTCGTCATCGGCCCGACGCACGAGGAAGTCATCACCGATGTCGCGCGGCGCGAGATCAGGAGCTACCGCCAGTTGCCGCTGCATCTTTATCAGATCCAGACCAAGTTCCGCGATGAAATCCGGCCCCGTTTCGGCGTCATGCGCGGCCGTGAGTTCCTCATGAAGGACGGCTATTCCTTCCACGCCAGTTTTGAGGATTTGCAGCGCGAGTACCTGAACATGCACGATACTTACACGCGCATCTTCACCCGCCTGGGCCTGAGTTTCCGCGCCGTTGCGGCCGACACCGGATCCATCGGCGGCACCGGCTCGCACGAGTTTCATGTCCTGGCAGACTCGGGCGAGGATGCCATCGCCTTTTGTCCGGACTCGGATTACGCCGCCAACGTCGAACTGGCGGAAGGGCTGGCGCCGGCTACGCCTCGCAACGGCCATACCGAGCAGATGAAAAAGGTTGCCACCCCCGGCAAGATCCGCTGCGAAGACGTGGCGGAACTGCTCAGGCTTCCGCTGGTCAAGACCGTCAAGGCCATTGCCGTCATGCACGAAGAGCAGTTCTTCCTGTTGCTCCTGCGCGGCGACCACACGCTCAACGAAATCAAGGCGAGCAAGCTGCCCTTCCTCAACCCCTTCCGCTTTGCCAACGAAGAGGAGGTCGAATGCTTCCTGGGATGCCGGCCCGGCTACATCGGCCCCGTGGGCATCGCGCAGGATATTCCGATCATCGCCGACCGCACGGTGGCGCAAATGAACGATTTCGTCTGCGGCGCCAATGAGGCGGGCTACCACCTGATGGGGGTGAATTGGGGGCGCGATCTGCGCGAAGCGGACTATGTGTTCGACATCCGCAATGTCGTCGAGGGCGATCCCAGCCCTGACGGCAAGGGCCGCCTGTCGATCTGCCGCGGCATCGAGGTGGGGCATATTTTCCAGTTGCGCACCAAATATTCGGAAGCGATGAAGGCGACTTTCCTCGATGAGTCCGGACAGCCGCGGGTGATGGAAATGGGTTGTTACGGCATCGGCGTCACACGCATCGTCGGTGCCGCCATCGAGCAGAACCATGACGAGCGCGGCATCGTCTTCCCACGTGCCATCGCCCCCTTCGACGTCGCCATCGCCCCGGTCGGCTACGGCAAAAGTCAGGCTGTGCGGGACGCCGCCAATACGCTGTACGCTGAACTGAAGGCCACCAATCTTGACGTACTGCTGGATGACCGGGACGAGCGCCCCGGCGTCATGTTCGCCGATCTGGAGCTGATCGGCGTGCCGCACCGCGTCACCATCGGCGAACGCGGCCTCAAGGAAGGATCGGTAGAGTATCAAGAACGGCGCGATGCCGCGGCGGTCAAGGTGCCCCTTGCCGAAATCGGCAGCTTCGTGCGCGGCCGCCTGAGCGCGTGAAGCAGGGTTTCATCCTCCTCGCCCTGCTGCTTGTCAGCGGATCCGCCTGCGCCGGTGCGCAGAAGTACGAGCCGCTGGCCGCCAGCGTCCAGGCGGCGCTGCATGCGGCGGTGTCGGATCGCCGGCCGCCGAACAGTTCATTTCGGAACCCGATCGAAGCGGTCAATTGGCTGGAAGAGATGTCGGGGCGGCTGGCCAGGCGCATGCCAAACCAGGAAAGCCGCCTGGAGTTCCTGCGTGCACTGCATTACGAGGCCACGCGCGCAGGGCTGGACCCGCAACTGGTGCTTGGACTGATCCAGGTCGAAAGCGGCTTCAAGAAGTACGCTGTGTCGTCGGCGGGAGCCCGCGGCTACATGCAGGTCATGCCTTTCTGGGTCAAGCTGATCGGCGGCAGAAACGACAACCTCTTCCACCTGAGAATGAATCTGCGCTACGGCTGCACCATACTCAAGCACTACCTGGATATCGAAAAGGGAGACCTGTTCCGGGCACTGGGTCGCTACAACGGCAGTCTGGGGCGGGCGGAATATCCGGATGCCGTGCGAGCTGTCTGGGAAAAACAGTGGTACTACTCCCCCCGGAACGCACTCAAACAGTAAACGCTTTCCGGAAAAGTCAGTCCCCGCAATACGGCGAAAGCACGCTCAGCGCATGCCCGGCAGCATGCCCTTCATGCCGCGCATCATTTTCTGCAGCCCACCCTTGGAGAATTGCTTCATCATCTTCTGCGTCTGTTCGAACTGGTTGAGCAGCCGGTTGACCTCCTGCACCTGCACGCCGGCGCCCGTGGCAATCCGCCGCTTGCGCGAGGCCTTGATGAGTTCCGGCTTGACCCGTTCCTGGGGCGTCATGGAATTGATGATCCCTTCGAGGCGGCGGACAGCCTTGTCCTCGACCTGAGACCCAGCCTGCTGCGCGGCCTGGGCGAACTGGGCCGGCAGCTTGTCGAGCAGGCCGGCCATGCCGCCCATCTTCCGCATCTGGCCGATCTGCTCCTTGAAGTCATTCAGGTCGAAGCCCTTGCCGGCCTTCAGCTTCTGGGTGAATTCCTGCGCCTTTTCCTGGTCGACGCCGCGCTGCGCCTCTTCGATGAGGCCGAGGACGTCACCCATACCGAGGATGCGTGACGCCATGCGCTCGGGGTGAAATTCCTCAAGGCCGGAGAGTTTTTCGCCGACGCCGGC
>JBAYVU010000091.1:0-6298 GCA_041674385.1 Sterolibacterium sp.
AGGTGATGCAGACTATCCATACAGTCTTGGCGGTGCCTCCAGGTTTCGTGTCGGAGGTATTGCCGGAGCATCAGTCGGCCTTACCGGTGGGTCGATAGTTGGGTCAAGGATACGCAACACATGCCTATTCAAATACCAAGCAGGATAGGTGGTAGCCAAGTCCGGTCCATACACCTTGTGCGCCCACCAAGCCACCGCGGCAGAGCGGGAAATGCCAGCGTAGCAATGCACGAGCAGATGAAAATTTGAAGTTGGACGCAAATAGGGTTCAAGCCATGACTTCAGAGTTTTGGCGTGTTCAGCGTTGAATTTTTCTTGAAGAGCATCCATGCCATCGCGCTGGGGGTCGTGATCGTCGAAACTCATATCCAACACATCGCAAAAGCCGCGATGAAGATTCGGAAGGCAGTAGCGAGCGTGAATTGAAACGACAATCACATCTGATCGTCCTTCGATCTTTTCTGCTTGCCGCTGTGAAACGAAATGAACGTGTTTGAGCATGTGCCTAAGGATTTTTGGAAGCAAGAACCATATACCACAATTTTACGATACGCCTGTCCGTCCTTTTATAGTCACTCTTGCGTTTCACACTGTTTTAGACCATCCTGCGAACCGTTTGCAACGCAATTTTCTACAGGCGCCATTACCCCAAAATCACTATGTCGGTTTGTGACCTTTATCATCACAGATTCGCAATGATTGGAGGCAATCCGGACCTATCTCCCTCTCACATCAGGAACGAGCCAGGGCTGATGCACCCGCGGGAGACTGTAATACGAATGGATGGGCAGGTTTGGCGATGATCTTTAGGTGGGGCAGCGAAGCGCACCGATTACATGGTTTTTTTGTGAACTGCAGCGCTAAGCGGACATGAAAATATTTCGCTGGCCGATTGCGGCGTTCGGCGCGCTAAAACAATGGCGGGGGTACCTTAGCGCTAAGCTGCGCGGGTCTGTAGCGCCTCTGGCCCGGGATAAGCCAGCAGCTCGACAAGTGCTCGTTGCTTCTCTTGGGTTAGCACTCCTCCTTGGCATGTTGTGGCAACGATGCGGCGTTTTTGGCTGCCCAGCCGTCGCGCAACTGAACGCGTATCAGCCAGGGGGTGAGTCAGTATTGCTGGATCGGGATGGCAGGCAGTTTGCAATCCTCTCACCGGTCGAGCACGCTGTAGTTTCACTGAAGGAATTACCGAAGCACGTTCCACAGGCATTCTTGGCGGTGGAAGACAAGCGCTTTTACGAGCACGGTGGTATCGATTACCGCCGCGTTTTCGGGTCGCTCCTGGCAAACATCAAGGCAGGCAGCGTTGCACAAGGGTTCAGCACCATTACCATGCAGCTTGCGCGTAATGTGTGGCCGGATCGGCTTCCAGGTGCACAGCGTACCCTGAAGCGAAAGATTCTGGAGATCCGCGTTGCACTCGAGATCGAGCGCAACTTCACGAAGGACGAAATTCTCGAACTGTATCTCAATAACATCTACTTCGGCGGCGGCGCGTACGGCATCGAGGCTGCAGCCCTCAACTACTTCGGGCATTCCGCGCGCTACCTGTCTCTCGACGAGACGGCGGTACTAGCAGCGTTGCCTAAGTCTCCGCGCACCTACGATCCGCGTCGTAACCCAGGGCAGTCGGTAGCACGGCGCAACCTGGTGCTGAACATGATGGTAGCGCAAGGTCATATTGATGTGGGCAAAGCGGCGATGGCACGCATGGCGCGTCTGCGCGTGCACCGTGAGCCCGTACTGGATCAGGAAAGACCCCCATTTGCGCCAAACTTCGTGGAAATAGTTCGGCGCGAACTGGAGGATAAGCTCGGCGAGGATCTGTATGTGGCGCCGTTGCGGATATACACGACGCTAGACCGACGTGCCCAGGAAATCACGGAACAGGAACTGTCACGGCAATTGCGCGCAGTCGAAAGCGGCAAGTACGGACGCTTCCGAGGCTCGCGATATTCATCCACGCTCGTACCCGGCGGCGATCCGGACTATCTCCAGGGAGCGGTGCTTCTAATGGAGGTGCACACCGGTGACATTCTCGCACTCGTGGGGGGAAGGGATTTCCGGCAATCGCGCTTTGACCGCGCCACGCGAGCATTGCGTCAGCCCGGCAGCGCCTTCAAACCCTTCGTGTTTGCAGAAGCATTACAGGAAGGTTACGCACTAAGCCAGCATCTTGCGGATACTCCGTTGCGCATGGACCTTTCGGGTGGAGAGGTGTGGGAGCCGCAGAACTTCGGAGGGGAATTCGAAGGCGATGTAACCCTCCGCGAAGCGATGGTACGATCGAAAAACGTGCCTACTGTTCGGCTGGCAGCAGCAGTAGGCATTCCCGACGTAATCAGGCTGGCGCAACGCATGGGAATTCACAGCCCGCTTCCGGATCTTCCATCCGTGGCGATCGGTGCCGCCAATGTTACCCCGATCGAACTTACCTCCGCCTACACAGCGTTTGCGGGGAGAGGCGAAACAGCGACACCACGTGTGGTAACTCGCGTAGAAGACGCAGACAGCCATATCGTATGGAGCAACGATGTAGAAGTTCGCAATGTGCTGGACCCGGCGGTGGCCTATTTGGTCACCAACATGCTGATCGATGCCGTGAACAAGGGCACAGGCGTAGGCGTGCGGTTCGCCGGTTACTCAGGACCGGCGGCGGGCAAGACCGGCACAACCAACGGTGGAGCAGACGCGTGGTTCGTCGGCTACACACCAGATGTGGTAGGCACGGTCTGGCTGGGTTTCGATAACCCTAGACCGATTTTGCGGGATGCAACGGGCGGAAGACTAGCTGCACCCGTGTGGGGGCGGATTATGCGCCGCGTGACCCACAACGACGCTCCAGTTCACGCATGGAGTACCCCAAAACAGATTCACCACCTTGCCGTGGACCCGAGCACGGGCCTTGTGCTTCCGCGTGGATGCCGCCCCGAACAGGGGCGTTCGGTGCTCGAGTTCTTCATTTCTGGCACGGAGCCCGCTTCCGCATGTCCGCGCGGCACGCCGGAGCCTAGCGAACCTGGCATACTGGAAAGGTTAATCAACTGGGGCGATGGTCAGGTCAAGCGCGGACGCACATGGGTAGCCAGCCGCTTTGGCAACGAAAAACCTGTGCATGAACACAAAGCGCGCGAGCACTATCTTGGTACGTCGAAGCTCCCTGCCCGTGCGGATGTACCCACCCTTGTGCAGCCGGTAGACGGACGCAGGCTATTCGAAAAAGAGGTGGCCATTCCGGATGTATCGTCTGGCAATGCGGAGATCCCCGATAATAGCACTGTCGTCCAGCCCGATTCGGGTGACAAGACTCCCACGACCGGAGATACCAGTTTGGTTGAAGAACCCACGCCGGTCGATGAGCGCAGGACAATCGGAACCGGCGAAACGGAACGCGAAAGTAGTGCGGGTGCGAATCGGTAGCTACCCATGCCAATTGTCGCAGCCAGCGTACTCGCGTTAAACTCCAATACCGCTTGAAAATTGGTCTTATTCAGAAGCGATTGAAGCTGTACGCAACCAAAGCGTAAGTCAAACTCATAGCGGAAAAAATGGGATTTAATCCTATGCTCAAAGGAAAGAAATGAAATCTGCGGCAATGGCTTCAGTCGTCTTGCTGATCGGGTTGAGTGGGTGCGCCACACCTGCACGGAGCCCCATTTACTCAGGAGCTGAGACAAGCAAATCGACCACACAAAATTCGACTCCGCCGTCCCCAGTTCTTCAGCGAGAGGAGAATTTGAGAAGCTACAGTGGCGCATCGTCAGCTTCGCAGTTACACCCTGCTGAGCCAAATGAAGCCTCTGATGCCCCATATGCCGTGATCAAGCTCGACCCGAAGAACGGAAGGCTAACCAGAGAGATGGAGGCTCGATTGCTGCTGGTGGCAAATGAAGCCAAGAAAGATGATCGCATCATTCTTCGGCTTGAAGCATACGTGCCAGATGGTGGTAGTCCAGCATTGAGTATTAGTGTTGCAAACAAGTCCCTTCAGATTGTTAGGGATCGGTTGCTGGAACTTGGAATACCCACACGACGAATCGTACAGGCAAGCTTTGGGCAGGAACATGATGGCAATCGCAATTTGCGTCGGCATTGGGTGGAAATCTACCTGGTGAAAACGGGTGGCTTGTCATGATCCAATACCATTTGTGGTACCAAGGTTAGCATCCTCGGAAAACTATCGCCTCGGGGCCGCCTCGCGATAATCGATCAGATATTTGCCAGGTATCCCCGTGCGTCGGCCAAGCGTGTTCAGCATCGCGTTGAGAGATGCAGCATTGGTACCCACGGCAGAAGCTTCACCGTTGAAGCGCAGACCGCGACCAGAAATATCACCGTTGCCGTTGATCTGTAGTCGACCGCGCTGAGTGGAGAGGTCGATGCGTAATGCCGTGCTTTCACCGATCAGGCGAAAGCGATAGTCGCCGAGCTGGTTGCCAGGAATCTCAGCGACTTCAGCCCCATTCCACACCATCTCGATTTCACCAACACAGGCATAACCGCGCCACGTGCAACGGAAGGCATTGCTGCGCAGGTGCAAACTGCCTCCCCAACCATAGCGGCTCAGTGCGCCAGGAAGCAGGACAAGAATCGCCGGCGCTGGCAGTGTGGCTTCAAGCTGTTCAATGGATAAGCCTTCTGCCGTTACAGCGATCTGCGCACTGCCCTGTTCGAAGGTCGTTGAAATGCCGAGACGCCTGCGCCAGAGGTCACCCCATCGTATCTGCCAGCGGATATTTTGGGCTATATGCCAGGAAGTGCCGTCGCCGGATTGCGCCAAGAGCGTGCCATTGCCATTCCAGATGCTGCCTTCGGCGCTGGCGAGGCGCCAATGGCCATTGCTGGCGCGTTCCACCCATGGCGACAGCGCTGATGCCGGCCAGAGAATGACTATCGCCAGCAGAAAGCACAGGATGAAAAAAGCAAACCCGATAAGTCGTAAGTACATGGTAACTTGTGATGAATAACAAGAATGTTTAGGTCATGGGCCTCAATTAGTGAATTAATTGATATTGAAGGAGGTATATCCCTGCGCCTGCAAAATATCCGATCAATGCTAAGCCACTTATCTTCTTGATGTACCAGAAAAAGTGGATTTTCTCCAACCCCATGGCGGCCACGCCAGCAGCTGAGCCGATGATGAGTATTGACCCGCCAGTACCTGCGCAGTAAGCAAGAAACTCCCACAGGAAATGATCTGGGGGGTATTGCGTCAGGCTATACATGCCCATGGATGCGGCGACCAAAGGTACGTTATCGACAATCGCGCTGACGATTCCGATGATCAACACGATGACGTCCTGCCTCCCAACCGTCTGATCAAGCCACTGTGCCAATGAGGTCAGGATATGCGTATGTTCCAGCGTAGCTACCGCAAGGAGAATACCGATGAAGAACACGATGGAACTCATGTCTATCCTGCTTAGGGCATGAACCAGCGTGAGGGGATGCTTGAATTCGTCTTCCTTGTGACGATGCACCAGATCACCCACCAGCCAAAGGATACCCAAGCCGAACAAGATGCCCATGAACGGGGGCAAATGCGTCACAGTCTTGAACGCAGGCACGGCCACCAGGATTCCAAGACCAAGGAAGAACATCAAGTTGCGTTCAAATTCGGAGCTACGTAAGCCCGGGTCAGTCTTGCTTTGTTCCTTGGCCACTACATCGCGACCACGCAATGTATAGGCGGTAATTCCCAACGGCACGATGGCGCTGACCAGCGCCGGCAACAGAACCGATTTCATAATCGCCAATGTGGTGATTTGTCCGCCGATCCATAACATCGTGGTGGTTACGTCGCCGATTGGCGACCACGCACCTCCTGAGTTTGCCGCTATGACAATGATGCTGGCAAAAAAGAGGCGATCTTCATGCTTTGCCAGCACCTTGCGCATCAGCGAAATCATGACGATGGTGGTGGTCAGGTTGTCCAGGATGGCACTCAGAAAAAATGTGACAAATCCCACCAGCCACGTCAGTGAGGATAGTTTTGACGTCCGAATTTGCTTGGTGATGACTTCAAAGCCGTTGTGAGCATCCACAACCTCGACGATGGTCATCGCCCCCATAAGAAAGAACACGATCTGCGCGGTTCCCATCAGCGATTCACCGAGTTGCTCACTGACCACGCGGGAATCGCCTTCAGACAATGCGTAGATGGTCCATAGCAGCCCAGCGCCCACCAAGGCCGATGCCGACTTGTTGATCTTGATCGGATGCTCCAGGACGATTGCAGCGTAGGCAATAACGAAGACGACGACCAGTCCAGTCAGCATTTCAAGAGCTCCCCGCGAAA
>JBAYVU010000092.1:0-6028 GCA_041674385.1 Sterolibacterium sp.
GAGCCAGATGTTTGCTGGTTTGCCGCAGGACGGTGGCAGAGATTTTTCCGAGCTTTATTGCATCGTCGGCTTCAATGGTTGCGATTTTGGCGGTGCGGATTACGGAGGCGACTGGCAGGCCTGTATCCGCGAGATTGTTGATTGACACATCACCTGGCCAGCCCCGGTTTTCTGCACTGGTAATCATTAGTACCCACAACAGTCCGTGCGTATCTTCGAGGTCGCTGGAAGAAACCACCAGCGCGGGGCGTGATTGCCGTGTCGAGCGGTCAGTGTAGGGGAAAGGCACCTTGATGACATCACCGCGCTTAAAGTTTGCCATAAGCTTTCCTGTCCGCTGCTGAATTCCATTCGTTGAAAGTTCGGAACGGGTCTTCAGATTTGCCGCCGTCGGCTTTGGTGAGAATGACGCGATGGTCTTCGATGACATACGCCAACTCGTCGCCAGTCTCAAGATGTAGCGCAGCGCGTACCGGCTGGGGAATTGTTGTTTGTGCCTTGGTTGTCAGTTTGCTGGTGATCATGGGAACCTCCGTCCGGAAGTAATAGTGTAAGGAAATTCCTTTCACCGGTCAATACGGGCGATAGCATCCTTTGTCAGAGGGGTTTACAGCCGGGGGGACGGCAGTTATAGTCCGCTCCCATGATTTCCCGATCCCTCTTTGGCCCCACCGGCATGCTGCTGGTTGCCGGTCTGTTCTTTCAGTTCGCCGGCCCGGCGCTCGCCGACGAAGCTAGCGTAGCGGTATCGCAGACGCTGGATCTTCATCTCAAGGAGGCCACCTCCTTGATCGAACGGGCCAGCGCCAACGCCAACGCAGCCGTGACGCAGGCGCTCGAACTGGTGGGGATACGCTATCGCCGCGGCGGCACTTCACCGGAGACCGGCTTTGATTGCAGCGGTTTCGTCGACCACGTGTTTCGCGAAGGACTCGGCCTGATCCTGCCGCGCACCGCGCGCGAAATCAGCAGGAACGGCGAAACCGTCAAAAAGAACGATCTGCAACCGGGCGACCTGGTGTTCTTCAACACCATGCGCCGCGCTTTTTCCCATGTCGGCATTTATCTCGGCAACAACCTCTTCGTGCATGCACCGGCCAGCGGCGGCGAAGTACGCGTCGAGGATATGCGTACCAGCTACTGGGGCAAGCGCTTCAATGGTGCCCGGCGCATCGCCGCGGAATAGACTCAGTGCACGCCCTGGCGTGCCTCGCGCAGCTTCGCCAGCTTGGCTTTCAATTCGGCCAGTACCGCGGCAACCGCCTTCTCGCCTTCCAGCACCGCCAAGTGCCGTTCCTGAAAATCCGTCGCGTGTAGTTCGGGCGTATACGGACGAACCACAATATCCGCCGTGGGCAATTCATTCCGGCTGATCGTCTGGGCCATGATGGAGAAAGTTTGCAGCAAGACATCGACGGTACTTTGTGTCTTGCCATATTGCGGCCTGGCCGAAATGTCCACGGCAATGACAAAATCCGCCCCCAGCGAGCGGGCGATTTGCACCGGCACCGGGCTCACCAAGCCGCCATCGACATATTCGCGGCCGTTGATGGCGACCGGCTGGAACAAGCCCGGCACGCTGCTCGAAGCGCGCACCGCCATGCCGGTATTGCCGGTGCGAAAGACCACCGCCTCGCCGCTTTGCAAGTCGGTGGCAACGACCGCCAGGAGTTTGCCAAGTTTTTCCAGGGGACGTTGGGCGACGGCCTGATTGACGAAATTTTGCAGCGCCTCGCCCTTGATCACCCCGCGGTCGGGCAAGGACCAGTCGGAAAACTGGCTCTCCTCCATTTGCAATACCAGCTTCTGCAGATCGAAACCGGTATAACCGGCAGCATACAGCGCCCCGACGACGGCACCGGCGCTGGTACCGACGATAATGTCCGGGACGATGCCCTGCGCCTCCAGCGCCTTAATCACGCCGACATGGGAAAAGCCGCGGGCTGCGCCACCCCCCAGCGCCAAGCCGATCTTCGGCGCTGGACGCAACGGTGGCGCAACGACGGGCAATGGCTTGGGCGGTACGGCACAGGCAGCGAGCAACAGGCTGGAAAATGCCGCCAGGAACCAACGATGGTAGGGAATCCTCATATTCCCGCCGATTTTATCCCAGCCGGCCACTTTCCCGGCTGCGGCTGCGCTAGAATTTGTCATTGAAGTGCCGTTGTCTGCCGTTGTCATTTGCTCGTTTCCCGCCATGATCCCCTGGTTGTCCCAAGCGCATCAATTTCCTCCCGTCGAGTCGGCGCTGACCGATCCCAACGGGCTGCTTGCCGCGGGTGGCGACCTTTGTGCCGAAAGGCTGTTGACGGCTTATCGCCATGGCATATTCCCGTGGTATTCGCCGGGCGAACCCTTGTTGTGGTGGAGTCCCGATCCGCGCATGGTACTGTTTCCCGGCGAGTTGAAAATTTCCCGCTCGCTGGCAAAAATATTGAAACGCGGCGATTACGAGATCCGTCTCGACTCGGCATTTGCGCAGGTCATGGCAGCCTGCGCCGCGCCGCGCAAGGAAAGCGCCGGCACCTGGATCAGTGCCGAGATGCAAGCCGCTTACTTGCGGCTGCACCATCTCGGTTATGCGCATTCGGTCGAAACCTGGATCTGCGAAGGAACAAACAAACAGCTGATCGGCGGACTCTACGGCATTGCGATCGGACGGGTCTTTTATGGCGAATCGATGTTTTCGCGGGCCAGCGACGCCTCCAAAACCGCGCTGGCGCATCTTTGCGGCTATCTTGAAAGGCACGGCTTCGCCGTGATAGATTGCCAAATGAACACGGCACATCTCGCCTCCCTCGGCGCACGCGAAATTCCGCGGCACGAGTTCATCGCAGGATTGGAGCGCTGGACCAAGTCAGGCGATGCGGCCGGCCGCTGGCCGCAGGATGCCGCGAATGGACTGTTCTAGGACGCCATGACCAAGCTCAACGAATTGCCATTCTCGCTATTGCAGTTTTACGCGACCGCGCCCTATGGTTGCTCGTATCTGCCCAACCGGGTGGCTCGCTCGCAGGTCGCCACACCCAGCCATCTGATCGACCAGTACACCTATGGCGAACTGGTGCGTGCCGGTTTCCGCCGCAGCGGGGTATTCACCTATCGTCCGTACTGCGATGCCTGCCGCGAATGCATCCCGGTACGCCTGCAGGTGGACAGCTTTACCGCCAACCGCAGTCAGAAGCGGGCGCTGAAGCGCCATGCCGATTTGATGGCCGAACCCTGTTCGCTGACTTTCCGCGAGGAACATTACGCACTCTATCAGCGCTACCAGGCGGCACGGCACAGCGGCGGCGGAATGGATCAGGACAGCCGCGACCAATATGCCCACTTCCTGCTGCAAACCCATGTCGATAGCCGCCTGATCGAGTTCCGCGAAGGCTCGGCGTTCGGGCCGTTGCGCATGGTCAGCATCATCGACCTGCTGCCCGACGGTTTGTCGTCGGTCTATACTTTTTATGATCCCGATCTGCGCGGCGCCAGTCTCGGCACTTTCGGCGTGCTTTGGCAGGCGGCGCAATGCGCCCATCTTGGTCTGCCCTATCTGTATCTCGGCTACTGGATCCGCGACAGCGCCAAAATGGCTTACAAATCCAATTTCCGGCCGCTCGAAGGATTGGTCCGCGGCAACTGGCAGCTGCTGGATGAATTAATGATTGATCAGGTTTGACTCGCCGAAGCTCTGCAATGGGCCGAGGGGATTATTGCTTTGTTCAACCTCGTGGATAATCGGCTGGCCGCCGGTAAGCTTGTAGATCACCTTGCCGTCCATAACCAGAAGCACTCCATTGAATCTCCAGCCAGCGACATTCACCTTGCGCTTGAAATTCAGGAAATCCGCCCAGAAATTGCCGAAGCGGATGCGCGTGGTGGACTTCTGGTCTATCTCATAGCCTTTGCAGGCGGTTTTCGCAGCGATGCATTCTTGCACGCCCGTATCCAGATCGCTCAAACTGACGGAGGCGCCGGGGATGAAGCGGCGCACCACGTCCGAATAATTCAGGATGGTGATGTTCGCGTTCGACTCCGGGTCCAGCTTGAGCCGCTTAAGATCTTCGATGGTGGTCTGATAGGGAACGATGAGATCGAAGGTTTTCTGGGCGTCCTGGAAACTTTGCCAGGGACTGTCGGTAACGGCATCCCCATGCGGAAGCAAGTTGCCGCAGGCGGAGAAAAACACCGATAGGCCAGCGATAACCAGTATGCTTTTCGAATGGAACATAAGCGATTGCCGAGTTGGAAAGTGACTCATATGACTATTGGCGCGCGATCCCGCAATATTACCCGGTGAGGTTCATAGTGTCTTGGTCAGCACCTTGGAGCGGCGTTGATAATTGTAGAGCTCGCGCTTGGCATCCGGCAGCGCGTCGACACTGGTTTCTGCGAAATCTCGCTCGATGAACCAGTGCGCAGTCCGGGTCGTCAGCACGAACAGATGCTTCAGTTTGAGCTTTCTGGCGCGCGTTTCAATATATTTCAGCAGCTGGTCGCCGTAGCCGCTGCGGCGATATTCCGGCATCACGGCGAGGCAAGCCACCTCGCCGGCTCGCTCCTTGCCTTTGGTCCCGGTAAACGGATACAGGGCGACGCAACCGATGATGACGCCATCATGGTCGAGCAGCAAGAAGCGGTTAACCTCCATTTCCAGGCGTTCGCGGCCGCGTTTGACCAGCGTGCCGTCGGCTTCGAGTGGCGCGATCAGCGCCAGGATCGCGCCGACGTCGTCCACCGTCGCCTCACGCAGGCTGACCAGCGGAGCGTGAGTCATCACCGTGCCAACGCCCTGGCGCGTGAAAAATTCCATGAGCATGGCCCCGTCGGCATGGCGGTCGAGGAAATGCACCCGGCCCACGCCGGCACGGCAGGCCCGCACAGCACCCGGCAGCACCCGCGCGAGTTCGGGCGGCTGGGTGATGCGCCGCACCAGCAGTTTTTCCACTTGGTCGGCGGTCACCGCGTCCAGCAAACCGCCCTTCTTGTCGACCACTCCCTGCGCGCCGCACAGATAGATGAGCTTGTCCGCCTGGACGGCGACAGCCACCGCTTCGGCCACTTCCTCCCAGGCCAGGTTGAATATTTCGCCGGTCGGCGAGACACCCAGCGGAGTGATCAGCACCACGTTCTGCTGGTCCAGATCGGCCTTGATTTCTTCGGCGATGATTTTGCGAACGGCGCCGGTGTATTGGTAATCGATGCCGCCCAGCACGCCAACCGGCTTGGCGGTGATGAAGTTGCCGCCGGTGACGCGCATCCACGCGCCGGCCATCGGCGTATTCGGCAGCCCCTGCGAGAGCAGCGCCTCGATCTCGATGCGCGCGACGCCCATGGCGCTCTTGACGCATTCCAGGGTTTCCCCATCGGTGACCCGCAGTCCCTTGTGGAAGTTCGAGCGCAGGCCGCGCCGCTGCATTTCGGCATCGATCTGCGGACGTGCGCCATGCACCAGCACCAGACGAATGCCCAGGCTCGCCAGCAGGTTGAAATCCTGGGCCAGCGCCTGTGCCTCCGAACCTTGCAACACTTCGCCGCCGAAAGCGATGACGAAAGTGCGGCCGCGGAAGGCATGGATGTACGGTGCCGCCTGGCGCACCCAGGCTACCAGCAGGGATTCCGTTGCGGCGTTGTCGCCTTGGGATTCTTCGGGGATTTGCGCAACTGCCATGCTTGTTTTCCTCGCTAGTCGAGTGTTCAGTATCCAGTATTGATGCCGTACCGATATGCTGCCGAATTATCCGATTTTTTCCTTCAATGCGGCCTCCAGCCTTTCGCACACCGTCCGCAGGATCTTGACGCGCGCGTAGTTCTTGTCGTTGGCCTCGACCAGCGTCCAGGGCGCCTCTCCGGTGCTGGTGCGGTCCACCATGTCGCACACCGCTTCGTGGTAGGCATCCCACTTCTCGCGGTTGCGCCAATCCTCTTCGGTGATCTTGAAGCGCTTGAACTGGATTTTCTCGCGTTCCTTGAAGCGCTTGAGCTGCTCTTCCTTGCTGATCTGCAGCCAGAACTTGACGACGATGACACCGGCATC
>JBAYVU010000093.1:0-5620 GCA_041674385.1 Sterolibacterium sp.
CCACTTGATGGATTGCCATATTTCGAACTACCAAGACAATCAGGAGTGCAGCCTGGATTTCCGCATCCTGAGAAAGAATGGCGAAATACGCTGGATTGCCCACGGTTGCCGTCCGGTGCATGACAAGAACGGCAACTTCATGGGGCGACGTGTCAGTAACCGCGACATTACCGAACGCAAAGCGATCGAGGCAGCGCTGTATGAGAGCGAAGAAAGGTTCCGTCTGATCAGCACCGCGGCAAAAGATGCGATCATCATCATCGGGCCGACAGAGGAAATCACCTACTGGAATCCGGCGGCAGAAACCATATTCGGATACAAGGCGGACGAGGTGCAAGGAAAGCCTCTGCACGAATTGCTGGCCCCGCCCCGCTATCAGGACAATGCCTGCAGCGGCTATCAGCATTTCAGCATTTCAGGCCAGGGAGCCGTAGTAGGCAAGACTTTCGAGATGAGCGCACTGGGCAAGAGCGGTAAAGAGTTTCCGGTGGAACTGTCCATATCCGCCATGCTGATCAAGGACCGATGGCATGCGCTGGGCATCATTCGCGATATCACGGAACGAAAGGCGGTGGAAGAGCAAATCCGCCAGTTGGCCTATTACGACACCCTGACCAATCTTCCCAACCGCAGACTGCTGCTGGACCGAATCAATCAGTCGCTTTCCCAGGCAATTAGACATAAGCGTTCCATGGCGGTGATGTTCCTTGATCTCGATCGATTCAAGGACATCAATGACACACTGGGACATGAAGTCGGCGACGAACTGCTGAAAGCGGCCGCATCCCGCTTGAATTCATGCGTGCGCACCGGGGATACGGTATCCCGACAGGGTGGGGACGAGTTCGTCATTGTTCTAGCCGAAATCAATCAGCAGCAGGATGCAGCCCGAGTTGCCGAGAAGATCATCGATGCCTTTGCGTTACCGGTGATGGTCAATGGCAACGAACTGACCATCACAACCAGCATCGGGATAGCGGTCTATGCAGGAAATCAAGCGGATGATACGCAGGAGTTGCTGAGGAAAGCGGATAAGGCCATGTACGCGGTAAAAGAGGCCGGAAGGAATGGCTACAGCTTTTACCAGGATTGATGCCGCGCCTTGTTGAGAACAAGACGGGGAATCTCGATTTTTCGCTGAGGATGGTGAAATTTATACGCTGCAATATTAGAACGACAATATGAGGAGATAGTCTATGTTTGGTTTCGTGAATAAGGAAAAATATTCCGTATTGGAAACGGAAATTTCGAAGCAGCGGTTGGAACTGAGTAGCAAAGATGCAGAAATTGAGGCACTGCAAGCGGACAAGCGGCTGCTCGCCGAAAGGGCAGACACTGCTGAGGCTCGTTGCCGCGACTACCATGACTTGTTTGCGAACTTCCATTCATTCAGCCAGTCGTTGAGCGAAACTCAGCAAACGCTGGCCGGACTGGCATCCAAGCTCAGAGAAGAGAAGCAGGAAACCATCCAGGCCGCCGACCTTTCGAATAACAGTCGCAGGGGCATCCTGACGATATGCAGCGCTTTGTCGAAACTCGCTGAGCAATCTCGGCAAAGCGTGCAGCAAGTGGATAATTTGAATATCAGTGCCGAAAAAATCGGGGGGATCGTTAGCCTGATCAAGGAAGTCGCTGGTCAGACCAACCTTCTGGCGCTCAACGCAGCCATCGAGGCGGCACGGGCTGGCGAAGCCGGGCGCGGCTTCGCTGTGGTGGCAGACGAAGTGAGGAAACTTGCCGAGCGAACTGCCGATGCCACCAAGGAAATTTCCTCTTTAGTCAACACCATCCAAAACGAAACACATCTGGCGCAACACAGCATGACGGAACTGGCGACGCAATCGGATTCTTTCGGAGAAGAAGGCGCGGCGGCTTCACACAGCGTAGAAGAAATCAATTCGTTGTCGCAGAAAATGGAGCGCACCATTAGCGCCTCGGCCTTACGAAGCTTTACTGAACTGGCCAAAATGGATCATCTCATCTTCAAATTCGAGATCTACAAGGTGTTCATGGGGATCTCGGAAAAGACGGCCGACAATTTTGCCAGCCACCAGACCTGCCGGTTGGGTAAGTGGTATTACGATGGTGAAGGCAAGGAGTGTTTCTCGCGTCTAGATGGTTATCGCGAAATGGAAGGTCCGCACACAGAAGTGCATAAGCATGGCCGTGAAGCCGTGGCCCACTGTCATTCAGGCAACTATAGCCGCGGGATCGAGTTGATCGGTGCGATGGAGCAGGCCAGTTCAAATGTACTTGCCTGTTTGGAGCGGATGGCAGCGCAGGGAGAAAATTCTCCGGATCTTTTGTGCATGTCTCATGATTGAGTTCGCACAGGGATGCGACTTGTGTGCATACGCTAGACCCCAGGAAGAGAGCCTTTCCGGATGCATCGGATAATTCCTTGGTGCCCAGGAAGGGACTCGAACCCCCACACCTTGCGGCGGCAGGACCTAAACCTGCTGCGTCTACCAATTTCGCCACCTGGGCTTGCCCTGCCGTTAGCTCTCTTGAAGAGATGGCTTCGCTTCATGATCAGCCTTGCGAGGCGCTCATTTTAACCGATTCGCCTCTATACTGTTGCCGATGTCTGTCGACCATTACGAGAACTTTCCCGTGGCCTCCTGGCTGTTGCCGCAGCACCTGCGCGCGCCGGTGGCAGCCATCTACTGGTTTGCGCGCACCGCCGACGACATTGCCGACGAGGGCGAGCTTGAATCCGCCGAGCGGCTGCGCCGTCTCGATCGTTACCGTGCCGAGCTGAATGGCATTGCTGTCGGCGCACCAACCCAGGACCCAATCTTCCAGCGGCTGGGCCGCGTGATTGCCGAGCACCAGCTGCCGCTGGCGCTGTTCGGCGATCTGCTCGACGCTTTCTCCCAGGATATCAGCCAGACCCGCTATGCCAGCTTCACGGAACTGATGGCGTATTGTCGCCGTTCCGCCGATCCCGTCGGCCGCCTGTTGCTGCGGCTGTATCGGGCCGAAACGCCGCAGCACCTGGTGTATTCGGATGCCATATGTTCCGCTTTGCAGCTCATCAACCACTGGCAGGACATTGGCATCGACTGGGCCAAGGGCCGGCTGTACTTGCCGCAGGAAGACCTGGCGCGTTTCGCCGTCAGCGAGGAGCAGATCGCCGGCGGCAAGGTGGACGAGAACTGGCGCGCCTTGATGCGATTCCAGGTCGGACGGGCACGCAGCCTGATGCTGGCGGGCGCGCCGCTGGGCCGCGCCTTGCCCGGCCGCATCGGCCTGGAACTGCGCCTGATGATAGCCGGCGGTCTGCGCATACTGGAGAAAATCGAGGCCGTCGGTTACGATGTATTCCGCTCCCGTCCAAACTTGACGGCCACCGACTGGCCGCTGATGCTGTGGCGCGCCTTGACGAACTGACCAGCAAATCGATGACGCCCGACGAATATTGCCAGCAACGCGCCACATCGAGCGGTTCCAGCTTCTATTACAGCTTCCTGTTCCTTGAGCCGCCGCGCCGCCAGGCGATCACAGCGCTGTATGCCTTCTGCCGGGAGGTGGATGACGTCGTCGATGAGTGCAACGACCCGCAGCTGGCGCGCAGCAAACTGGTCTGGTGGCGCCATGAGATTGCCGCGCTGTACGCCGGCAAGCCCGACCATCCGGTGACGCAGGCGCTAAGCGAGGCCTTGGAAAGGTTCGACCTGCCGTTGGAGCGATTGATCGAGATCATCGAGGGTATGGAGATGGATCTCGACCAGACCCGCTATCTCGATTTTTCGGCGCTGCAACTGTATTGCCACCGTGTGGCAGGCGTGGTGGGCTTGCTGGCCGCCGAAATCTTCGGCTTTCAGGATGGCCAAACCCTGAAATACGCCCACGACCTGGGCCTGGCCTTCCAACTGACCAACATCATTCGCGATGTCGGCGAGGATGCGCGGCGCGGCCGGGTCTATCTGCCGCTGGACGAACTGAAGCGCTTTGAAGTACCGCTTACCGACATTCTGAATGCCAAATACAGCGACAATTTCCGGCGCTTGATGGAATTCCAGATCGGGCGTGCCGAGCAGACTTATATGCAGGCATTGGCGCAGCTGCCGCAGTGCGACCGCAAAGCCCAGCGCGCCGGACTGATCATGGCGGCAATCTATCGCAGCCTGCTGACGGAGATCAAACGCGATGGCTGCCTAGTGCTCGACCGGCGCACTTCGCTGACGCCGATCCGCAAGTTATGGCTGGCCTGGAGAACATGGCTCAGAAACTGACCCAGGTTGCCGTCATCGGTGCCGGCTATGCCGGCGTGGCCGCGGCAGTGGAACTGACTGCGCGAGGCATTCCGGTCGCGCTGTTCGAGTCTTCCCGGCAGCTTGGCGGGCGGGCACGCGCTGTCGAAGTGCATGGCACCCGCCTGGATAACGGCCTGCACATCCTGCTCGGCGCCTACCGCGAGACATTGCGGTTGATGCAGCTGGTCGGCGCGGACGCAGAGCGAAACTTGCTGCGCCGGCCATTGACGCTCGCCTATCCGGGCGAACTGCACCTCGCCGCACCGCGTCTGCCTGCGCCGCTGCACATGCTGGCGGCACTGCTGACTGCGCGCGGCCTGGGCTGGCTGGAAAGGATTGCGGCGGTGCGCTTCATCCAGGCCCTCAAGCGCTGCGACTTCAAGCTCGTCGCCGACATCACGGTGAACAGCTTGCTCGATGCCCATACCCAGCCACTCCGCTTGCGCGACTACCTGTGGGAACCGCTCTGCGTTGCCGCGCTGAATACGCCGGCACGCGAGGCTTCGGCGCAAGTGTTCATGAATGTGTTGCGCGACAGTCTTGCCGCCGAACGAGCGGCCAGCGACCTGCTGCTGCCGCGCGTCGATCTGAGCGCGCTGTTTCCAGATATCGCCGCGGCCTATATCGAGACGCACGGGGGCGAAGTTTTGCGCAACACGCCGATCCGGCAGCTTTCACTGGAAAACGCCGCCTATCTCCTTCAGGGAGCCGGCAATGAATACGGCCCCTACTCTCACGTCATCATCGCGGTCGCGCCTTATCACCTGGCCACGCTGATCGGGAACCTGCCGCGACTCGATGCCCTGGGCAAGATCGTTGCGGATTTCAGCTATCAACCCATCGTCACCTGCTATCTCGCTTATCCAACGCAGGTCGGCCTGCCGCACCCCATGCTGGGCCACGCCCATGGCATCACGCAGTGGCTGTTCGACCGCGGCCAATTGGGCGGCCCGGCCGGTCTGCTGGCCGCCGTGATCAGCGCACAAGGCCGGCATCTGGCGCTGTCGCACCACGAACTGGCCGCGCGCATCCATTCCGAAATCGCCGATGTCATCGCCGGTCTGCCGGCGCCGCTGTGGTCGCAGGTCATCGTCGAAAAGCGCGCCACCTTCTCCTGTACCCCGGATCTCATGCGGCCCGCAACGCTGACGCCCCTGCCCGGCCTGTTGCTGGCCGGCGATTATGTCGCCGGCGATTATCCGGCAACGCTGGAAGCGGCCGTCAGAAGCGGCGTGGCAGCCGCCGCATCAATCATTCACCAGACATCCGCCGGCTAGGCGCAGTACCCGCCCGCAACGCCGCGCCAGCGCTTCGTCGTGGGTGACGAGCAGCAAGGTGGTGCCCTGCTCGGCGTTCATGGC
>JBAYVU010000094.1:0-5339 GCA_041674385.1 Sterolibacterium sp.
CGCCCAGAACTTATCCCAGTACGCAGACAAACTGTCCGAGGCGACCAAGGCCTTGTTCAAGAATGACCCGAAATTTTTCATGGACGTATACCCTACGCATCGGGTCGTGAACTATCCCAAGTATTTTTTGGATTCCAGCATCAAGAACGCTACCCGCTGCAAGATGGACAAAGATGGCGAGACGATGCGCGGTTGCAAGGGAGGCATGCCATTCCCGATACCCAAGACCGGGGTCGAGGCAATTATGAACTTGCAAATGGGCTCTTATTTTGGGCCGGGTTTCGATGTGGATGTTTCGGCAATATACGTGGATCGCAAAGGCTCGGTAATCACTACTGCGACAAGCATTATTTATTATCAGGCGCCTTTCCAGGATCCACGCTACTCGATGGAAGATTTCGAGAACACAAAAAATCCCTACTCCAATCTGTCTAGTCGCACCATATTATGGAGAACGGGGCCGCCCCGGATCACCGGTGAGGCAGGACTCTATTTTTTCTCTTGTGACAATCGGAACTCCCGGTCCTGGAGCTATCAACCCGGCAACCGCCGAGTGCGGTTGACTCCCGATGTTGAATACGATTACCCCATTGCGTCCTCAGGCGGTGCGTCTTTCTATGACGAAGTATCCAATTTCCAGGGCCGCAAGGACAGGTTCGACTGGAAATTGCTGGGCAAGAAGGAGATGATCATGCCATACAGTGCCTACAGACTCGCTTGGGGAGACAAGGACAAAGTGCTGATGTCCGGCCATCCCAACCCGGAATATGCACGCTGGGAATTGCATCGGGCCTGGGTGGTGGAAGCGACGCGCAAGCCAGGACCTCGCCACGCCTATAGTAAGCGGCGTTACTATATCGACGAGGACAGCCCGGCTTCATCGATGGGAGACAATTGGGATGACAAGGGCAACATCGTGCGGGGAAATTATCAGTCCGTGCTTTGGATATGGGATTACCAGGTTAACTTGCCCTACTTTTGGAACAACGACCTGGTCAGTGGTGCTTTCTACACAGCATATCATCATGGCAACGGAACGGAAGGTGGCGCCCGTTTCAGAAATGCAAATACCGGTCTCGGCGGCAACACGCCTGACGGCAAGATGGTACCGGAATCCGGGTATACACCGGAAGCCTTGATTCGAGGGACTCAGCGCTAACAGCAGGAGCAAGACGCGACGTATGCAAACAACCCATGATTACCCGGCTTGCTTATGGCTAAACGTTTCGCATCAATACGGAAATGTCAAACATTATTATGATTTTGTATAAGAACCTAAGAACGCAAGTAATGGTGAGAACGGCACTTGCCATCGCAGTCTTTGCCCTGGCGGTGGATGTTCTCGCCGTTACTCCAGTACGCTCTGACGACCGGCTTGACATTCCTGCCGAAATTACGCCCCGTGCCGTCATATCCAATTTAGTTGGCATTTGCCGAGCCGGCGGAAATTATGTCGCTGTCGGCGATGACGGCCATATTTTGCTCTCCGCCGACAAAGGCAAGAACTGGGTTCAGTCATCGGTTCCGGTCAGTTCGCCTCTTGTCGCCTGCAACTTCCCGACGCCACAGAAGGGTTGGGCCGTCGGTCACGATGGCGTAATCCTGCATACGGAGGATGGCGGCAAGCATTGGGAACGGCAACTCGACGGCCGCAAGGTCGGCGACGTAATGGTGACCTATTACGAAAAAAGAGAGCAAAGCGGAGACACCAAGATCGACAAAGCGCTAGACGAGGCTCGGCGCTTCCAGCGCGAAGGGCCCAGCAAGCCGTTCATGGACGTCTATTTCGAGAACGAGCAATCGGGATGGGCAATCGGTTCCTTCAACATGATTCTCAAAACTGCCGATGGTGGCAAGACATGGGAACCCTGGCTGGACCGCACCGAAAACGACAACGCCTATTCCTTGCACGCGCTGGCGGTTGCCGACGGCGAACTGTTTATCGTTGGCGAACTCGGCTTGGTCCGGCGCCTGAACCGGCAGCAAAACCGGTTTGTGACCGTCAAGAGTCCCTATGTCGGATCTTTCTTCGGCTTAATTGGCAAACCAGGCGTGATCTTCATCTACGGGCTGAGCGGCAATGTTTTCAGCAGTCGGGATAAAGGTAAATCCTGGCGGTCACTGCGCCATGACATGGGTGCCGCCCTGGTGGGAGGAACTTTTCTCGACGACGGCAGGCTGGTGCTGGTCTCGAACGCCGGACACGTGTTGGTAAGCAATGACAAAGGCAATGCCCTAACCCAGACGCGGAACACCGAAGAGATGCTTAGCGCAGTCGCGCCCGTGGATCGCAATTCGGTCATCTTGGCAGGCATACGCGGCGTGCGCCTCCAGTCGCTCAAGTAGCCGAGACCAAACAGAACATGGATAACCATATCAAGGCCGCAAGCGGCATAGACTTCCCGGTCATTGCCGATCTGAAAGATTTTCCGCGGCATTCCGGCAATCTCGCGGAACGCATCGCTTTCAACTACCGGGTGTTGATGCTCGGCATCTGCGCGCTGCTAACCGTTTTTCTCGGCTATCACGCAACGCAGTTGACCGTCAACGCCAGCTTCGAACGGATGATTCCGAGTTCCCATCCCTACATCAAGAACTATTTCGACAACAAGGATCAGCTGCGTGGCTTGGGCAACTCCCTGCGTATCGTGGTGGAGAACACGCAAGGCGACATTTTCGATCCGGAATATCTGAAGATGGTGCAGGACATCACCGATATCATGCACGTGGAACCAGGGGTAGACCGGGCCTGGATGAAATCGCTATGGACACCTTTTGTCCGCTGGTATGCAATCACCGAGCGGGGAGTCGATGGCGGCCCGCTGATGCCGATTAGCTTCGATTTCTCTCCCGCTGCCATTAAGCAATTGAAACTGAACGTGTCGCGTTCAGGGATAGACGGAAATATCATTTCAAAAGACATGAAGTCCAGCCTGGTCTACGTGCCACTGCTGGATCAACATGCTGATGGCAGCCCCATCGATTATGGTGTTCTGGGACGCGACATCGAGAGCAAGGTGCGCAGCCTGGAGACTACCAAGATCAAGATCCACGTGGTCGGCTTTGCCAAGCTGGCTGGCGACTTGATCGAAGGCATGGGCCAGATCATCATCTTCTTCGTCATCTCGGTGGCAATAGCGACGCTTTTTGTCTTCGGTTACACGCGCTGTGTGCGCAGTACCTTGCTCTTGGTAAGCGTGTCGATCCTGGGCGTCATCTGGCTCCTGGGTTTGATGCGTCTGCTGGGCTACGAACTGGATCCCTATTCGATCCTGGTGCCTTTCCTCATCTTCGCCATCGGCCTGTCCCATGGTGCGCAGAGGATGAACGGCATCATGCAGGATGTCGGGCGAGGCACCCACAGGTATGTGGCGGCTCGCTACACCTTCCGCCGCCTTTTCCTTTCCGGACTGACCGCGCTGCTGACCAACGTGGTCGGCTTTGCCGTGTTGATAATCATCGGCATTCCGGTCATCCGGAACATGGCGATCACCACCAGTATCGGCGTCACAGTACTGATTTTCACCAAGCTCGTGCTGATTCCGGTGATGCTGTCCTACATCGGCGTCAGCGAGAAAGCCGCAGTACGCTCTCTCAAAGAATACGGCGCCGACGGTAAGGAGCAGGGAATCATCGGTAGACTATGGCTCTTTCTGGACCGTTTCACCCTGCGTCGCTGGGCTGGTTATACGGTGGCATTTACCGTAGTCCTGGCTGCCATCGCCTATGCCGCCAGCCTGAACATACAGATCGGCGACCTTGATGCAGGCGCCGTCGAATTGCGGCCAGACTCCCGATACAACAAGGATGTCGATTTCGTGGCGAGAAACTTCGGCCTCTCCAGCGACCAATTCGCCACGATTGTCAGGGTTCCGGCCTATACCTGCCACCATTACAAATCGCTGGTACTGGCGGAGCGATTGAGCCGGAAATTGGAAAGAGTGGAAGGCGTGCTTGCCGTCAGTTCCCTGGCTGAAAAAGCCCGGTCTTTCCTTCTCAATAGCTACGAAGGCAATCCGAAACAGAATGCCCTCCCCAATGACAACCAGGCGATCGGCTCGGCAGTGCAGAGTGTCATCGGCTTCGCGCCGAACGAGATGAGTCCGGATTGCGAAGCCTATGCGGTGGTTGCCTATCTGAGCGACCACAAGGCTGCCACGCTTGACCGGGTACTCAAGTCGGTCGAGTCTTTTGCTCGGGAATATAATAGCGACTACGTTCAATTTCTACCCGCTGCCGGCTCGGCCGGCATAGAGGCAATCACCAATATTGTCGTCAAGGAGTCCAATACGCGGATGCTGCTGGTACTGTACTCCTCGGTCGCGGCATTGTGCTTCATCACCTTTCGCAGCTGGCGTGCGGTGGTTGTCGCGATGGTGCCGCTCATCATCACATCGCTGCTGTGTGAAGCCATCATGGTCTGGCTGGGTATCGGCATCAAGGTGTCCACCCTGCCGGTCATTGCGCTCGGGGTCGGCGTGGGGGTGGACTATGCGCTGTACTTGCTCAGCATCCAACTGACTCTGCAACGGGCAGGCGAATCCCTGACTGAGGCCTACAGGCATTCCCTGGATTTCACTGGCCGAATAGTGGCACTGGTCGGATTCACGATGGCCGCCAGCGTGATCACCTGGGCCTGGTCTCCCATCAAGTTCCAAGCCGATATGGGCATCTTGCTGGCGTTCATGTTCCTCTGGAATATGCTTGGTGCCTTGATTATGATCCCTGCACTATCGAATTTTCTATTACAAACAAAAACCGCAAATACCATAAAACCGGGCGAGGACGCCAGTAGTTAAGCGAACAGCCTCTGGGTTAACAATGGGCGAACAAACACTTGTCACTTGGCCGGATAGCAGTTAGATTTGAGAAAACAGTAGCGCCGCAAATGGCTGGAACAAGACAATGGAGAAATTGATATGAATCCGCCAATCGATTTACGCAAGCTTCAATTGCGCAGTGTCCTGGCGTCCCTTACGGTCGCCCTGGGTGTCTGTGTCACCATTGCGATCTTCCATGAGGAATACGACTACATCTTCATACCCTACCTGGGCGTGTCGCACCACACCGGCGATACCATCGGCATTATGTTCACCATGGCGTTCACCTACGCCGCCACGCACCTGCTCTCCCGTGCCGTATTTAAGGACATGAGTTTCGGTCTGAGCGCTGCGCAGCAAAGCCAGGAAGCCCTCAAAACGGGATATGCGGCGGTCGCCGATCAAGTGGCACAGGAGCTGCGGCAGGTCGGCACCTACAACAACGTGGTGCGCGGCCAGCTCGACACGGTGGTGCAGGAAACCGAAAAAGCGGCCTTCGACATCGCCAGCCGGCTGCAA
>JBAYVU010000095.1:0-5208 GCA_041674385.1 Sterolibacterium sp.
GGCCGAGGTCGGTTTCCTCGATGCGGCCGACCCACGCTTTGCCGCCACGGTTAGCGCCGTCGAGAAGGATTTGCGCCATGGCGATTTTATTTTCCGCTACGTCGAAAAGGATGATTTCGGCGAGCCGGAGAACGCCTTCCTCGTCTGCACATTCTGGTATGTCAATGCGCTTGCCGCGCTGGATCGCCGCGAGGAGGCGCGTGCGCTGTTCGAGAAGCTATTGGCTTGCCGCAACCGCCATGGCCTGCTGGCGGAACACGTCGATCCTCGCAGCGGCGAACAGTGGGGGAACTTCGTCCAGACTTACAGCATGGTGGGATTGATCAACGCCGCGATACGGCTATCGATACGCTGGGATCAGGCATTCTGACAATCTCAGGAAGAAGTTGATTACTCGACCGTTTCTTTACCCTAGAGGTTGATTTTCATGATGAAGATTTGGCTATTTCTTGTTTCCGATCTCAAACATATACCTGTTGCACAGCGAAAAAGGGCTCTGGAACAAGCCAGTAAATCCAATCTGCTCCCCAATGAAATGATTGCAATGGCTGCATGGTTGGTGATCGTGTATTTCTTCACTCAAAGTATTTTGACGGGTGCAACGGACGAGAATCGCCTGACATTTACTTTGGTGGCAAATTTAATTGTAACGATACCGTTGTTGTTGGCAGTATTCGTTCCTTTACACATCAGGAGAATTAGACGGGATATCAAGCGGCAAATAAAGTGACTAATTGATGCCAGTTCTAGTATTCGTTAATCATCACAGACAAATATGCGCTTTCGGCTAATCGAGCTTGCTTTTCTAGTATTGTCGTTTCTGCCATCGGTAGTTCTTCTCTGGCCTGCACCAGCCTTGGCCCCCTGGGTGGAACGTGCCAGCAACGGCCATTGGCGCCTCGCTAGCGCTGAGGGTAGCATCTGGAATGGCAATGGCATGATCCTGGCGCAATCCGCCAACAGCACTTCCTGGCATATTGCCCAAAATATCCGCTGGCAGGTACGTTGGAGCGAACTCTGGCGTGGACGCTTGGGCGTCGATGCGATATTCGAGCAGGGCAGTTCGCTGATCGCCGTTACCCTGGATGGCTTATCTATCGAACGGCTTGATGCCACACTTCCAGCGCCGATGCTTCTGGTACTGCTTCCCGGCGCACTGAGCCGCTATGGTTGGGGAGGCAGCATGCACCTAAGCAGCAACACTTTCCGCTGCAGTTGGCGCCGTTATGCCTGCGTTGGTGAAATCGGGCTGCAATGGAATGGAGCTGAAGTCGCCGAAATTCCTGGAAATCAACTCGGCGATTATCGCTTTCGTCTGGTCGGGGAGAGCCGGGTATTTCGCATCGACCTCGCAACCCTGCGTGGTCGGCTGCTAATCAACGGCAGCGGCGAAATTTCCGCTGGCGGTCTACGCTTCAAGGGTGAAGCTACTGCAACGGGATCCAATCCAGCAACTCTCAATGCGATGTTGAGCACGCTTGGCCGACGTACAAGTATTCCCGGTAGATATCTGATCGATTATCATGAAGTGACTACAGGACAGTAGTTATCCGAATATCTCCTCCTTGGCGACTGCGGGGTAACAGGTGTTGAAGTGAAGGCGCTAACAAATCCATGCTAAAAGGAAAGAAATGAAACCTCTGGTAATGACTTCAGTAATCATACTGGTCGGGGTAAGTGGGTGTGCCACACCAGCGCGGAGTCCTTCTAATACAGGGACGGAGACAAGCCAATCGGCTGCACATGATTCGATTCGGCAGGTCCAAAACCGCCAGCGTCAGGCGGATTCTGCGAGTTCCAGTGGTGTATTGTCATATCCGCAGTTACAACCTGCCGAACCAGATGAAACCTCCGCAGCGCCGTATGCCGTAATCAAGTTCGACCCGAAAATCGGAAGGCTGACCAACGAAATGGAGTCCAAATTGTTGAAAGTGGCAGAAGAGGTTAAGAAGGATGATCGCATCATTCTTAGACTTGAATCATACGTGCCCGATAGTGGCAGTCCGGCATTGAGTATTGGCGTTGCAAACAAGGCGCTTCAGTTTGTTAGAAATCGGTTGCTTGAACTTGGAATACCCATACGACGAATCGTACAGGCAAGCTTTGGACAAGAATATGACGGGGAGCACGATTTGCACCGGCCTTGGGTGGAAATCTACTTGGTAAAGAAGGGAGGCTTGTCTTGATCTATTTCGACGAAGCATTGAGCCGATTCTGAAGCTACTTCGCGATAATCGATCAGATATCTACCGGGAATACTTGTGCTTCGGCCTAACATGGCGCGTTTGCAGACTGGTATCCGCTCCGGATGTGATCGCCAGCACGCAGGGATGCGTCAGGCGACGCTGTACCGACAAGGCGAAATATTCAATACGGACCTGATCGACATCGCCCAGCAACTGTAACTCGCCGGACGCCGTGTACTCGTCGACCAATACACTGGGCATAGGAAAGACTCCGACGCGTTCGCGCCCGAAAGCGGCCATCAGCGCCGCATCGTCAAACTCCCCGGCGACCGTGACCCTAAGGCGCTTCTTGTTCAACCATTCAGTCAGTTTCCGTCGCACTGCGGAATCTTCCCCCGGCATCAGGATCGGAATCTGATTCAAGCAAAGCGGGAAGGATTCGTTGACCTGTTGGACAATGTCAGGATGGGCAAGAAAGGATAATCCAGATTCACCGAGTTTATGGCTGTAGGCGCGCACGTCGATATTGGGTGGCACGGGGGAATCCGAGATCACTAGGTCGAGGCGATGCAGTGCGAGTTCCGCTAGCAACCTGTCGAGGCGCCATTCACGACAGACGATGCGCACGGGCTCAGGCAGACTGACCGCGGGACGCAGCAATCGATAGGCCAGAGACTTTGGCAAGGCGTCGGATACGCCGACGCGGAACTCGGTTGGACGCCCTTTCGGATAATGGCGAATCACCTGATCGAGTTCGGCGCTAAGAGCAAACATTTCATCGGCGTATTCGAGCGCCAGCTCGCCTGCATCCGTGAGTTCCAGCATGCGTCCTTGTCGCCTGAAAAGTGCCGTTCCAAGCCGCTCCTCAAGCAGCTTGATCTGGCCGCTCAGCGTTTGCGGAGAGATATGAATCGCCTCGCTGGCACGGTTCACGCCGCCATGCTTGGCGACTTTCCAGAAGTAGTAAAGATGCTTGAGATTCATTAGCCAATAATACTACGAAAATATCGGATAGTAGTTACTGATAATACGACTATACCGGACAATGGATCTCCGCTACATTGCCACTACGCAGCACGTGCTGCGACAATCAGGAGATAAAACATGCAAGTTCAAATTCAAGTGAAGAACCTGCCCAAATCTTCGGCGTTGCGCCGCTATGCAAAGCACAAACTGGATGTTGCGCTCTCGCGCTTTGCACACGCCATCCAGGAAACGACGATGCGCCTTACCGACACCAACGGTCCCGACCGTGGCGGCGTGGATAAACTTTGCCGCATCATGGTAACGCTGAAGAATGACTCAGTGATCGTTATCGAGGACTTGGGAACCAACATCATGCAAGCGATCGATCGTGCGACCGATCGGCTGCACCAAAGCGTCTCGCGTCAATTGTCCCGGATCGTGAAAATCGACCGGAACGGAATGCGACAGAGTACGCTGTTGTTAGCCGAAGCCTGATCCATCAGAATCATCTATAGGAGACTCACATGACCACCTCGAAAATCCAAGCGATTGCCCTGCCTCGCGGCGGAGCCGAATCCGCACTGGTCACCAACAAGGTGATCCGCAACACTTACATGCTGCTGTCAATGACGCTGCTGTTCGCTGCGGTCACCGCTGCCGTTTCCGTGGCACTCAAACTGCCGCATCCCGGGTTGATCATTACCCTGGTGGGTTACTTCGGTTTGCTGTTTGCCACCACCAAATTGCGCAACAGTGGCTGGGGCCTAGTGTCGGTGTTCGCGCTGACCGGCTTCATGGGCTATACGCTCGGTCCCATCGTCAGCCATTATCTCGGCCTGCACAACGGCGGCCAGACGGTAATGATGGCCATGGCCGGCACCGCTGCAATCTTCCTTGGCCTGTCCGGCTACGCGCTGGCCACGCGCAAGGATTTCAGCTTCATGGGCGGCTTCCTGATGGTGGGCATCCTGCTCGCCTTTCTCGCCGGCCTTGCCGCAATCTTCTTCGAGATTCCGGCGCTGTCGTTGACAGTATCCGCCGCCTTCGTGCTGCTGATGTCGGGCCTGATCCTCTACGAAACCAGTAATATCATTCACGGCGGCGAGACCAACTATGTGATGGCCACCGTAACCCTGTTCGTCTCGATCTTCAACCTCTTCACCAGCCTGCTGCATCTGCTCGGTTTCATGAACAGCAGTGACTGAGCCTGGAGCCCATCATGCCCATTGCCGCCAGCGATCTCGCCGCCCTGATCGGTGCCGTAGTGCTGGCCGCAGTCGGCGGCGAGGCTTTTCTTAAGTCCATCCTCGGCGCCGCCGCGCACCTGCGGGTGCCCAAGGCGGTGGCCGCGACCACACTGGCGGCGTTTGCCACTTCCAGCCCGGAACTGACTGTTTCCACCATTGCGGCGGTCTCGGGTACTCCCGAGATCGGTCTGGGCGATGCGCTGGGCAGCAACGTCTTCAACATCGCCCTGATCTTCGGCCTGGCCTTGCTGTTCGGAGCGATACGATCCCCGCGCAAGGAATTCCACCACGATTTTGCGCTTGCCCTGGCAGTGCCGTTCCTAACGCTGGTTTTCGCGCTGGACGGGCGCATCGCGCGCGGCGAGGGCGCGATACTGCTGCTCGTGTTTGCGATCTGGCTGGGATTCACTCTGCGCGCAGCCTTGCGCCACCGAGCGAGCAAGTCCGGTGAACCACCCACAAATACCGGACTTGCTCCGTGGCTGACGCTGGTACTTGGGGTGCTCGGTCTGGGTGCCCTGGTCATGGCGGGGCGACTGTTTGTCCTTGGTGCCACCGGCATCGCAGCGGCCTTCCAGGTCAATATCTATGTAATCGGCGTGCTCGTGGTCGCCATTGGCACTTCCCTGCCGGAACTGGTCACCATGCTACTGGCACGCCTGCGCGGTCACGACGACGTTGGCGTTGGCACCCTGATCGGCAGCAATCTCTTCAATGGTCTGGCGATCGTCGGTGTTGCTGCAAGCATTCATCCCATCGCAGCGCCACTAAACGAAATCGTTGTGACCCTGGTCTGCGGCGTCGCCGGA
>JBAYVU010000096.1:0-4995 GCA_041674385.1 Sterolibacterium sp.
GAGTCTGGCAAGCCCTCCCGGAAACCGCTATAATCCGCGCCTTCTTTGGGGAAGTAGCTCAGCTGGGAGAGCGTCGCGTTCGCAATGCGAAGGTCGGGAGTTCGATCCTCCTCTTCTCCACCACTAAACAAATCTAAAGCCCGGACATGCTCCGGGCTTTTTCTGCCCGCGAAGGGCCATCAGTGGCGGAGTTTCGCGGGCGGTGCGAATTTCGTTGTTTGTTACGCCAGCCGAAATTCCGTGCGTACACAATGACTCGTAAGAGCCCGCCATCGGTTAGCTACTGCGTATATTGGTCAGCAATAGCACCAACTCGGCGATAGCAGTATACGGCTCCGGATCGTCGTATGCGGTACTCCTGGTTGCCAGCCGCCCCGCACGCAGCGTAGCAATGTCCAGGTGTTGCCGCGTTGTGGCGAACGTGTCTGCCGCACCCTTTTCATAGCCTGGGAAATACTGCTTCAGACGCTGTATCACTTCATCTCGATGCAGTGGAGCCTGAATGTCCTCGTAGTGCAGCAGCAGCCAAAGCTCGAAGCTCGGCACCGACGCGATGGCCTTGAAGATGACAGGCTGCTTGTTGTCGTTCCTGAGCTTGCCATCGAGCGACGCAGCGAGATTCAGCGCATCGAAGTAGCTGGCATGGTCGTCGCGGTCGAACACGGCATAGACCTGCTCGAAAGCACGGGGCTGTATGTGCTTATGCCGGTCGCCGTTCTCGAACAGTTCCCTGGCGTATTTGACCACCTGGATCGATGACGTCCCCATCTCGCCGGGCTGAACTGCGACGTTTGCAGTGTGTAGCCGATTGGCGGCGCGAATTTCCCTGAAGTAATTGGGTTCCGTCTTGCTGCCTTCGGAAACGATCAAGATGCGGTCATAACTGGCGCGCCGATTCAGCTTGCGTTCAAGCTGCTTGCGCTGGCGCTCCCAAGGGGAGCTGTCACGCGCCATCAGTGCCCCACTCCCAGGTCGGAGTGGAGGAAAGGCACGCCTCCGTAGCGGCCGATCAGGTAACCACGCTCCAAGGCTTCATTCTTGCGCGGGCTGAATTCAGACAGAGCAACCAGCGTGGACGCTTGCTCCTGATCTTTCTCGACAAACCAGACCTGGTCGCGGCGAAACAGATCCGGTGCATCGAGCAGCGAGGTGTCGTGCGTGGTGAAGATCAGCTGCGCGCCGCCGGTATTGGCCTCGGGCCGGTGGAACAGCCGCACCAGTTCGCGTACCAGCAGGGTGTGCAGACTGGTGTCGAGTTCATCGATGACCAGTGTCAGTCCCTTCTTCAGGATGTCCAGCACCGGCCCGGTGAGAAACAACAGGTTGCGGGTGCCGTTGGATTCGTCCATCAGGTCGAACACGGCCCGGCCTTGTTCTGTGATGTGGGAGAAGCGCAACTGGTGCTCTTCCATTTCTTCGGCGCGCACCTCTGTCTTGCCGGCCACCAGGTCGAAATGGACTGCTTGCCCCGGCACCTTGCGCGTGACGACCTCGATGTCGGCAATGCTGATGTCGGCGGCGGTAAGGAAATCGCAAATCTGCTTGCGGCCTTCGGCTTGCTTGAGCATCTGGATCGACACCTGCGGGCTGAGCTGGGCCTGCTCGTTGAAGATCACCAGGCCATTGGCAAACCAGTCAAACACGGGGCGCAGCGCCTCGCTGTTGAGCTGCACCGCCATCGACAGGAATAGCGCATTCGGCCGGGTGGCGCTTTCCCACAAGTTCTTGGGGCCCTTGAGGCCCGGTCCAAAGTCATACTCATCCTTGCCGGTCTTGGCATCAAAAACACGTTTGAACCAACGCTGTGGTTTGAAGGCCATATAAACCAGCAAGTGCTCGCGCACGATGCGTTGCGAAGTCATGGCAAAGCCATACTGGTAGCGCACGCCGCCAACAATGAAGGTGACTTCGAACTCGGTAGGTTGGCCGGCTGATTCGGCATCGAGCCGGAAGGGCTGCACGGCATAGGTCTGGCCGGGCTGGATGACGGTGGCCGACTCTATCACCACACCGCGCATGTACTGCAGCGCCTTGACGAGGTTGGACTTGCCGCTGGCGTTGGCGCCGTAGAGAGCGGCACTCCTCAGCAGATTGGGCGCAGCCTTGAGGTTGGTGGCGAGCGTGTGACTGTCCTGCAGGGTCTTGTCCTTGGATGCAACAAGGCTAAGCACCTGCTCGTCGCGCAAGCTGCGGAAGTTCTTGACGCGGAACTCGACCAACATCATATTCACCTTTGGCACGTAAAATATTTGTTAATTATGCACGAGTGGCACAATAAAGCAATTTATTATTGTACATTGACCGCTGTTCTGATAGGATCGCCATCCTCCAATAGCCAGCCAACCATGTGGAGCGTCGTCGGAGAACTGGATCCGTGCAGGATGATCAACTTACCGCATTGCAGTTGGAGAACGCCCGCCTGATCTCGCTGCTGGAATCCCACGGCATCGAATGGCGCCTGCCGTCCCCGCCTGCCGCACCAGTTCCAGAACCCGAGCCCTCACGGCTCTCCACTGGCGAAAAAGTCGCACTATTCCGTCGCCTATTTCGGGGGCGAACCGATGTATATCCCGTCCGCTGGGAAAGCAAAACCACCGGCAAGACCGGCTACTCACCAGCCTGCGCCAATGAGTGGCGCGCCGGGGTCTGTGAAAAACCTCGCATCAAATGTGGTGACTGCAACAAGCGCCTGCTGATACCGCTGTCGGACTCGGTAATTTACGACCACCTGGCCGGCGAGCACACGGTCGGGGTGTATCCCTTGCTGGAAGATGATACCTGCCACTTCCTGGCGGTGGACTTCGACGAGGCCGAGTGGCGTGACGATGCGCGGGCATTCATTCAGTCCTGCGAAGAATTGGGCGTGCCGGCAGCTATGGAGATTTCTCGGTCAGGCAATGGTGCACACGCCTGGGTGTTCTTCGCCGGCAAGGTTTCAGCTCGCGATGCCCGTCGCCTTGGTACCGCCATCATCAGCCATACCTGTGCTCGCACTCGGCAACTGAAGCTCGAATCCTATGATCGCCTGTTCCCCAACCAGGATTCCTTGCCCAAAGGCGGCTTCGGCAATTTGATTGCGCTGCCCTTGCAAAAATATCCGCGCGAGAACGGGTGTAGCGTATTCGTCGATGCGGATCTGCAGCCCTATCAGGATCAATGGGGATTTCTGTCGGCCATCGAGCCGATGGCTGCGAACGACATTGAGCCCATCATCTTCAGGGCAACTGGCCATACTCATCCGCTCGATGTGACGTTCATCGACGACGAGGACTTGAAGGAGCCATGGAAGCGATCAGCCGTCAAGAAGCTGGCCGGTCCGATGCCGAAATCGCTGACAGTCACGCTCGCCAATCTCGTCTATTTCGAGAAAGCGCAACTGCCGCAGGCACTGGCCAATCGATTGATCCGGCTGGCCGCGTTCCAGAACCCGGAGTTCTACAAGAAGCAAGCGATGCGCTTCTCGGTATGGGACGAGCCACGCGTGATCGGCTGCGCCGAGAACTATCCCAATCACATCGCACTCCCGCGAGGCTGCCTCGATGCCGCTCGGGATCTGCTACGGGACAACGGGATTGCCTGCGATTTGATTGATGAACAGTACGCTGGTGTCGCTTTGGATGTCGGTTTCGCCGGCACGCTACGGCCGGATCAGGAGGCGGCCGTGACGGCCATGCTCAAGTATGATGCCGGCGTGCTCTGCGCTCCGACTGCCTTCGGCAAAACGGTGACGGCAGCGGCGATGATCGCCCGGCGGGGGGTCAATACGCTGGTTCTGGTGCATCGCACAGAATTGCTCAAGCAATGGCAGGAGCGCCTTCAATCCTTCCTGGGTGTCGGCAAGGGCGTGGTCGGTACCATTGGTGGCGGCAAAGCCAAGCCGACCGGGAAGATCGATATCGCCGTGATGCAGTCGTTATCACGACAGGGCGAGATCAATCCCGTCGTCGAGAACTACGGCCACGTCATCATCGATGAGTGCCACCATATTGGCGCTGCCTCATTCGATGCGATTCTGAAAGTGGTCAAGGCCAAATACGTGCTCGGCCTGACGGCAACGCCGATTCGCCGTGATGGGCAACAGCCGATCATCTTCATGCAGTGCGGGCCGATCCGTTACACGGCGGCCAAGCCCGACAGCGCGCCACACGATCTGGTCGTGGAGCCACGATCACTTTTCTCGCGGATTGATTTGCCCGCCGAGACTGGCATTCAGGATGTGTTCCGGCATCTTGCAATCGATCAGGCACGTACCGCCGCCATTGCCACCGAAGTCAGGGATGCTTTCCGGCAGGGCCGCAAGGTGCTTGTTCTGACCGAACGTACGGAACACCTCGACGCGATTCTGGCCGCCTTGGATGGGCAGGTGCCGGCGCCCTTCGTGCTACACGGCCGGATGTCGAAGAAGCAACGGGCCGCGATGATCACCGAGCTTGACGGGCTGCCGCCTGAGGTGCCGCGCATTCTGCTTGCGACCGGCAAGCTGGTCGGTGAGGGATTTGATCATCCCGCCCTCGATACCTTGGTACTCGCGATGCCGATCTCGTGGAAAGGAACCCTGCAGCAATATGCCGGCCGCCTCCATCGTGAGCACACCACCAAGACCGATGTGCGCATCATCGATTTCGTCGATACCGGACACCCGGCGCTGTTACGGATGTGGGATAAGCGGCAGCGTGGATATCGGGCAATGGGCTACCGGGTTGTTGAACACCCGCAGGAGGCAGCAGACTTGCTCACTGGCACCAATAGCGCGTAGTTCGGTAGTAAACTGCGCACCACCAAATGCAAAAAGGCCAACCCGTTGCGGTTGGCCTTTTTTATTCCGCCCCGGCGCTAACCTGCCAGGGCCAGTTCGTCGGCAAGCGGCCTGCTCGGCATGTGGAAGGCCACCGGACCGTCGGCCTGGCCGTCCACGAACTGGCGCACGAAGGGGTCGGTCGAGGCGCGCACTTCATCGGGCGTGCCCTGGGCGACGACCTTGCCGTCGGAGATGAA
>JBAYVU010000097.1:0-4693 GCA_041674385.1 Sterolibacterium sp.
CGGCGGTTCGATGGCGCTCAGCAAGCCATCGACCTGGCCTTTGAGCCAGCTTTCGTCCAGGGTCAACTCGCCGATATTTTCGAGAATCAGATGCAATAACTTGAGCAGCGAGCTTCTGATCTGCGCCTGTTCTTCGATCGACACCTTTGTCTGATGAGCGGTGTTGGCCAACATCTCCTGAATCAGCTGAGCCACAACCGGTGTACTGCGCAGCGCTTGCAGCAACATATTTGCCATTTCCGGCCCACGTTCAGTTTTGTCGCCGAGGGCGGGCAAGACGCCTTCGATGAAGTGAGCCAGTCTTTCCGAAAACTCCGCGGGAAGCTCCGCTACCGCCGGGTGTCCGGCAGTATCCTTGGTTCCCCCGACGTGAATGGCCTCGATAAATGCAAGCAGCGATTTTTCCACAGCCTTCCAGCTGCGCCGCGTAATGGCATCACCGAGTTTCAGCAGTTGTTTCTCCTGCGCGCCGGTCTTGGCCGGCAGCGCCATCGCAAGATGTTTCAGCTGTTGCTCCGGAAAATGAGCCTTATCGGGAATATTGGCGATTTCGTTATAGCAGGCCTGATAATTTTCCGGTGTCGGCGCTTGTCGGCTGGCTGCCAGACGCTTAAGCGTTTCCCGTGCGATTTCGGAGGGATTCGTCGGATGGCTCATGAAATGGTTTTAAAATGCGTCATGTTGGGTTCTGAACGGGCAACAGCGACTCCAGCGATACCGACTTCCGATAGACCATCCCTTGGAATGTGGCCAGGAGTTCGCCGGCTTCGTTTCGGACAGTGACTTCATAACTCGCCAGCTTCGCGGAAGTGCTTATTTCTCGCGCTTCGGCAATCAATTTCCCTGTATCGGCCCCCTTGAAAATGGAGATGGACGAATTGATGGATAGCGCCAGTTGTCCCTTCGAGTTGCTGGCGGCGGCAAAAGCAAAATCGGCCAGCGTGAAAAACGCGCCGCCGTGAACCGTCTTCGCTCCATTCAAATGGTATGGCTGCACTTCCGTTTCCGCACGGGCATAGCCTTCGCGCAACTCGGTTATCCTCATGCCATTGTGGCTGGCAAAGGCATCTTCCCGGTTGAAGAAAGCCTGGATTGCTTGCATGTCCATCGAAGGTTTCCTTGAACTGGGGGTAGCGAGCGGGGAAAAGTGCGACAAGTTCCGCACGAGTCATGCCGCTATTGTATCAATCTCCTCTATTGGCCGGTGCCTGGCTGGCTATCCCGCTTGCCGGCCCGGCGCATTCAATGTGACGAGTCGCTGAGCGCCATCTGCGCCAGCAGCTGAATGCCGGCAGGCGACAAATCGTCGGCGGTGAGCCGGAGCGCATTCTGGAAACCGGCGTAATTTTTCGTTTGCGAACGTTGGTAGAGCGGGTCGTAATGCTGTTCGAGCAGCTCACCGACCAAGCCGCGGTATTCACCCGCCTCCACCAGCGACTGCCAGCGGGCGAGCGTCTGATTGCTTTGCAGCCCGCGCAGAAGCTCGATTTTTTCAAGCAGCCAGCCTGGATCGTCGAGGAAATAAGCATAGTCGCGCAGCAGGAATTCAACCCGCGCGCTGACCGTTGCATCGATGCACAGGCTGGGGGAGGAGCGGATCATGTCGAGTAATGCGTCGGGGAGTTGCACGCTGCCGATCCGGCGGCTCTCGGCTTCGACGAATACCGGGCGTGCCGTATCGAAGCCGGTGAACGCGGTAAACAGCCGCGACTCGAACATTCTTTGCGAGGGTTGCGGCATATCCGGCAGGCTGCCGAGCACCGAGCCCTTGTGTGCCGCCATTTCTTCCAGATGCAGTACCTGTGCGCCGAGAGCGGCGAGCGCTTCCAGCAGGCGGCTCTTGCCGCTACCGGTGGCGCCGCTGATGACGCGGTATTGGAAGCATGGCGGCAATACGGCCAATTGGCCGATGACATGTTGCCGCCAGGCCTTGTATCCTCCGGCTAAGCGCTGCGCGTCCCAGCCGATCTGCCGGAGTATGTGGGTGAAGGCACCGCTGCGCTGGCCGCCGCGCCAGCAATAGACCAGCGGACGCCAGTCGCGCGGCTTGTCGAGAAACAGCTGTTCGATGTGTCCGGCAATATTCCGGGCCACCAGCGCCGCACCGATTTTCTTCGCTGCGAAAGGCGATTCCTGCTTGTAGAGCGTGCCGACTTGGGCGCGTTGCTGGTCGTCGAGCACGGGACAGCTGATCGCGCCGGGCAGCCGGTCTTCGGCGTATTCGGCGGGCGAACGGGCGTCGATGATCTCGTCAAACTCGCCCAACTGTGCTACGGTTGCGACCCCATGTGGTTGCTGGACTGACATTGGCAATGCCCAAAATTAAACTGACCCAATTTTCCCACGGCGGCGGCTGCGGCTGCAAAATCTCTCCGGCCATCTTGACCGAAATATTGGCGAAAACGCCCCTGCGGGTCATGCCGGTGGAATTGCTGGTGGGCACCGAAACCAGCGATGATGCGGCGGTCTACCGTTTGAATGACGAACAGGCGATCATTGCTACGACCGATTTTTTCACGCCGATTGTCGACGATCCGCGCGATTTCGGCCGCATCGCCGCAGCCAATGCGCTGTCCGACATCTATGCGATGGGCGGTAAGCCGATTTTCGCGCTGGCGGTGGTCGGCATGCCGCTCGACAAGTTGCCGCTCGATGTGATCCGCGAGATTCTCGCCGGCGGCGAGGAAATCTGCGCCCGAGCCGGCATCCCGATCGCCGGGGGGCATTCGATCGATGTGGTCGAGCCGATCTATGGGCTGGTCGGCATCGGCATCGTGCATCCGCAACGCGTCAAGCGCAACAGCGGCGCCAAGGCTGGCGATTCGCTGATTCTCGGCAAGCCGCTGGGCATCGGCATCCTGTCGGCGGCCTTGAAGAAGGGACTGCTCCCGGCTGAAGGCTATGCCGAGATGATCGCCCAGACGACGAGGATCAATACGCCCGGTGCGGCACTGGCCGCACTGGATGGCGTGCATGCCATGACCGATGTGACCGGCTTCGGCCTGGCCGGGCATCTGCTGGAAATTTGCCGTGGCTCACAGTTGCAGGCGCAGATCGAGTTTGCGCGCCTGCCCTTGATTGCCGCCGCCGAGAGGTTCGTGCGCGAGGGCATCGCCACCGGCGCCTCGGCGCGCAACTGGAGCGGCTACGGCCAGGAAGTCTCGCTGCCGGCGGGCGCCGCGGAATGGCAGCAGAAACTGCTCACCGATCCGCAGACCAGCGGCGGCTTGTTGGTCGCCTGCGCACCCGACAGCGAGGCGGCGGTGCTGGCCGAATTCCGGCGCGATGGCTTTCAGCCCGCGGTGATCGGCCGCTTGTCCAGCGGTGCGCCGGGAGCGGCGCGCATCATGGTTTCCTGAGCAGCGGCAGGAGCGCGCGCCAGACATTATCCAACAGCAGCGGTTGGACGGCGGCGGTCGGATGCAGGCCGTCGCTCTGGAAGGTCTCGCGGCTATCGGCGAAACCGGCGAACATGAATGGCACCAACGCGGTCTTGTGTTGACGGGCAAGTTCGCCATATGTTTGCTGGAACCGGCGGGTGTAGTCCATCCCATAGTTCGGCGGCAATCGAATCCCCAGCAGCAGCACCCGGGCGCGGCTGGCCTGGCTCTGTTTGATCATGGCGCTTAAATTGCGGCGCATTTGATCCAGCGGCTGACCGCGCAGGCCATCGTTGGCCCCCAGGGCGATGATCACAATCTCCGGCTGATGCTGCCTGAGCGCCGGCGCGAGGCGGGCCCGCCCGCCGCTGGTGGTCTCGCCGCTGATGCTGATATTGACGACCGCATGGGGAAAGCCTTCGGTTGCCAGCCGCTTGCCCAGCAACGCCGGCCAGCTTTGTTCCCGGGAAATGCCGAAGCCGGCCGAGAGACTGTCGCCGACGATTAGAATGGCTTGGCCCGCCTGGCAGCCGGCGCAGACAAACCACATCAGAAGACTCAATGCGAACCGCAACATGACAAATAATTCCAATCCACCGGTGATCGAAGTTGCCGGACTCTGCAAGCAAGTGACGAGTACCCCAGAAGCAAAGGCGGGCACTAGCACCCCAGAAGCTAGCGGCGACGGCGTGCTCAGGATTCTGCACCAGATCAGCTTTGCCGTGGCGGCGGGCGAGGCAGTGGCGGTTGTCGGCAACAGCGGCTCGGGCAAGTCGACCCTGTTGGGACTGCTGGCCGGCCTTGATCTGGCCACCGCCGGCACGGTGCGACTGGCCGGACAGGATCTGGCCATGCTCGACGAAGACGGGCGGGCCGAACTGCGCGGGCGATTGCTGGGGTTCGTGTTCCAGTCGTTCCAACTGTTGCCGGCGTTGACCGCGCTGGAAAACGTCATGCTGCCTCTGGAGCTCGCCGGACGGGGCGATGCACGCAGCGTGGCGCAGGAAATGCTGATCCGGGTCGGCTTGGGCGAACGCCTGGGGCATTATCCCAAGCACCTGTCCGGCGGCGAGCAGCAGCGCGTTGCATTGGCGCGGGCGTTCGCGCTCAAGCCGCAATTGCTGCTGGCCGACGAGCCGACCGGCAATCTCGATGCCGCCACCGGCGCACAGATCATCGAGCTGATGTTCGCCATGAACGCCGAGCAGGGCACCACCTTGCTGCTCGTCACCCACGACGAAGCGCTGGCGCGGCGTTGCGGGCGGGTACTGCGCCTAGCCGGCGGATGTCTGGTGAATGATTGATGCGGCGGC
>JBAYVU010000098.1:0-4526 GCA_041674385.1 Sterolibacterium sp.
CAGCGCCCACCAAGGCCGATGCCGACTTGTTGATCTTGATCGGATGCTCCAGGACGATTGCAGCGTAGGCAATAACGAAGACGACGACCAGTCCAGTCAGCATTTCAAGAGCTCCCCGCGAAATTGGCTAGCAGCGACTGCCAATGAATAGTGGAAGTTGGGAGCCACCTGCCATCCAGGCGACATGGGCCAACGAATGCGGCTGTACCACGGCCGAAGTGCAAGCCGTTGGAAGGCTGAGGAGAAAAACAGACTTGAAGGACTTGCGGCGAGAGCTGCCGATGGGCACTTTGAGGTTTCACGGGCGTAACCAGTCAACGCGCGGCGGCCCGACCAGCACGAAAGACCTGTCTGTCTACGACCCTACATCCTTCCGTAGCGCAGACACCCGAAAACAATAATACACATCATGGCAACGATTCACAATCGAATGCAGGTTGTATCGAGCAGCGTTACATCAGCCCATCTGCACCAACATTCCACCTTCAGCCCGAATAATGCGTGCAACCAACACTACCGCACCATCAATTCAGGATTGAACACCCCTCTGAAAGCTGAAATAACCTCTGGTGAAACCTCCATCATCCTCAGCTTCTGAGTTTTCCAGTCTTTACCGCACCGCTGGCCCGTCTTAAAGCAGTCTTCAGAACCACCGCCGGCGGAGAGTATTTCTTGCCCGATGTAGGCGAACTCCTCCACTCCTTTTTCCCCTGACCGGTACCGTTTGCCATATTGCATATTCTTCCAGCTCTCGTCCTGAGGTAATCCGCTTAGCCTCTGATAGTTGTACAACGCATGCCACAAAATATATTTCATCCTATTATGCGCAAGTGCGTTAGGACCTCCGTTGTTCATCGTGCCGATATCGACCAGGCCATCAGGAGATGGTATGCCATACCTCCTATCGATATACCATTGCACAACAGCTTCATAAAACAGACGCCGATCAATTCCCAGGTGGACTTGGAGTATGTGCAGGAATTCGTGGATCAATAAGTCTGCCTTGAAGCGATAGCCGAATACGGGATCTTCCGGATTCAATCCCCGCTGTGCGTAAATCGCTCTGTACCGTGATTGAAGTACAGATTTGTCCCAGTCTGGGCTGACTCCAATGTAGCCTTTTGCGGGATACGCCTTTGCGGTATCGGCCGAAGAATCCAGAACGATTGGCACTGATTCCAGAAAGGATCTTAGTGATGGATCGAACACCTCAAAGACACTCTTCAATACACTGGTGTTGCGTTCTCGCGAGATTGGTTCTACCCCGCCATTTAGAAACCGTGTGGGCAAATAAGTGGTTACAAGAGTCTGCACCAGCTGCTGCTGGCTAATCCCATAAGAGTTAGGCCGTACGATAAAACGTTTCTGGTCGCGTGACGCGTTTTCTGTGACGTACCTGATTGCCAGTACCCCGCTACCAAGAAGGAACAACGCAACCAACACTATATTCCTCATTCTGCCTGGATAATTGCTCAATGGCATTCCTCCTGGCCAGTTTTGAATATCTTCATTTAGGAGAAACGCCGCAATAGCATCGCGCCGTTACCGCTTTCCTTGGCCTCATACATTAATTGATCAGCCGCTTTCAGCATCTCAGGAAACAAACGATCCGCGTTTCCGAACCACGCGATGCCAAAGCTTGCTCGCACCGGCGGGAAGTCGCTAAGCGCAGCCTTAACCGCAATAGAAATCTTCCGTCCGGCCTCACTAGCAGCGTCGTATCCAGTTTCCGGGAGCAGGACGGTGAACTCGTCACCTCCCAACCTCGCTACTTGGTCAGTGGAACGCAAAGAACTGAGCAGCGCCTTGGCGGTTGTGCGAAGTGCTTCGTCCCCGACATCATGTCCCTTGGTGTCGTTGATCTGTTTAAAATCGTCAAGATCCAGAAAAATAACGGCTAGGGAATGTGCATAGCGCTTTGAACGCACGACCTCATGATTGCCGATATCGAGAAAGGCCCGCCGGTTTAGTAGCCCTGTCAGAGGGTCATGTGTTGCATGTTCGTACTCTCGTTCAAATTGCTGCCGAACCTGAGCCGTGAGGAAGGCCACCAGGCAGTAAATGATCAAACGGGTTATCGCATTCGCCCATGGAACCCACTGGGCGCTATATTGTTGCTCTATAGCCAAATCGCTTATTGCCCACATCGTGGCGGCGAGGAAAGCCATGAGCATGCCATTTCTCTTACCGCCTATCCACGCAATGACAAGCACGGGTATCAAAGCAAAGGAGGCAAAGGTCAACTCGGCATCAGTTGCTGCTCTAAAGACACCAAGCAGAAAGATTGCACCAATACAGGTTGCCCAGGCAATCCAGCGACGCCAACCGGTCCACAATTTAGCGAGAAGGAAATTAGAGCTAGTAAGGTGTTTCATTTTGTTTAATTCGTCTTGAATAGCAGGGGTCTGCCGATTCGCGTTGCGTGGGATTTCGAGTATGCCAGTCGTGCGTGCAATGCCCGCATAGCCGGGTTTCACTTCCTGTAAGATAGAGCGTCAGCGAGCTACCCAATACGGTGACATTATGCAGCAAGAATGCCGATGCCAATTCAGATGCCGACCTGAATAACCACAAGGAACCGGGTAGGTTTGTCGCAGATGTAGTTGCACTACGAGCCTACCGTTTGGTTTTTGATCACTGGCAACCTCCGCGGCAGGTTTGAACTGCAGCCTTGGTCAGAGCCGAAAGGGAGCCTCTTTCTCCAACCGCTCAATGAGTACACTGGCATGCTCCAGAAACTGTGCACGCTTTTCCTTTGCAATCGGTTTCCCGGGCAAAAATCTTTCGCTTAACGGGTTGACGAAAGTTCCGTTGCGCGACACGCGGTAGTCGAGGTGAGGGCCGGTGGAAAGCCCGGTTGAGCCGACGTAGCCGATCACTTGCTTCTGTCTGACGCGCGCGCCGCGACGCAGGCCGTGTGCTATGTGCGACAAATGATTGTAGTAGGTCTTATAACCGCTGCGATGGGCCAGTAGAACCTGTATACCGTTGCCGCCATTACGTCGGGCAAGTTGCACAACGCCTTCGGCAACAGCCCATACCGGTGTTCCGGTGGGTGCCGCATAGTCGATTGCAAGATGCGGGCGTACGCCGCCAAGTACCGGGTGCGGCCGACGGTGTGTAAAGCCGGAGCTGATACGCATGAATTGTAACGGCGAGCGTAGGAAAACCTTCTTGAGCGATCGGCCCTGTGGGTCATAGTGGGCAAAGTGATTCCGGCCTTGGAAGCCGACACCAGTCAACATCTGCCCATCACTCATGTATTGCGCAGCGAGAATGCGCCCTTGGTCGACGGGGACACCACCCTTGAAAACGCCGGCCGGCTCAGTTGCTGTTGAGCATCTTGCTTCCGATTATCGGGAGCCACGAGAAATAGGGCACTGTCGCCACCAAACTCGATGCCAAGCGCCAAGTCCAGCATGCGTATGATTCCGGAGTAGATTGAAGTCGAGTGCTCGACTTCGAAGGCGGCAGATACTCGTCCTTGCTCCCGATGAATCCAGATCACGTCGATGTGGCGAACCGAATCCATGCCCGCAGCCAAAGACTCAGGAAGCGCTTCAAGACATCCGTCACCCAAACTTCCATCGCCATACGGCCGGCTTCGATCGTTTGCCGCGATCCACACGTCGAATTCCAGGGCCAGTCCCAAGTCACTCAGCTACACCTGGATCTTCCTATCCCTGCAACCTCGAGTTTCCCCTTGAGGCGTTATCGAAATCCCAGTAGGGTTCAGGACCTATGCGAGTAATCAGGAAATCGATGAAGGCACGTACTTTGGCGGGTAAGTGCCTGGTCGGTAGATACATGGCGTAAACATGACGTTCGACTGGGATGTACTCGGAGAGCACAGCCCTAAGCTGTCCAGCCTGTAAATCCTTGCCGATGATGAAGGTCGGCAGTAGTGCCACCCCAAGGCCTCCCAAAACTGCCTGCGACAAGGCCTCGTCGTCATCGACATGCAACGAACCCGAAACCGGAACTTCGATTTCTCCCTGCGGACCATTGAATCGCCACAGACCCTGTTCCCCAGAGCGGGTGTAGTCCAGGCAGTTGTGATGCACCAGATCGGCTGGGGTGAGCGGCAAACCGTGTTTTTCGAAATACGCCGGCGTGCCGCACAGTTTCCGTCGTACCGGCGCAAGCTTTCTCGCCACCAACGGCAATGGCGGTTCAGCCGTGACGCGAATCGCCATGTCGTACCCCTCTTCGGCCAAATCAATCAGACGGTCTGTGATAGTGAGCTCCATCTTCAATCTTGGGTACGCGGTGAGGAAATCGGCCAGCGCCGGGGCGACGTGCAAAGTGCCGAAGGCCACCGAGGCGCTGACGCGAAGTGTGCCGCGGGGCTCGTCGTTGATACTGCCGACGACCTGCTCGAGCTGATCCAGCTCTTCCAGGATCCGCCCCGAATGTGCTGCCACGATCTGGCCGATCTCGGTCAGGCTCAAATGCCGCGTGGTGCGATTGAGCAGGCGGGCACCTAAGGCTATTTCCAATTTGGCGACTGCCTTGCTGACAGCTGA
>JBAYVU010000099.1:0-4513 GCA_041674385.1 Sterolibacterium sp.
CCGGGAAATTACACAAGAATGAAGAATTCAGATTCAAATCGGCACCAAATTATTTCGGCCTCTAGGCCACACCACAATTGGCTTTTATCAAAATTAATCCCGGTTTAACCGGACACTACTGATTTCCGGTATACGGCGACTAACGGACGCGGCGATAGGGCAGCGCGCACAGCAAACCATTTACGGCTCTAAACATTGATGCCGCGGATACTCGCCCCTACGGGTTCCGCGGCGCCCGGGCGCAGGCGACATCCCGTTTAGCCCCAGACATCCGGTACAATTCGTACTCAAGCGGATCATTTGATTAAAGAAAGGGAGAGTCATGAGCGGTAATAAATTCGTCTTTTCATTCGAAGAAGGCGACGGCAAAAACAAGATGCTGCTGGGCGGCAAGGGTGCGAACCTGTGCGAAATGACGCAGATTGGTCTGAATGTGCCGCCGGGTTTCACCGTAACGACCGATGCTTGCCTCGCCTTCCTGGAACACAATGCATTTCCCGCCGGCGTGCTGGACGAAATCAAGTCCCACATGCAGGCACTTGAGAAAAAAACCGGCAAGCAATTCGGGGGGGCAGACAACCCGTTGCTGGTTTCGGTGCGTTCCGGTTCGGCGATGTCGATGCCAGGCATGATGGACACCATCCTCAATCTCGGACTGAACGAAAAATCTCTCCAAGGACTGATCAAGCAGACCAAAAACGAGCGTTTTGCCTACGATGCCTATCGGCGTTTTATCCAGTTGTTTGGCAAAATTGCCTTAGGCATCGCGGACGAAGTCTTCGACGAGAAGATGAGTGCGATGAAGTCCGCCGTCGGTGCCAAGCAGGACGTCGACTTGTCCGCCACCGATTTGAAGAAACTCTCTGCCGAGTATATCGAAGTCGTCAAAAAGCATACTGGCAAGCCCTTCCCGCAGGATGTATACGAGCAGCTTGAGATCGCTACCGGGGCGGTATTCCGCTCCTGGATGGGCAAGCGCGCAGTGGATTACCGTCGCGAATTCAAGATCACCAAGGACATGGCCAACGGCACTGCGGTGAACGTGTGCACCATGGTGTTCGGCAATATGGGCAACGATTCCGGCACCGGCGTGGGTTTCACCCGCAACCCCGGTACCGGGGAGAACGTGATTTACGGCGAATATCTCACCAATGCGCAAGGCGAAGATGTGGTGGCGGGCATTCGCACGCCCAAGCCGATTGCCGAGATGGCGACGGAAATGCCGGAAATCTATCGGCAGTTGCTGGAACTGCACGACCGCCTGGAAAAGCATTACCACGAAGTGCAGGATTTCGAATTCACCATCGAGCGTGGCGTGCTTTATTGTCTGCAAACGCGCAACGGCAAAATGAATGCCCATGGCATGGTGCGCAGTTCCGTCGAAATGTTCCATGAAGGAATGATCACCAAGGAACAGGCTCTTTTGCGCATTCAGCCTGCGGTGCTGGAGCAGCTGCTGGTGCCGCAATTGGCCCCTGATTTTCGTGGCACGCCACTGGCCTCGGGGCTGGCGGCTTCCCCCGGGGCAGCCTCGGGACTGATCGTGTTCGATGCCGATACCGCCGAAGCACGCGGCAGCGCCGGAGAAAAAGTGATTCTGGTGCGCGAGGAAACCAAGCCGGAAGACATCCATGGCTTTTTCAAGGCGCAGGGCATCCTTACTTCGCGCGGCGGCAAGACCTCGCACGCCGCGGTAGTGGCGCGTGGCATGGGCAAGCCCTGCGTGTCGGGCTGCGAACAAATCCACGTCGATGTGAACGCCAGACGCGCCACCATCGGCACGGCGACGCTGCATGAAGGCGACGTGATCACCCTCGACGGCAGTACCGGCAACGTTTACGCCGGTACGGTGCCGACCGTCGAGCCGACTTTCTCGCAGGATATGGCTACGCTGCTGGCCTGGGCCGACGAAGTGGCGCGCTTGAAAGTCCATGCCAACGCCGATACGCCCAAGGACGCGGCGCGTGCTCGCGAGTACGGGGCCATGGGCATCGGCCTGTGCCGTACCGAGCGCATGTTCAATGCCACCGACCGGTTGCCCATCGTGCAGGAAATGATCCTGGCCGAAACTCCGGCAGCCCGCCAGGAGGCGCTTGACCGGCTGTTCCCAATCCAGCGCGACGACTTCAAGGGTATCTTCAAGGCGATGGCCGGATTGCCGGTAACCGTACGCTTGCTCGATCCGCCGCTGCATGAGTTTCTGCCAACGGCAGCGCAATTGGAGGTGGAAATTTCCCACCTGCACCACTTGAAAGAAACCATCAACGGCCTGGAAGAGCTGCCGGAAACCCTCAAGCTTCTGAACCCGAAGCTCTACCAGCAGTATTCCAGTGGCCTCACCAAACTCATGGGCGGACTCGCCGAATTCAAGAGTTCGCACATGGAAGAGGACGTGATTCACAAGAAGGAAACTGTGTTGAAGAAGGTTCGGGCGCTTTCAGAAGTCAACCCGATGCTGGGACATCGCGGTGTGCGCTTGGGCATTACCTACCCGGAAATCTACTCAATGCAGATCCGCGCCATTCTGGAGGCTGCGGCCGAATGCGCGCAGGCTGGCGTAACCGTGCTGCCGGAAATCATGGTGCCGCAGTTGGCGACGGTGGAAGAACTCAAGCGTATCTTCAGTTATGTCGAGAAGATTCGCGATGAAGTCGAGACCAAGTTCGATATCAAGCTCAAGTTCAAGTTCGGCAGCATGATCGAAGTAGTGCGTGCTTGCGTGCGCGCCGCGCGACTAGCCGAAACGGCCGAATTCTTCTCCTTTGGCACCAACGACCTGACGCAGGCGACCATGTCATTCAGCCGCGAAGATGCGGAAAACAAGTTTCTGCCGCACTACATTGAAACCGGTATTCTCATGGACAATCCCTTTGAAGTACTGGATATCAAGGGCGTCGGCGAACTCATGAAGCTGGCCGTCAGCCTCGGCCGCCAGACCCGTCCCGACCTCAAAGTCGGTATTTGCGGAGAGCACGGCGGACATCCGGCTTCGATCCATTTCTGCCACCAAATCGGTCTAACTTACGTTTCCTGTTCAGGTCCGCGCGTTCCGATCGCCCGTCTAGCGGCGGCGCAAGCGAAACTGCTCGAAGCCACATACGTTTCTCCGTGAGATTGACTTGTTGAGAGACGGCTAGCTCGAATATTTCAGCAACCCATCTCCGAAACCTAACGAGTGATACCAAGCAGAAGGTGGCAAGGGGGGACGGCGAAACGCCTCAGGAATGAGGCGATTTCCTGGAAAGTAGGTGAGCACCCCCCTCCTCCAGATGCTTGCTTGACTATCGGAGACAACACTCTGTGAGACTTATGAAGCAACCGTACCTGGGTCTACCCGGTACCAACCGGGTACCGCAACCAGAATTTTCGAAGCAGGAGAAAACCTGCAAAAACCTGCATAATGTGTGCAAATTTGCCTGAGCAGTTGTTCCTGACTGCATGGCCGGTGCCAAGGTATTTCTGTAGTGCGTCTTAAATAAAACAAATAGCTGGTTTAACCGGCTTAAGGGAGACTCGATCGTGAAAAATGCTGCCGGAATCATCCGGACTCTACTGTTTTTTGGATTGGTGGGCATCGCCAGCATATGTGCTGCTCTGGAGGTGCACATCGGCGACTGGGAAACAGCCCCCGAGGGTACGACCGCATTTCTCTACTACGGCCAGTATGGGTCGATGAGCAGTTCTTACAGCCATGGCCGGAAGGTCGATGACAACGCCCGGATGGCCACCAATATAGGCATCTTGCGTTTCGTCCATTGGTTAACCCTGGGAGGCAATCCATTTGCTCCCAATTTACTGATACCGATCGGGCAAATCAAAACGGGAGGCAGCCTGTCCCCCTTGGGAAGTACTGGCGGTGTGGGAGATGTCATCATTGCACTCCCCTATTGGCCGATACATAACCATGAGACCAGGGAGTACGGCTCCATTACTCTTCTCACTTTTCTCCCGACGGGTTCCTACGACAAGAACAGGCCTCTGAATCTCGGCGAAAATCGCCGTAAGCATGACATCCAGCTCGGCTATCAGCACGCGTTGGGACGCTCTTTTTTTATTGAACTCGAAGCCGACGGCATGTTTTTCCTGAAAAACAGCGACGCAGAACTCACCCAGAAACCACTTTACGAAGTCGAGGGGTTTCTAAGTTATGAATGGGCGCCGGGCTCGCGGGTTGGCGTCGGTTTGTTCTATACATTTGGAGGTAAAACAACAATCAATGGCGTGGATCAGGATGACCGGGTTAAGACCACAAAGGTCGCACTTACCGGATCGACCTTTTTTGATGCCAAGCACCAGTTGATCATTTCCCTCAGCAAGGATATGCACGTGGAGAACGGACTGAAGGAAGACAAGCGGCTCAACTTCCGGCTGATGCACATTTTTTAACCGCTGCTAATCGGAAGACGGCAAGGGTTTGGATTCCTGAGTTTTCATTTCCTTGCCACAGCATTCCACCGTTCCCTCACTGGCCTTGGTGCACAGGATTTCCGTCTTGCACTCTTCGCAACGATAA
>JBAYVU010000100.1:0-4345 GCA_041674385.1 Sterolibacterium sp.
CCGCGTCGGTCGGTTCGTCGCAAGCGCCGACCGCCGCCGCGGACAACTCTGCACCTTCCACAATCCGCCCGGTGTCCACTTATAAATCGGGGAAAGCTGTTCAAACCAACGGAGCCACTTCTGGTGGCCGGTCTGCTTCACTTTCTGGACAAGCAGGAACAGGCAGCCGAAGCGCTCGAGGCAAGCGAGGAAAAATTCCGGACATTTTTTGAAGGCGGCGGCGATGCTTTTTTCCTGCTAGACGTCGAGGGTCGTTTCAAAGAGGTCAACCCGGCCGCCTGCGAACAACTGGGTTACGCTCGCGAAGATCTGCTCAGCATGTCGGTCCCGGACATCTGTACGAGCGAAACCGCCGCAATCAAAGCCAAGCGCAACCAAACGCTGATGCAGAATGGCCATGTGGTGTTTGAATCCGGGTACCGCACCAAGACCGGGGAAATCGTTCCGGTCGAGGTCAATTCGAAAGCCGTGATGTTCAACCATCGGCCGCATATTTTTGCGCATGTGCGCGACATTTCGGATCGACGAAAAACCGAGGAGAGAATCGAATTCCTCGCCCACCACGACATTCTCACCGGACTGCCGAACCGTCTGATGCTCAAGGAACGCTTCGAACTGGCGCTTGCCTATGCCGAGCGCGCTGGCGTCAAGGTGGGACTGATGTTCATCGACCTCGACAATTTCAAGACCATCAACGATTCGCTCGGGCACCAATACGGCGACGCCTTGCTTCAGGAAGTCGCGGCGCGGCTGCGCAGTTGTGTGCGTGATACCGATACTATCAGTCGTCACGGCGGCGATGAGTTTCTGATCGTGCTGGGCGACCTGCGCGACCCTGAGGCCATTCCCAGCGTGGCTGCCAAGATCCGTGCGCTGCTGACTCCGGCATTCGATATCAAGGGCTACGAACTGACCACCTCGCCCTCGATCGGGGCCGCCGTCTATCCGGACGACGGCAGGGATTTCGATACCCTGCTTAAAATGGCCGACACCGCCATGTATCACGCCAAGGAGGCTGGGCGGAATACCTACCGGTTCTTCACTGAGCAGATGAACGTCGATGCTCTCGAACAGCTGAATTTGGGCAACGCCTTGCGACATGGGCTCGAACGCAAGCAGTTCGTGCTGCACTATCAACCCCAGATCGATTTGGTAACCGGTAACGTCGTTGGCGCCGAAGCCCTGATCCGGTGGAACTCCGAACATGGCCTGATATTGCCGGGCCGATTCATCCCGATCGCCGAAAGCACCGGTCTGATCGTGCCGATTGGCGAGTGGGTGTTGAATGAGGCCTGCCGGCAGGCTGTGGCTTGGCGTGATGCCGGTCTGCCCGAACTGGTGGTCGGGGTTAATTTGTCCGCAGTGCAACTCAGGCGTGGCGATATTGAAGAAAGCGTCGCCAAAGCCTTGAGCGCATCGGGGCTTGACCCCAGCCTTCTCGAACTCGAACTGACCGAGTCCATGTTGATCCACGATACCGAGAATGTGCTGGCAACCGTGACAAGACTGAAGGATATCGGCATCAAGCTAGCCATAGACGACTTCGGTACGGGTTATTCGAGCCTTTCCTACCTCAGGCGTTTTCAGGTGGACAAGCTTAAGATCGACCAGTCCTTCATCCGCAATATCGCGGACAACCCCGAAGACGCAGCGATTGTTCGCGCCATCGTCCAAATGGCGCAAACCCTGAGGCTCAGAACAATTGCGGAAGGAGTCGAATCCGAGGCAATGCTGGAACATTTGCGTGCTTTTCAGTGCAACGAAGCACAGGGCTATCTTTATAGCAAACCGATGCCGCCTGATGAGTTCGAGAAATATCTGGGCTCGGGACCGATAGCTGAACAATAACCTTTGCGCTGTATTGGGGCGATATGACTAAGCAAACTGTGTTGGTTACCGGTGCATCGTCAGGAATAGGAATGGAGCTGGCGAAGGCGTTTGCGTATCACGGCCACCCTGTCGTGCTTCTCGCGCGCAATACCCAAAAGTTGGAGCAGTTGGCGCAAGAACTTCGATCGAACGCCAAGGCACGCGCAGAGATCCTCACGACGGATCTGAGTCAGCCGAACGCACCGGCACAAATCGCGGAAGAGTTATGCGGGCGCAACCTGGTCATCGATATCCTGGTCAACAATGCGGGGTTCGGCCAACAAGGACTATATGCAGCGCTTGATTTGCAAAAGCAACTCGAGATGATCCAAGTTAACATCACCGCCCTTGCGCATCTCACGGGACTGTTCCTTCCCGGGATGATTCAGCGCAATACTGGCGGGGTATTGAACGTCGCATCAACTGCGGCGTTTCAGGCTGGGCCTCATATGGCAATGTACTACGCGACCAAAGCGTTTGTTCTGTCGTTTACGGAAGCCTTGCACAATGAGGTTGCGGGTACGGACCTGCGCGTAACTTGTTTATGCCCGGGCCCGACACACACCGGCTTCTTCGCTGCCGCCAAAATGAAAGGGACCAATCTGTTGAAGTTTGGCGCTCAAAGCGCGGACGTGGTTGCGCAAGCTGGCTACGCGGCGTTTCAGGGAAATCAAGCGATCGCGATTCCCGGTTTCAAGAACAAACTCGGCGCCTTTGCCGCTCAGTTGGCCCCGCGATCCTTAGCCAGAAAAATCGCCATGGCATTGAACCGCTAGCCGAAGGCGGCGCATTGCAGGTTCTTGTTGCTTCCGGGAATAAGCGGAAGGGCTTCTTTCCCAATTGATCATGAGAACTCAAGGCGTACACAGCACTTGGTTGGCATGCATCGTATCCAAATACTCTTTGACGCTGGCGATTTTTCCGTCACGTACCTTGATCAGGAAGTGGTAGAAATTGTTGTATGTACGTCCAGTCTTCGTTTGAGTGTAAGACTCGGCTTCAACCGCAACGCAGTCATTCTCGGCAACAAAATGCTTTGGCGTGATTTTGATTGGCCCTGTGCAGGTATCCAGGACAGATGACAGCAGTTTGGCAAATTCTGTTCTGTTATAGGTGCCTGAGATCGGCGTCGTGCCGGCGACCCACCAAGTGGCATCTTCCGTCATCATCGCCATCGTTTCGGCCACGGCACCCGATGAAAACACGGTGAGAAAACGGGCGACGACCTGTTTGTTGTCTTGTTCCAGACTCATGGCGTTCTCCTGTATTTTTAGAGGTTCTAATGCCACTGTAACATGGGGTGCAGGCGCAAACACTGGTTCAGATTCGCCCAGCTTGCCGGGGCTACCCAATTCTGAGTAGCCCAAAATACCGTTGTCCGGGTATATCGCACTTTGCATCAATACGTGCAGAATTCATGCACCTGCAATGCGCGTTTTAGGCAACTGGGGGAAGATCATGGCCGAATTAATCGAGCTGGACGCTACTCAGGAAGTCTATGGACAATACTTCCCGAATCCTTGGTTATCTGTACCCAAAGCGCCGGTTTCATCGGGGCAAGGCGATGAAGCAGCGATACTCTTCATGAGTAACGGACTCATTCTTTCGCTACAGGCGAAATGGGGCTTGGTTCAGAACTGGCGCAACTACGACCATGCCCCATATTATTACGCCGCAGTCGAAACCATTTCGCATCAATGGACGCTGTTCGAAGCATTCCGAAACCGCAGGTGCATCATTCCTGCGACGTCGTTCTCGTACCTCCGCGAGGTCGACGGGGCAACGTTGCGCTATCGGTTGAGGGCAGCCAGAGAAGAGCTCTTGCTTCTCGGCGGGATTCTTGAGCCGAATGTGCAGCACTCCTGCCCGTCGGCGACGATGGCCTTAATAACGACTAAACCGAACCGTAAGCTTTCACCCTATGGATTACCGGTGCCGCTGGTGCTGACGAAGAAACAGGTGAGGCCTTGGCTAAATCCCTACACGGACATCAGCGACGTTAGGGGATTCGTAAGGCCATGCAGTCGAGGCGCTCTGTTATTGGAGATTACTCTCGAGAGGCGATCGGCATCGGCTGCAGAGCAAGCGTTCTCGCTTACCTGACCTTGATCGTCGAGAGCCGTTTTTCTGGACTGGCTTATGTATGCTTCGACAGAAATTAGTCCCAGTTCCTGCCCGTCCCCGAATGCGCATAGACGGATTTCTCGGTCTTGACGTAGCCGATCGCAGCTGAGATTTCCGCAGCGGTCTGGCGTACCTTGGCAGACCAGTCGGGGTTGTATCGGTCGGCGGGAGCGGAAACCGACAGGCCGGCCACCAATTCGCCGGCATCGTCGAGAATGGGCGCGGCGACGCAACGCAAACCCTGTTCTATTTCCTGGTTGTCGAAGGCGACACCGTGGCGTCGCACCCGATCCAGCTCGCGTTCCAAGGCGGACAAGGTGGTCAACGATGTCGGCGTCAGGCCGGGCAAGCC
>JBAYVU010000101.1:0-4236 GCA_041674385.1 Sterolibacterium sp.
TCAATCCCTGCGCCTTGCCTGCCGCGTCCAGTTGCAATTGCGCCAGACGCACGTCCAGTCGTTGAGCCGCCAACGAACCGCCGACCTGGGCTGGCGCAAGGGGCTCTTTGGGCAGATCCGGCAAGCGCTCAGGGAGCTTGAGCGAGTTTTCTTGAGCACCGCCGCCAAGCCCCAAAAGGCGGACCAGTTGTTCGCGGGATGACGTGACCGCTTGTTGGCTGCTCATCAGTTGACTCGTCGCATCGGCATAGAACGCATGTTGGTGCGCACGTTGCAGACGGTTGAAGTTGCCCGTGCCTTGCATTCGGCGCGCCAGTTCCGCGCTCGCCTCGGCGGTTGCATACACGCGCTGTGCGTACAAAAGGTTTTCCTGGGCAGCGACGGCCTTGACCCAGGCTTGCCTGACTTGGGTAACTTGATCCACCACGTCAGTGGTCATCTGCAATTCCGCCTGTTGAATGCGCGAGTTCGCTATGGCGGTGCGTTGCGGCAAGGTGAGTAAATCGAGCAAGCCGAAGGAAAGGGTTCGGCTCAACTCCAATTCATTAAGAAATTCCAGCCGCTCAAAGCCGAATATCGGATTGCTGAGGCGACCGGTTTGAGCGGCGGCGGCCATATCGACCCAGCGTTCGGCCAGCAAGGTCTGTAAGGCGGGGCTGTTAAGCAGGGCCAACTGAACGGCGGCCGTTTGTGTGAGCGGCTTCTTCAGCAGCTCGGCAACTTGTTTTTGATTCGTGACACGCATTTCGGCAGAACGCACCAACTGAGCTCGCCCACCCGTGAATGCAGCCGCTTCGCTATTGGTGGCCTGGAGCGACTGATCGATGTTGGTGGTGGCGCAACCCGCAAGCACGAGGATGATGCCAAGGGCGAGCAGGGAGTTTTGTGGTTTTTCCATCGGATTGATCTTGCTGCTCATTCGCCGTGATCAGGATGGGGACGGTCCGCGGGTGCCGCCGGCGTATCGCGGGCGGTATCGCGCGGTGCCGGTTCAGGTTCGCGAGCTTCGCGTGCATACACGCGCCAACCGCCGATACGCGCCACGTTGTCGTTGCTCGCCTTCCAGGACGACACTTTCTCATCCTGGAAGGCACGGTATCCGCTGAGTGCGGATTGATAGAACACCACAGGCGCATCGGTCATGGCGTTGTGGGGTTGCGTCCGTGCTGTCTCCGCTTGATCGGTGGCCAACTCCTCGCCAATCTGGGCGTAGACCGGGAGAGCGGTTAGGAGTCCAAGAAGCAAGGTAATTGTTCTAGTCATCGAAGCCCTCCGGGCTGATTGCTATTGACTGGAGCCTGCGTAGACAACGCGCGGATCAGAAATCCGCCGCTGGTGCCAGCTGGCATCGGCTTCTCATGACGACCATCTTGCTTTCAGCTACCTTACGATTTGGTGACAACGGCATTACACGTTTGTAATCTTCCGCCAGACTGGCTGATCTCTCCTAGCGCCGGTGAACCTCGTTCAGCGCGTCGTCGACCAACTTCTTCAATGGCGCGTAACCGAAGCTCGGCAGGGGCTTGCCGTTCACGAAATACTCCGGAGTCATGGTGACGTTGAGAGCTCGCGCATCCTCAAGATCCTGCGCAATCACGCGGGCGATCTCAGGCGCCGTCATGTCGACCCGGAGCTGCTCAAGATTCAGTCCGAGTCCTTCGAGGTGCCGCCAGACCAGGCCCACCTGCGGCGTGTGATGCGGCGCCCAATCGGTTTGCCCAGCCAGCAAGGCTTCCAGTGCCGGCCAGAACTTGCCCTGTTTGCGCGCCGCCTCCAACATGGACACCACTTTATCCGAGCCTTTGTGGAAGGGCGCGTAACGGAGCACCAAACGGATCCGGTCAGGGTTCGCTGCCATCATCATCTTGACCAGCGGATAGAACTCCCGGCAGGTCTCGCAGGCGGGATCGAAAAACTCGACGATCACGACCGGCGCGTCCTGCTTGCCGATTGTTGGCGAGTGCATGCGGACAAGATTCGCGGGGCTGCGCTCGGCGAGTTGCACGGATTGACTGGTTTTTTCGCTCTTGTAGGCCAGCGTTCCAACCAGGAACACTAATAGCAGGACTACGGCGGCAGCGATGAACAGCACTTTTCGATTCATTTGGAACTCCGAGAATAGGCTAGAACAAGCAACGCAATAACGGCTGAAAACGCCACGGCCGACAGCAGAGGAATTGTCACAAAGCCGAACCACTCGATCACCGTTTGCGAACACGGCACCCCCTGGGTGCAGGGCTTGATGCTCTCAGGGATCACCCCGGCGACCAGAAGCACGTGAAAGACCGCAAACAACCAGCCGATCCCGGCCAACGGCAGTGCGTAACGGACGACTTTCCGGTCGAAGGGGAAGAGCCCGATCGGCAGGATCAACACCAGCGGAAACATGAAGATGCGCTGGTGCCAGCAGAGGACGCAGGGTGGTATTTGCATGACCTCGCCGAAGAATAGCGCGCCAAGTGTCGATATGCTGGCGACCAGCCAGGCTGCGAAAATCAGCGACCATGTCGTGGTTTCGTTGCGCATGCCTGCAGAGAATCTCGTCGTATTCATTGATGAGCACTATCCAGCAATCTCGACGGCGCTTCTTTTGGTCGTTTCAATGGACACTACTGTAGTTCGCCATTTCCGACGGCAAGCTGACTGCTGGATTACATCTTGGTAATCTTTCGCATGACTGGCGTATCTGAATGCACAATTGAGGAATAGTGCGGAGGCGACCATGAAGATACTCATTGTTGAAGACCAAGTGAAGACCGGCGACTACCTCAAGCAAGGCTTGAGCGAGGCCGGATTCATTGCCGATCTGTCGCGCGACGGTATGGACGGCTTGCACCTGGCGCTGACCGAGGCTTACGACCTGGTGGTGCTCGATGTGATGCTGCCTCGCCTCGACGGCTGGCAGGTGCTGGAGGCGATTCGCCATGCCGGCAAGGATATGCCGGTGTTGTTCCTGACGGCGCGCGACCAGGTGACAGACCGCGTCAAGGGACTGGAACTCGGTGCCGACGACTACCTGGTCAAGCCCTTTGCCTTCGCCGAACTGCTGGCGCGGGCGCGCACCCTGCTGCGTCGGGGCAAGGCCAAGGAACCGGAATTGTTGCGCGTCGCCGATCTCGAACTAGACTTGTTGCGCCGACGTGTTTCCCGCGCTGGCCGGCGCATCGATCTCACTGCCAAGGAATTCGGCTTGCTCGAACTGCTGATGCGGCGCCAGGGCGAGGTGCTGCCGCGCTCGCTGATCGCTTCGCAGGTGTGGGACATGAATTTCGATAGCGATACCAACGTCATCGAAGTCGCAGTACGCCGCCTGCGTGCCAAGATGGACGAGGAGTTCGAACCTAAGCTGATCCGCACCGTGCGCGGTATGGGCTATGTGCTTGAAGCGCCGGAACCGGCGTGATGCGCGGCCCGTCGCTAACCATCCGCCTGGCGTTGCTTTTTGCCGCGGTATCGACAACGGTGCTGCTGGCCATCGGCGGCGTGATCGGTTACCTGGTCGAGGAGCATTTCGAGATGCTCGATCTGGCCGAACTGACCGGCAAGATGACGCTCATTGAACATGTTCTCGCCAGGACGGACACATCGGCACAGAACCCAGAATTGTCACGACAACTCAATGATGCCTTAGTGGGGCACCCCGGCCTGTCTGTCACCGTTTATACCGCAGACGGCGGTACGGTCTATAGAACTGCGGACGCAGATTTTCCACCTGGCGTACTGCATGGCGTTCCTGGCGCACTCTTGGCGAAACCGATGCGGCCTGCCATTTGGGAAAGCCAGGGGCGGGTTTTTCGTGGCATTGCCGCCCCGCTGCCGGTGTCGTCAGCAGGTGCCCCGACCTACACTGTGGCTCTCGCGCTCGACATGGCGCACCATCAGGAGTTCATGTCGGCTTTCCAGCACATACTGTGGACTGCGTTGGCGCTCGGCATTGTCCTGAGCAGCCTACTCGGCTGGCTCGCCGTGCGGCGCGGTCTGGCGCCGATCCACGCGATCGCCGCCGTTGCCCGCGGCATCTCGGCGGAGCGACTGGACGCGCGACTGCCTCAAGAGCGGGTGCCGGTCGAGGTTCAGGATCTGGTGCTGTCGTTCAACGCGATGCTGGCGCGGCTCAACGATTCATTCAAACGCCTGTCCGACTTCTCATCGGACATTGCCCACGAACTGCGCACGCCGGTGAGCAACCTGATGACCCAGACCCAGGTCGCCGTCTCCAAGGCGCGCAGTGCCGAA
>JBAYVU010000102.1:0-4059 GCA_041674385.1 Sterolibacterium sp.
CGGCATCCGGGATAGGTCGAGTACTTTAATTCCTTCCAGCGCCATGCTCATTCAACTTCTCCTGTTCCTGTATCACGCCCGCCCTTGGCCGGCTTTCCGACGGCTTCGATCCGCCCGCTTTACACCTTTGTCAGACTCTTTTTCATAATTCTGAGCGCCTTGTCTGGATACCGTTGACTCAGCAGGCCCATCGCAAACAATATGTACTGCCGATCTACGTAGAAATTGGCGCTCCTCGGCCGAAGCGACAACTTGGCATCGGAGGTATCCAACGCGTTCTCCAGAATTCGCCGGGGTTCGTGGCCGTAGGCGAATATCCCCCCCGTTCCGACGATGGTTTTTATATCGCTCAGATTCTTACCATACTGCACCATCAGCGGCCCGCTAGCGGTGTACATGGTCAGGATTTCCCCGGCGTGTCGTTGCACGGCTATATTTACGGCTGTACTGGCCAATGCGTGATCAATCCGGAAATCCGCTTCCGTGCTCGGCGTACTCGAGGGATCCGCAGTCAAGGCATGCACTGCCGTTTCCACCGCATGACTGTCTTCTGCACCCGGCACGCCACCGCAGCTTTCGGTAATTTTTTCCTTGCCGACAATATTGAGGATGGAGGTCGCGTTGATACGAAGCCCCATGTCTCCTTCTACCGTTCGCTTGGCGTACGGTTCAGGCAACCCCTTTTGGATGAGGCCGGGCAGGGTGTCCATCTTCGAAATGGAGTGAATATTGGTAGTTGCCCCGCCCACCTCGATAATGATAAGTTCGCCAAGCCCCGGCTCTTCCTTGGTGCCATCGGCCAGCAGCTTGGCCGCATTGAGCGAAGCCATTGGCGTGGGCATGATGATGTCGTGCACGAAATCATTCGCCTTATCGATGCCCTTGGCGTGCACAATCCGTTCCATGAATATGTTCCGGATGAGTTCGCGGACCGGCTCGACATTGATATTTTCCAAGTCGGGCATCACATTTTCGGTGACATAAGCGGGCTTGCCGGCGGATTTGAGCAAGTCCGCAACATCGTCGGCAACTTCTTTGTTGCCTGCGATGACGATGGGCGTAACGAGTGACGAGGCGGTCAAGAGCCGTGCGTTATGCAATATCGCTTCCTGATTGCCGCCGTCCGTGCCCCCGGCTAGCAGGATCATGTCAGGGCGTATCTCCTCGATTTCCGCTATTTCCCGCCGATTGAGCTGATACGAGAAAACGCGCATCAGCTTCGCGCCGGCACCCAGGGCGGCTCTTTTCGCAGCTTCCGCGGTAAGTTCTGTCACCAGCCCAATGGCCACCATCCGCAAGCCACCCGCAGCGCTGCTGCAGGCAAGCTTTACTTCAGCTTTCAGCTCCACTTGTCCCAGCTTCGGTTTTAATAATTCGATCGCTTTCTGCAGCCCCTGCATGACATTCGTATCTACCGTGCTGGGCGACTGCGCAACAGCGAGTATTTCCTCGCCGTCCAGGTCGACGGCCACAACCTTCGTATAAGTACTTCCAAAGTCGATAAGAAGGCAAAGATTCATTGGATCACCCTATGCAAAAATGGCGGAAATTACCGCTTTTTAACCTGATAGCCCGCTGCTTCCCGATCCCACAGTTTCGAATGCACCCCCTCTTCCTTTAGCCGGAACTTCGCCACTTTGCCGGTCGGTGTGCGTGGAAAATCCTCGCGGAACTCCACATATCTGGGCACGGCAAACCAAGGCATGCCCTCTTCGCAGAAGCGCAATAAATCAAGGGGATCTACGGTTGCTCCTTCTTTGAGACAGATGGATATCTTGATGTCCTCTTCACCCATGTCCGACCAGACGCCGGATGCCGCAGACTCCATCACGCCCGGATACTTGTTCACGACCGCTTCGACTTCTGATGCCGAGACATTTTCTCCGCGCCGCCGCATGCATTCCTTCTTGCGATCGATAAAGTAGAGGAAGCCGTTCTCATCTGTTCGTCCGTAATCTCCATAGTGATACCAGAGATTCCTGGTGACATCCACAGTTGCTTCCGGCTTCTGGTAGTACCCCGACATCATGGTGAACGGTTTCTTTGGCCGGAAAACAAATTCTCCTCTAACGCCCGGGGGAACTTCGTTGTCGTCTTCATCGACGATGCGCACTTCACAGTCCGGGAAAGGCTTCCCACAACTGCCAATCGGAACTTCCTCATCCAACGGCGTGGTGACCACAAGCCCCGTTTCTGTGGCACCGAAGGCCTGGATGAGCTTGAGTCCGAACCGCTTCTCGAAGGGACGTTCGAGTTCAGTGGGCACCGGCACCCCCAAGGCGATTCTTGCTGGAACACGAGCATCGTCATCCTTCTCGGGTTGATTCCACAGTATGGTGATCATGGAACCCAGGAAATTGAACACTGTCGCACGGTGTTGCCTGATTTCGTCCCAGAACCGGCTTGCGCTGAACTTGTCGACCAACACACAGGACGTGCCCAAAACCAATGTCGGCAATATGCTGAGAAACTTGGCGTTCATGTGGAACAGCGGCAGGCAGTTGTAGAGCTTGTCGTCTTGTGTCAGGCCTAGGCCGTTTATATAATTTGCCGCGTTCGCGTAGCAGAAGTTATGGCTGTACACCACACCCTTGGATGCTCCGGTAGTGCCCGAGGTATACATTATCGCCACAGGATCCGTGTAACGTGGTGGTTCCGTCTTGGGCTCCAGAGCCGAAGCCGAGAGCATAGTCGCATAAGGAACCGTCTCGAATCTTGTATTCGGCATCTTTCCTTCGGTGGGCACCTTTCTTACGACCAGCTTCTCCAGGCTCTTCAGCGAACCCTGGATACGGAAGATCCGATCCATAAGATCCTCGTCGATCACCGCAATCTTGGCGCCACCGTAGTTGATAAAGTATTCCAGCGTTTCCCCTTTGAAGGCCGTATTGATCACCGCTTCAACTGCACCAATCTTCGCTAGGGCAAACCAGGTGTAGATGTATTCCGGACAATTGGACATCATCACGCTGACGTTGTCGCCCTTCTTTACACCGAGATCGAGGAATGCGTTGGCTACCCGGTTTACCCTTTCCGCCAACTGTGCGTAAGTCACTTCCTCTCCGGTGATGTGACCAAATACCTTGTCTGGATATTTGCTTGCCCTGTCGTTCAACAGGTAGCCAATCGTTCTTTGATCATTTTCGAAATTTGGTGTCCACATACCTGTTACCTGCCTCGTTTTGGCTCATCAGAAAAGAAACCAGCCCCAGACTGTCGGGCCTCAGGGTATCGAACCCCAGACTATCCGGAACTACGGATTTACTGCGTTGCTATGTTCAAAATGACAACAGAAAGAAACCGCGACTGGCATTTTGTAACGCCCCGCCAAGCAAAGAGTCGAAGCGATGAATACTCGCCAGTTCTGGCGTAATCGCGTGCCCTGATTCTGAAAATGGGTACCGGGGTAACTCTCTGAAATCGTCACTTAGATTACCGCCAGATCGGTGAGATCATATGCATACGAAATGTTAGCATGGTGTACGAATTTGCCCCGGATGTCAATGCCCTCATGGGTCTGTCGCGGGGTTTTAGACCTGCCCGGCCTTTGCTGTGTCGACGGTCTGCTCGAACTGTTCGCACAGGCTGTCGGCGAGATTTCCCTCGATCCAAGGCGCAAAGGTTGCGTCATCCAATCGTTTTCGTCTGTCGCCGCTCGTCACTGTTGCTCGAGCGTTGGCCTATTCCGCCATATTTCGTTTCGGTCTTCCGTTGGTTTAAAGCATGTTCATTCGCAAACCTACTACTTTAATTCCGCTGGTATTATGGCGACAGGAGACTGGGAAGATGATTTTCGGATCATAATGCAAAACACGGGCAGCGCCAGCGTTGACAACAGGTATGAATTAATACAATATGTAACCATATCACACGCACACGATCTTCACCAGCTTGGCTGGTGATCGAGGCGACGAGATCGGAGCTGTTGCTGAATGCAGCGTACCCGCACTGACATCCAGTCCGTGATTGAGCGGAAATTGATCGTCGTACTGGATCTTAATGAGATAGAACTTTAACAACTGTAACAGGTGATCAAATGAGCGAGCAAAAACCGGTACC
>JBAYVU010000103.1:0-4050 GCA_041674385.1 Sterolibacterium sp.
ACACGATCCTGAATGTGAGGAAGGATTCAACAGGGCGAAGGCGATCGAGCGCGCCTATCGAAGACTGAGGAAGATCGGCGGGCACTATCTGGTCGGTGAGCGATTGGTGCAGCAAACACTAGCGCGCATCCTTGCGCGTAAAGCTGGTGCGTAATTCGTCGAATTAGAGTCATCGCCAAACGTAAGCGAACCCCAGATACTTCGTGCCACGTTGAATAAAACGCTGGCAAAGGGAAGCTAAACGTAACTTCCCGCATCATGTGCCAAGCGTAGGAGTTGGCACATGAAAAGCAAACTTTCCCCGACCGCCCTCCGGCAGAAAAACAATGAAACACCGCCTGCTGTTCAGCAGTTTGATGACCTGCCCGACACCGCCCTGATCAGCATCACAAACGCCGGCATCGTGGCTGGTCGGAGCCGTTGCTCAATCTATCGCCACGTCAAAGCCGGCGAGCTGACTATCGTCAGGGTCGGAAGTTCGAGTCGTCTCGTGGTCGGTCAGCTTCGTCGCCTCATCGGCGCCCGCTGATCGATGGCCACCATGAAGGCCAAGCGCCGGCCGCCCGACCCCATACGTGACAACGCCGCTGGCAAGAGCGGCGAAGTCGGGGCAAAGGACAGATCACACGACCCGCAGAATAGCCGTTTCCCCGCGTCAAATCAAGATCCCCTTGTCGGCTGGTTTTCCCTGGCCAAGAACGTCAAAGACCGGCGGCCGACACGCTGGAAAGCGAGACGGTCATGAAGGCCGCCGCCAAACGCCTCATAGTCGGATTGGCGCTATGGGGCATCATCCCGCCCGGATTGGCCGACTGGCTGATCCGACGCCTGCACCTGGGGGCAACATGAGTGCCGATATTGAGAGCGCCACAAGTGCAATGTGGTATTGCCCGTGCCCTGCTGATTATGGCGATTGGTTCAAGTTGCTATGTGCCATAAAGGATGCTGGCGTACCGAAGGATGAAGCCCGCCGCTGGTGCGAATCTGGCGAGGGTTTTGACGCCGCCGTGTTTGAAAGCAAATGGAAGCGCGGCATCAAGGAAAACGGCGCGGTCAAGGCTGCAACGCTGTACGGCATGGCAATCGACGCAGGATGGAAAGACCCGGCTAAGCCGCGCCACAACGGGCATAGCAAGCCCCAAGCAATCACGCTGGCAGCTTCCACTATCCGTCCACAGAAAACGCCACAGAAGGCCGGTAAATCAGTCTCTGAATTGTGGGCACGCTTCGCACCTGCGACCGACGATCATGCCTACACCATCGCCAAGCGAGGCCGCGCCGATGGCTTGCGCGTGGTGCCCGCTGATGATGCTCTTACCATCGCCGGGCAGTCGGTCGCCGGCTGGCTGGTGGTGCCCGCCCTATCACTTGATGGCGAACTGCGCAGCATGCAATTTATCCCGCCGCCCGGTATCGGCAAGAAACTGAATATGCCCGGTGCATCGTTTGATGATGGCCTATTCGTGGTGGGCAACCTGGCAGAATCGGCGCGCATTTTCATTGTGGAAGGCATCGGCCAAGCATGGGCATGCTGGCAGGCAACAGGATGCGCCGCCGTGGTGACTTTTGGCAGTGGCCGCATGTCTGCCGTGGCCGAAATCCTGCGCCGCCGTTTTCCTGCTCTACCGCTCGTGCTTGTGGCCGACCGCGGCAAGGAAAATCAGGTCGCAGAAATCGCCCGCTCTATTCGTGGTGCCTGGGTTGAAATGCCGAGCAGCAGGCCGAGCAATTTTGACTGCAACGACTACGCTGCCGAATATGGAGCAGATGAGCTTGGCGAGCTGCTCGATAAGCCGAAAGCGCCGGTTAAGGCTGAGCCCAGCATGATCATGCCAGCATCCGAGTTTATTAAGGGCTACCAGCCGCTGGATCACGTTGTCGACGGCATCATCATCCGCGGCTTTCTGTACGGATTGACCAGCCGGCCGAACCACGGGAAAACCACGGTCGCCAACACCATCGGCCTGCATGTCGCAGATAGCAAGCCGTTCGCCGGCCTGGAAACGTCGGGTGGCCGCGTCCTGTTCCTGGCCGGCGAAAATCCTGATGACTTTCGCTTACGCCTGATCGCTACCGCGCAACACTTTGGACTATCGCTTGATCACGTTGAAGTCCTGCCTCGTGCTATGCCGCTCGCTGCAAACATTCACACCATAGTTGCAGAGTGCCATGGCGACTACGCCCTTGTCATTGTGGACACGTCGGCAGCTTTCTACAGCTACGAAAATGAAGATGACAATGTAAGCTCTGGCGATCATGCCCGGGATCTACGTCAGCTAACGACACTACCGGGGCATCCGGCCGTCATGGTCTGCTGTCACCCGACGAAGAACGCGGACAAAGAAAATCTTGTGCCGAGGGGTGGCAGTGCATTTATCGCGGAGCTGGATACGAACCTTACCCTATGGAACGAAGCCGGCACCGCTGAGCTATCGCACGGCAAGATTCGAGGCCCGACATTCAACCCTATCGCCCTGTCGCTGATGCCAGTCACTCTCTCTGGATACTCCGACCACAAGGGGCGACCAGTCGGCAGTGTCGTCGCTGTTCCGCTGTCTGAATCGCAGGCCGGCGAAGCGCAACACAAAGCGCTGCAAGACGACAATCGAGTCCTGTACGCGATGCTCCACCATCCGAACGGCAGCATGGCGGAATGGGCAAGTACCTGCGGATGGATCAAGGATGGCACCCCGACGAAATGGAAGGTCGACCGCGCCCTGAAACGACTGATCACCGAAAAACTGGTGAAAAGGTATCGCGGGAGGTACGTCTTGACCGATGCCGGAAAGCGGGAGGCTGGTCATGTCGAATAGGCCAAATATGACATCATCAAGTGCTACGGTCGACCCCCTCATCTTTTGGGGTATTCCAGCCTGCTACGGTTTTGCTACGGCTGCTACGAAAAGCCCGCGAATGCCCATGCAGCAAGGCTTTCCCGCGATACATAAATGCTACGAAAGCGCTACGGCACTGCTACAGGAAGGCCGTAGCGTAGCACCCCCTCCTCTTATAGAGGAGGGTGCTACGCCGGCACCTTCCGCACCGTCGGCTTTGGTGGCGACAATGAAGGGGCAACCATGACGCCCGCCGAACTGATCGACCAGGCCAAGGCCGATGGCGTGACGATGACATTGACGCCATCCGGTCGGCTAAGACTGAATGGCAATCAAGAGGCTATCTGGCGCTGGCTTGGAGCGATCAACCAGTATCAGGGCGCACTGATCGCCGTGCTATCGGCAGGCCGGATAGCCGGGCCGCTGGCGAACGATCAGCAGGTGGCTGGTGCGACGATAACGACCGCCGAAAACAAAACGCACCACGGGGCCGAATCCGGGCCGCATGCTGCACAAAGGAGTATGACAAATGGGTAGGGCGGTCTCAGTCCTCCCCGGTTTTCAACGTAGTACCGCGCTAGTCCATGCAGTTGATGCGTTCCCACGAACGACCCGAAAAATTGTTGTGTGCGCAGGCCTGCCCGCACGCGAGAAAGGATAACGACGATGAAAAAGTTACCCGCTGAACTGAAGACGGCGATCAACAAGCAATCGCATCGCGCAGGTTTGGTGTTCGCTGAATTGACCAGGCTCAGATTGATGGCCGAGGCCGAGTCGCTGCTGACCGACGGCAGGACCGTTCCCGAAATCGTCGTCCACCTGGCAGACGCCCTCGCAACCAAACCGAAAGGATCGCGATGACTGAGCTTTCCCTTTATCACGCGGTCGCGTCTTGCCGACAACTTCTACGCCAAGGTCGGCCGGCTGCTACCGCCGCACGAATCGCAGCGAATGAGCATGGCCTGGGCACCGATGCGGAAACCAAAATCCGCCTATTCGCCACGGCGGCCGAGGTGGCATTGGCCGAATGGCGGCGCGCGAATCCGCAACCAACCACGACAGGAAAGGAAGAATCATGAGCAACGAAATACTCACCGAAACGGACACGAAGCAAGACCGGCAAGCAACGGCACTGGCATACGCCGGCATCCTGGCGCTCGCAGCATGGCAGGCAGCGCGAACTGAGGGCGCCGAGAAAACGCCGGAGTTGGTCGCG
>JBAYVU010000104.1:0-3888 GCA_041674385.1 Sterolibacterium sp.
ATTTTTCAGCATGATCTTGAAGGCTTCGGTGACTTTCTCGGTGGTGGCGCCGCCGCCGACATCGAGGAAGTTGGCAGGTTCTGCTCCGAACAGCTTGATCGCGTCCATGGTGGCCATCGCCAGACCGGCGCCATTCACCATGCAGCCGATGTTGCCATCGAGGGCGATGTAGGTCAGGTCGAACTTGGAGGCCTCGACTTCGTCCGGGTCTTCTTCGTCCTGGTCGCGGAAAGCCACAATCTCCGGATGGCGGTAGAGGGAGTTGTCGTCGAAGTTGAACTTGGCATCGAGCGCCTTGATGTTGCCGTTGGCCTCAAGGATCAGCGGATTGATTTCCGCCAGGGAGGCGTCGGTTTCCATGTAGCAACGATACAGGTTCTTGATCAGCGTCACCGCTTGGTCCAGCGAGCCTGAAGGCACGCCGATGCCACGGGCCAGGTTGTCGGCCTGCTGGTCGCTGATGCCTTTGTTCGGATCGACGAATTCCTTGAGAATTTTTTCCGGCGTGTCATGCGCAACCTTTTCGATATCCATCCCGCCTTCGGAGGAGGCCATCACCGCCACCTTTTGCGAAGCACGATCCGTCAGCACCGCCAGGTAGTATTCCTTCTTGATGTCGGCGCCGTCCTCGATCAACAGGCGTTTCACTTTGCGTCCTTGCGGGCCGGTCTGGTGCGTCACCAACTGCATGCCGAGGATCTGACTGGCATACTGCCTGATTTCGTCGAGCGACTTGGCGACTTTTACCCCGCCTCCCTTGCCGCGACCGCCGGCGTGAATCTGGGCTTTGACCACCCAGAGCTTGCCACCCAGGTCCGTTGCAACCTTGACTGCCTCATCGACTGAAAAAGCAGGGTTGCCGCGCGGAGTCGAGACCCCGAACTTCCTGAGAATTTCCTTGCCCTGATACTCATGAATTTTCATGCGTCTTCCTTGAGTGCAAAAATGTAAGTTGTTGCGGTTAAATCTGTCCTATGACATCCGTGAAAGTCGTTCAAACAATTTTCCTCGCAAGACGGGTTTTTCCTTACCGCAAGCCCGTAAGCCGTCCTCGCGCTTCCCCCCTTCGGCCGGAAGGGGCGGGTAGGTTTGCGATCGGGAAAGCCTGGCGGCAAAACATGGGGCTGGTAAGAATCCCGGCGGGGATCATGGAAAAATGCAGCGGAGGATTATATCATGTTACGGCTTGTTCCCGGCGCCAGAATCAATCCGTGCCTATGACGATATGAGCATCCACACTGCGGGTGGAGGCATGAATAATGACGGGTGGATTACGGGAGCCATGCCATCGGCGGCATGGTAAATGTCTTCGTCATATCTGGCGCCGCGACTGAACGACGAAGAAACGACTGGCGACGAAGGCGGTATCGATCAGGCAGGCATTGGCGGCCGGATTGGCGCCGGTGCCATGATAGTCGGAGAAGCCGCTTGACTGGTTGATATGGATCCCATCGGTCAGGTTGAAAGACAGCGCTACGCCAACGCGTAGCGAGATTTCCTCGGCCAGCCGCCAAATTGGCGGCGCAGTCGAATGAACCAGGAAGGTCATCGCGCCATTTTCCCGCATCACCCGTTCCGCTGCCGACAGGCCCTCCAGCGTCGAGGCCGTCTCCACCACGAAGCTGATCGGTCCGAAGCGTTCTTCGGCATATGCGGGTGTATCGGTCACGTCCACCTTGAGCAGCAATGGCGTCTGGATGCGTGCTTCGGGATATTGCGGATGGTGCAATGCCGTCGATTCGAGCAGCACCTCGCCCAACTCGCGCGAAGCTTCGATACGCGCCAGGGTGGCAGGCGATTGGATTGCTCCAAGAAGTTCCAGGGCGCGGTCCGTGTCGGTCAGGGAAACATTCAGGGCACGCGACATGTCAAGCTCGAACTGGCCGATGGGGATGGTTTCCGCAGGAGTTTTCACGCCTTCACGCGAAACGAATATGGCTTGCGGCGTCGTGCAGGTTTGGCCGGAATACTGCGATAAGGCCTGCGCAAGATTCTTCAACATGCCCGGGTAATCGTCGGTCGAATCGACAATCACGCAATTGACGCCGGCTTTCTCGGTGAACACCACGGCCTGGCGTGCGTTCTCCTCCAGCCATTCGCCAAACACCGGCCCACCGGTGTAGTCGATGCTGCGAATCTCAGGGTGCGTCGCCACTTCTCTGGCAATCGGCATTTCAGGGTCGTCCACCAGCAGGCTGATCAGGTTCGGATCGAAGCCGGCTTCCTTGAGCGTATGCCGCGCCACCGCGACACTCAAGGCAAGTGGCAGGATCACGTTCGGGTGGGGTTTGACGATCACCGGATTGCCGGTCACCAGACTGGCGAATATCCCCGGATAGCTGTTCCAGGTGGGAAAAGTCGAGCACGAAATCACCAGGGCAATGCCGCGTGGCGCAATGGTATAAACTTTCTCCAGACGCAGCGGGGGGCGATCCGCCTGCGGTTTTTCCCACAGTGCCGTCTCGGGCACCATCTTCATTTCGCGATAGGCACAGGTGACGGCCTCAAGGCCGCGTTCCTGCGATTGCGGGCCGGCCGTCTGGAACGCCATTTCCAACCCCTGTCCGGTCGTGTGCATAACGGCATGAGCCATTTCCATGCTATGCGAATTGAGTCGGGCCAGCATCTCGATGCAAACACCGGCCCGGGTATCCGGTCCGGCTTTGATCCAGGCGGGCATCGCGCTCTTTGCCGCACCGATCAGGGCGTCCGGGTGACACTTGGGGTAGCTGATGTTCAGCGACAAGCCATAGGGGGAGTTTTCGGCCCCGCTGCGCTCGATCACACCCGGTTGATCGAGGTAGAACTGGGCGTCACGATAGGCCTCGAAGGCGTCCCTCCCTTCCTCAAGAGCCTTTTCGCCATAGGCCTTGATGTCCTCGGCATAGGGAGACCAACCGCCGCGCTTTCTAATGGCGACCAAAGCCTGGGCTAGTAGCGCCTTGTGTTTTTCAAATAGCAGGTGAGGCATCGGCTTTCTCCGGCATGACGAAAGAAAAAATCCAGCGGGAGCAGACTGGTTCGCAGTCGTCATGATACATTTTCATTGTGCTTACTGGGCGGTCAAGGTTTACCCTGCCATTCCTTGACCTGCAAGTTCTCTCTCATCAGCGGCATCGCCGGGATTGCGCTCAATGCAAGCAAACCAGGAAATTACGTCGGAGCTCGAGCTTGCCACGCTGGGCGGTGGCTGTTTCTGGTGTCTTGAATCGGTGTTTCGGCACCTGCGCGGCGTGCGCACGGTAATTTCCGGCTATTGCGGCGGCCACACGAGCAACCCGAATTACGTCGATGTATGCACGGGCAATACCGGCCATGCCGAGGTCGTGCAAGTGCAATTCGATCCGGCAGTACTTGGCTACCGCGACCTGCTCGAAGTGTTCTTTGCGATTCACGATCCGACGACGCTCAACCGTCAGGGTCGCGACGTCGGCACACAATACCGCTCGGTCATTTTCACCCATTCCGCCGAGCAGGCATCGTTGGCCGCCGAAACCATCGCCCGGCTCGAAGCGGCGCATGGCTTTGCCGACCCAATCGTCACCGAAGTGCAGCCCATGAGCGCTTTCTATCCGGCCGAGGACTATCACCAGAACTTTTTCACCACCTACTCGCAACATCCTTATTGCCGGACCGTGGTTGCGCCCAAGGTGGCGAAGTTTCTGAAAAAATTCGACGGACTCGTCAAGTAACCCGTAACCCGATTCGTCAGGCCGGGTCGCCGGCGATGGCGAAAAAGTGGATGCAGTGGGTAATACGGCCGTCCTCGTCGCGGACCGCCGAGACGCTGCGCCGCTCGCGCTGGATGTGCTCGTCCTTGCGCCGGCACCACGTGGTCCCCGCCCAGTAGCCGCACTGCTGAAGCGTCTCGCGGATGTCGTCGTAGTA
>JBAYVU010000105.1:0-3886 GCA_041674385.1 Sterolibacterium sp.
GAACAGAGTGCCGGTGTGGGCCAGATCAACGGCGCGATGGGCCAACTCAACAAGGCGACCCAGCAGAACGCTTCGGCCTCCGAGGAACTGGCGGCCACCGCCGAGGAAATGGGCGGCCAGTCGGCTCAGCTTACCGAGCTCATGTCATTCTTCAAGATCAATCAGGAGCGTGGTGCTGAAAAAATAGCCCATCAGGTGGTAGCGCGCGCACGGGCGACCAGCAAGCGAGGTGTCAATCCGAGTCCGGCAGGCGGCAAGGCTACTGCCACCTCGGTCAATGAACAAGATTTCGAACGCTTCTAAGCGGGGGGGAATCATGGGAAATCAAGTTCAAGCATGCGTTGCAGAAGACGCTCCTGAGGAAGCGCTGACGACGCAAAAATCGGCCATGCAGGCATTGACCGTCAGCCGCCATCTGGCGGCGGCGGGAGAGGCGCATCAATATTTGACCTTCGCATTGGGGAGTGAGTTGTATGCGGTCGGAATTCTGAACGTCAAGGAAATCATCGAGTATGGCAACCTCACCGAGATCCCGATGATGCCGAGCTTTATTCGCGGTGTGATCAATTTGCGCGGCGCAGTGGTGCCAGTGATCGATCTGGCGGTGCGCTTCGGCGGTCATCAATCGAGTGTGCAAAAACGCACCTGCAACGTCATCGTCGAAATCGCCACGGATGGAGCCAAGCATGACTTGGGCATCATGGTCGACGCAGTTTCAGAAGTATTGGAGATACCTGCCAGCGAGATTGAGCCGCCACCGACTTTCGGTGCCAAGATCCGGGCTGACTTCATCGCCGGCATGGGCAAAGTAGGCGGCAAGTTTGTCATCATTCTGGATATCCAACGCGTGCTCTCCGCTGAAGAGATGGCTTCGATCAAGACCATCGGTGACGGACCGATCAAGGAAGGCAAACTCTTGGAACATGCGGCTTGAGTCAGCAAGGCCACAGAAACTGTATGGCCTCATACTACTACGACGTTTAATTGGACATAATGCCAATTATGCGAAGTACATCCAGCGGAAAAACCCCCGCCTATTGCTTTCCCACTTCCCGCAATAATGTAGCAATTTCAGTGTGCCCCGAAGACATAGCCAAGTCTGTGGCAGTCAGATTATCTTGATTGCGGAGACTGACATCCGCATCATGCACGAGGAGAATTTTTACAATCGATAGGAGGGTCGGCAGGGATTCATGTAAAAAACAGCAGAAATCGACTTACGGCCCTGTTTTAAAAAGCGTTTCTTGATTCTTCGCTGGTTGCGACTTTGATGAACGTGGCTTGGCAGAATCCGAAGTGGTCGCAACTCCAATTTTCTCCTTCTTTCCCTCGGCCGCAAAGTGAGCACGGATGCTTTCAGCGATCCCTTCCTGAGCTGCAATTGTAGCTTTCGCCGCTGCGAGTTCCACGTCGAGATCGCGAATCCTGCCCCTGAATTCGCCCGCCTGCGTTTCCAGGACCGTATTGCGGTCCGATAACTCACTTGCCAGTGCTTCCTTCTCAACAAGTCGCCGCCCGAGTTCCTCGACGCGTCGTGAAGCAACTGCAAGTTCGTCCCTGACATGCTGAAGGGTTCGCAGTTCGCCCTGAACCTGATGCAACTTGCTTGTAGCATGTGCTAATTCATTTGCCAGCCGAATGTTTTCTTGGCTGCTTTGCGTGGCCTCGTGCTGTTTTTCGGAGAGCGACTGATTCAGCGTCCGCACCTCACCTTGCAGATACTGCACCTGCTGTTCGTGTTGCCGTTGCTCCTGCTCACGCTGTTCCTTCGCAGATTGACGGAAATGCTCGAGGGCTTCTCGGGAATGCCGAAGATTCTCTTCTAGTGACTGCCGGTTGCGCTCCTCGCTGGCAAGACGCTCCAGCAGGTCGGTGACCTGCTGGGCCAACTGTGTCCTCGCGAGGGTTTCGGAGCTTAGGCTGGTGGCCGTTTGTTCATGCCGCGCTTGTTCCTCGACTAAAGCCACTTGGCTGCGCTCAAGCTGAAGCCGGAACCCCTCCGCTTCCTTTCTTAGGGCAGCGATCGTTTCATCCTGCTGGGTGGACAGCGCCTTATTCTTGGCGGCAGCTTCGGCGATCCGGACATCCGCTTCCTCGTGAAGTCGGCCAGAAAGACGCCCGACGAGATCCTGGATGGCCTCGCTGACGGCAACCTTGGCGCCTACAGCCCCTCCTTCCTCTTCATCGATTTCCTTGAGGAATCGATGAATGGTGCTTTTCGAGCCAGTGTTCCCAAGCTCGGTACGTACCGCATCAATTGAAGGATAGATTCCCTGTGCAAGTAGTTTTTCGCGGGCACGAAGAACCTCGTTCTTGTAGATGCCGCCTCTGGCCATAAGCTTCCTCCTTACTATTTCGTACCATATTACATACTACGTTAATACATACTATTAAGTGAGTCAAGAAGAATCTATTATCTTAAGTCATAACACAGGATAATAGTAGTTATCCTGTGTTATCGTTAAAATTGGTCGGTTGAATCGGATGGAAGCGTAATTTGATGCCACAGCACCATATCAGGAGCAGGATGCCAAGCAAATAGGTCAATTGACAGATAAGCCGTCCCTGGCACAAAGGGGGATTCCGTCTCAGAGCACAATTTATCAAGGCAAAAGGAAACGAGGGAAAATTGCTAAAGAGCCTCTGTTCCCATGGCAAATTGGAAACCGTTGCGGGTGGCATAATGCAGCATCCATTTCCACAAGGCGGGATTTACATGGCAACCGACCAGAGCGTATCCACTCAACCAGTGCCCTCCCAATTTCTGTTCGATACCACGGCGGCTCACCAGCTCGAAGGAACCGAACTGCCCAATGGATGGAAAATCATACGGAAGACTCGAACTGGGCAACAAGATCCCGACGGCACCGGCGGGCATTTCTCGGTTGGCTATGAAGCGGAGCGTGCCGGGAAGAAGGGATTCGTAAAAGTGTTCGACCTGGGTGGCGCGCTAAGACATCATGCCAACAATGTCATGAACGCCCTGGCGAGCATGTCCATCAATCACCAATATGAAACCTCCCTGCTTAAAGTCTGTGAGCAAGCCAGTCTTGATCGAGTCGTTAAGGTGCTTGCCCAAGATCAGGTGATGATCCCGGCCGCCAGCGGGATGACCATACCGCTGCCATATATCATTTTCGAGATGGCCGATGGCGGCGATCTGCGCAAAGCGGTCGCCCGCACCAATGCGATTGATGACGCATGGCGCCTACGCACGCTGCACCAGGTCGCTGTGGGATTGCAGCAGCTGCATGGAGTGAGCATCGCACATCAGGATGTGAAACCGTCAAATGTGCTTATGTTCGACAACGAAGGGGTAGGCGCGAAACTGGGGGATCTTGGACGGGCGTCCATCAAAGGAGGAAACGCCAGCCACGATGGCGGGGCCATTGCCGGGGCAATCCAGTATGCGCCGCCAGAACAAGCTTACGGCGTTCGAGCCGCCGAGGAATGGCGGGACAGAAGGGAGAGTTGCGACCTCTATCATCTGGGATGCCTGATCTCCTTTGCGTTTACTGGTGGGACGCCAAATGAAGCGTACGCCTCTCTGCCCGCGACCATCCTTCCTCCCATTTGGGGCGGATCATGGACCGGAACTTACGACATGGTGTACCCACACATCTCCGGGGTGTTTGCAGCCTATCTGAACCGTATCGGACAGGATTTTCCTGCATGGGGAGCCGATGACCTCGTGTCGCTGGTTGCCCAGCTCTGCAATCCGGATTATCGAACGCGCGGGGCGCCTGAGGCCCGGGTTACGGCAGGTTCACCGTTGGGGCTGAACCGGTTCATCACACGTTTGGACGTGCTTGCGAACAAGGCAACGATCAAGGCGAAATCGGCGTGAGCGTTCTGACCCAGAAGCGCAACCGACATGTAGTGCCGC
>JBAYVU010000106.1:0-3532 GCA_041674385.1 Sterolibacterium sp.
CAGGTTTCGGCCTTCATCGCCTTGATCCTGATCGTCGGCCGCCGTGCACTACCGTGGTTGTTGTGGCAGGTGGCGCGCACTGGCTCGCGCGAGCTGTTCACATTGTGTGTTATCGCAACGGCAATCGGCATTGCCTACGGTGCGGCAGCACTGTTCAGCGTGTCATTTGCTCTCGGCGCCTTCTTCGCCGGCATGGCCATGCGCGAATCAGAATTCAGCCATCGTGCAGCGGAAGAATCATTGCCTCTCCGCGATGCTTTCTCGGTACTGTTTTTCGTGTCAGTAGGCATGTTGTTTGACCCCACGATCCTGATTGAGCAGCCCTTTCGTGTGCTTGGGGTCGTTGCCATCATCATTTTCGGCAAGTCGCTCGCAGCGGCGGCGCTGGTAATCGCGTTCCGCTACCCGCTCAATACCGCATTAACGGTTGCGGCCAGCCTGGCACAGATCGGCGAGTTTTCGTTCATTCTGGCTGGCTTGGGTTTGTCGCTCGGCTTGCTTCCGGATGAGGGTATGAGTCTGGTGCTCGCCGGTGCGCTAATCTCAATAGCCCTGAATCCATTTGTCTTTGCAACCATCGCACCGTTGCAGCGTCGGCTTCTCAAACGTTCGGAACTGGCGCGCCGTCTAGAGCAGCGGCAAGACCCTTATGCCGAACTGCCCATGAGTACAGAGCGTAAGTACCTCGAAGGACAAGTGGTCCTGGTAGGCTATGGCCGAGTGGGATGCCGCATTGCCGAGGCAATGAATGTAAGCGGAATTCCCTATGTGGTCGCGGAACAGAACCGTGAACTGGTCGAAGACTTGCGCAAAAAAGGGATAGCAGCCATTTCAGGAAATGCTTCTGATCCCGCGGTGTTGATCCAGGCGCACATTGCTGAAGCGGCCATGCTAGTCATCGCAACGCCCGACACGATCAACGTCCGTCAAATGGCTGATACCGCGCGTGAGCTCAACCCGGAAATCGAAATCGTGCTGCGCACCCATAGTGAAGATGAATCGCAATTGTTGCGCAAGGTGGACATCGGCACGGTGTTTTTCGGTGAGGAAGAACTGGCCAAGGGGATGGCACACCATGTCCTAGATCGCTTCGCCCCACAGCAAGCCACCACGGCGTCCGATCCCGCATTATCCTAGCATTGGGCAGACTATCAAAATAGCCTGGGAAGATGCAAGCGACATCCGCGCTAAAGAAAGCCGACTATGATGAAACTGAACAATCTATTAGCTGCAACCGATCTCTCAGCTCCTGCCCGCCATGCGGTCGACAGAGGATTCCAGATCGCGGCCGCTACCGGTGCCCGGTACAGCGTCATGCATGCGCTCGAACTCGATACCATCGATATCCTGCGCGAATGGCTTGGCGAGGAATCGATCAGGGTTAAGCGACAACTCGAGAACCAGGCGCGTGAATCGCTATCACACTTGCTGGCCGATCCCGCCAGAAATCATGGCGTCACGGCCGACTCGGCGATCATCTCCGGACCACCGCTAGGCGCAATTATTGCCCAAGCCGATGCCATTGATGCAGACCTGCTCGTTCTCGGTGTGCGTGGCGATGACTTTATGCGCCACCTCTTGCTCGGGTCTACAGCCTCGCGTCTTCTGCGCAAGACAACCCGGCACCCAGTGCTGGTCGTCAAACAGCCGCTCCATGAACCCTATCGCCGGCTACTAATTCCAGTTGATTTTTCACCAGTATCCGCCAAGGCTATCCGTCTTGCCCGGTTGATCTCCCCTGGCGCCAATATTGTCTTGCTTCATGCCTTCGAAGTCCCCTTCGAAGGCAAGCTTGCCTTCGCCGGTGTCGAGGATGATGTGATTAGGCATTATCGGGTAGCTGCGCGCCAGGATGCCCTGCGGCGCATGCGTGCGCTCGCCGATGTGGCAGGTCTATCTATTGGCGATTACTCGCCGCTTGTCGTGCATGGCGATCCGTCGCAACAGACTGTTGTCCAGGAACAGGAACTGGACTGCGACCTTATCGTAATGGGCAAACATGGTGCGAATGTGACAGAGGAACTGCTGCTCGGCAGTGTCACCAAGCATGTGCTTGCCGAGTCGCAATGTGATGTCCTAGTCGTTGTTGACGAACCGGAAAGGCTGATCTCATGAGACTGTCTTTGCGCTTCGTTTTACCCCTGATGCTGGTTCTGGCTGGTATCGCTTACGCCATCGCTCCACTGGTCGACCAATTGACCTTACGCTGGTTCGTACGCGATCTCGACATTCGCTCGTCGTTGATCGCCAATACCATCCAGGAACCGCTTCCGGAACTGCTGGCAGCCGGCAAGCGGACCAAGATCGTCGAATTTTTCAATCGAATTACCCAGGATGAACGGCTCTTTGCCGTGGGCTACTGCGCTTCGCCGACGGGCTCCGCATTGGCCAGCCGGTCGCTGCCAGTGGAGATTCGCTGTGCCGATCTCAACCGTTGGGAGGCCCCCGGCGATCACCTGTTGTCGAGTGTCCGCGGTCCCTTGCACGTGGCGGTGAAACCGATGAGCAGTGAGGCAGCACCTGCTGGCCGTTTGGTCATGGTGCATGACATGAGTTTCGTCACCCGCCGCAGCGAGGAAACCAAGCGCTATGTCTTTTACTTCTTCATGGGGCTGGCGGCGGTGGTCTCGCTGATCACGGTGATCATCGCCCAGCTCTCGTGGCGCGGTTGGATGGCCGGCATGCAAGCACTGCTGCGCGGTGAAGGGCTGCTGCGGCAGCCTGGGCTCGGTGCGCAACCCAACCTACCCGAGTTCAAACCCATTGCCCGCGACTTGCAGCGGTTGATTCGCGAGCTCGAATCCGATGCGCGCGCACGAGATGAAGACCAGATCACCTGGACGCCGGAATCCCTGCGCGCCATTCTTCAGGGCGAATTGCGTGGCGAGGACGTGATCGTGGTTTCCAACCGCGAACCCTACATTCATCAACGGCACGGCGAACAGATCGAGGTGCAGCGGCCGGCCAGCGGCCTGGTCACGGCATTGGAGCCGATCATGCGCGCCTGCCGCGGCACCTGGATCGCCCATGGCAGCGGCTCAGCCGACCGTGAGGTTGTCGACAAGCATAACCGCATCGCGGTACCTCCGGAAAATCCGACCTACCAGATTCGCCGTGTGTGGCTGACCGCTGAAGAAGAGGCTGGCTACTACTATGGATTCGCCAACGAGGGACTCTGGCCGTTGTGCCACATCGCTCATGTACGTCCCACTTTTCGTTCTAGCGACTGGGAGCAGTATGTCGCGGTCAACCACAAGTTCGCCAAAGCGGTGGCGAGTGAGGCAAAGACCAAGGCGCCCATTGTCCTCGTGCAGGACTACCATTTCGCCCTGCTGCCAAACATGATCCGCAAGGAACTGCCGGATGCCACGATCATCGCTTTCTGGCACATCCCTTGGCCCAACCCCGAGTCCTTCGCCATCTGCCCCTGGCGCGACGAAGTGTTGGCCGGTATGCTGGGCAGCAGTATTCTCGGTTTCCACACCCAGTTCCACTGCAATAATTTCGTCGACACGGTAGATCGTTTTCTTGA
>JBAYVU010000107.1:0-3475 GCA_041674385.1 Sterolibacterium sp.
GACCGATGGCGAGATCGACCTACGTCATGTGCGAGACAATCTTGGTCACGAGTCACTGACCACCACTAGCAATTATTTGCACAGCGAGGACGACCGACGACATCGTGAAACCGAGCAAAAACATCGATTGAACTGGTAAGTTGTCTTTGCGCCAGGGCGGGGCTCTCTCTCAATTCGGAATTCGTCCAGATCAATGGCGAGGGAGGCAAGATGCAAAGAGTTCTCTGGACACCCCAGCAAGGAACTCACCGTTGCAAGTGGCATAATGCGGTATCCATCGTTATAGAATGGGAAATTTATGGCGACCAGACCGAGCGTTACCGCTCAACCAGTACCCTCAGGCTGAACAATGCACGCCACCAACACCTTGTCCACGCGATTCTTGTCCATATCGACAACTTCAAAACGATAGCCTGACACTTCGAAGTAATCGGCTACTGCCGGGATCCGTCCTTGCACATACATGACGAAGCCGCCTAGCGTGTTAAAAGAATTTTCTTTCTCGCCCGGCAAATCATCGTCGATTTCCAGCACTGATTTTAGACGTTCGATGGCCACGCTACCGTCGATTAGCCATGAGCCGTCTTCACGCACGACAATATCCTGCTCTTCAGGAATGTCGGAGGAAGGTAACTCCCCGACAATGGAGGTCATCACGTCGGTAAGGGTAACCAAACCTTGCAACTCGCCATACTCATCCACGATTAGCGCGCATTGCTGACGAGCTTTGCGGAAGCTTTCCAGCAAGTGTGTGGTGGTTACACCTTCTGGCACATATAACGGCGGACGCAAAGACTCCTCAACCGCAATTTTGTTGCCGGCCAGTGCGTCTTTAAGAATATCCGCCGTGCGCAATATCCCTACGATATGATCCAGTCCATTACGGCAAACGACCACGCGAGTGTATGGACTCTCGGCAATACGGTTGCGAATCTCAGCCTCGGGTTCGTCCAGATCAAGCACATAAATGTCATTCCGGTGCGTCATGATCGCACCGATGTGCTGCTCGTCAAGACGTAGCACGTTGGAGACGATGGCCTGCTCGCTTTCATGGAACACACCAGCTTCGGAACCCTGTTCCATCAGCACCTTGATCTCCTCATTGGTTACGGGCGGCTCTTCCCTGCGTACGGCACCCATCATGCGCAGCAGGAAACTGGAAGACGCAGAAAGTAACCAAACCAATGGCAGAGCAACTCGCGCCAGCATGTTCATCGGTGGAGCGACCAATGAGGCAATTTTCTCTGGGGCTAATAATCCCAACTGTTTGGGAACCAACTCTCCGATGACGACGGAGAAATAGGTCAGCCCCACAACCACTACTGTCAACGCGATACCTCTGGCGTAGGGTTCAATCAGCGCAAAACTAGCAAGCCACGCGGAGAACGGATCGGCCAGCGCGGTTTCTCCGATCGCCCCGCTCAGGATTCCCACCGTCGTAATGCCGACCTGTATTGTAGAGAGGAAGGTAGCAGGTTCGCTGTTAAGCGCCAGTGCTGATATTGCTCCGGGGCTATCGTCATCCGCCAGTTTTTGCAGGCGCGACTTACGGGAAGAGACTACGGCGATTTCCGACATCGCCAAAACGCCATTTAGAATAATGAGAAATAGTAGTAGTGCGATGTCCATCTAGAAAGCCGTCCTCGTCAATTTGCTGACGCACGGCTAGTGGTTTCTAAGGTTGTAAATATAACATTTTGAGAAACATGCCTAAAAAATGCTGCAATTCAGAGATGAAGTCGAACTGTGGTTTTTCGCTGATGAGACGAACTCTGATTCGTTTGCCATCAAACACGATGAGTACTCAATCGATCGAAGTCAGTACAGCATAGTAAATCCGGGATACCACATACGGCGCTAATTCGGTGCGAAGCACGGGCTCATGAACGCAAACAAAAAACGCCATTCAGAAGTGAAGTGGCGCTACATTGGCAGTTAACGAATCACATCTCAAAATGCTGTCGTACCCCGCAGTATCATTTCGTACTTTACGTTTCCGGAACCATCCAATTTCTCGTGATTGGTGGCTACGATTGGGTTGGTGCCATCAAGTCGACCCACGCCGGTGACAATTCCATCACCCTACGCAACTTACCAGGAGTGTGCGGCAAGAAAGCTTTGGTAAATGATGCTGACAAGCTCGTGTTGGTTTAAAACCGAAATACCAGTTACAAGTCGCTATCCAAGGCTCCCGCCGCGACCCGTCAGGCTCAGGCGAACCAGATCAGGAACACCTTCTACCTGTAATTTCGTCATAAGACGTGCCTTGTGCACTTCAACTGTACGAACGCTGATATCCAGGGCTTCAGCGATTTCGCGGTTGTGCCGCCCGGCGACTACCAGTTCCATTACTTCCTTCTCGCGTGGAGTCAAGCGCGCCAGCAGCCGGTCAAATTCGCTACGCTGGCTTTCGTCACCCTGTGTAACCGTCTGGCGAATGAACGCCTCCTCGATCGCATTCATTAACTTGGCGCGGTCAATGGGTTTCTCCAGGAAATCTACCGCCTGGGCACGGAATGCCTCGCGCGCCGACTCGACGTCTCCATGGCCCGTCATCACGATTGCCGGCATACGGCAGCCAATTTCCAGCAGCCGCTTCTGTAGCGCAAGGCCATTCATTCCCGGCATGCGAATGTCGATGAGCAGGCAACCGTACCATTCTGGCTGGTAGGCTTCGAGAAAACTCTCGGCGTCGGCAAACAGGGTAACGGGGTGCCCCCCCAATCCAAGCATCAGCCCCAAGGCGTCGCGTACGGACTGATCGTCCTCGATTATAAAAATGGTGAATCCGCTAGGCTGCATCATCCGCTTTCCCTTCCAAAGGCAGTACCAGCTTGAACAAACCGTGATCCGACTCCTCGGCCCAAAGCTGTCCACCGTGCGCCTCGGCGATGGCCCGGCTGATGGCCAGGCCCAAGCCAAGACCGCTCGCTTTGGATGAATGGAAGGCTTCGAATAGACGCGCCGCTGTCACCCCGGAGAGACCAGAGCCACTATCCTCGACGCGAATGCAGATCCGCCCCGGACTTTCCGAATGAACCGACAACCGGACGCGACGTTGCCCCGTAGGTTGCTCGGCTACCGCATCAAAGGCGTTGGACAGGAGGTTACGCAAGACCACTTCCAACTGCAGACGATCAACCAACACCGTCCACCGCGGCGCCTGATCGATGGCCAATTCAATGCCTTGCTGTTGCGCCTTGGCAGAAAATGGCGCCGCAGCCGAGACCAGCAGTTCCCCGATCCATATCCGTTCAAGCAGGGTCGCGCCAGTCCGGAAGAAATCCCGCAGACGACGCACCACGTCTGCGGCGCGATAGGACTCCGAAACCATGTTGCGGATAGTTTCGCGTAACCGTTCCCCAGTTTCGCCCTGTTCGAGCATTTGCTCGCAGCATGTGCCATAGGCCGACAAGGCCGTAAGCGGCTGGTTGAGTTCATGGGCCAGGGCGCCCGTCATTTCACCGGCCGCAGC
>JBAYVU010000108.1:0-3386 GCA_041674385.1 Sterolibacterium sp.
ACACCAGCGATCCGCGCATGAAGGCGCTGGCCGCGGCGAGCACGGCGCTGGCCGGCTACAACGCCTACCAGTCCGTAACAAAGGCGCCCGACAAGATCGGCGGCATCGGCATCAATGTCAGCCTCGGCAGCAGCAAGAGCAAGAGCACCAGCACCCAGACCAGCGACACGGCCGCCGCCTCCACCCTCAGCGCCGGCCGCGACATCACGATCACCGCCACCCCCTCTCCCCCCGCGGGAGAGGGCCGGGGTGAGGGGGCGGGCGATATCACCGTGCAAGGCGCCGATCTGTCCGCCGGCCGCCACCTCACCCTCGCCGCCGACGATGAAATCCGCCTCCTCGCCGCGAAGAACACCTTCGAGCAGCACAGCAGCAACAAGAGCAGCAGCGCCAGCCTGGGCGTCGGCTACAACACCGCGAGCGGCTTCTCGGTGACCGCCAGTGCCAGCCAAGACAAGGGCAAGGCCGACGGCGCTGACGTGAGCCACAGCAACACCCACGCCACGGCCGGCGATACCCTCACCCTGCAATCGGGCGGCGATGCCGCGTTGCGCGGAGCGGTGGCCAGGGGCGAGCGGGTCATCGCCGACATCGGTGGCAGCCTTGCCATCGACAGCCTGCAGGACAGCAGCACCTACAAGAGCAAACAGCAAAACGCCGGCTTCAGCGTGAGCGTATCGCTCACCGGCGGCCTGCCCGGCGGCAGCGTCAGTGCCGGCCAAAGCAAGGTGAAGAGCGATTACGCGAGCGTCACCGAACAATCGGCGATCCGGGCGGGCGATGGGGGCTTCGATGTAGCGGTTGCCGGCGACACCGCGCTGACCGGCGGGGCGATCACCAGCACGCAGCAGGCGATCAACGAGAACCGCAACCGCTTCGAGACGGGCGGCGAACTCGCCCTCTCGGATATCCAGAACAAGGCCGAGTACAGCGCCAAGTCGGTCAGCGTGAGCCTTGGCGCGGGCTTCTCTTCCACCGGAGAGCTTACCCCGCAGGGAACCGGCGCCGGCTTCGGCAAGGACAGCGGCGACGCGGGCAGCACCACCCTTGCCGCGATCTCGGGCATCGCCGGCAACACGCAAGCCCGCACGGGGGACGCCGAAACCGGCTTAGCCCCGATCTTCGATCAACAGAAGGTGCAGAAGGAGATCGACGCGCAGGTCGCCATCACGCAGATCTTCGGGCAGTTGGCTTCGAAGGCCGTGGGCGACTACGCGCAGGCCAAGCTCAACGAAGCCCAGGCGCTGCGCGATCAGGGCCGGGAACAGGAAGCGAAGGACATCGAAAGCCTGTGGGGCGCCAATGGCACACTCAGGCTCGCCGCGCACACCCTGATTGGCGGGCTGACCGGTGGCGTGCAGGGCGCCGCCGGCGCGGCCGTGGGGACGCTCACCGCCCCGTTCGTGGCAGCCGAACTTGCCAAAGCCGGCATCGACGGGCCGCTCGCCACGGCGATTACGGCGCTGGCGAGTACCGCCGCCGGGGCGGCGGCGGGGGGTGCGGCGGGCGGCGCTACAGCCTTTAATGAGGTGGGGAATAACTTCCTCAAGCATCAGGAGGCGACCAGGCTGATCGCGCTGAGAAACCAGAAGCTGCGCGGAGAATGCAGCGCCGATTGCGAAAACGAGATTCGGCAACTGGAGGCATTGGACGTCCAGCGCAATCGGGATCTAGCCGCCTGCGAGGGCGTGGCGAGCAGCCATTGCGACGGCCTGCGCACGGAAGTGCGACAGGCGGCGGCGGAATACATTCGGGCGGGCCGTATCACACCCGAGTTCAGGTACGACGACGAACGCAGGGAGACCCTCGATCTTGCGGCAAACAGCATGGGCGGCATTCGTCTTGCCGATCGCCTGGCCGGAGCCGGCGAGTCGGCCTGGGAAGGGGTCACCGCGCTTGCCTCGGGAATTGTGACAGGGGCGAGAGCCCTGCTTGGCGAGAGGCAGGCCCAGGAGGCCGTCCGGCAAGGCGCCGGTGCGGCCTGGGACTACGTCAGTAACCCGGAGAACTGGCCCACCCTGCTCGGCGCGATGACGCCGGAGGATCGGGAAAAACTGGCAGCCGCGTATGAGACGGGCGATGCCCGCACGATTGGTAGAATGCTCGGTGCGCAGGCGGCCAACATGCCCGCTGGAAGCGGCGGCCTCGGCACCGTCAAGCGTGTGGGCAACATCGTGGATGCGGCGGAGGATGCGGCGAAGGCGGCGAAGGGCGTTGTTGCAAAGGGGTTACCAACACCGACAGTAAGCGATCCGAAGCTAAGCAACCTAGTCAGCGACCTCTACAAGGGAGCTAAAGGTCCGAATCCCATCGGAACGGGGAGTACTGCTGACGCTATCCGGAACGAACTTGCAACAGGATTGCCAACACATGGGACATTCCATTCGCAGAAGGGCGAACAGTACATCGACGCTCTGAATAATTGGCTTAGAAAAAATCCAGATGCGTCATATCAGGACCGCTTAGTGGCCGAAAGCCTGAAGCGCGATTTGCAAAACGCGCTGGGGAGGGAATGAGATGGACACTGATGAGCTGTTTATTGAGCGCCTTCTTCATGTTGCCCCAGAGCTAAAAGGAGCGTATGACGAGCACTTGGTTGATAACGATATGCTCTTGCCCCATGTATTTATGGGCGATGTGACGAGGTTCGTTGTTACTGCGGCAACTAACGTGGACAGCCTCGCGGTTGTTCAGAGGATTCTTGATTATTTTGAGAACGAGCTTAAGGCAGGCGAGGCAGAGTCGCTTGAGCTAATCAGAGCTTCCTTTGTCGAGAATTTGATTGGCGAAGAGACGGTACTAAACAAATTGAAGCCGATGATGGGGCCATGTTTGCGCGGAGAAATAGAAGCAATTTGCGGCACTTGATGTTGCAAAGGGAACATTGGGTTCTCGCGTTGACACAGTTCACGGGGCACTTGATCCAATCGCACAAACACGGCGCACGACCGCCTGTCTCGATACGGCTGAAGGTGCTCGCATTCTCTCGGCGGGTGGCCGTGACTTAAGCCCAGCTCAGCGTGCCGCTTTGGCCCAAGGCCCAGTTGGAAAAAATTCAAGCTGGCAGTCCGACTATTCCAGATTTTACATGGCACCATAATGCGCAGAGCGCGCCCAATAACATGCAACTCGTTCCCTACCGCCCTCATCGCCGGCATCCCGGTCAATACCGCCCTGCCCGCGAGCAGCCTGTTCAGCACGCATCCCGGTTCGACGGCCCGCTACCTCATCGAGACCGACCCGCGCTTTGCCGGCTACCGCAGCTGGCTCTCCTCCGACTGGATGCTCGCCCAGCTGGGGATCGACCCGGCCGCCATGCACAAGCGCCTGGGCGACGGCTTCTACGAGCAGCGCCTGCTCACCGAACAGGTGGCCGCCCTCACCGG
>JBAYVU010000109.1:0-3317 GCA_041674385.1 Sterolibacterium sp.
ATATTCATGTGCTGTCTCTGTCGTTACCCACGACAGAAACCTAACCCCAACGCACGTTCGCGAACAGTTTTCCCTACATAAGGAAATCGTTCATTCCACTATCGAAATTCATGTTTGTCAAAATGTTGATAAATGTAATTCTGCTGAAATCTCACAATCGAAGCACCAAACATAATTGCATTAAATAGCACCTCTGGCGGAGAACTCGTATGAACTGGAATATCTTTCAGTGGCCTTCACTCAAGACAAGAGTAACCCTCTTCACGCTTGCCGTTTTTCTTGTGAGTTTCTGGTCATTAGCGTTCTACGTTAGTCGAGTGCTGCAGGAAGATATGCAACACTTGATGGGCAATCAGCAGTTCTCCACGGCTTCTTTCATCGCTGCCGGCATCAATGACGAACTTGGCAATCGATTCAGGGCAATGGAAAAAGTGGCAGCAACGGCAGCCCCGGCAATTCTGCATGGCCCATTGGCTATGCAGACATTCTTGGAACAGAGCACTCTTCTCCAAGATATGTTCAACATGGGTCTCCTCATCGTCCGTCCTGATGGTACGGCTATAGCCGAAGTTCCGCTCTCGGCAAAGCGAATCGGCGTCAATTACATGGAAAGCGATTTCATGATAGGCGCGCTTAAGGAGGGCAAGGCAACAATCGGCAAGCCGGTCATGGGAAAGACAGTACGGACTCCGGTCAGGGGTAATCGTCCTTTCCTCACGAAATATGGCGCTGACGGATAAATACGTAAGGTAAATCAGTGTATTGAAAAACGTGCTGGTTTTCGCAGCGCGTCCTTTTCTTACACTTTATGGCGTTTATGAGGGTCGGCAGGGATTCATGTAAAGGGTTCCCGTCCTTTTGGTGTTGAAATTGGCGTTTTTGAAATATAGTAAAATCAATGCATTACAGCGTATTATTTAGAATTATGATAAGTAATCAATCGGTTATGTTAATTTTTCAGCCCTTACAGCTGATTTGGGTCGTCTAGCTCTTGGTTTTGGTGCGGACTGACGTTCCGCTAACACCTTCTCGGCATTCTCGCTCCTCTCTTTCCAATGATTGGCCTCAGTCCGCCACGCGCTTACTTGGCCATTGGCATTGGCCGCATTCCGCCGCTCCTGATCTAGTTCCTCGGCTAGCTGCTTCTTGGCGACTGTAACCGCCTGCAGATTCCCTTCCACAACCCCGACTTGCTGCCGGAGATTCCCTAGCTGCTCTTGGAGGGCCGCCATTTCGGCTCGATGATGATCGGCCGTTTGGTTTGCGGCGCTGCGTACCGAATCCAATTCCTTCTGGATCCTCACGACCGCTTGGCGTTCCCGATCAATTTCGAGCAGCGACCGCTCTTCCGCACCCCGCAGGCGTTCCTCTGCCTGCTGACCAAGGGCTCGAAGTTTGTCCAACTCGATAGAAAACTCCCGGCGCGCCTCGTCATTGGCGCGTTGTAGAGCTGCATTATCCTCTCGTGCCAATCTAAGTTGCTCGTTTAGCGAGTTCCGGAGTGCCGCTTCTGCGGCCAAGCTGCGCTCAAGCTCCTGAACGCGCTCCGTGGTCTGAGCCAGCGAATGGCGAACAGCAGCCATTTCGGTAAGTGAAGTTTCCAGCCTAGCTTCGGCTGCACTCTCGGCCGCCTTGGCCTCGACCACCGCGGCTTGGGCCTCGCTGCGCATTGTTGCCAACGAATCCTGGGCAAGTGACTGTGCCTTGGTCCACAGCACGGCTGTCAGATCCCCTGCGGCTATTTTTAGATCCTCTGGTAGGTCGGGATGCTCGATCCGAACGCGACTCTTCTCACGGAGATCACTCCAGAACTTGCCCAAGGCTTCCGCCGGCGCCGACATGCTTCCCTTGCGGACCAACTGATACAACTTGTTGGCCGTAGGCGTAATACCGTAGCGGAAAAAGAGCAGCACACAAACCTCACGATACAGTTCCTGCGTCTCGGAAAATTGACTCCGCAGCTGCTCGATTTCCGCATGGACTTGTTGTTCGACTCCAGCGAATTCGCGTTCCATGAGTGCCGCCTTCCTTGCTTTGTAGTTGGTAATACAACGTATCACATAATATTATTAAGTTCAATAGCTATATATTTGACATTAATCGTGTAGTGTCGAATAATTACCAAAACACCGATTGAGAAATCCATGAGCGCCAACTTCCTGCCGTTCGAGTCCGATTCCAGGTTACTGCCAGCCATCGTTCCGCTTGACCGACTCCAACTCGATCCTGAGCTTGATGGCCACGCCGGAACCAACCGCGCAACTCATGGGCACGCCCAAGTCGCCGCAAACGACGATCTCAATGCGATTCGCGTCTGGCTGGCGCGCTTTGCAGACACGAAGGCCACGCTCAATAACTATCGCAAGGAGGCTGAACGGCTGCTTCTGTGGGCAATCATTGAACAGCGCAAACCATTGTCTTCGTTGACGCACGAAGACTTGCTGATATACCAGCGCTTCATCGCCGACCCCAAACCGAGGCCACGCTGGGTTCTGGCCAACGGCCGCAAGCCATCCCGAAACGATCCGACATGGCGCCCGTTCGCCGGGCCGTTATCTGCCACTAGCCAGCGGCAGGCTATGGTGATCCTGAATGCGTTGTTTTCCTGGCTCGTGAATGCCGGGTATCTCGCGGGAAACCCGTTGTCGCTCTCGCGGCAGCGCGCCCGCAAGGCCAAATCTAGGATCACCCGTTTCCTCAATGACGAACTCTGGCAAGAGGTTAAGGTCGCCATTGAAGCAATGCAGCGGGAAATGGATCGGGAGCGAGAGCACTACTTTCGTGTGCGCTGGCTGTTCTCTTTGCTCTATCTCTGCGGACTACGCATCTCAGAGGTTGTTGAAAACACGATGGGTGACTTCTATTGCCGCCAAGACAAGGATGGCGAGGAACAGTGGTGGCTTGAAGTTACCGGCAAGGGTGAGAAAACTCGCCTCGTACCCGCGACGAACGAGCTGATGGTGGAATTTGCTCGATATCGCAGGGAGCATGGCTTGGCGCCCTTCCCGCTGTCGGGTGAGACCACTCCCCTCCTGTTACCGATTGGGGGCAAATCGAAACCCTTGACGCGAAGCGCAGTGCACCTGATCGTCAAAATGGTATTCGAGCAAGCGGCCCTACGACTTGAAGCCAAGGGCGATGATTTTGCCGCACGGGCCAGTCTGTTGCGACAGGCATCGGCTCACTGGCTGCGACACACTGCTGGTTCAAGAATGACCGATGGCGAGATCGACCTACGTCATGTGCGAGACAATCTTGGTCACGAGTCACTGACCACCACTAGCAATTATTTGCACAGCGAGGACGACCGACGACAT
>JBAYVU010000110.1:0-3284 GCA_041674385.1 Sterolibacterium sp.
CCATTACCTTGCAGGCCTTTGATACGTTGCCCAGCTCCGCCGCCAAATTCAGTAGTCCTACCTTGTGCCGAATTACATTCTGGTTGAAACTTGTCATGGGGTTACTCCTTGGCGCTTTCGCGCGTTGTTTGATAAAGATTCGCACCTCTATCAAAACGGGTAACCCCACCTCTTGGCAAGGCCCTTCTGTCAGATCAAGTCTGAACTTCTACATTTTACCGCTTTCCTTTACTTCATACATCAATTCATCGGCTGCTTTCAGCATGTCAGGGAATAAACGATCGGCTTCCCTGAACCATGCTACACCGATGCTTCCACTTACCGGTGGGAATTCTTCAAGCGCAGTGTTAACTGCAATGGAAATCTTCCGACCTGCTTCGACAGCCGCGTCGTATCCAATTTCCGGAAGCAGGACAGCAAATTCGTCGCCGCCCAAGCGTGCTACTTGATCGCTGGAACGCAAAGTTCTAAGCAGAGCCTGTGCAGTTGCCTTTAGCGCTGCATCCCCGACATCGTGTCCCATGGTGTCATTAAGCTGTTTGAAGTCGTCAAGATCCAGAAAAATAACCGCCAATGGATGGGGATAACGCTTCGAACGCTCAACTTCACCGACGCCGACTTCAAGAAAAGCCCGCCGGTTTTTCAGTCCCGTCAGGGCGTCTTGAGTGGCGCGTTCGAACTCTCGCTCAAATTGCAGACGAACCTGAGCAGCAAGAAATGCCACCAAACTGTAGGTCATCATACGGGTTGCTGCGTTTCCCCACAGAATCCATGGCGAGCTGAATTGTCTCTCTGACACAATATCGCTCACGACCCACATTGCCGTTGCGAGAAGGGCAACTAACGTCCCACCTCTTTTTCCATCTATCCATGCAATGACAAGCACTGGCAATATGGCAAAGGAGGCAAAGGTCCACTCAGCATCCGTTGTGGTTCGAGCCGTACCTAACAGAAAGATCGCGATTATGCTGATTGACCATGCAGCCCATCGGCGCCAACCGGTCCAATAGGAAGAGAGGAGAAAATCAGATCTTGTAAGGTGATTCATTGTCGATATCCCTGGTTGAAATGACCACTGGTGACTTTGATCTTCATGAATTCACTGTCGCGCGCTTAGCGGGAGCGGGTAGATGACTTTAGTCCTTCGATAATACGACAAAGTGCGAAATTCAGCGCTATGAGACAACCAGAATCCCATGGGCGTCGCTGATCGGCAACGAAGCGTTCTCAGAACCTCGACTTCAGGATGAAGATAAAGAGGCTTTCTACAACCTTCGAATTGGGAAGGGTCGTCGCACTTGGAAGTTCAGGTGTGATGACCGGGGTATTGCGCTCAATGCCTGCGTACGTACCGAGTGAGCCGGGAAAACCACCTAGTTTTCGCACCGGAAGTGGAGAGAGACCTGTGTCAGTAAAGGTCACTGGTCCGTCGTGATCGAGGACTTTATATGGGGCATGCACAGAAATGATGAGTTGGGGCTTGAATGTTTCAACCGTCTTTTGGACGGTCTGCGTTTCAATCTCGCTGCCCGCTTTCCCGCCAGGAAACCTGCGCGGATCGCTGCTGGCCTTGTTTCTCCAGTAGGAGTGAGCTGTTCTGTTCCAGCCCTTAGTCTCAAAGTTTCGGTTGATGTCTATGCCATTGCTGTTGGTTCGCGTGCGAGGCTTGATGTGGAATCCATCAGGATTGATGAGCGGATAAAAGAGGAACCTATAGTCGCGCACCAAGGAATCATGGGGTTGTCGATCAGCGAAGTCCAGCCAGCGGAAGGTGAGTGAGATTGCAGAGATCTCGTCGGCGTGGATGGCGCCCAAAACAAGAATACGATGTCTCGAATCAGGCTTTCCCCAATCAAAGTATGGGATGGGATGCCCACCGGGCGAGTATGAGTCGATTACCCATTTTCGCTTTATGCACCTACCATAGTTGACAGACATTAGCTCGTCGCTCAGTTGCTTGCACCAGATATCGATGTTCTCTGTTTCAGAAGCCTTCAGATCTTCGGATCGTGCGCCGAAACCCGTACACAGCAGGGCAACTGTGGCGATGAGTAAACACATGCGCATGCTCAAAGTCTGGCCTACGGTAATCCGTGGTGACCCTGTGCATACGATCATTGAAAGAAATGCGTCGACGCACGGCGGAACGGTTTCGGCAACGCGGAGGAAAAGTACCAGAGCCGAGCAGAACATCTCGCCTGAAAGAAGTACGGTGTGCTCACTTGCTGGATACTCGGCGCATTACCTCACTGCGGATTGCGCGAAGCGCGACTTTCGCTTGTGCTGAATTGCGACTTCCGATCCTGATCATGATTTTTTGGCCGGCGGAACGCGCTTCGAGCGCGGGATCGGCGAAAACGTAAAGCACTTTAGGCTGAACCAGTCCTACCGGCCCGAAAATGTCGGGCGCATCCAGCAAATTGTCCAAGGTCTCTATAAGACGGTTGTTGAAGTTGCCCTGGGGATAGCCCAACTCTTGATAGGCCTGCTGAAACAACGGGTAGAAACGGACATAGAAGTCAACCAAACCCGGCACGTCGGCAGCTTTCAAGACGTCGATATAGCGCACATAGCGGAAGGCATTAGCCAGATCAATGACCAGCCCGGTACTGGAGTCTGTCACTATAAAAGTTCCGGAAATCGGCTTGGCCGGCCACATACGGACGGGAGCATGCCGTCGCGGCAGGTTATCGATGGTGGCGACAAACCGTCGGATTATCCTGCTGGGATAGAAAAACCTAGGTAAGGATTTTCTACCCAGCAACTGTGCCAGTGCGTCGCCCACCGCCTTATCGCTTGCATCAAGAGCCGGAAGCAAGTTTGCTGCTAATGCTGGTGGGGACTCGATTGGATAGTTCTTTGTCGCGGCCTCGTCTGGCAGGGGTGTTACCGGTTGAGACTGAACAACTTGCGTCGATGGAGGCAGCGGTGGCGGCTGGTTCATGTTCCATACATAGTATCCAACTGCGCATGCAATGATGGTACCGACAATGAATATTGGCCTGCGTAAAATGTTCTTCATGATTTTCTCACCAGTGAGGGGCAGAAGCACGCCTGCAAATCATTTGGTTTCCACTTAGGTTCCTAAAGAAGAATAGAGTTGTTGCCCGCGGGGATGTGACTGCATATTTGCTGGCGAAGTTCCAAAGCGCGAATCGGATGCATTTTTCCCGCGCTTGTCACGCGTTGAAGTGGATCGGATGAATGGCGCGCTAGTAAAGCTTCAATGGGTTCCGGACTGCCGAGTTGATGAACGCGGCAGCCCGTCCTCCACTCACCCTCAC
>JBAYVU010000111.1:0-3068 GCA_041674385.1 Sterolibacterium sp.
TCGGCGAGTATCAGTTTGGCTGATGCGTATTCTCGTTACCCCCACCTTCGAACGGGTGGCCAAGAAGTTGCACAGGCAGCAGAAGGCTGATCTCGACGAGGCAGTTAAGGCAGTTGCCGGCGACATTGAGATTGGCGAAGCCAAAGTCGGTGACCTTGTAGGTGTCCGCGTCTATAAATTCCGGATGGACAACCAACTGTGCTTGCTCTCGTATCGTGTCATGGACGAGAACGGCATCAAACTGCTGACGGTTGGCTCCCACGAAAACTTTTATCGCGACCTGAAGCGCTTGGAGAATTGACATTACATTCGGCCCGAAGCCTTGCAGGTGTATGACTCACTCTGGTGGCGGAAAGCCTAGTCCGGGGAATCGACCCAGCAAGAATTGCGGGTGCTGGCCGACCAGCAGTGGGGTGTGGTCAAGGTTTGAGCGGACAAGGAAATACCCAGAACATGGATAACAGAATGAATTTCGCCATCTACTATGCCGGTGACGCCTATTCGACGGAGAAGAAGATCATGGGTCGGCAGAGCGCCGGCAAGACTTTCATGCGCGGTGTGGCGCGGACTTGGCCAAGTGCGACCTTGAATGGCATGGGTGTGGGAACCAATACGGCAAAAGCCATGCTTAACCAGCTCAAGGGGGACGGGTTTTCCGGTAACCTCAAGTGGATCGAGGTGCCCCACTGGGCTGCATTGGGCGAAGTCGGCGCCCTCTACTATCCGTCGCCTGCCTCCAAGGATCTAGCTTGTTCTCGCAATGTTTTCAATCCCGCTGCTTTTAGTTTCATGGGCGTGACCTTCACTCTCTCCTCCACCGGAGCGATGGATCAGGTGGCGGACTTGGTATTACCACCCTTCAAGCCCTGGGATGCGATGATCTGTATTTCACAGGCGGCACAGGATTTTTCGACGCAATTGCACAATGAAATGAAAGCCTGGTGGTCTGCTCAGACCGGAGCGACACGCTTCAATACGCCGCAGTTGCCGGTCATCCCTTTAGGAGTTGACTGCCCGTCCTTTGCGCCACAGCCTGGGCAGCGGGAAGCGGCGCGTGACGCTTTACAACTTGGCGCTGGCGAAGTCGCCTTCCTGTTCTCCGGCCGACTATCATTCCACGCCAAGGCTAATCCGGCGCCGATGTATCAGGCGTTGGAGCAGGTGGCAAAGCGAGCGCCGGTGGTGTGCATCGAAGCCGGAGTGTTTCCCAACGAGGCGATTCGCTCTGGATTCCAAGCTGCGCAGCGAGCCTTGGCGCCTTCAGTGCGTTTTGTCTGGGTGGATGGTAACGATGAGCTGCGTTACCGCCAGGCATGGCAAGGCGCGGATGTGTTCGTGTCGCTTTCGGACAATATCCAGGAGACCTTCGGCCTGACACCGGTGGAAGCTATGGCGGCAGGCTTGCCCGTGGTGGTATCGGATTGGAATGGCTACAAGGACACGGTGCGCGATGGTATCGATGGTTTCCGCGTGCCGTCCGTGTTGCCGCCGAACGGGGTGGGCGGTGACCTGGCCATGCGCCATGCGCTGGGGCTGGATACCTACGATTTCTATATTGGCCGCACCAGTCTGGCAACAGTGGTCGAACCGACGGCGTTGGTTACGGCTTGCATGCGCCTGGCCACGCAACCTGAGTTGCGAGCATCGATGGGTGCTGCAGGCTTGAAGCGGGCGCAGAACGAATTTGACTGGCCGGTGATCTTGCAGCGTTATGCGCAACTTGCGGATGAACTCGCCAGAATCAGAACTTCAGCCGGGCCGCAGGCGCCGGAACCTTGGCCGCAGCGCGCCGATCCCTTCGCCCGCTTCGCACATTTCCCCAGCCAGACGCTGGGAGGCAACTGGATGGTGACGCCTCAGCCTGATGCCGAGACACGCCTGCGTGATCTGCTGGGTCTGGCGATGGCAAACTACGCGTTTGATGCGGTGCTGTTGCCCAGAGAGATGATCGTGGCCTTGCTGACGGTAGCGGGCAAGCAGGATGGCCAGACGGTCAATGCCTTGCTGGCAGCAGCAGGCGCCGCGACGCCTGTGGGCGTGCGCTGTCTGATGTGGTTGTGGAAGTTTGACTTGATTCAGATCAGAGCATCCGGCGAGGTGTTCCCTGATGATCAGGCGTGATGCGTGCGCATCCCGATGCCTTCGGCAATGATGGATACTACTAGCGTATTCATGCTGACGCCTTCTTGTGCAGCGCGAGCGACCAAGCGCGTGTGGAGGCTTTTCGGCATACGCGCTACAAAACGTCCTGATTCCCCGCCGGTGCTGGGTTCCGGAATCGCATCACCGCATTCCTCAGCCACCTTGAGCCATGCTTGCGCTGCCGAGTAGCCGTCCGCAATTGCCGCTTCCGGTGTTTCGCCATCTCCCATGCATCCGGGTAGATCGGGGAACATTGCTAACCAGCCTCCGCCATCTTCGGCAGACAACTGGCGGATTTCAACGGGGTAACTTTTGTGATCGATCATTCGTCGTCTCCTTTGCTAAACTTCACCAGACGCACCAACTGGCGGATGTAGATGGGCTTGATCGGCCGATGTGCTGGGATGCTGAGTTTCTTGCCATTAGCGTGGCGCACGATGTGATGACTGCCACCGGGGCGGTGCACCGTCAAGCCGAATGCCTTAGCGACAGTTTCGACTTGCTCCATCACCCAGTTGAGCGGGTTGTTTTCCATTGCCGCCAGGATCTTTTGCGCCTTGCTCATGTTGGAAATGATACTATGGTCAGTGTCACTGTCAAGTGGTTTACGAAGTGAAATGATCCTTCTCGTTCTTTTGGCATCAGCTTAGATCATGGCAAGAGCTGGCTCCGAGAATTCGGACAGTAGGATAAGTGAGCCCAAGCCAGCGCATTTTGCAGATTGAGGATGCTGGGGTCGTCCGGTTTTTCCGCGAAAGTGCAATTAAGTTCCGTTAGGGTCCGTTATGGGCTAGAATGCGCCCTGTGTCTAGGAGGCCGCCACCATGTCCATCAATGTGAAGCTGTCAGAATCCTTGGTTGATCAGGCTAGGCGTTATGCCGTTATCGAGCATCGTTCGTTGCCCAAGCAGATTGAGTATTGGTCA
>JBAYVU010000112.1:0-2982 GCA_041674385.1 Sterolibacterium sp.
CCGCCCCGAATGTGCTGCCACGATCTGGCCGATCTCGGTCAGGCTCAAATGCCGCGTGGTGCGATTGAGCAGGCGGGCACCTAAGGCTATTTCCAATTTGGCGACTGCCTTGCTGACAGCTGACCGGGAAGTGCTTAAACGACGTGCGGCTTCAGCAAAACTACCCGCCTCAGCGACACGGGCGAATACAGACAAAAAATTCAGATCAAACATGAAGGCACGCGATATCCGAGTGGTCTTTTGTTTCATTGTATCCCAGAGAGATACATTCTGATTCCGAGATTGGGACTAATCAAGCGACGGGCCGTTGGTTACCATGCACCACTATGAAACACGATAATGCATATGCCAATTCCAGCCATGGCAGGCCCATATTAGGATCAGAGGATTTAGTCGTATCCCTGAACGATTATGTCCGCTTGCGTGAACTCGTCGTAGATCACGCTTTGGCCGAAGAACTGGACCGGGCAATTGTTGTTCCATCGGATCGTATCCCAAAGGATGTGGTCACTATGAACTCTCGCCTGATCTATTCCGACGAAAATGCCGGAACGATGCGCGAGATCGAGTTGGTATACCCCGGCGAGGCAGACCCCGTGTCTGGCAGGATTTCGGTATTGGCTCCCGTCGGTTGCGCTCTCCTGGGCCTGAGCACCGGACAGTCGATTGACTGGGGTTTACCTGGCGGCAAGATTCATCGCCTGCGAGTCGAGCGTGTGCTCTTTCAGCCCCGGCCCAGCGGCACAGACCCCCAGTCCGCCAGAACCCCATAGCCAGTGGTATCGCCACATGCACGCCCGCTGGATCAGCGCACTGACACGTCAAACCAATTGCTTGCTCACCCAACAACCGGGCAAGGTGTTTCGCGCAATGAACCGAGAATTCGAGTCGGCATTGATCCGTTGTGCACTTGCTGCCACAGGAGGGTGCCGCGTCGATGCCGCCCGCTTGCTGGGTATTGGCCGCAACACCATCACGCGCAAGATTCATGCATTCGGGCTGGACAGCATCTATGCCTCCTCCCGCCAATCGCACAAATCGCAGTCCCGCTCACAGCGAGCAAAATAACAGACCACACCGAGGAGAATCAAATGGCGAAATCGGAAAAAATCACTTCACACGATAAAGCGACACATGACTCGGCAGAAAAGAACACCGGCATGCTTCATCCGGTCACATCAGAGCAACGCTATCACTATGTCGAGGTCGCCGCTTACTACATCGCTGAAAAACGAGGTTTTGATGCTGGGTCTAATGACGAAGACTGGGCGCAGGCGGAACTGGAAATAGATCGATTATTGGCTGAGGGGCAGATCAATCACTGAATATTGTCTCTAGGTGAAATCTATTTCCACGCTATTTGAGGAATGCAAACTTTGGAGTCGTTATACCGAGCAGAAATTCCAGGAGAAACAACTTGAATTCGATTTCAACCGATTCGGTATTGAAATTGTTCCGTCAAAACGCTTTACTTGACCTACGCAAGCTGGCCTTCCAGCTGGGTGTTGATACCGCCAATTCAATGCTCACATCAGTCATTGGCAATCTGGAACGAAATGGAAAAATTCGCCGCATTGGTGGAAAAGGACGTCACACTTTGTTCGTGCTGGCTACGTTTGAAGGATGAAGTCATGACCGGACTTTTCAAAAGCAGTTCACTTACAGTTTCGGGTTCCCAGAACACCAAGGAGGACAGCAATGTTTCCGGAATATCGTGAGCTAATTATTCAACTCAAGGCAAATGATCGGCACTTTCACCACCTGTTCAGCAAACACAACGAACTGGATCAGAAGATCAAGCAGATGGAAGTCTATATTGGGCCGAACAATCATGAAGATATCGAAATCTTGAAAAAGAAGAAACTGCGGCTCAAGGACGAAATGTACGAATTGCTCAAGAATGCCGGCTCGACCTAGCAAGTATCCAAAAACCATGCTAAAAATCCAATCTCCCTCATGAGAGGGCCGACGCATATCACCAGCAAACCAAGAATGCTCCCCAAGGATCTTGTCGCTTTAATAGAAAATGGCATCGTAGAAAAGATGACCATCAGCAAGTCAATGTCATCGCCTACTACCGCATGGTCTGTCTCCGCCTATGGAGAGGCTTTACCAACGGATGCCATCAATATGATCGAGATCAACCTTGAGGGTTGCCAACGTTTGTGGACTGATCTCGATGCCGCCTACAGTTTTATCCGCAAATGCGGTTTCCGGCATCAGATACTGATTGAAGGCTGACAGTCCGAGGAATAGAAGCTTCTCACTTTGTCCATCTTGGGAGGCCCGGAACTGATTCAGAAGGATTCAATGAGATATTCTCTGAATCCTCCCGAGGAGAATGTCATTCAATGAACACCTTGGCGATACTGGTCTTACTGATCTTGATCTGCGGCTTTTTTGTCTTTCCGGACTCAGCAGGAAATCGCACAATCTCAATCGGGACGCGCGCAGGCGTTTATTGAGGAAGCTATTGTTCCCCCGGTCGCCGCGCAGATTCCGTGTCGGGGTTGGCAATATCGTGTTTTCTATTCTGGATACCGCCAAGGAACTGGACTGCCATGAGTCTAGTTTAAAAAAGGAGAAGAAGTTTCAGGCGGTCTGGTGCCGCCTGTTTTTTCGGATACCCGGTTTCCGTGATAGATTTGCCCGGTGCGGCACAACGTTGAATATTATTGAATGAATCACAACATTTCACTGATCACCACCATTGCCGCCGGCTTCGGGGCCGCTCTGGTCCTCGGGTTCATTGCCGAACGGATCAAGGTGCCGGCGCTGGTCGGCTATTTGGTTGCGGGTATCCTCATCGGTCCAGCGACGCCTGGTTTCGTGGCAGATGCGCATCTTGCCTCCCAGTTATCGGAGATCGGCGTCATGCTATTGATGTTCGGCGTCGGGCTTCATTTTTCGCTCAACGATCTGCTCGCGGTGAAACGCATTGCCGTTCCCGGTGCGGTGGTGCAAATGGGATTGGCGACGACG
>JBAYVU010000113.1:0-2939 GCA_041674385.1 Sterolibacterium sp.
CGACAACAAGCGCTATCCGACCACCGAACAGGGCTTGCCGGCGCTGGTGACCAAACCCACCCAGCCGCCCATCCCGGACAACTGGAAGAGCGATGGCTATGTCGAACGGCTGCCCCTCGACCCCTGGGGCAAGGCTTATCAATATCTCAATCCCGGCCTGCACGGCGAGATCGATATCTTCAGCTATGGCGCCGACGGCGCTCCCGGCGGCAACGCCCTCGATGCCGATATCGGGAATTGGGCGCTGTGACAATCGCCCGCTTCGGATGCCGGCTGTGACTCGTCGATCGACGCTGCGCGGCTTTACCCTGATCGAACTGCTGGTGGTGCTCGCCATCCTCGGCATCCTGACGACGGCTGTCGTCTTGTCCATCACCATCGATCCGCGTCGGGCAGCGATCTCCGATGTCAAACAGCTCAGCTTGCTGCTCGAAGCCGCCATGATCGAAGCGCAAGCCGGGCGACGGCAGCTCGCCTGGTCGGCCAACGCCGAGGGCTATGAGTTCTGGGAAGCACAGACGCCCAACGAGCATGATCGCCGCTGGCAGCCGCTCACCGCCGACGATCGCTTCCAGGCGCATCGTTTCGCGCCTGGGCTGCATCTGGTTCGTCTCGACGTCGACGGCCAATCCCTGCCGCAGGGCGCCCTGCTGGTGTTTCGACGCGGCGATCCATCCCTGTTCCGGATTGCCCTGGCGGGGCCACAGGGACAATCCGGTCAAGTCGGCACCATTGAACTGCGCGGACTGCCGACCGGCCGGGTCGACATCCTGAACGGTGCCGGGCAATGAAATTGTCATTTTCCGCCGCGCGCGGCTTCACACTGCTGGAAATCATGGTCGCCCTGGCCATACTCGCATTAGCTCTGATGGCAGCGTTGCGCGCCGGTGCCGTGGCCACCCAGAACACCGGCGAAATCCGCTTGCGCCAACTGGCCGACTGGGTTGCGCTCGATCGTCTGGAGGAACACCGGGCGCGACGGGATTGGCTTCCCATCGGCATCAACAGCGGCGAGACGACGCAAGGCAACCAGCGCTTCCGTTGGGAAGAGAAAATCGGCGGCACGCCCAACGCCCAATTTCGCCGCATCGAGATACGGGTGATGGCTGACGAGAGCACCGACCCCAGCCATGCCCTGGCACGGGCCACCGGTTTTCTGATCAAGCCGGGTGGCTAATCACATGCGGATCGATCCCATTCACCGCCGCCAAGCCGGACTGACGCTGATCGAGTTGATGGTCGCCGTCGCTTTGCTGGCGATCATCGTCAGCATGGCCTACCGCGGGCTGGACAGCATGACGCGCAGCAGCGCCCGCAGCCTCGCCGAAGGAGAATACTGGCAGGGTGTCGCGCTGCTATTCGAGCGCATTGCCAGCGATGTTGTTCAACCGGTGCGGCGTCCGGTACGCGCCGGCGCCGACAACGCCCAGCCGCTCCCGGAATGGTGGGGACGCCCGCTGGCGAATGCCGCCGCCGACATCGACCCGGCCGCAACCCAACTCGAATTCACCCGCAAATCGCCGTCGGGACGCGATGAAGTCCGCCTCGGCTACCGCCTGCATGCGGGGAAAGTGGAACTGCTGCTGTGGCCCGTACTGGATCGGGCGCCGGGCACTTTGCCGGAAATTTACGTGTTGCTCGAAGGCGTCAGCAGTCTGACGTTCCGCTATCTTGACAGCACCGGCACCTGGCAGGACAACTGGCCGGTCGTCAACGGCAAGGACACGCTGCCGCGCGCCGTGGCCGTGGAAATCACCATGAACGACGGCATCTCCCTGCATCGTCTGTTCGCACTGCCGTCATGAAGACCCGCAGCCAACCCCATGCTTCACATGGCGCGGCCCTGATCATGGCGTTGCTGGTGGTAGCCCTGGCAACCACGCTGGCCAGCAGCCTGATCTGGCGGCAGGATTTGTGGTTGCGCCAAGTGGAAACCCGCCGCGACCTCGCCCAGGCGCGTTTGCTGGGACAGGCTGGAATCGACTGGGCGCGTGCCGTGTTGGCCGAAGACGCGCGTACCAGCAACATCGACTATCTCGGCGAACCGTGGGCCACCAAAGTCCCGGCGATGCCCGCCGAAAGCGGCGAAATCGGCGGAGAAATGAACGACGAGCAAGGCAAGTGGAATCTCAATAATCTGGTTCGCAACGGACAAACCCAAGCAGACAGCATGGCGATCCTGGTGCGCCTGTTGAACCAGTTGCAACTGCCCCCGGCATTGGCGGTAACCCTGGCCGACTGGATCGACACCGACAGCGAGGCAACCTCGGATGGCGCCGAGGATACCTACTACCTGGGACTGACCCCGCCCTATCGCAGCGCCAACCGCGAACTCAGCGACCTGGACAATCTGCTGCGCATACGCGGTTTCGACAACGCCATCATCGAGCGGCTGCGCCCCTATGTCTGCGTTCTTCCAGGCTATAATCCGGTCAATCTCAACACTACCAGCGCCATCGTGCTCGCTGCCGTCCTTCCCGAACTGACCGCCTCGGATGCCCAGCAAATCATCGCCGAGCGCAACCGCATCCCGTTCCGCGATGTCGCAGATTTCCGTAACCGTCTGCCGCGTCCGGATCTGGCCAACCTCGCCGGCACCGGACAATTGGCAACGCAGAGCCGCTATTTCAGCGTCATGATCCGCAGCCGCTACGGCAACGCCGACACGACCTCGACAGCGTTGCTCGACCGGCAAACTCCCTGGCCGGCGATCGTCTGGCAAAAGTTCGAATGAGTCCCAACCTGATGCTGCGCCTGCTGCTGCCGGCCGGCTGGCCGGCCGAGGAGGCGGCCTGCGAATGGGCGCTGCTCAATGCGCAGGGTTCGCTGCTCCAGCGCGGTTGCAGCGAACCGCGCCACTGGCCGGCGGCCGAAGAATGCGAAGCGGTGTTGAGCGCCGAACAATGCCTGCCGCTCAAGGCGCAACTGCCCAAAGGCAC
>JBAYVU010000114.1:0-2711 GCA_041674385.1 Sterolibacterium sp.
GGGACAACCTGCTGGTGAATTGGCGATTCCGGGTCCGAGAAGGCAGGCAGACCGAAGGCTCCGTAGACCAGTAACGCGGCGGTCGATACCGACACGGCGAGCGGCAGCCACGGTTTATGAGCGGGTTTGGCTTCTTCGCTCTTGCAGAGGTGAAGCGCACCCAGTAACAACACGGTAGACACGCCCGCCCCGACGGCAGCTTCAGTCATCGCCACATCCACGGCATCGAGGGCAACCAGAACCGTGGCCATGAGGAAACTGTAAATTCCGGATAGCACGATCACCGCAAACAGATTGCGCACGCGCATCAGCACCAGCACGGTGATTGCCATGAATACCAGCAGCACGTTGATGATCAGCGCTTCGATGATGCCTCCTTCACGCCTCTGCGCTGTGGTCCGAGTAAGGGTTTAACGCCCCGAATCATTGCAGCGCGGGCCAACGCATGTGTGGCGGTCGGGCTGGCAAAGAAGAGAAGTAGTCCGACCAGCGCCAGCTTCACGGCGACCAGCGTGAAGCCTGCCTGCAGCATCAGGCCCAACAGGATCAAACCGGCCCCCAGGGTCTCTGCAATGCTCGCGGCATGCATCCGCGTGTAGAAATCGGGCATCCGAACCAAGCCTATGCCGCCCACCAGACAGAAAAAGCTCCCACCGGCAAGACAGAGGCCGCTCAAGAGGTCTATCAGGAGGGTCATGGCCGTATTTCCTTGGTCTGCACGATCTCGCTTGAGTCCCCGGAATCACCCAGATCGCCATGGCGAAAGAACTTCAGCACGGCTATGACGCCGATCACGTTGAGCAGGCCATAAACCAAGGCAAGATCAAGAAATTCCGGGCGCTCATCAAGGAATCCCATTAACGCGAGAAGGAGCATTGCGCAGGTACCGATGGTGTTGGCGGACTGCAGGCGATCAAACACCGTCGGGCCAAGGGCTGCGCGTGCCAACGCCAGGCCGACGGTGACCAGAATCGCGAACGTGGCAACAGCAAGCATCATCGCCGGGTCTCCAGCGCAGTGCAGCGACGATCCATTTCACTCCCGGTGAGTCCGTCAGCACCTTCCTGGGTAAGGGCGTGTACTAGAAAGCGTCCGGGTTCGACCTCGACGCTGATGGTGCCCGGGGTGAGCGTGATCGAATTGGCATGAATGACTAAGCCCATGACCGTTCGTTGGGTCGGGGCAAATTCAATCAACGTTGGTGAAATAGGCAATTGAGGGTGCAGAGTGCGCTTTGTGACATCCCAGGCCGCAACGCCGATTTCCTTCGCCAACCACGGCCAGTAGGTGAACATGGACAACCAGACCAGTCGATCCGGATGCCCTTCAGGGTCAATGACCTCCATCCGTCGGGCGAATAGGACCACGACGATTGCGCTGCCGGCGCCGGCAATAATCAGGAACGGCGTGAATATGCCGGAGAGCAGAAGCCAAAAAACGAACAGTGCCGCGAAGGCGCTGATTGAGCGAGCCATGGGGACGCATCGTAGATCGATCTTCCGGCTCTGAAAATTGGGGATCGCCCGTAAGGGAAACCGACTTTTCAAAGTGATTTTCATAGCAACGAAAGACAAGTCGGTGCAAGAGATTGAAGAGGAAAAAGGGAAACCCGTACGCGTTTTGCGAATAACGAAGTTTCCCGTGCCCAAGTACAATGCCAGCTCGATCAATTGGTCCGGACCCCTTCGCCGATGCTGCCAATACTGCGACCCGGTTGGCGCGACGTGATAACCCTGCTGGTAGGTTACGTCGCCCTCGACTGGGCGAGCTACATTCATCCGCTCCATGGTCTAAACATTACGCCGTGGAATCCCGCCGCTGCGTTCGGTCTGGTCTTCCTGCTGCGCTTCGGGAAATACGCGGCCTTGCCTGTCGCCCTGGCAATCCTGATGGCGGATTTATGGGTGCGCCATCTGCCGGCGCCGATGGCGCTATCCATCGGCATCGCCGCGATGCTGACGCTGAACTATTGGGCGATCACCGAGATATTGCGTCGCCGCCTCGCAGGCGGTGTCATCTTCGGGGACGGACGCGAACTGCTCGAATGGGGTGGCATTGTCGCCGCTGGCACCCTGTTGAATAGCCTGATGTTTGTTTCCGCGATGTTCTTTGGGAAGCTCATACCCGCAGGCACAGTACAAGAAGCGTTCATCCGCTATTGGGTAGGCGATGGCGTTGGGATACTGGTATCGATGCCGATCTTCTGGATGCTATTCGACGAACGTCGGCGCGCACAGTTAAAGGCGATGGTCCTTGCCTGGGAATCGCTGATCCACATGGGCGCGACAGGCACCGCGCTGTGGATAGCGTTCGGCGTCGGAGCCGAGGCCGATTTCAAATATTTCTACGTCCTGTTCTTGCCCGTCGCGTTGGCGGCCGCAAGACACGGTGTCACCGGCGCTGTGTTCAGCACCGCCTTGCTCCAGATTGGCATCATTGGCTCTGTCCAGTTGCTGGGTTTTTCGGCGGTCACCGTGTTAGAGATTCAGACCCTGACGGTAGTGCTGGCCCTGTTCGGGTTCTTCATCGGCGTCGTTGTGGATGAAAAACAGCGGGCAAGCGCGGAACTGCGTCAATCACTGCGTCTCGCTGCGGCCGGTGAAATGACGGGCGCCCTGGCCCATGAACTCAACCAGCCGCTTACGGCCTTGTCGGCCTATGGCACATGCTGCGAGCAAATGCTCGAACAGGGCGAAACTGGGGAACGGTTA
>JBAYVU010000115.1:0-2710 GCA_041674385.1 Sterolibacterium sp.
ACCAGCCAGACGAACACGGCCAGGTTGATCAGCCCGCCGCCAACCTGGATGAAGAAGTAGCGCGTGTATTCGTTGGCATGCGCCCGGAATTCCCCGGATGGCGCCATGCCGAAAGTATGTTTGCGGTTAAGCCACCAGGTCGACAGTGTCGCAGTCAGGAACGAGACCAGTCGTGCGACATAGACATTCATGCCCCACAGTATCGAAAGCAGCGTCAGCAGACCGCCGTCGATCGCGAAGCCAATGCCGCCGATCACGGCGAACTGAAAAAACTGACGACGGGCGTTATTCACTCTTCGGGCGGGTGAACTTGCGGTGTGGAGAGCAATTCCTGCTCGAATCTCATCTTGTCCTGATGGGTGATCGAGTCGAGAACCAGGCCGACACTCAGCGCCATGACGGCAACCAGTTCCAGCGCCGCCGCCAGGGTGGCCAGTGGTACATGATAGATGTACTGGTATTGGATCCAGTCGGAGAATACCGGCAACGCCGCCAAGATTCCCATCGCGGCAAAACCCAGCGAGATGCAGCCAAAGAAGAACAAGGGGCGGTAGAAACGCAGAATCTGGGCGATCGCAAACAATACCCGTGCGCCATCGCCAAGGGTATTCAGCTTGGAAACGCTGCCTTGTGGCCGATCCCGGTATTCGACGGATATCTCGGCGATGCGAAAGCGCTTGTCCAGGGCATGCAAGGTCATGTCCGTTTCGAGTTGATAACCTTCGGCCAGAATAGGGTAGGTCTTGACGAAGCAGCGGCTAAACGCGCGATAGCCGCTCATGATGTCGTGCAGCCTGGAGCGGAACAGCTTATTTACCAGCCACCTGACCAGGTCGTTGCCGAAATCGTGAAACTTCCGCTTGTTTTCCTTGCGGTAATGCCCCCCGGAAAGACGGTCGCCCACCACCATATCCGCGAGACCCGCCGTAATCGGCCGGATTAAGTCGTCCAGGCGGTTTGCCGGGTAGGTGAGGTCGGCATCCGCCATGACGTAAATCTCCGCATCCACTTGCATAAAGGCGCGGCGCACGGCGTAGCCTTTGCCCTGGCGACATTCGTCGATCACTTCGCCGTGGGCATTCAAGCGCTGCAGGGTGTCCCTGGCGATATCTGCCGTCGCATCCTTGGAGTTATTATTGACCACCACGATATGCGCGGTGGGACAGACGCCGTGGAAGGCTTCGATGGTTGCGGCGATGGTTTGTTCTTCGTTGTATGCAGGCAATATGATTGAGATTTTTGGCACGACTGACTCCCGAATCGATAAGGGCGCTCTAAAGGATCAACTGCCGATTGAGCGCAGTCCTGTATCATATTTGGATTATAACGATTGTACCGAGGCGAGCCCTTGACGACGAAAATCCAACTCAGCCGCGAAGCGCTAGACAAGCTGCCTTTATTGAATTTGCTGCCTCCCGAGCGTTTCGATCAAGTCTTGAGCCGTGCTAGGGTCACTGTGTATTCCAAGCGCGCCGTGGTCCTGGCCAAAGGGCAGACCGCCGATTCGCTGGGATTCCTGCTTTCCGGCAAGTTGCAAGCCATCAGCCATCTTCCAGACGGGCAGGAAGTCGGGCTGAACATTATTGAAACCGGCCACTTCTTCGGCGAGCTGCTGGTCGTGGACAATACGCCGCGTTCGGCCAGTGTGGTCGCCCTGCTTCCTTCGCATGTCCTTTGGCTGCCTGGGGACTTGGCTCGTTCCATGTTCTATGAACATCCTCCGGTCGCCGAGGCGATGATGAAGCATTTCGCCCAGGTGATTCGGCGCATGTCCGAATTGCGCGCTGCACAGGCTCTGCCCAACGCTTTCCAGCGCGTCTTCGCCTTGCTGCACTACCTCAAGGAAAAAGCTCCGGGCGGTCTGGAACAGATCGACAACATGCCGACTCATCAGGAAATCTCGATCATGATCAACTCCTCGCGCGAAACCGTCACGCGCGCAATCGCCGTGCTGCTCAATGCAAATGTCGTGCAGAAGGACATGCGCCGCCTGATCATTCGCGCACCTGACCGTTTGAAGGAACTGGTGGATGGGAAGCGCAAGCCAGGGGATACTTGATCTGCCCCCCTCCCCCGCATGTGGGGCAGGGGGAGAGGGAGTGAAATTCACCCGTCCTCAAGCGTATACAGCGTGGTCGGCTTTTCCTTGCCGCGCAACACCATGTCGCCGATCAATTTGAAGCGGTGGCGGCGCGACATCCCCACCGTGCCGGCACCAATTACAATGGCATAGGGCTGGTTGCGCGCCAGTCCCTCCAGGCGCGACGCGACATTGACGCTGTCTCCCACCGCCGTGTAGATGCTTCGGAATGAGGTGCCGAAATCGCCGGCCATGGCGATGCCGCTTTCAATTCCGATACGTACCCGCAAGGCGGGCAGGCCGCGCCGCTGGCGCGAAAGACTGAACAGCCGCACTTCCTCCACGATGCGCTGCGCTGCATCCAGCGCCAGGTCGGCATGATCCGCGATGGGCAGCGGTGCGCCCCAGAAAGCCACCAGGCCATCGCCGGTGTACTTGTCCAGGGTGCCGCGCTGCTCTAGAACGGGCCGGGTCAGGCAATCGAGAAAATCCCGGGTGAGCTGGGCCGCCTCCTCCATGGGCAGGCTTTCGACCTGGGTGGTATATCCCTCCATATCCGCGATCAGCGTGGTGACGCTTCGACGTTGCGGCGCGAGGGGGTCTTTCAGGTCGCTGCGCAACAATTCATCG